>CAVOHP010000001.1:0-135996 GCA_963695715.1 uncultured Chloroflexia bacterium
TCCTCCAGGATTCCTCCATCCTCCGACAGTTGAATCCCGACCTGTGCGACCAGCTTCTCGGCATCCGAAACTCCCGCGACATCATTGAGTGGATCGAACAGCGCAACCTGTTCCTGACCCGGCTCGAAGGCCAGGGGATGTGGTATACGTACTCCCGCTTGTTCCAGGAGTTCCTTCAGGCGCGCCTCTGAATCGCGAGCGAGAGGCCGATTTCCACGCGCCCTGCATGCGAAGGCTGCCGTGATCTTCGAAGAGCGCGGTTTGACCGACGACGCCATCCATCATTGGTTTCTGGCCCGAGGATTTTTCACCCACGCCGCTCAGTTGGTCGAATCGGCTGCGCCGGCGATGTTTCAGGCGGGGCGTCTGGAGACGCTGCGCACCTGGCTCGATGAGCTGCCGCCCGAAGTCTTGAATCGCTCGCCGAAATGCTCGTCCACGCGGGCGCAATCGCCACATCATCCGCGGTGAGATCCAACTGGCGCGCCAGGCGTTGCAGCGCGCGGCCGACGAATTTGAAACGACGCCGAGCCCCAGAGGGCAGGCCATGGTGTTGATTTACGAGAGTGCGATCACAACCCGCGAAGGCGGAGTATCAGGACGCCGTGGATGCGTGCAAACGGGCGATGAAGTTGCTTGACGGGCATGATACGCCGCTGAGCGCCGAGGCGCATCGCAAGCTGGGGCTGGGCCTGCTGGGGCTCGGGCAGCTCGACCAGGCATATCATGAACTGGAACGATCTCTGATCCTGTATGAAAAACTTTCCAACCCCTATCATATCGCAACAGTACACCAGGAATTGGGTGTTTGCTGCATGCGCTGGGCAACTCGACGGGCGCAGACCTCCATTATATGTGCATAGTCCCTGGCGCTTTGGGAGCAGATCGGCAACGGCGCCGCCCTGGCCAATGTCTATAACAGCATGGCCGTGAACCACCACCATCGCGGCGAATACGACCAGGCGCTCAGCTCTTCGAGCAGGCGCTTCGCGTACTCGCGAAACCGCCGAAGTGCGCTTCGAGAGGGGTATGTCCTGGCAGGCATCGGTGACGTCCAGCGTGATCTCGGCAATTACGCCATCTGTCAGGACTATTACAACGCCGCGCTCGACCAGGCCAGTCGCGTGGGAGACGGGTGCCGTGACCGGTGTATGCGCTCGACGCCCTGGGGAATACGTCGCGATTGAGGCAAGATTATGCCTCTGCGACGGGGCTGTTGCGCCAGGCGCTTGTGGAAGCGGAAGAGCATCATTCGGGTCGCGAGATCGGATTCGTGGAGACCTCGCTGGGCGCCCTGTTCAGCGACAGCGGCGATACCCACGAAGCGCTCGCGCACCTGGACCGCGGCCCGCCCACCTCGAGCCGACCGGAGCCAGGGCCGATCTCGCGCGCGCGTCTGTTTCTACACGGCCAAAACGCACTATCGCATGAAGCGTCGCGACGAGGCCCTCGACAGCCTGCAATGCGCGGTCGATCTGGCGTATCAAGCCGGCATTGACCAGTTCCTGATCGTGAGCGGCATCCACGCGCTGCCGTTGCTGCGCTATGCGACCCGACGCCTCAACGATCCGCGCATCGAACGTCTACTGGCGCGCATCGAGACGTTCCGCCAGACTCTGGCCCGCGCCGCGGAAGATGATGAAATTGCGGAAGCCGACCATGAACCCACGCCGGCGCTCGAAATCCGCGCGCGGGTCGGGCGTCATCTACCGGGATGGCCTGCCCCTCAGCCAATCCGACTGGGGTTCGGCGCAGGCCCGCGAGTTGTTCTTCTATGCTGGATAATCCGGACCGCAGCAAGGAACAAATCGGCGATATCTTCTGGCCCGAACACCCGGCATCTCGCATGACGAGCATCTTCCACGCCACGCTCTACCGGGTCCGGCGCGCGTGCCGGTAAAAACTGCATCCGCTATAACGGCGAACGCTACGCCTTCAACACCGATCTCGATTATTCATACGACGTACAACAGTTCGAAGCCCTCTCTGCGGACGCCGACCGGATCGAGCCGCTCTCCGAGAAATCCGCCAGGAGTTGCAGCCAGGCCATTGACCTGTATGTGGGCGATTTCCTCGAAGACGTCTATTCTGATTGGGCGTTTGCACACCGGGAAAGACTGCGCCAACGGTATCTCGTTACGGTTTCGCGGCTGGCCGCTTTCTGCGCCGAAAGGAACGATCATCGCCAGGCCGTGCAGTTCTGTCAAAAGGCGATCGAACGCGACGAATTCTGGGAAGACGCCCACCGGCAATTGATGCTTTCGTATGCCGCCCTGGGCCAACGTTCGCAGGCGCTTCAACATTATGACAAACTGGCCGCGCTGCTCTTGCAGGAACTCAATACAACACCCTCCGCGGAAACGACTGCGGTTTATCTCAATATCCGTAATGGACATCTTTAAGACTTTAACGTTAGCCCTCCTCTTTTGCGCCTCACGTTCATAGCTGCGTTCATAGGCCCATGTTATAAATTGTACAGTGTAGTCTTGACGGGCTCTAATCGTCCCCGACAAGAGCACACAAGAGGCCCCGGCGCCATTGCCCACATTTTGAAGATCCCGGGGCCCTTTCTTTCCAACCCAACTCGATTCAAGCTTTGGAGGAGTCAGGTGAAATATTCTATCCAGCCAGAACTCATGAAAGTGATCTTCGTCATCATCACACTGATCCTGCTGGCGATGTCAGTCGGCGCGCCGATCACGATCGGCTGGCCGCGGGCCTTCATATTCTAGGAAACGAATTGCCTGACCTGAACTCACGCGTCGCTGTCCGGCTGGTGGTCGCCGAAAAAGGATCCGTACCACCGCACCTTATCAACTGTCGCACCAGAGGTAAAACCACCGGGGTCGTTCCGTGATCCTGGTCGCAGCCATCATCGTCAGCCTGCTGGTCGGTGTGTTGCGCGGAGGGAAGCTATCGCGGTTGAGCCGCATCGAGCTTCGAGCCGCCTGGCTCATCCCTCTGGCCTTCTTGATGCAGGTGTTTGTGGTCTTTATCCCGGGCGGAAAAACCACGGGGCTGAGTGACCCGGCGGCGCTGCTGATACTTACATCCTACATGGTGCTTATGGTAGCCGTTCTCGTCAATCGTCGGCTGCCTGGCATGGCTCTAATCGGCGTGGGACTGCTTCTCAACTTCGCCGTCATCGCCGCCAATGGCGGTTTCATGCCGATTGAGCCTGACGTAGTTCAAGTATTGGGGCACGGTGATCGCGTACAAGCGCTCGAGTCCGGTTATCGAGTCTATCAGGCCAAGGACGTTATCCTGTCTCGCGACGAAACACGGCTCTGGGTTCTTTCCGACATCTTTGTCATCCCACCGCCGTTTTTCCTGAGCACTGCCTTCAGCCTTGGCGATATCCTGCTCGTTTCCGGCATCTTCATACTCATACAGCGCTATATGGTGGAACCATCCGGAAAGGGATTAGCCAATGCGTCTTGAAAAGCTGAATCGCATTGTCGGTGAGGCAGTAGTCAATTGCGAGTTCCGCACTCGCCTGCTCGCCGAACCCGCGAACCGCTGTGGCCGGTTTTGATCTCGCGGCCGATGAGTTAGACCTGATCGGCAATCTGCATGCCGAGTCTGTAGATCAATTGGCGCGGCATCTGGTATCGGCGCTGAGCCTCGATGATCGGGGATTCGCCGCGATGCCTGTGCGATCCGGGGCCAGGCCGGCGTCGGGGCCGAATTACGCCTGTCGTATCAGAGCCGACCATAGTTCGGCCCTGAAGACCACCGGGCCGCTCGTCCGGGCCTATATGTCGCCGGAGCCTTGAGGGCCAGGCCGATTATCCACCGTCTTCTCCCGAACGAGGCGCATTGATGCGCCTCGTTCTTTGTTTAATCGGTTCACGACTTGACACGACGCGCTCCCTCCATTAGACTCATCTCCATATGATGAATCGTTCGGTGATCGCGCCAGGTTTTATTCCGGCTTGCTCGTGTCCCGGGCGGGCGTGAACCGGCTTGCGCCGGACGCGCCCGCTTCGCCATGCGGCGACAATGGGCCGGCGCATACCTCGATATCATAAGATCGCTCTGCGGTCTCTCTGCCAGTTGAGTCCAGATATTGCACCACCCCGGCTCATCGCCACGTCAATCGTCGCGCGATGAGCTTCTTTTATCCCAAACATCCGGCGAGCCAGCGCCGCAACCAGAGGAGACAACCCGTGTCCGAAACAACCAGTCCACACATCGCCAACAACGTCACCGAATTGATCGGCAATACCCCCCTTGTCCGGTTACGCCGGGTGACCGACGGCGCCCGGGCGGAAATCCTGGTCAAGCTGGAATTCAGAAATCCGGGCGGCAGCGTAAAAGACCGCATTGCCCTCAGCATGATCGAATCCGCCGAGCGCGAAGGCCGCATCGGGGCCGACACCGTCCTGCTGGAGCCGACCAGCGGAAATACGGGCATCGGCCTTGCCATGGTCGCCGCATCGAAGGGGTATCGTTGCACCCTGGTGATGCCGGACACCATGAGTATCGAACGACGCAAGTTGCTGCGCGCGTTCGGCGCGGAGCTGGTGCTCACGCCGGGCGCGGAGGGTATGCGGGGCGCGATCGCGTCGCCGCGTCGAGATGGCCGCCGGTGATCCCCGCTACTTCATCCCGCAACAGTTCGAGAACCCGGCGAACCCTGAAGTGCATCGCCGCACCACCGCCGCGGAAGAAATCTGGCGCGACACGGGCGGTCAACTCGATCTCTTCGTTTCCGGGGTCGGCACCGGCGGCACCCTCACGGGGGTGAGCCAGGTGCTCAAACCGCGGCTGCCGAACCTGAAAATCATCGCGGTCGAACCTGCGGCGTCGCCGGTGCTTTCCGGGGGTCAGGCCGGCCCGCACAAGATTCAGGGCATCGGCGCCGGTTTCGTCCCGGCGATCCTGGATACCACGCTGATAGACGAGGTTTTCACCGTCGCCAATGAGGACGCCATGGCGATGGCGCGCCGCGTGCCCCGGGGAAGAGGGCATCCTGGTGGGCATCAGTTCGGGCGCGGCGATCCACGCCGCGGTGGCTGTGGCGCGCCGCCCCGAGAACGCCGGGAAGCGCATCGTGGTGATTGTGCCTTCCTATGGCGAACGCTACTTGAGCACCGCGCTCTTTGCCGATCTGGTGGAGTGAGTCATGCGCGAGACGCTTCGCCGCGATCTACAGGCCGTCTTCGATCGGGACCCGGCGGCGCGGCAGCACGGTCGAAGTGATCCTCTTCTATCCCGGTCTCCACGCCGTGTGGATGCACCGGCTGGCGCACGCGTTCTGGCGCAATGGCTTCAACCTGATCGGCCGGGGGATCAGCCACCTTGCGCGTTGGATCACCGGGATCGAAATCCACCCGGGCGCGACCATCGGGCCGGGCATTTTCATAGATCACGGTATGGCGACCGTCATCGGTGAAACCGCCGAAATCGGCGAGAACGTGACCCTGTATCACAATGTGACGCTGGGCGGCGTAAGCTGGGAGAAAGTGAAACGCCACCCGACGCTGGGAGATCACGTCGTGGTGGGGGCCGGGGCGCAAATCCTGGGCCCCATCACCATCGGCGCGCACAGCCGCATCGGGGCGAACTCCGTGGTGGTGAAGGACGTGCCGCCGGATTCGGTGGTCGTGGGCATTCCGGGCCGCATCAAAATGCGCAACGGCGAAGCGCTCACCGACGCCGACCGGGAAGACCTGCAACACAATCGGCTGCCGGACCCGCGAGGAGACCCTGCGCCATCTCACGGCGCGCCTGGTCGCGCTGGAGCACACCGTGCGGGAGCTGCAACCCGATGACGATTCTCTCAAATGGCCGATGCCTGGGTGGAGAGTGGAGGGAGCCACATCTAGCGATGCGTGCGAGGCGCGGCGGCAAATCAGTAGATTACGCCGGCTGCGAGTTCACCGCGCCTGGCGTTCGCTCATCTTCGTAGATGATATGGCACGTCAATAATCACCCGCTGGAACCCCAGGTGTCGCCGCCGGTATAGGAGCGCCATCTTTATCATCCATGCCGATTGGTTATGGAGCAGGCTCTCCCAGGGATGCGCCGGCACGAATTCCGGCAGCACAACGGTCGCCTGTTGACCATCGTTATGCTCTTCGTCCGTCCGATCCAGGAAATCGAGCAGTGGCCCCACGATGGAGCGATAAGGCGACGGCAATACGACCAGAGGAACATCCGGCCACCACTCGTCCCATTTTGCGCGCACCTCGGCGCCGCTGCCTGGATCCATCTCGATGAACAGGGCCGTGACATCGGAGAGATTGCCCGGGCGAAGTTCACGGCTTCGAAAACGCCCCGATGCACACCGGAGATCGGCAAGACGACCCGCGGGCGCGGCAAGGGTCGCAAGTCTGGCGGCAAACCCTTGAGCGAGAGTTGATCGGACACGCGCCGATAGTGCCGGCGAATTCGAAAGAACGCGACCACCAGGAGTGGGATCACCAGCAGGGTAATCCATGCTCCCTCCCGAAATTTGCTGCACTCCAATAATCAGCAAGGCGGCGGCGGTTGCCGAGCGCGCCCATCCCGTTGATGAACGCTTTCGCCTGCCAGTTTGGTCCTTTGACTTCGATCCAGTGTCGTACCATGCCCGTCTGCGACAGCGTGAATGCCGTGAACGTGCCGACAGCAAACAACGGCACCAGGGCGTGTGATGCGCCGCCGAAAAAAATGATCAGGGCGGCCGTCGCTGCCGCCAGCACGAGGATGCCATTGCTGAATACGAGCCGGTCACCCAGGCCGCTCAGTTGGCGCGGCATGAGCCCGTCGCCGGCGAGGATGGCGGTGACGCGGGGAAAACCCGTGAAACTGGTATTGGCCGCCACCGCCAGAATGAGCATCGTGCTTGCCTGAATCAGAGGTAAGCCGGCCCGCGACCCAACAATCGGGTGGCAAGCGCCGACAGGATGGTCTCCTGCGAGCCGGCGATCACCGCATAATACTGTGTCAAACCGATGGAGCCAACAAAGAGCGCCACCATGAGAAACGTCATGACGATGAGCGTCCGCCCGGCGTTGCGGGCGGACGGCGGTCGAAAGCTCGGCACGCCGTTGCTGATGGCCTCGATCCCCGTGAGCGCCGTACATCCGACGGCAAAACTGTGCAAGACCAACATGGGCGTCAGAGGAAGAACCGCCGAGGCGCCGTTGCTGCCAACGATCCGGGGCCGTCGAGCGGCGCCGGCAACAGCCCATAGGCCAACATCGCGAGATAGCTCACGAGGAACAGATACACGGGCACGGCCATGACGGTGCCCGTCTCGCGGAGGCCGCGCAGATTCAGCAGGGTGATCAACCCCAGAAGCATCAGGGCAAGCGGAACGCGGTATGCCCACAGCGCAGGGAAGGCCGACGCGATGGCCTCCACTCCGGCGGTCAGGCTGACGGCGGCGGTCAACACATAGTCAATGAGCAGCCGCGGCCGCCGCGACTGCTCCCGGCAACAGACCCAGGTTTTCGCGCGCCACCACGTAAGACCCGCCGCCTGATGGATAGCCGTGAATGGTCTGAAAATAGGATAGGGCCACGACCACCAGCAATGCCGCAACCGCCGGCGCCGATGGGCGTCGCCAGCGACAGGCCGGCGGCTCCCATCACGACCAATCCCAGATAGATCTCCTGGTTGGCGTACGCAATGGATGAAAGGGCGTCGGGCGAAAACGCTGCCAGCCCTTGCACCTTACTAAGACGTTCTCCGGCAAGCCGATCCGTTGGTAGCGGGGAACCGAGGATGAGATAGCGCAACCGATGTAGCAAATTTCGCCTCTCGAGCAAATCTCAATGATGTGTCCGTTTTCAGTATAACCCGTTGCAGTCGTTCGTCAACATGATTGCGATGTACAACCCTGCCGGACGCCGCGCCTTCGATGCGTTCGCCGGTCCGGCGACGCCCCAGCGTCATTCGACGAAGCAGGTCCACGGCTTCCATTACACACTCAGGCCGAAGTATAATGCGTCACCATGATGCTTTGCGCCCTGAAGAAGGGCGGGTAAACGCGATACGTCCGGGGAGGGCGATAGAATTGCGCGCGACGGTCATCAGCACGGTGCTCAACGAAGGGGAAGCCATCCGCCGGCTCATGGATAGCCTGGTCGCCCAGACGCGCCGGCCCGATGAAGTGGTCATCGTGGACGGCGGCTCGCGGGACAACACCGTCGCCGTCTTGCAAGCATATGCCGACAGACTGCCGTTGCGGGTCATCGTCGAGCCGGGGGCGAACATCTCGCGCGGGCGCAATGTCGCCATCGCGGCCGCGACCGGCGACGTGATCGCATCCGTTGACGCCGGCGTCTGGCTGGAACCGGCCTGGCTGGAAACGCTGCTCGCCCCGTTCGAGGATGCATCGCCCGCGCCGCAGGCCGTCGCCGGCTTTTTCATGGCCGATCCGCGCAGCACCTTCGAGATGGCGATGGGGGCGACGGTGCTGCCGAACGTGGAGGATGTGAACCCGGCGACCTTCCTGCCCTCCAGCCGTTCCGTCGCCTTCACCAAAGACGCCTGGCGCGCCGTGGGCGGCTACCCGGAGTGGCTGGACTACTGCGAGGACCTGGTCTTCGATTTTCGGTTGCGCGATGCAGGTGGGCGCGTTCGCCTGCGCGCCGGGCGCGCCGGCCCACTTCCGCCGCGCGGCCCTCGCGGCTCGTATCTTCGGGCAATACTATCGTTATGCCCGTGGCGACGGCAAGGCCGACCTGTGGCGCAAACGCCACGCCATACGTTATGTCACCTACCTGATCGCGCTGCCGGCGCTCTTATTGCTCAGCGTGTTTCACAGCCCGTGGTGGCTGCTGTTGCTGCTGGCGGGCGTGCTTGCGTATAGCAGGACGCCGTTTCGCCGGTTGCGCCCGCGCCTGGGCGCGCTGCCGCCGCTGGAACGGTTCAAGGCGATCCTGTGGATCCCGGTGATCCGCGGTGTGGGCGATGTCGCCAAAATGGCCGGCTACCCTGCCGGTTGGGTCTGGCGCATCCAGAACCGGGATCGCCCGGAGATTCACTGGCGCAAACCTGAAGCAGCGTGAGGGATTTATACCGTGGCGCGAATCGGCATCCTTGCGCCATACGCTGCGCGCCACAGTGTTGCGCCCAACACGAGCGCCGCGCCCAGCAGCGCCGCCGGGCCGGGGGTTTCGCCCACCACCATGAAAACCCAGATCGGGTTGAGGATCGGTTCGAGCATGAGGATGATGGTGGATTCGAGGACGGGCGTGTGCTTGATCGCGGCCGAATAGAGCAGCCCGGCCAGGCCCAGTTGAAACACGCCCAGATAGACAATAATGGTCAGGCTCATCGGCGTGAGGTCGGCGCGCAGGAAGAAGGGTAGCCCGATCACCGCGCCGATGAGATTACCCAGCAGGATCGTGTTGGCGGGCGCGCCCGGATTTTTGGCCCCGCATCATCAAAAACCAGATGGACATCGCAACGCCGCTGACCAGCGCCAGCAGATTGCCGGTCACGCCGCTGGTGGTCAGGTCATCACTCAGGAACAGGGCCAGACCGAGGAAGATCACCGGCAGCACCAGCAGATCAACCCGCCGGGGGCGCTCGCCCAGGAACCACCAGCCGAGCAAGATGAGATAGATCGGAGCCGCATATTGCAGGAAGATCGCGTTGGCCGCGGTGGTCAGCTTGGTCGCCATGATGAACGTCAATTGCGCCGCCACATAGGCCACCGCGCCCAGCACCTCGAGCCGATTCCAATGGAAGGACCGGGGCCGCAAATAGGCGAGGAACAACAGCGCGGCGAAGAGGCTGCGCCCGCCCAGGATCGCCATGGGCGGCCAATCGAGCAGCTTGATGAAGACCCCGCTGGTGCTCCACAGGATGGCGGCCAACACCAGAAGGAAGACAGACCGGCGATGCGCGGCGGATGAATCCATCTTGATAACTCGCGGACGATCGAATGGGCGAACGACGAACCATCGGCCATGACAGGCTCTCATTTTACGTCATCACCGGCGCATACAGAATTCTACAACCCATGTCCATCGCGCCCTCGTCGGACAAGCCCTGCCCGACTTGGCCATTTTCCCACCCGGCCCTAAAATTGATCTCATACGCGCACCGCACTACAAGAAGAGAGGTCTCATGGAACTGCTGAAAGAACGTATCCGGCGCGAAGGCGTGAACCTGGGTCACGGCATCCTCAAGGTGGATAGCTTCATCAACCATCAGGTAGATCCGGCGTTGATGCTGGCCGTCGGCGGGGCGCTGGCGGCGCGCTTCGCGCATCTGGGCGCGAACAAGATCGTCACCGCCGAAATCAGCGGCATCGCGCCCGCGTTGACCACGGGTCTGGCGCTGGGCATCCCGGTCGTATACGCCCGCAAGTCGAAACCGGTGACCATGCACCCGAACACCATGACGGCTTCGGCGCCGTCGCACACGAAAGGCGTGATGACCGAGCTGATGGTGTCGCCCGAATTCCTCGGCCCGCGCGATCACGTGCTGGTGATTGACGATTTCCTGGCGCGCGGCGAAACGATCCGCGCCCTGGTGAGCCTCGTCGCCCGGTCGGGCGCAGAGTTGATGGGCATCGGCGCGGTCATCGAAAAACGGTTCGAGGGCGGGCGCGACGCGCTGGCGGATCTGGATGTGCCCATCGAGACGCTGGCCGTCGTCACCAATATGGATCATGGACGCATCGTCCTGGAAGACTGAGACACCATCGTGACCGCATTTTCGCAGCCCACCGCGCACGATACCATCGCCATCCTCGATTACGGCTCGCAGACGGCGCAACTGATCGCGCGCCGCGTGCGCGAACTGAACGTCTATTGCGAACTGTTGCCCTGGGATGCGCCGGCCGCGCGTTTTGCGGCGTTGAACCCGAAGGGCTACATCCTTTCCGGCGGGCCGTTCAGCGTCTATGAGCCGGGCGCGCCGACCTTGCCCGCCTTCATCCTGGAATCGGGCGCGCCGGTGCTGGGCATTTGCTACGGGATGCAGTTGCTGGCGCATAACCTGGGCGGGCGCGTGGACCCCGCGGCGCGGCGCGAGTACGGTCACGCCGAACTACGCGTGAGTCACGAAGGCGCGCCGCTGCTCCAGGGGCTGCCCGAAAGCGTTTCGGTCTGGATGAGCCACGGCGATCACATCACCGACCTGCCGCCGACGTTCACGCCGCTGGGCGAGACGGCCAACGCAGTCGCCGTGATGGGCGATGTGGGGTCGGGACGATATGGCGTGCAGTTTCACCCGGAAGTGCAGCACACCCCGCAGGGCCGCGACCTCCTGCGCAACTTCGCCGTCAGTATCTGCGGCTGCCGCGCCGACTGGACGCCGATCAACTTCATCGAGGAGACGGTCGCATCCATCCGGGCATACGTCGGCGATGGGCGTGTGATCTGCGGGCTGAGCGGCGGCGTAGACTCCGCGGTGGCGGCTTCGCTGATCCACCGGGCCGTGGGCGACCAGTTGACGTGCATCTTCGTAGATCACGGCCTGTTGCGCCAGGGAGAAGCCGGGCAAGTCGTTGAGACCTTCGATCACCACATGGGGATGCGCCTGATCGCCGTCAACGCGGCGGAGGAGTTTCTCGCCGACCTGGGCGGCGTCACGGATCCGGAGATCAAACGCAAACGCATCGGCGCGCGGTTCGTCCGCACCTTCGAAGCCGCCGAAGCGCGCGCCGCACAGGAAACCGGCGGCGCGCACGCTCGTTTCCTGGCGCAGGGCACGCTCTACCCGGATGTGATCGAATCGGCCAGCCGGCAAGAGCAGCGCACGGCCCGCACCATCAAGACGCATCACAACGTCGGCGGGCTGCCCGAAGACATGGATTTTCAACTCATCGAACCGCTGCGCAACCTCTTCAAAGACGAGGCGCGCCGGGTCGGCGAGGCGCTGGGCCTGCCGGAAGAGATCGTCTGGCGTCATCCGTTTCCCGGTCCCGGGCTTGCCATTCGCATCATCGGCGAGGTCACCTGGGAACGCCTGGAGACGCTGCGCCAGGCCGACGCGATCTTCCTGGAGGAGCTGCGCGCGGCCGGGCTTTACCGATCCGCGTCGCAGGCTTTCGCCGTCCTCCTGCCCGTGCGCTCCGTCGGCGTCATGGGCGACGGCCGCACGTATGCCGATACGATCGCCCTGCGGGCCGTCACCACCGATGATTTCATGACCGCCGATTGGGCGCGCCTGCCCTATGAATTGTTGGCGCACATCAGCAACCGTATTGTGAATGAAGTGCCTCAGGTGAACCGGGTCGTTTATGACATCAGTTCCAAACCGCCGGCGACGATCGAGTGGGAGTAGGCCGGCCAGGCCGCATTAATGCGAAAATTACTGGCCCTCGTGGCCCTGTTGATCGTCGTGGGGGGTATTCTCCTGGCCCCTTCTTATTTGCGCTACCGCAGAGGCGCGGGCGCTGTGCCGCCCTGGGTCCGGCTCGGCGGCATGGATGTCGGTGGGGGCGACGCCGCCCAGGTGTACGATACGCTCAACCGCCTGTACGGCGAGCCGGTCGCGCTCTATTACGGCGACCAGCGCATCATCCTGCGCCCCTACGAAGTCGGATTTCAGGTTGATACGGACGCGATGCTGGCGGAGGCGGCGCTGCACGATACGCCGAGTCGCCTGCTGCAATACCTGGTGACCGGGGCGCTGGAGCGGCCGATGGAGCCGCTTGACCTGCCGCTGCAATTCACCGTAGATCAGACGGCGCTCGACAACTACCTGGCCGACATTGCCGCCCGCTATGACCGTCCTCCCGCGCCGCCTCAGCCCGTGCTCGACACCCTCACCCTGGCGCCGGGGCGTCCCGGACAAGTGCTGGACCTCGTCGCCTCACGCGAGCAAGTGTTGGATGTGTTGAGCGACCCCGTAGACCGCACGACCTATCTCGCCGTGGCGGAAAGCCCCGCGCCGCCCCCCGCCCTCGAGGCGCTGGGCCGGCTCTTCGAGGCGCGACTCGACAACTTTCCGGGGATCGCCAGCGTCTATCTCTATCACGTGCCCACCGGCGAGGAGATCGCCATCAACGCCGATGTGGCGTTCGCGGGCATGAGCACCATGAAGATCGCCATCATGGCCGAGCTCTACCGCAAATTGAATATCGGGCCGGGCATCGAAACGACGAAGCTGATCACCGAGACGATGATGCACAGCGGGAACTTCAGCGCCAATCTTCTGCTGGGGACGATTGCCGGCGACGGCAGCCCGGATGAGGGCGTGCGGATTCTCAACGATTCACTCCGCAGGCTGGGGCTGACCAACACCTTCATGGCGACGCCCTATGATCGGCAATACAAAACGCCGCCGCACGTCGTCACCGAAGCGAACAGCCGGACCGATCTCAACACGGTCCCCGATCCTTACATGCAAACGACGCCTCGGGATATGGGCACAATGCTGGCGATGCTCGTGGAATGCAGCGAGGGCAAGGGCGCGCTCCTGGCGGCGTACCCCGATGAGTTCAAACCCGAAGAATGCCAGGATGTGATTGACTTCATGGCCCTCAACGAAGTGGATGAGCTGATCGTCGGCGGGCTGCCGAAGGGGACAAAAGCGATCCACAAACATGGCTACGTCGCGGATCGCACGGAGACGTGGCGGCCATCTGGGGTCCGCAGGGACCCTATATCTTGAGCGTCTTTCTCTATTCGCCGGGCTGGTTGATGTGGGACCTCTCCAACCCAACCATGAAGGACCTGTCTGCCGCCGCCTGGAACTACTTCTCGGAAAGCGCGGGCGCGCAAACTGCCCCAACTCCCTCGCCTGAATAGCGTGGTTGTGGGGCGCTGCGCCGAATCGAACGCAAGGGCAGCCCGGCCTGGATATCATCCGGGCTGCCCGTAGATTTCAAGCCTCGGAGGACGGCGGCTCGGTGTTGTCCTTTTCGGCGTCTGCCTTCTCGGCTTTCGCCTCTTTCTCCAACCTCTCCGAAAGCTTGCTCAGCTCGCGATTCAACGCGTCGAGGCCCTGAAGCAGCCCCTTGCGAACATCATCGGCGACGCCTGATTCCTTGACGTCACTGATGACCTTCTCGGTCTGCGTTGTGACCTGCTTACCGGTGTCGCTCTCCGCCACCTTGCTCAAGGCTCCGGTGACCTCATCGCCGAAGCGCCTCAGGCCCTCGATGATCTCGCCCTGAATTCGCTTGCGGTCCTCGCTCTCCCAGGTGGTGCGAATCACTTCGGAGAAATGCTGACCCAGCTTGTTGAGCTCATCGGAAACGCTGCGCTCTTGTTTGCCTTCCTCGCTCATTTGATCCTCCTATGAATCCCTCTTGTCGTTGCATATGCCTGGCAGCGCCCCGGCGCATGATCGCCCGACGTGCACGCCGTCTCTACCTCACCTTACGTGAAAGCCGGTTTCCGGTTGCACGAACCACCGCCGCAGACGCAGCGATCATCGGAGCGCGGGCAAAATCTTTGCCATTTTGACCGCTCGGGTGTATCATTTGACTGTTAAGTGGCTATTATACCAGTAATAATTGCCGGGTGGTGCAACCCGCCCTGGAGCGCCTGTGATTAAGATTGCACCGTCCATATTGTCGGCCGATTTCGCGAATTTGGAGTCGGCCGTCCGCACAGCCGAAGACGCCGGCGCAGACTATATCCATGTTGATGTGATGGATGGGCATTTCGTGCCCAACATCACCGTCGGCCCCCCCGTCGTTGCCGCCCTCCGTCAGGTCACCAGGCTGCCGCTAGACGTTCACTTGATGATCGCGTCGCCGGACCGCTACCTGCTTGACTTTGCTGCGGCCGGGGCCACGATCTTGACGGTTCACGTGGAAACCTGCCCGCATCTCCATCGCACAGTTGAGTTCATCCGGCAATTGGGGGTGCAGCCGGGGGTTACGCTGAACCCGGCGACCTCGCTGGATACCGTCCGCGAGATATTGCCCTACGTGGATCAAGTGCTGGTGATGACGGTGAATCCCGGCTTCGGCGGGCAAAGTTACATCCCGACCATGACCGACAAAATCGCCCGTCTGGCGCAGATGATCGCGGACACGGGCTCACGCGCGGAGATCGAGGTGGATGGAGGCATAGACGCCGACACAACGCCGGAGGTTGTGGCCGCCGGGGCGCGGATATTGGTGGCAGGCAGCGCGATCTACAATTATACCGGGGGCGTCAAAGCAGGCATTCATGCCCTGAAACATGCCGCCATGACTGCGGCATGAGGCAATTTAAAAGCAAGGGCCGGCGATGCACGCCGGCCGTTTGCCCAGTTTTGGACCGAGACAAACTCAAGCGGTCTTCTGTCGGGTCTTGATGCAGCGTGCGCACATATACACGCGTTTCTCGACGCCGTTCTCTACCACGTGGACCCGCTGCGTGTTGACCTTCCAGGTGCGCTTTGTGTGGCGCATCGAGTGGCTTACGCTATTTCCAAACTGTGGCCCCTTGCCGCAAACCTGACACTTGGCCATTCGATTACCCCCTGCTGAATGCTTTGAGCCTGAACAAATTGGTGACCGAGTCTTGCGGACTCGGTCGCAGTGATAAAATATGTTACCATATACGCAGAATTTGCGCAAAACCGTCAGACCATTCGTGCAGCGCGGGAGAGAAGATGAAGGAGGCGCCATCTATGGTAAATAACAGCAATCGCGGCCGGATCGAAGTCTCGTCGCAAGCAGTCGCCGCCGTCGCCGGCGACGCGGTCCTCCAGTCTTATGGCGTCGTGGGAATGGCCAACAGAAATTTGATTGATGGCCTGGCCGACCTGCTCCAGCCCGAACGGTGGGGGCGCGGCGTCAGCGTGCAGACGCGGGATGGAAATATCATTGTTGATCTGTATGTCATCGTTCAATATGGGACACGCATTTCTGAGGTGGCAAACGGCGTGATGACGAATGTAAAATATGCGCTGGAACAGACCCTGGGCATCCCCGTCGCCCAGGTGAACGTCCATGTCCAGGGGTTACGCATCCCGCCTGAAGACAACTCGAACGGCCTGAGATGTCATTGCAGCGACGCCAAATCCAGGAATAACGGAGGATCGGGCAATTGGCAGGAGCAAACCAGAATGCTAACAAGCAATCAACCGGCGACAGACAAAGGGCGTTGCCCGAAGGCACGCCGGTGACATCCTTGAGCGCGGAACAATTTCGCGGCTTGCTGCAATCGGCGTTAGTGTGGCTCGATCAGCATCGCGAGATCGTCAATTCGCTGAATGTCTTCCCGGTCCCCGATGGCGATACCGGCACGAACATGTTGCTCACGATGCGCTCCGCCGTGCAAGAGGTTGAGCGGTCTGACACGAACAACATCGCAGACCTTGCGCGCGCCGCCGCGCAGGGCGCGCTGATGGGCGCCCGTGGGAATTCCGGCGTCATCCTGTCGCAAATCCTGCGGGGCATGTCGCGCAGTCTCGACGGTCAAACAACGCTCACCGGGCCTCGATTTGCGGCGGCCCTCGCAGAAGGCAGCCGGCTCGCTTACAAGGGCGTGAATCGGCCCGTTGAAGGCACCATCCTCACCGTCGTCCGCGAATCGGCGACTGCGGCCGAACGGGCCGCGGCGATTGATCCCGA
Organism: uncultured Chloroflexia bacterium; assembly: GCA_963695715.1. Classification (GTDB taxonomy): domain Bacteria; phylum Chloroflexota; class Anaerolineae; order CG2-30-64-16; family CG2-30-64-16; genus JBBQRS01. Next base: position 16,472 of record CAVOHP010000001.1, read on the forward strand.
TTTGCGATTCATCTTGCATGAGACCGTGCGGGCGGCGGATAAAGCCGTCGAGCTGACGCCGACCTTGCTTCCAGTCCTGGCCGAAGCGGGCAAGGTAGACAGCGGCGGCAAAGGTCTGTTCTACATCCTGGAAGGCATGTATCGCGGTTTGATAGGAGAGACCGGCGCAGAGGAGCCATCCGCCGCGTTAGCAAAAACCATCACAGCAATCGCCCCGGCTCGTCCTTCCAAGGGAAGCCGCCCACTGCCTGAAGTCAACTATGGGTTTGACGTACAATGCCTCATCGAAGGCGCGAACCTCGATGTGGACGCAATTCGAGAGCACATCACTGCGATTGGCGATTGCCCCCTCGTCGAAGGCGATTCAAACCTCGTCAAGGTTCACGTGCACGTCCCCGACCCCGGCGTCCCGCTCAGCTATCTGGTTGGCCTGGGGTTCATCACCGATGTCGTCGTCGAGAACATGGATGACATGGTCGCGCCCGAAACGCCGGTTGCAAGCGATGAAGACGAGGATGACGGATCGCCGAACTGCTCGCGAACATCAGTGGCCCCGGCATCATCGTGGTGGCGCAGGGCGAGGGCATTGCCGAAGTGTTTCGCAGCCTCGGCGCGCACATTATCGTTTCCGGTGGGCAAACAATGAACCCGAGCACCAGGGATATCCTGGATGCGATTCAAAGACTGCCCGTAGGAGATGTCATCATCCTGCCCAATAACGGCAATGTCGTGATGGCAGCCCAGCAGGCCCAATCGCTCGTTGGCGAAGACAAAACCGTCACCGTCATCCCTACCCGCAGCATTCCACAGGGTATCAGCGCGCTGCTATCGTTGAGTCCTGACGCAAAGCTCGAACGCAATGTACAGACCATGTCTGCGGCTATGCAGTCCGTGCAGACCGGCGAAGTGACCATTGCAGTGCAGGATGCACGCTTCGATGGGATAGACGTAAAAGTGGGCGACGTGATCGGCTTACTCAACGATAAGCTGGTCGCGAGCGGCCCCAACAGCAATGCCGTCGTGAAGATGCTTTTGGAACAGATGCAGGCCCACGAACTCGAGGTCATCACCCTGTATTACGGCGAACCCACCACGCTGGAAGACGCCGGGGCTTTACTGGGTGAATTGCAGGCCGAATACCCGAACCAGGAAATTGAGGTCGTCTACGGTGGACAGCCCTTTTATCACTATATCATTTCAGCGGAATGAGAACGCCCTTCGGTGGGCCGCCGCATCCCGTCCGGCGCACACCAGTTTCTGCGCGCCCTATTCGCCCGGAGCCAGCCGTGTCACAGGTTAAAATCGTCACCGATAGCAACGCTTACTTACCCAATCCCGAGCTGATCGAAGAGCTTGGCATCGAAGTCGTGCCGCTCACCGTGCGAATCGGCGCGCACAATTACCCGGAGCGCATCAACGTCACCGATGAAAACTTTCTGAAAAAGCTCGCGAAAGACCCGCAAGGCGCTGAAATCGCGACGCCGTCTGTCGCGCAAATGCGCGATCTCTTTCGCACCGTGGGTGAGACCAACGATTGCATCGTGTGTATCCATTCCTCGGGCGCGCTGAACGACATGGCGACGATCTCACAGAAGGCCGCCGCCGGGTTCATGGGTCGCCAACGCATCATCGTCCTGGACACGCTCACAACGTCAGCCGGGGTGGGGCTGATTGTCGAAGCCGCGGCGCGGGCCGCCGCCGACAAGGCGCCGCAAGCCGAAGTCGTGCGAATCGTGCGCGGCATGATCCCGCATATGTACGCCCTGTTCTTCTCCGACTCGCTGGATTATCTCGAAATGTGGGATCGCCTGGGACCGGCTCAGACGATGCTGGGGACGATGCTGGGCGTAAAACCAATTGCAACGATGGAAGACGGCGATCTGATCCCGGTCGAGAAAGTCCGCAGCTATGGCCGCGCCATAGATAAGCTATACGAATTCATCTCCGAATTTTCGCGCATCAACCAGTTGCACCTGATTCAGCACGATTTCGAGACGGAGGCCGCCCAACTGTTGGAACGCCTGGAGACGATCTATCCGAATCGGGAATTTCCGGTCATCGGTTATCCGCCTTCTCTCGCCGTCCATATCGGGCCGAAGGCAATGGGCGTCGTCGTACATGAAGGAACGCGTTGATGACCGCAAGCAATGCCTTCACGCGCCTCGGCAAGATCCTGGAGCTTGAACGCAAGCAGGGCTATCGCAACAAGGCGGTTATCGGCGGGCTTGACAAACTCGCCGGCCGATGGGAGCATGACGCGCGCGCCGAAACGAACGATGACGCGGCCGTCAACGAAATCGTGGCGCTGATGCTTGGCTATCCCGCGCTGGATGATCCGATAGTCCGCGAACGCATTATCGAAAAGATACTGGCCCGCGTAGACGCCATGTCAGGAGGGTCTGCGTCGGCTTCAGAGGAGAGGCAGAAAACAGAGGAACTGCCGGCGCCGGCCAAAGACGCCGCGGAACAGCCCGGCGAACCATCGTTGCCGCCCATCGTCAAACCCACGCCGTCAAAACCCGGCAATGGTTTGCCCGAGCCGCCGCCTGCGCCAAAACAGGCGCCCCGGCCCGAATCGCCGCCTCCCCAGACCCCGCGCGCCGCGGAGAGCAAGAAATCCGAGACGAGCCCCAGGACGCCTGCCAGACAACCTACCAAAACGGAAGCCCCGGCATTCGGGTTGGAAGCAGACGTCAGGCAACTGCCTTCGGTGGGGCCGGTCCAGGCGCAAAAACTCGAGAAACTTGGCGTCCGTTCGATCCGTGACCTGCTCTATTTGCTGCCCCGTCGCTACGAGGACTACAGCCAATTCCGCACGATTGACCGGCTGCGCTATGGCGAGCAAGTGACCATCATCGCCACGCCCTGGAAAATCGAGTCGCACATCATCGGGGAAGGCCGCAAGATAGTCACAGCGGTGGTCGGCGACGGCACCGGCGAGATGATGATGACCTGGTTCAACCCCTACATCGAGCGCCAGATTCAGCGCGGGCGCGCGTATCGCTTCAGCGGCAAGGTTGACAGCTATCGCGGGCAACCGCTCATACGCAACCCAATCCATGAATCGCTGGAAAAACAAGACATCAATACCGGGCGCATCCGACCGATCTACCCACAGACTGAGGGCCTGACCACAGGCTGGCTGAGCGGCGTGATCAAGAAAGCCGTGGACGCCTGGGGCGGTGATCTGCCCGATTTCTTGCCGGAAGATGTGCGCCGTGAGGCCGATTTGATGCCGCTGGGTCAGGCCCTGAGTCAGATTCACTTCCCCGACAATCAACAGCGGCTCGAACAGGCGCATCGCCGTTTGAGCTTCGATGAATTCTTCTTGCTGCAACTGGGCGTCCTGAGCCGGCGCAAAACGTTCCGCGACCAGAACGCCAAACCGTTGCCGTCGGACGCGCCGTTGGTGGCCGCGTTCGTAGACACGCTGCCCTTCCCCCTCACCGGGGCCCAACAGCGCGCCCTCGGTGAAATTGTAGCCGACCTTGGCCGGTCTCAGCCGATGAGCCGACTGGTGCAAGGCGATGTGGGGTCGGGAAAAACGGCAGTCGCGGCGGCGGCGCTGTGGTTGGCCGTGGCGAACGGCGCGCAGGGAGCCATCATGGCGCCCACCGAAATCCTTGCAGAACAACACGCGCGCTCATTTGCGAAAATGTTCGCCGGAATCGAGCATCCCCAACATCACCGGCCCGTACGCATCGCGCTCTTCACGGGGCGCATGTCGCAGGGCGAACGCGAGACCGCCCTGGCGGACCTGGCCGCCGGCGACGTTGATATCGCGATCGGCACCCACGCGCTGATTCAGGAGGATGTGGCGTTTCGGGAACTGGCCGTCGCCGTGGTGGATGAGCAACACCGGTTCGGCGTCGAGCAACGCGCTGCGTTGCGGCAGAAGGGCATCCAGCCGCACGTGCTGGTGATGAGCGCCACGCCCATCCCCCGTTCGCTGGCCCTGACGCTTTACGGCGATCTCGACGTTTCCGTGATTGACGAAATGCCGCCCGGCCGGACGCCCATCAAGACCAAATGGCTGACCTCTGTGCAACGCGAGCGCGCCTATGCGTTCATCCGCCGGCAGGCCGAGAGCGGGCGGCAAGCGTTCATGGTCTATCCACTGGTCGAAGAAGGCGAACAGCCGGATACACCGGCCGCCGTCACGGAACACGAACGTCTGGGCCGTGAGGTGTTCCCCGACCTGCGTCTGGGGCTGTTGCATGGGCGGCTCAAGGGCGACGAGAAGGATTCCGTGATGCGCGCCTTCAGCGCCGGCGAATTCGATGTGCTGGTCGCCACGAGCATCGTCGAAGTGGGCATTGATGTGCCCAACGCCACGGTCATCGTCATCGAGGGCGCGGAGCGTTTCGGCCTGGCTCAGTTGCATCAGTTCCGCGGCCGGGTGGGGCGCGGCGAGCATCCATCGTATTGTATCTTGCTTTCCGATGCAGGCGCAGGCGACGGTGCACAACGGCTTCAGGCGTTGGAAACCAACAATGATGGCTTTGCGCTGGCGCAGATTGACCTGGAAATGCGCGGCCCGGGCGATTTCTTCGGGACGCGCCAGAGCGGCCTGCCGCCGCTCCAGACGGCGGAACTGGGCGACTTGCGCACGTTGGAGCTGGCGCGCGCCGCTGCGCAACGGCTGTTCGCCGAAGACCCACAATTCACCCACCCCGACCACCACGCGCTGGCGCAGCAGGTGGCTGCGTTCTGGTCGGGCGCCGCAGACCTGAGTTGAGAAGAGAGCCATGACTCGAGCCATCTATCCGGGCACTTTTGACCCGATTCACAACGGCCACATAGACATTGCAACGCGGGCGGCGGCCCTGTTCGACGAGTTGATCATCGGCGTATACGACACTCCGCCCAAGACGCTGCTCCTGGAAACGAACCAGCGCATTGCGCTCTGTCGTGAATGTCTCGAACACTTGCCCAATGTGCGGGTAATGGCGTATAAAGGCCTGACGGTGGATTTTGCGCGCGCAATCGGCGCGTCGGTCATGGTGCGCGGTCTACGCGCTATTTCCGATTTTGAATATGAGTTTCAGATGGCGTTGACCAACAAGACGCTGGCGCCGGATGTAGAATTCGTTTGTCTGATGACCAGCCTCGAATACGCGTATCTCAGCTCAACCATCCTGAAAGAAATCGCGTTTCTGGGCGGGGACATCTCGGCCATGGCGCCCATCATCGTTCAGAACACGCTCGAGGCTGCGCTTTGCCGAGACCGGGTCGCCGTTGAAGGTGCAAGCCCTGGCCTCATCCAGAGACTGATCATCAGGCCCGCCGCCGGACGCGTCGCATGCCCCGCACGGCCAATCAAGCAAACTGGAGTTACCGTCGCCATGCAACAATTGATTGACGCACTGGACAATTTAGTACAGCGGGGCATTCGCGTCCCGGCCAGCGGGAAAGTCCTCATTGATGAGGCCGCCCTGACACACATCATCGCGCTGATGCGCGATGAGATTCCCGACGACGTCATCATGGGGCAGCAACTCGCCAAAGAGCGTGATCGCATCCTGAATGACGCCCACGCGCAAGCAAAGCACATCATCGAAGACGCACAGATGCAGGCTCAGGCGCGCGCCGATGACCAGGTGGTGCTGCAAATCGCGCGCCAGCGCGCCCGAGAGATTCAAGCGGAAGCCGAGCAGCGTGCCAACGGTCTCCGCGCTGAAACGGACTCGTATGTGGTCAATCAGTTGAACGGCCTGGAAAATCGCATCCAGCGGTTGTTGCGCGAAGTCCAGGCGGGCCAGCGCGCCCTGACCCCGGGAGCCTCAAAAGCGGACAGATAGCGGCTCTTTTTGACACAAATCCCCCAACCGCCTATAATAACCCCTTAGCATCCGGCGTCCGGGTATAAATTGCGGTGCACTGACGCGGAAACAGATTTACGGACGGCGGCCCGAAAATATGAATGAGAATTTGCTTTTTAACGTTGCACAACTGCTCAAAGAACCGATCGGGGCGAACCGAACAGGAGAAGTCGTCGCAGATTTGCGCCGAATCGCGCCTGATTTGGTGCAAGGCGACACGGATGGCGAGAGCCTGGTCAAAGGCGTGGTCAAGCTCGACAGCACCCAGATCGGTGTACTCGTCCAGGGCGACCTGAAAGGCAACGCCGTGCTGAGTTGCGCGCGCTGTCTCGAACCGGTCGAAACGCCGTTGGCGTTCCGTATCGAGGAGACGTTCGTGCCAACGATTGACATCATGACCGGGCGACCGATCAAAGTTGAAGAGGAAGACCCGGCGCTCTGGATTAATGAGCACCACATCCTGGACCTGGAAGAAGTGATCCGTCAGGACGCCGTCCTGGCCGCGCCTTCACATGTCCTTTGCCGCCCCGATTGTCGGGGCCTTTGCTCCAACTGCGGGCAAAACTTCAATGAAGGGCCTTGCGATTGCCGCCCGGAGCCTGATCCGCGCTGGTCGGCTTTGCTTGATCTGTTAAAACCGTAATCCGTATTTGTTATAGTAAGGAGTTCTGTCTGTGCCACCTCAACCAAAACGTAAGCTTTCCAAAGGCCGCCGCGACCGCCGGCGCGCCCATGACTCGCTCCCGGCGCTGCACCTGGTACGCTGCACTCAATGCGGTTCGCTGCGGCGGCCCCATAGCGCTTGCCCCGATTGCGGAACCTATCGCGGCATGTCGGTTATCGAAATCGAATCATCCAAGAGCTGACAACCGGCGGGGACATGACTCAGCGCCCGATGCTGACGTCCTTTCATAAAGGGGGGACCTGGGGGCTGACCCCACGTCTCCCCTTTTGTCATCATTGAACTAACGTAAGACAAGGGATATACTCGCTGATGAGTTGCGATTCGTTCATCTTCCCCGGCCAGGGGTCTCAACACGTTGGGATGGGCGCGGCGTTGGCCGATACCTACGCCTGTTGCGCGCGACGTCTTCGCGCAGGCCGACGAGATCCTGGGATTTCGCCTGTCTGAGCTATGTTTTGCGGGACCGGGCGAAGATCTCACCGATACGCGCAACGCGCAACCCGCCATCCTGACGACGAGCATCGCGGCGCTCCGGGTCATGCAGACCGAGCGGCCCGATCTGGCCGAGCCATGTTTCGTCGCCGGTCACAGCCTGGGCGAATACAGCGCGCTGGTCGCCGCCGAAGCCCTCGACTTCGCCGACGCCGTCGCCTGACGCGGACGCGCGGTGAGCTGATGGCGCGCGCCGGAACGGCCGCGCCCGGCAGCATGGCCGCCATCCTGCGCCTGGAAGATGCCCGGGTCGCCGACATTTGCGCCCAGGCCGCCCGATCCTCCGGGGAGGTCATACAGGTCGCCAACTTACAACTCCCCCGGTCAGGTCGTCATCTCAGGCGGCGCAGCGGGCATTGCCGCCGCCGCCGAGCTGGCAACCGCCGCCGGCGGTCGGGTGCGCGTCCTTGCCGTGAGCATCGCCTCGCATTCGGCGCTGATGCAGCCTGCCGCCGATGCGTTTGCGGAAGTCGTGGAAGCTACGCCTTTCCAAACGCCGCGCATCCCGGTCATCGGCAACATCGCCGCGACCCCGCTGGCAGACGCGGCGGCGATCCGGCGCGAATTGACGGCGCAACTCACCTCCTCCGTCCGCTGGACCGATTCGGTGCGTTTCATCGGCGCCGGCGGCGCGACGCCGATTCATCGAGGTCGGTCCCGGGCAGGTGCTAACCGGGCTGGTGAAACGCATCGAGCCGCACGCCATCACCGCCAACGTCGCCGAACCCGGCGACCTGGCAAGCCTTTGAGCGGAGCCGAAGCATGTTGAATGATAAAGTCGCCGTCGTCACGGGAAGCTCACGCGGCATCGGGGCAGCGATTGCCGCCGAACTCGCGGCCCAGGGCGCAACGGTCATCATCAACCACCGGGACAGCGCGGAGCAAGCGCAAGCGATCGTCGCGCAGATCGAAGCCGCCGGCGGACACGCGGTCGCGCTGCAAGCCGACGTCAGCCTGTGGGGCGATGCGCAACGCCTCATCAAAGAGACGGTCGAACGCTTCGGGCGGCTCGATATCCTGGTGAACAACGCAGGCACCACGCGTGACACCCTGCTGATGCTGATGAGCGAAGAGGCCTGGGATACGGTGATACGCACAAATTTGAAAAGTGCGTATAATTGCAGTAAGGCCGCGCTTCGCCCGATGTTCAAGCAACGCGACGGCCGTATCATTAACATCACGTCGGTTTCCGGCATCTCCGGCAATGCCGGACAGACCAATTACTCGGCGTCAAAGGCAGGGATGATCGGCTTCACCAAAGCCCTGGCGAAAGAGGTCGGCGGCCGGAATATCACCGTCAATGCCGTCGCGCCGGGGTTCGTGCCCACGGCCCTGACCGAAGTGCTGGCGGAAGAGCAAAAGCAGCGGATCATCGAGTTGACGCCCCTTGGACGGTTCGCGTTGCCCGAAGAGATCGCGTATGCGGTGGCCTTCCTGGCCAGCGATCGCGCCGCCTTCATCACGGGGCAAGTTCTGAGCGTTGACGGCGGGTTGATCTGAGATCGCAGGAGGAACTCGATGGAAGAGGTCCAGGGTAAAGTCACGATCGCGCCGAGCGTGTTGACCGCCATCGTGCGTTTGACGGTACTGGAAAATAGCGGCGTCCAGAGATTGGCGACTCACCACGCGCCGGTCAGGGGACTGCGCGCCGCCACGGCCTCTGATGACGGCGTCATTGTCACGCTCGCCCCGGCCGGCGTGACGGTCGAATTGCACATTATCGCCGCGCCCGATGCCAACCTCTTGAAGCTGGGCGAGGCGATCCAGGAAGACGTGCGCCGGGCGATTGAACATATGGTGGGCATGCCCGTTTTTCGCGTAGACGTGCACATCGAGGGCGTCGCGCTGGATTCGCAGCCCGCATGAGGAACCGATGACATCCGTACATATCCGGCGACTTGCGCGTATCAGCGCGTTGCAGGCGCTTTACGAACTCGATACGACACATCATCCCGCCGACAATGTCATCGCGTTCCGCCTGGCGGAACAGCCCCTCACGCCTGAAGGCGAAGCGTTCCTGCGGCTCATTGTGAGCAGCGTGGTGAAACAAAAAACCTCGCTGGATGCCCGCATCCAACGCCATGCCCCGGCCTGGCCCGTCGCACAGATTGCCGTCGTGGATCGCAATATCCTTCGCATCGCGCTCGTTGAGTTATCCGAAGCTGTGGGAACTCCGCCAAAAGTCGCCATCAACGAAGCCGTGGACCTTGCCAAGATGTTCGGCAGCGACTCCAGCCCGCGTTTCGTGAACGGCGTGCTCGGCGCAGCGATGGGCGACCACACTGAGGTCGAACCGGCGGCCCCGATCTCCGAGGCGGCAAAGGATTAATCGTGGACATCTTAGGTATTGGCCCCCTCGAGTTGCTGTTCATCCTGATCATTGCTCTCGTCTTCATTGGACCAGATCGGTTGCCTCAGATGGGCGCAAAGTTGGGCCGCAGCGTCAAGGATATGCGACGCGCCACGCGCGAGTTTTCACGCGAGGTGGATGCAGCGCGCCAATCCGTCGAATCGCCGATCAACGATATCAAGCAACCGTTCCAGGAAGTCGCTGAACCGTTCCAGGAAGTCTCGAAAGTCGCGGCCTCGATGACGAGTGCGGCGAAAAACATGAAGGATCCGGCCAAGGCGCTGCGCGAATCGGTGATGCGCGAACTCAGCCTGGATGGCGAGCCGGAAGAAACGGCCCGGCCCGCAGACCCCGAGCCGCGGATTGCCCCGCCCACGCTGGGAGAGGCCGCGCCGCCCACCGAAAGCGCCGCGCCTCCAACTACCAATCTTCCGGCGCCCGCACCAACCGTGAATCCACCCATCGAAACTCAGGGATAGATCAATGTCGTTCACCGGCGTTTTCGGCCTTGTCATGCTCATTATCGTGGCCATAGCCTTGCTTGGCCCGTCCAAACTACCGGCAGGCATCGAGCAAATGTGGCTGATGCTGTCGAATTTCCGCCGCTCACAACAAGACTTGCCCCCCATGACCATGGATCAGGCGCGGCGCTCCTGGGAAGCCAGCCAGAGCCCCTTCTACGACCTCATCCAGATCATGTACGGCGCGGTGGAGCACCTGGTCGAACTCCGCAAACGCATCTTCATCGTGATTGCGGCAATGGTTATCGGCGGGATCATCGCCGCCGTTTTCGCTGATCAGATCCTCACCATTCTGACCAAACCCGCACAGGGGACGGAATTGATCGTGCTGCGACCGACCGACATGATCTGGACTTACTTCCAAGTCATCCTCAGCGCAGCAGTGGTCGTTGCGCTGCCCGTGCTCTTCTACCAGGTGCTGCTTTTCATCAAACCCGCGCTCGAGTCGCCGGAAGAGCTGTCCATCTTCCGCGGCGTCGCCTTCTTCGGCGTGCCGCTGGTTGTCGTCTTCTTCATCACCGGCATGACGTTCGCTTACTTCATCATGCTGCCCTACGGGTTGAAGTATCTGATGTCCTTCGGCACGGAATTTGCCACCGCCAGTTGGAACATCCGCGAGTACTTTTCCTTTGTGCTTGCCGTCCTGCTCTGGATCGGCGCGGCGTTTTTGACGCCCCTCGTGATGGGCTTGCTCGCGCGGCTCGGCCTTGTCTCGCCGCAGGCTATGGCCAAGCAGTGGCGTTTCGCCATCATCGGCATGGCGGTCGTCGCTGCCATGATTACCCCCACGGTTGACCCGGTCAACATGGCCCTTGTCATGGGGCCGCTCATGCTGCTCTACGTGCTCGGTATTGTGTTCGCCAGGATCGCATACAGACCGCGCGACATCTCGATGACGACCGGCGAGGCCGCATCCGAAACATCATCCGGAGGATGAGAGTGTCCCAATGGAGAGACAACGCATTCTGATTATGGGCGCCGCCGGGCGTGATTTTCACAATTTCAATACCGTATTCCGAGACGATAATCGCGACGAGATCGTAGCCTTCACGGCAACCCAGATCCCCAACATCGAGGGCCGCCGCTATCCGCCTGAATTGGCCGGGCCGTTCTATCCACAGGGCATCCCGATCTACCCCGAAAGCGACCTGCCCCGGCTCATCACCGAACTGGATATTGACCAGGTCATCTTCGCTTACTCTGACGTGCCCCACCAGTACGTGATGGACAAGGCCGGCATCGTCCTCGCCGCCGGCGCGGACTTCCGGCTCATCGGCGGCAAGCAGACGATGCTCCGCTCGACGAAACCTGTGGTCGCCGTCTGCGCGGTCCGCACGGGCGCAGGCAAATCACAGACCACGCGCTACGTGGGTAGCCTGCTGCGCGACATGGGCTTACGCGTCGTCGCCGTGCGCCACCCCATGCCCTATGGTGATCTCGTACGCCAGCGCGTCCAGCGGTTCGCGACCTATGACGATCTCGACCGGTATGACTGCACCATCGAAGAGCGCGAAGAATACGAGCCGCACATTGACCGCTGCATCACCGTTTACGCCGGCGTGGATTACGAGGCAATTCTGCGGCAGGCCGAACAAGAAGCCGATGTCGTGTTGTGGGATGGCGGCAACAACGACCTGCCTTTCTTCCTGCCCGACGTTCACATCGTGGTCGCAGACCCTCACAGGGCCGGGCACGAGCGCACCTACTATCCGGGCGAGGCCAACTTCCGCCGCGCGGACGTCATCGTCATCAACAAAGTGGATACGGCCGATCTCATCCCGATAGCCATCGTGCGCGACAGTGCGGCGGCGATGAATCCCAAAGCCGTCCTCATCGAGGCCGCATCGCCGATCTACGTCCCCGACCCCGGCGCGATTCGCGGCAAGCGGGTGCTGGTCATTGAAGACGGGCCGACCCTGACCCATGGCGAGATGAAATACGGGGCGGGCATCGTGGCGGCGCGCCGCTTCGGCGCCGCCGAGATCATTGACCCTCGGCCCTACACCGTGGGAACCATCACCGAGACATTCGAGAAGTATCCCGAGATCGGCACGCTATTGCCCGCCATGGGCTACGGACCCGACCAGATCCGAGATCTCGAAGAAACAATCCGGCGCGTGCCGTGCGATCTCGTGCTCTCGGCCACACCGATTGATTTGACTCGCGTCGCCAATATCGAGCATCCCATCCAGCGCGTGCGCTACGAGCTGCAAGTCATCGGGCAACCCACGCTGGAAGACGAGTTGCATGATCGGCTGAGTCCTCTGCTCACCAATGCTTAAAAGGCCGCCATGAGATGGAAGACCTCTACGCCGAACTGGCTGCCTTACCGCCCGAAACACAGGGGAACGTGCGCGAGTATATAATGTCCGGCCCCGTTAATTTTTAGCCAACTTTTTCAGGCCGCCGCCGGTCGGGCAAGCTCGTACGCGCCCGCCTGATCTGGGCCCGGCTCATGAGCCAGAGCCCAAAAGCCGCGCCTGCCGCATCCGTGGCAATGTCGAAGAGATCGGGGGAACGTCCTGGCACAAAACTCTGATGAAACTCATCGGTGAAACTATAGATGACAGCAATCACGAAAGCCCGAGCGCGCCGCCCGCTCCACGCCGGCCCGGGCCAGCGCCCGCTCCCACAACACCGCCAGCACTGCATATACGGTGAAATGCCCCGCGATATCTCTCAACTCTGTATTCCACCCCGCGCCAAAATACGGGATGCTGGGCAGCGACGACAGATAGAATATAAAACCCATCCACCCGAAGGCCAGCCCCCAGCGCGCCGGACCGCTTTCCCAAACCTTATGCAGCATCTTACCTCGATTTATGTCAATTGATCATCGGCGTTGGGCGCGCCGGCAGAGTGCAACTCGATAGGCTTCCAGCGCGCGCGCAGCCAATTGCGCCCATGTGAACTGTGCGGCGACACGGCCCCGCGCGGCCGCGCCCAAAGAGCCGGCCCGCCCCGGATCGTTCAAAAGCATCGCTACGGCCGATGCAAACGCCGCCGCGTCACCCGGCGCGACCAACACCCCCGCATCGCCCAACGTCGCCGGTATTTCGCCAACTGCGTAGGCCACAATCGGCAGCTCCGCGCCCATCAACTCAAGCAGCTTGGCGCTATGCCGCGCCCGGTTCGTCGGCGTATCCGCCCAAGGTAACACAGCGACGGCGCACCGGGCAAACCACCTTGGGAGCTCGTCTTCGGCCACCCAGCCAGCGCAAGTTACACCGGGCAATCGGGCCAAGTCTTCCTCTTCGCCCGCCAGCCCGCGCCCGACCACCATCAGCCGTGCGTCGGGGATCAGGCCTCGCGCCTGCGCCCACACGGCTGCGACGTCCGCAACCCGTACCCCGGCGAACCGGGTATACAATAACACGGTGTTCGATTCCGGGTCACGGCTTGTCCCCGTCTGCGCCGGCGCTGCAATACCATTCGGGAGATGCACAATGCGCGCGTCCTCCGCGCCATAGTTCACCGCGCGCTCGCGTAGACAGGCGCTGGTCACCGTCCACGCATCCGCATGGGAAAGCCCGAAGCGCTCCTGCCACGCAAAGACTCTGCGCGCAGCGATGGAATACCCGGTGCGCGGATCATCGTTCCAGCCCCCCGGCCCCTCCCAGTCGTCGGCGTCTATCACCAGCCCGGACGGCGCTCGCTGCGCCCACAGGGTCATCCCCGCCAGCCCGGAAGGCCCCTTCGGCTTGAACACGTGCACTACATCCGGCCCCCACGCCTGCACGGCGCGAGCCAGGCTCACGCCCAGCCCAACATGACCCAGACCGGGACCGGCCCCGGAACCGGCCGGCAGACCCAGCGCGATGATGTCAACACCATCTTCAGCCCAACTGTGTCCGGCGTCCTGGGGACTATCGTAAGTGGGCACGAACACGGTGATCTGCCTGCCCTGCCGCGCCAGCGCTTTCCCCAGGGGGAGGACGCGGGCGCGCGTCGTCCCTTTGGCGCTGAGGCCAAACGGGGCAATCAGGGCGATACGGTGCGGCGCATCGAAATCCAACGGTTCAACCTTCGGATAGGTTCGGACTTCCATCCTCATCCATTCTACCGTCGAAGCGCGAAAGCCCCGAATCACGCGCAGTGTCTCAGCCAACCTTGAACGTCTCGCGAGTTTGCTCTCAACCTCGTTTTAATGTATGATGTTTGTGCATAGATTGAATCCATAACGCACGATACGCTCAGGAGAACCCGCGATGACGTTCGTCCATCCAACGACAAAACACAGAACCCTTTGGATCCTCCTGATGTGCGGCGCTCTCGCCTTGACGCCGACGGCTCGTTCGCGCAGGCGCGCCCGATTTCGGCGCTGCCACCCGGTTCGGCACAGGGCGCGATGCGACGCGCACCCTCATCACGGGTGACTTCGATAATGACGGCGACCTGGATATCGCCGTTGGCAATGATCGTCAGCAAGACTTCATCTATTTGAACGATGGAACCGGCGGGTTTCTGGATGGCGCGCCTTCCAGTTGCGATGCCATGCTGGAGGCGGTGCGCTGCTTCGGGGAAAGCATCGGTCGGACGGCGACATTGGCGGCCGGCGACCTGGACGCGGACGGCGACCTCGATCTGGCCGCCGGGTATATCGGGCAACAAAGCGTCGTCTACCTGAACGATGGACAGGGCAATTTCACCGAATCCATCCCGTTTGGGCCGGAGGCAATACAGGCGCGGAGCATCGCCCTGGGTGACGTGAACGGCGACGGACATCTCGATATCGCCGTCGGCGCGTATGACGGGCAGAACGCAATCTACCTGAACCGGGGCGACGCCCGTTTCCACCAGGGCGCAATCGAGACGTGCGCGTCCGACGCCGGGGATTATCGCTGTTTTGGCGGGTTGCAGACCGAAGGCCTTGCCCTGGGAGATGTGAACGACGACGGCCACCTGGATATCGTCGTATCGGGCAACGGCGCAGCGAGGCAGGGCGCTCAGAATGTCGTCTATCTCAACGATGGTCTGGGTAACTTCGCCAACGAATCTCCGGGGGTCTGCACGGCCGGGCAACCCGTTGACGGACTGACCTGCTTTGGCGCGGAAGCCGCTCCCGGTCAAGCGCGACGCGTGGCCCTGGGCGACATGGACGGCGACGGCGATCTGGATATCGTCGCCACATTCGTACGGCATCCCTCATCGCTCTATCTGAACGACGGGGACGGTCGCTTCGAGTTATCGCACACCTTCGGCAGCTCTGACGCCGTCACCCTCGGCTTGACTCTGGCCGATATGAACGGAGACGGTGCGCTGGACGTCGTGACCGGGCTGTCGCTGGGAGAGAATGCCATCTACCTGAACGATGGCGGCGGGCGCTTTGATGCTCCCGCCAATCGCCTGACCTACGGCACGGGGGCCGACGCGACGTTCGCCATCGCAGCAGCCGACGTGGACGATGACGGCGACCTGGACGTCATCGTCGGCAATTACCGCGGACGAAACGCCGTGTACGCGAACGATGGGGCCGGCGCATTGCCGTCGCCCAACCCACTCGGCGCGCCCACCGACGCATCAACGTCCGTCTTCCTCGGCGACGTGAACTGGGACGGCGCCCTGGATGTGGTCACCGCCGGGGCGAATCAGCCCGGTCGCGCCTACCTGAATGACGGTCAGGCCGGCTTTGAGACGGTCACGACGTTCGGCGACGCGATGGCCGTCAACGATCTGGCGCTGGGCAACCTCGACGGCGACGGCGATCTGGACGCGGTCGTCGCTGCGGCGGGCCGGAGCCTGCTCGTCTTCTCGAATTACGGCCAGGGCGGCTTCGACGCCGGCAGTGAAGTGGGTCGCCCGGATGCAACGGCGGTGGCCCTGGCGGACATTGACGCCGACGGGGACCTGGATATCATCGCCGGCTACGCGGGGGCGGACGCGCCGGTCGCCGACCCGGCCGCGCTGGACGCAGAAGGCGACAGCCCCCCCATCTCGACCGCGAACGAAGGCGCGCCCGGCTACATTTATCTGAATGACGGTTCCGGGAACTACACGTGGGATGGCGCCGAACATCCACTGGGCGAAACCTCCACACATATTCGCGCCCTGGCCGTCGGCGATCTGGATGGCGACGGCGACCCGGATATCGCGGCCGGGAACAGCGGGGCGCGTTCGGGCGAACGCAACGTCATCTATCTGAATGACGGCGCGGGCGGCTTCGACCTTGAGGCGGCCAGGACCTTGCCGGGCGACCCCGATAACACCAACAGCATCGTGCTCGGCGACCTCGACGGCGACGGCGACCTGGATATCGTCGTCGGGAACAGCGGCCTCGACGGACGCCGGAATTTCATCTTCCTGAACGGCGGCGCGGCCGATTTCACATCCGGGCGCAGCTTCGGCGATGACCGCTTCCGAACGAATCATCTCGCCCTCACCGATTGGGACGGCGACGGCGACGTGGATATCATCAACACCTATGCAGACGCCGCCGGCGCGGTGTTCCTCAACGACGGCGACGGCGCCTTCCCGTCCTCGCGCACGCTCTCGGGCGACGCGCTCGCCGCCGCATCGGCCGGCGACCTGGACGGCGACGGCGACCCCGATCTGGTCGGCGCGAGCCCTGACGGTAACGCCATCGCACTGAACCGCTCGCGCCAACCGGCGCGACTCCCCAACAACCCCGGATCGGCGTTCGTCGTAAGGCCGGGCGCCGACCCCGACGCCGAAGCCATCGCTTCGACCTTCAGCGTCACCGGGCAGCGCATTCCCGTCCGCTATGGCCTCTATGATGCGGATGGCGACGACGTCCGGCGCATCGAGCTGACCTATTCACCGACCGGCGGCGGTCATTGGCTTGCGGCGCAGGCGGTCACGGGCGTTGTGACGACGACGCTGCCCACCCAGGCCGCGCCGTCGCCGGAAGGCCGCATCGCACAGACCTATCGGTGGGACACCTTCGACAGCGGGCTGGCCGATCAGAACGACAACCTCACCTTGCGACTGAAAGCGTATCCGGACTTCCGGCCCGCCGCCGGCGGTGTGCCCGATGCGCAACAATGGCCCTACGTCGCCGCGGCCACCTATCCCTTCCGCGCCACCGGTCGCCAGATTCGCGTCTACAGCGATACCGTGACCAGTGAGAACGTCGTCGCAGGCGCCTACGTCCTCCGTCTGCCCGCGGGACAGGATTCGGGGGCGCAGGCGCTCAGCGACCCGTCGGGCGAGCCGTTGCAGACCGACGCCAACGGCTATTTGCGCGGCGGCGGCCAGATTCTGCCGGGCGATCGGCTCTTCGCCATGCTGCCGGTCAGCGCAACGCAAAGCTCTACCCTCTACTATACCAGCGGCGCGCCCACCGAGGTCGGCGTTCGGTGGCTTACCGTCCCGCGCTCCGGCGGATCTCAAGAGTTGGTCGTTTCAGCGGATAACCCCCTCATCCTGTTCAACATGGATCTGTCGCTGGAGTGGGATGCACGCAACGATGAAGGGTTCCTTGAGGAGTTGGAAACGGCGATCAAACGCTCCTCAGAACTGTTATACGACGTCAGCAACGGCCGGATGGCGCTGGGCAACGTCTGGCTCCACCAGGCGAAGGAAGCCTGGCTCGGTTCGGATGTGGTGATGTATGCCGGCAACGGCGTGCGACCACGCGCCAGCATGGGCGGCGTCGTCGAACTGCCGACCGACGATGTGATCAGCCCGACGAAGACCATCGAGAACGCCTTCTATCCGGGGCAGATTCGGATGGGCCCGGTCTGGGATCCCTTCGGCGAAAGCCGCGCCGACCTGGGACAGGACTGGCAACGCGCCTTCGCGCACGAGTTCGGCCATTACTATCTGTATCTGCCCGACAACTACCTGGGCTTCGATGAAGATGGCGCCGTGACCGCCGTGGATTGCATCGGCAGTTTCATGACCACGGCTTACGATGACGAGTATAGCGAATTCCTCGACGCCGATGCATGGGCGGAGCAGGCCAGGAATTGCTGGCAGACCGTGGCGGAACAACTGACCGGTCGCTCCGACTGGGAGACCATCCGGGCCTTCTATCCTGAGCTGGCGGGCGAAAACAAAAACGATGGCCCCGCGGCCCTGCCGCTCGACGTGACACAGGTCATCCGCCTCGATCCTGAGTCCGCCGCCCGCACCCTGCCTTCGCGCAACATAGACCTGCGCGATGCGACGACCGGCGAACGATTCATTGTGCCGCAGGGCTACGCCTATCTCTTCAAGACACAGGGAACGTCCAGCTTGCGGGATGATGAGGTCATCGCCCTCGGCTCCACGAGCAAGGCCGATCACATCAAGGTTCGCGGCGCAAGCCCCCGCGACCGGCTCTGCGTCTTCGATAACAGCGACGACCCGGCGCGCATCGGCTGCATTGACAACATGCAGACCGGGCTGACCTCTATCCGCATGAATGAAGTCGCGGGCTGGCAACCGAATATGCGCGTCCAGCCCACCGAGATCCCATTGGCAAGCATCACCGTGACGCGCACCGTAGACGCCGTGATGGCTTCGGACGTCGTCACCGCATCGCTCCCCATCACGGTCACACGCGTGATCACAGAGACCGTCCCCCGGTTCCAGCCCACGCTGGCGATCACCGTCAGCGTCCCCATCACGGCAGGACAGCTCAACGTCCAGGTCATTCCGGCCTACGGCTCACCCGACGGCGGGAGGGTCATCTCGCCCGTCGCCCGGATGACGCCGGTTGACGGCGCAGAGCCGGGGCTGTTCACGCAGGTCATCCCGCTTGAGTATCCTGCCTACAGCGGATTCGTCCGCATCTGGGTCGAAGGGTCGCAACAGGAAGCCATCAGCCAGTTCTTCGTAGATCCGTTGACCTGGGACCAATGGCAAGCGCCCGGTGTACTGTATGCACAGGGCGACCTGGGGCCCAACTCGCGGGGCGGACTGGGTCCCAACTCGCGGGGTGGATTGGGACCGAACTCGCGCGGCGGACTGGGCCGGGGCCCAACTCGCGCGGCGGGTTAGGGCCAAATTCGCGCGGTGGGCTGGGGCCTAATTCACGTGGCGGTCTTGGACCAACTCGGGAACTCACGCGGTGGGCTGGGGACCGACACACGCGCCTGGGGCGCGAACCGGCGGTCCTTCGACGCGCCGATCGCGTCGGCGGATGGTCAGGTGACGATTTTCAACAGCAAGAACATCCTGGCCGACACCGGGACGTCATCGCTGCTGGCGCTTCCCGCCATCCCCGGCCTGCCGGCCTGGTACACGGTCGTCGGCCAGGGCTATCGCTTCGAGGCTACCCAGGCTATCTCCCGAACAGTTGCCTTCAATTATCTCCAGCGCGACGTACCGGACGGTTACGAGCATACCCTGCGGCTGTACTTCTCAGATGACGAAGGCGCAACCTGGCAAGGACTGGACACGAAACTGGATACCGTCGAAAACCTCGCGACGGCCCCGGCCGAAGAGTCCGGCATCTATGCGCTCATCGCCGCCGTGGATATCCCGGTGTATGTGTCGGGTTGGAACCTCTTCTCCTACCCGGTGCCGGAAAGTCGGCCGGTTGCGGAGGCGTTGGCGTCTGTGGCGGGTCGCTATAGCACCGTCTATGGCTACGACAGCCAGGATCCGGCGAACCCCTGGAAAGTTTACAATGTGGACGCGCCGGAGTGGGTCAACGATCTCGAACGGCTGGAATTCGGGCGCGGCTACTGGATCAACGCGAGCGAGCCGATCACGCTGCAACTCAAGGTCGCCACTGCCATCACCACCACCGCGACGGCGCGCCCAATCGGTTCGATTTCGGCGGAAACCGCGTCCGGTCGTCGTCCGCCGCCGGCCATTTATTACGGAAGCATCACCGGCGAAGCCGGCTTCGCGCCCGAACCTGGAGAACAGGTGACCGCGTGGATCGGCGAGGCGCTCTGCGGGGAGGGGGTCACGAGCGCAGATGACACCGACGGCATTCGCTATTCGATCAAAGTGATGGCCGCGGAGATGGGCCAGGAGCCAGTGTGCGGCGCGCCCGAATCCGAGGTCATCTTCCGGGTAGGTGACGTGACGATGGAGCCGCCGGTCGCCTGGGACAACAGCGGGCCACGGGAACACATCTTACGCCGTCACACGACGAACGATCCGTGACGGCGGTCTTACTCACCCAGCCGTCGCCACTCCTCAAGAAGCTCACGGTGAGGCGGCGCTGCATCGAGAAAGGCGCGGCGCAGTTGGTCATCCTTGATAGCGGCGGCCTGCGCCTGTAAGAGAGCATTGCCGCGGGACAGCGCCGCCCTTGCGCGCTCATGGCCCGAACGATCCTCCCCGGCGTTCGCCGCATAGGCGCGATAGCAGACCAGCCAGGCCTGAACCGGGAACTCGACGCCGTCAACGCCGCGTTCTTCCATCCATGCGACCGCGGCGTCGGCAAACGCCGCGGCCCGACCCGCATCGCCGCGCCGAAGCGCAACCATCGCCAGTCCCACCAGATCATCCACGGCGAGCGGCGTCTCCGGATCCAAACGCCGGCGGATTTCCAGGGCCCTCCCGAATGCCTTCTCCGCAGCATCCAGGTCTCCCAGATCGGCCAGCGTGTGCCCCATCCCCGTCAATGTATAGCCTTCGCCCCGCAAGTCCCCGATTCCGCTCTGTATGGCAGACGCCTGCCGATAGAGATTCAGCGCGCGGGTCGGCTCGCCAAGCCGATGGGCGACGAGCCCCAGGGTGCTAAGGCTCGCGGCCTCTCCCTCCTGATCGCCGATCTCACGCGCGAGCGCCAGGGCATGTTCGTGCAGGCGTCGCGTCGTCGCGTAATCCCCCAACTCGAAGTAGCTATTGGCGAGATTGCCCAACACGTAGGCCTCGCCATGCCGCCAACCGATCTCATGACAAAGCGCCAACGCTTCGTTTAGTCGTTCGCGCCCGGCGTCGTGATCGCCTTGACGACTGAAGATCGTGCCGAACATGAGCAGGGCGTTGATTTCGCCCCGGCGATCTTCCAACTCACGATAGATCGGCTGCGCCTCGCCGAAGTAGGCTGCCGCCTCAGAGAACCGGTCCTGGTAATAGTAGCCAATGCCCGTGTCGTAGAGCGCCTGGGCCGTCAGGTTCCGATCACCCACCCGCAAGGCGCGGGCGTGCGCCTCCTCTAACCAGCGCAAGGCTTCCGTATACTCGCCCGCATGGAGCAGGATGCGCGCCCGCAGCGCGAGCGCGCGTGCGCTCAATACCCCATCCGCATAGCTCACGGCTCGCTCAACCTGCACGCGCGCCGACGCCAGGTCACCCGTCACGCGCGGATAGTTCGCCGCCCGCAGCGCCGCTTCAGCCGACAATTGCCGATCACCCAGCGCATCACCCACCGCGGCGAGCCCGGCGAGGTCGGCCTGCTGAGAGGCGCGTTGCCCCTGGAGATCGTGGACGCGCTCCAGAGACGACAACAACTCGAACCGGGTCATCCATTCGTCTTCGGGCGTCAATGCCAGCGCCCGCGCCAGCAATCGTTCGGCTTCCACATTGGCATACTGAGAAGCGGCGCGCTCTCCCGCCAATCGCGAATAGCGCCTTTCCCCTGCCAGGTCACCCGCGCGGCCATAGTGGTGGGCAAGATCGGCGTAATGCGGCGCGAGGTCATCCGCATAGACCTCGTGTAAACCGGACGCCGCCAGCGCGTGGAGCATCGCCAGTCGCGAACGAATCTGCATGTCATAGGCTGCATCCCGCAATAACGCATGCTGAAACAGGTATCGCAGCGCATCGAGCGCCGACCAGATCGCGGCCCGCTCCGCCGCTTCGACCGTCGAGAGCAGGCGTTCGTCGCCGCGCAACATGGCGGAAAGGACGCGCACCTCAAATTCGCGACCTAACACCGCAGCAGTTTGCACGACAGATCGCACCTCGGCGGTCAGGCGATCCAGGCGTGCGACCAGGAGGGCCTGCACACCGTCGGGCACAGGCGCCGCCTCGATCACTTGGCGGAGCAAATCCCAACCCCCGGGGCCGGAAACAAGCGCATCGTGATCCTGGAGGTAACGAACCAACTGATCGGCGAAGAAAGGATTGCCCTCGGCGCGAGTATTCAGAAACGCCAGAAGGCCCGGGGCCGGCGGCCCACCCAGCACCCCCGCAGCCAACTCCGCGAGGTCTGCGCTCGAAAGACCGGATAGTCTCAGTTCCTCGTGCGGCGCAGATTCCGCGTACAACGCATTGCCGGGGTCGGGGCGGGCCGTCGCGATCATCGCAATCGGATAGGCGCGTCCGTCCTCCGTAGAAAGCATGCGCGCCAGCCCGCCGACAAAGTCACGCGAATCTTCATCCATCCAGTGCGCATCTTCAAGGTAAAGAATGACAGGTTGACGCAGGCTCTCGGCTTGCAGCAGGGCGATCAGCGCCTGAAGCGTGTTCTCGAACCGCCCCCGCGCGTCGAGTCGGTCATAAAGGGACCCAGGCTCATATAAGTCCACCAACGCACCGAGGAAGGACCGCGTTCTCTGCAACTCGGCTGCCAGGGCTGAGTAATCCCCCGCCATTACGGCGACGGCGGCAATCAGATCATCGAGGCGCTGTTCGAAAGCGCGCCGGTTATGCTCCGCCACAGGGGCCGATTGATCGAAGTAGCGGCGTAACCAGTAGCGAAACGGGTTCAGGGACTGGCGCAGGGTTTGATCTGCCTGGCACAGTGCGACAAGCCAATGATTCGCTGCCGGGCCATCGGCCTCCCGAATGAACTCATCCAGCAGATGACTTTTCCCGATGCCGGCTTCACCCCAAACGACCAGCAACCCGGGAGACAACCCCGCGCGAAGCGGCTGCGCAAACGCGAACAACCTCGCAAGATCGGCCTGGCGACCGACCAGGGCGCCATCGAAGCGCCGCTGCGGGGTTATGCCGCCTGCCGGACAGGGCATAAACCGTCTGCCGGTCCTCGAAACCTTTGAAGCTGAGCGCTCCGACCTGGGCCAACTCGAACGCGTCGCGAGCGCGTTCGGCCGCCGGCGCATCCAGCCAGATCGCGCCCATCGGCGCAGCCATCATCAAGCGCGCGGCCAGATTGACCCCGCGACTATAGCACGTATAGTCTTCCCGTCGCTCTCCACCGACGAAGCCCGCGTGCGCAATCCGGTAGGTGATGCCTGCGCTGAACTCCAGCCCGGCCTCGGCGCGTAAATCCAGCGCATAACCCAGGGCGCGCTCGATATCGTTTTCGTGGCTGGTCGGCGCGCCCCAGAACAACAGTAGATTCGTGCCCTTGTCGCCAAAGCTGAGCCGATTCAACATCCCGCCATATCGGTCCTGAAGCTCAAAGGCTTTGTCAATTAACGATTCGATTTCCGCGGCTTCGGGCTCCTGCGCAAATCGGATGAACAGGCTGACGGCATGACGAAACTCGCCGCTGACAGGATATGCGGCCACTTCCTTCGGCACGAAGCGAGCAATGAGATCACTATCCGGCGCTTGAGGCGGCGGCGCCTCGGTGGCCGTTGGCGCGGCGAGGACCCCTGTCAACCGGTGCATCGCCGCGTTGCCGGAAACAACCTCGGTTGCGATCTCGGCGGCAAGCGCAGCGCGGATCGTCCCTTGCAGGATGATCTCACCTCGCCCCGCCAGACCTTGCGCCGCCGCGGCTTCCGCGATCAGCGGTTCCCCGAAAATAGTAAAGCGCTCGATCATCCGTCCTGGCGGTCAGGATGGCCCACTCCGCCATGCCCAGCGCCAGACCAATCTTCGCTGAGATCGCAAACACGCCGTATGGCGTTTCCTGATATGGATGAGCCGACATCCATTGCTGCATCTGCCATGCCGCAGCCAGGGCGCGCCGCGCGGCCTCCGCGTGATCATCGGTCAGAAGCCGGGAAGAGCGCTTGAAATGCATCCCCCTCGAAGACGGCCACGAAACCGGCTTGCGCCTCCACGTGCTCGATCAGGGGATCGAACACGCGCCGCATAATGACGGCCAGCGCCTCAGATCCGGCCTGCCCGTGCGTCATGAGTTCATCCGTCATGCGCGTGAACCCCGACATATCAATGAAAAGGCCGGCGGCCGGCAGATTGCCGCTGAACCGTCCATCGCGCATTTGATCGGTGATGAACCGGGGGATAAGGTTCCGCATGCGATGCATTCTAGCACACCGCGCCGGTCAACGGAACCGGCGCCGCTTCGCGCCCGGTCGCCGGTTACCAGACGCGAAAGCGGCGACCCGCATGATCGGATCGCCGCCTGTGGCCCGTTGGGCGAGAGGATGCCCGCTATTTGAGGGACAACAGATAGGCTACGAGATCGTTGACCTGCTGTTCGCTCAACGCATCACCGTAGGCCGGCATGATGCCCTCGGCAAAGCCCTCTTCAAGATAGGCGTTCGGATTGACAATCGAATTATGCAGCCATTGCTCGGCCGATTCGCCCGAGACTTTGCTCGCCGCCGCTGCCCCGATCCCGGCCATGGACGGGCCAACAATCGTCGTACCGGCATCCAGCGAATGACACGTCACGCAGCCAGGCTGAGAACCAATGGTGCTTTGCGCGAACAACGCTTTGCCTGCATCCGCGTTGCCGCCCGGCGCAGCCGCCGGAGCCGCCGGCCGCCGCCCCCACCGCCACATGCAGCCACCAGGACCGCCGCAGTCAACAAGACGACTACCAACAAGAAATGTCGCTTCATATTACTTACTTCCCTCCTTATGAGAAGCCATCCGACACTCTGAAAGGTATCAGATAACCGGCCAGATCGTCAAACTGCGCCGGGCGTTTGTGATGCTCCACGCAGAGCAGAACTCAACGACCCTCGGCCGGCTGGAACTGGACAGTCCCGAAGGTCGGCAACCTGCCCAACAGATTGACCATCGCCCGGCTGAGATACAACCCGCCCTTGATGTCTGCCTGCTCCATCAAGTTATAGGGATGGCCGCCCTGCAAACGAGCATCCTCCCATTCCTTGTGCAGCCACTTACCGACCCACCGGTAAAAGGACGTGTTGTATTTCCCGCGATTGAAAAGTAATTTGTTCTCGGCGGTGTAATCCCAATCCAGCATCCAGTCCGACTCGAACATCAACCGGTCGCGTACCTGCTCGTAGAAGGTCGTGCCGGGCAAGGGATACGCGATCGTCGGTGCTGAACTCATCGGGCAAGGTGTCACGCAACATCTTGGCCGATAACCGCAGGTCTTCCATCTCCTCACTTAGATAGCCGATCATCATGAAGAAGTAGGTGTGGATATTCAGCTTGTGACACAACTCGGCCGCCCGGTAGATCTGTTCGACCTTCGCGCCCTTATTCATCGCGTCGAGCACTTTCTGCGAGCCCGACTCTGCGCCGAAGAAGATCTTCGCACAGCCTGCCCCCTGTAAGGCGACCAACATCTCCTCGGTCGCCAGATTGACGCGCTGTCAGGCACTCGAACGGGATCATGGCATCCCTCGCGACGATCTCATTCCGCCACTGCGGAACCCAGCGCTTGTCGACGCCGGTGATATCGTCCACAATGCGCATCTGGTCGGGGTGATACGATTCTTTGATGAGGCGCAGCTCTTCTGCGGAGTTGGCCGCCGACCGGGTGCGATAGGTTCTCCCAAAAACTGCCTTCTGACACCAGGCGCAGGCGTAAGGACAGCCGCGAGTATTGATGAGGCTCAACGACCAGTAACCGTGGACCTTGCGCCAGTTCTCTTTATACGGCTCGAAGTCAACGAGATCACGCGCCGGGAAAGGCAACGTGTCGAGGTCGGCGATGAGTGGGCGCGGCGCCGTGGCGATGACTTCACCCTCCGTATCGTCCGAACGCAGACGTAACCCGGCGATATCACGTAGCGAACGCGTGTAATTGCCGCGCTGGAACAGATGATCCGCAAGCTCGCTCATGGTGAGCTCGCCTTCATCGAAGACCACCATATCTACGGGATATTCGCCCGCTTCGTTCTTGTAGTAAAGATAACGCTCGGGGATGCCGGTGGGATCGGGTCCGCCCATGACGACCGTCGCCCCGTATTTATGCGCGATCTCGGCCAGAACAAGGGCATGCTTTCGCACGGTGATCAACGCCGTGATGCCGACCACCGGCGGTCGCACACGGCGCATATATTCTTCGAACTCGCTGTAGTCCGCGCGAAACGCGCAGTCGAACATCTCAATCACATAGCCGCGTTCGCGTAACACCGCCCCCAGATACATCAATCCCAACGGAAAATAGGGGGTCATGATCTTCTTCTCGACCGGGTCCTTCTCGATAAACAACGCATGCACGAACGTGATATCAGGCGTCACAATACACTCCCCTTGTCGATTCAAACCTCACCGCTCATACGCTCCGTCATGGTTTCGAGCGTGCGACGGCCATAGCCGCCGAAATGCCCCTTGCACCAGTCGGGGCTGAAGTCGGCTTCAGTCAGATCGCCGGCAGCCTTTTGGTTCTTCAACTTCATCACTTTGCGATCCATTTCCCAGCGTTCCAGCCACGCACCGGATGGATTGCGCAGAACCGCCTCGGCCAAAGCCCATACGGGGTGAGGCCGGATCGGACTCGTCAACGCGGCGCGCGGCGCGCCGCATGCGTTGGGCAGGAATCGCTCTACCCAGGGATTCAGGTCGCGCATCTGCTGATACAGCGCCAGTCCGGCAACGGGCATCATCTGGGCCATTTCATGCGCCGTGTATAAGTTGCGATCCGTCACCACCAGGGCGCGCGTTGAGACAAAATAGTTCGGGCAGATGATATCGCCGCGGCGGGCCGCCGCATGAACCAGGCCGATCACGAACGCGCGGCAAAGCCATAAGCGCCCCGGATCCGTCACCACGAAATAATCCAGGTCATCCCCGACATCAGAGCTATTCATGGAGAGCGCGCCCGTGATTGCCACCATCCGCACAAAGGGCATACGGGCGATCATGAGGCCATAATCCACGGCTTTGGGCCAGAGGGCCGCCGAGATCTGCGCCCGGTGCAGCCGCTTTGCCACCAGCCCTTCGCGTCCGGCCAGATAGTAGAAGCCCGCCTCGCGTTCCAGGCGCTCACCGACCAACGCGCCGTTTTCGAGCGCGGCGCACACCTGATCGAGCGAAGCCGGGACGCCGACCAGGTATCGGTGGATTTCTTCAGGCGTCAGCGGATAATCAAAAACGTCGCTGTAGGTCACCGTGTGGATGATGGCTTCCTCAAGCGCCCGATCCGCCGGACTTGAGGAATCAACCTTCACCGGTGTGTGTATTCTCGCTGTGATTTCGGGCCTGCAAAGCATGACCTCCCGACCGACAACCGAATGATGAACGCTGGCCCATCACAGGCCTCAGAGGCGCGCACAAACTGGTCACAAGTATACCCGCGCCTGTCTGAGGTGTCAATCAAATGACACTGAGATGCACTCATAAATCCGGTGGGAGACAGTGCAGCTTGGAGCAGGGCGGCGATGCGTGGTGGCAAAGCGCCGTGCTGCCAGGTCGGGCATGGGCGCACTAGAAAGGGCACGTTGCTAAACACAGATGCTGGTACTTTGCAGTGGATGAGCAGAGTGTTATAGTGGATGTGATTGGCCAGCAAGGCAGTTCTGTCGTCGAGCATGATCGCTCGAACAGGCGCTGACAAGCCGCGGGTCAGGAACGATTTTGCCCGGTACGGCCGGTCTGGGCGTTCTTGCCGGCGCGCCACTTCGGCGAGCAGGCGTTGGGACTCCGATAATCGCGCCGAGTTCATAGAGGAAGCCTTGGCGTACTGCGACCACAGGGATAATTCACAGGTGGATATGCAAGAACGAGCAGGCGCATATCGAGCAGAAGAACTGGACCAAGCTGCGCCAATTCGTCGGCTATGACCGAGCGAGGGCGACCAGGGTGCGGATGGCGGTCAATGTCCAGCACCTGGACATCTTCCCAACCCAGACAGTCTTTGGTGAACTTGAAGCTATCCTCCACGGCCCAGCGCTGGCGATAGTCATGCAAGGTAAGCTTGTGCAACCAAGACGAACAGAGGCATATGCGCAGCGTACTACCGGAGCAGCGGGTGTCAACGGTATGATCTCATTGCGGGCGCCATTGCGGAAGCCATCACAACGTGTAAGCCCGGATGGGCAGGCGATTGGTGCGCGGGCAGGCTGCCAGTGAGCAAGTGTTCCAGCGGGAGCGCTAGGAGCGACGCGAGCAGGTGTCCTACCGCCTCGAGCGGATCCGCGCCTGCCGCAAGTGCCGCACGGTGCAGAGTAGAGCGTCAGCCGCACGGGGCAGTGGCCGCGCGGATCTGACCTTCGGCGGTCAAGTCCCGTTGCGCTGGCCGCGCTCATCTGCGAATGTGGTGGCAGCATCTCGCTGGATCTGGTGACGAATTGCGGCCCTATCAGCGCATCGGGAATGATGTCGACGCCCAGATCCAGCGCTGGGGCGCCTTGACCTTGAGCCTGCGCCACATGCAGCGCGAGTTCGCCCACAGCTATATCGGAGTCTGTAGGCCAGCGCACGCTGCTGGAACGACTACACCGACTGCAGCTCCTGATCCCAGGAATCGTCAAAGCCAACTCCGCCCGTCATACAGATTGACGCGATCTGGTTCAGCCAGTTACGCTCGACCGGCAACTGGCGGCGGGATCGCTAGGGTAGCCTGAGGCCGGTCAGCCAGCGCAAACGCTGTTACTGATCGACCTGGGCGTCTGGCACGGCACTGATCAGCAGGCGGTGTTAGCCTGGGACATCGCTGATAGCGAAGACGAGGCCGCCTGGCTGGCCGTCATGAGCCAGTTGGAGGCGCAAGGCCGCGCGGCGATCACGGCCTGGAACTGATCATCCACGATGGCGGCAGCGGCTTGTGCGCCGCCTTGCAAACCGTCCACTTCGCCGCCGTCGAACAACGCTGTATCTTTCATAAGTTGCGCAATATCTGGGATGCGATTCAGTGCCCTGATGATCTGTCGGCCCGTGAGACGCCACGCCAGCGCGGGCCATCTTCCGCGACTTTGTCGCGCAACTTCAGGCCAGCACTCGCCGCATCCATGCGCGCGGTGCCTTGCCGTCGTCCAGAAGGATCGCCTGCTGCCCGACCTAGGGCGGTCGCCACCGAGCGGCGTAACTTCAGCGCTACCATCGCGTACATACAGCGTCCTGGAACGCCAATGATCCTGGGCGCGCTCTCGCCAGCGCACTCCAGTCGCCTCGAACGCTTCAACCGCCGCATGCGCCGCCGCAATCCGCAGCGCCAACGCCGATCACTCCGACGCCGGCATCCAAGCCATCGTCGCTCGAGGTCGACCTCGCATACCCGCTACCATCCGAGCGCAATATGCCCCAATTCAACGAAAGTGCACCAACACAATACGAGGGACGCCGGCCAGATCACGTCAATCCGGCTGCGGTGTCTGCGGCGCAGGAAGGCCCGCGCTAACATCGGAAACAGCGGTATAAGTGTCCGTGAAGACGCTGAGGCTGTTGCCGTCCCGATTGCCAACGTACACCCGGCGCGTTCCCGGGTCTATCGCAGCGCCAAAAGGGTCATCTCCGGCGGTCAGTGTGCGGATCACCATATTTGATGCGCCACCGATCACGCTCACGGTATCATCCAGACTGTTCGTGAAGAAGACGTTACCCGTCGCCGTATCCACGGCCACACCGCCGCCGCCATTCACACCCCCGTTTCCTACCGACAACGAGGCCAACGAGGCAAGGCCGTTCGCATCTGCCAGATACACAGCAGCCACATTCACATTACCGGCGGGCGCACACGCCGCATACAACTTGCCGTTAACGGGATTGAAACCCAACCCGAACGGAGAGCCGCTTGCGCCGCAGGGCATGACGTTATGCGCAGGTATCAAGTGATAGTCATCATTCCCGTCCAGCGAAGTCACAGTGCGGGTGTCGCGGTGTCCCACATAGAGCCGGTTCAGAGTCGGGTTGTATACGAGGCCCCACGCGCCCACTCCCCCTGTCGCCGTCGTCTTCTCGATAGTGTCGTTGACCCCATTGATGACATAGAGCACATTCGCCCCATAGGAAACGACATACACCTTGTTCGCCGTCGGATTCACTTCGATGAAGGTCGGTTGCGCGCCGATTGCGATTGTCTTGATCGGGCTCAGGTTCGCGGCATTGAGCACGCTCACGGTTCCACTCCCGAAATTGGCGACATAGAGCTTGCCCGACGCGGGGTTGACGCCGACGCCCCAGGGCTGGGCGCCCACATCGGCATAGCCGAGGATACCCAGCGTCGCCCCATCCAGCGCGTAGACCCGGCCGCCATCCCGGCTGGTCACATAGACGCGGTGCGTGTTGGGATTGACGGCGAGACCATTCGGGCGGGTCAGCGGTAACAGCGGCGGAGTCGCTGTCGGGGTCGCCGTCGGCGTCGGTGTGAAAGTCGGCGGCGGGCGTAAACTGTCGCGGAACAGATGTGTCTCGAAATTGGCGAGGGTGCGATTGGAGTCTATCAGCGTACGCCCGAAAATCTCCACCCGCACTCCGACATACCATTTGAGTCCGCCATACAGGTCAATCCAGTTCCCGGCGAAGGGATCTACCCGCAGGGCCAAGTAGAGGTCAATCGTCATGTACGGTCCGGTCACGCCATAGAGCAGCACGGCCAGCCGGGCTCCGCCGAAGGCCCGCAGATTCAAGGAAGCATAAGCGTGCGGCGGATCGAAAAAGAAATCGTTGGTGCGCTCGGCCACCGGGCTCCAGCTACCGTTGGCATAGCGCAGGCCGCCACTCAAACCCGCCTGCTGCGTGACACTGGCCGTGACGCCGACGTGCGCATTGCCGTCCATTCCGATGAAGATACTGAGGACGGGAGTAATAACCACAGGAATCGGTCCGATGGGGAAGGTGATCGCGGAAAGGGTCACGGGTGGTGTGAGCGAAAACTCTTCATAGAGCGCCCCGATCTGAACGTGGGCGCCCACCTGTAAGTCGGCAGTCTCGTTCACCCTGCCAATGAAATCCAGCGTCTTGAGCTGCCCGCCTTTGATCCGGAACGAGAAATCGAACCCGAGCAACAGATCAAGCGCGCCATTAGCCCGGATTTGATCATCCGTTGTCTCGTGGTCGCCATCGTGATCGTACAATACCACGTTGACGATGTTGAAGTGGAAATTCTTCGACCCCATCGGCGTCGCCAGCGTCACACCCTCCGGCCATACAACATCGCGCAAGTCTTCAGGCGAAAGCTCCTGGCTGAAGTATGCATCGCCCTGTTCAATGGCATCGCTCAGGGTCGCCGGTTCCGTCATGACCTCGATGCCGCTCCCAACCGACGCCACCGATGTCACACGGCGCAGAAAACCATATGGCGCGGCGGCGCTGACCCCGCCCACCATCACATCACCCGGGTCGAGTTCCGCCAGTTCGGGTGTGACGGCGCTGAACGCGTAGACCACGCCGTCCGGTGAAACCGTCGACAGATACTGCGTGGTCGTATCGTTCAGCGCCTCGGTGGTTTCAGGGATGACAGGCTGCAGTTCGTCGCGTAGAAGAGGCAGGTATGATTTGTGAAGTGCGCCGTTTGTGGGGCCTGGACCGGCCGCAGAAGACGGGCCGATGCTGACGAAGAAGAGCACGAAACAGACGAGGATACGAACAGACCGAGTCATCATTGACGCTCCTCCCTCGCCAGATGGGCGAGTTGAGAAATTAGCGGAGGAAAGGCCCTGGAAATATGCACCCAGCGTCGAGAAGCCTCTCGTCCACGGCGCATACCTATGATCGCAGTATACGCTCGCGGCTCATCGGCGTCAATAGATTTGAGTTTGACAGCCCAAAAATTGTATGGTAAATTCCCGTCAACGCTGTCGTAAACGCTGTCAGGCCCCTTACTACACATGACAGCACGACATCAGCGATTTCATTACGAGCATCTATTCCCTACGGAGCACTTCATTGCCGCCGACGTTGCGCGATGTCGCGCTGAAAGCCGGAGTCTCCACAAAAACCGCCTCTCGGGTGGTGAATCACCAGGGCGAAGTCTCCGACGAGACGCGTGTTCGCGTCCAGGCGGCGATCAGGGAACTGGGATATCGGCCGAGCAAACTGGCGCGCGGTCTGGTCACCCACCGCACCGATACCATCGGCCTGGTGCTGGGTGATATAACCAACCCGTTCTTCCCCGAAGTAGCCCGTGGCGTGTTGGACAACGCCGAACAGGCCGGATATAATGTCTTCGTCTGTAACTCAGACGGTGACCTCCAGAGAGAGATCCGCATCCTTCATTCTCTCGCCGATCACGCCGTGGATGGGATCATTTTCTTCCCATCCCTGGAAGTCGAGGACTTCCTGATGTCATTCGCAGGACCAGACCGGCCTGTTGTTTGCATCAACCGCCCATTTGAATCGCCCTGGATCAGCCGGGTGATGATTCGGAGTCGCGCCGGCGCGAGGCTGGCCACTGAATACCTGATTAACAAAGGGCACACAAAAATCGGCATGCTCAACTGGATGGCGACGCCGCCCACACGGCTCGAGCGGGCTCGCGGCTATGTTGACACACTGGCGGCGCACGGATTGCCCACCCGCGAAGACTGGATTATCTCCGGCCCGCCCGTCCTGGAACAAGGACGGCGTGGCGCGCATGAGTTGTTGACGCAACACCCAGAGATTACCGCCCTCTTCACCTACAATGATCTGCTGGCATTGGGCGCGATCCAGGCGTGCGCCGCGTTGGGCCGCCGTGTGCCTGAAGACTGTGCGATCGTCGGTTTCGATGATATCCCACTGGCCGGTCAGTTTTCACCCACGCTGACAACCATTCGGGTTGACAAGTATGCGCTGGGCCAGATGTGCATGCAGCGCATGTGCGAGATGCTCACTTCGCCTGAGACTCGGTTCCCACCGGTCAGAGGTGGATGTCGAGTTAGTCGTGCGAGAGTCCGCCTGACTGGCCGGACGATCTGAATTCGATTTAGGGACATAGCCGTCATGACACAACCTGAAGTGCTTACTGCCAACGAGCAAGGCAACGCCGACGCCATCCTCGAAGTCATTGATCTGAAGACCTATTTTCACCTGGAAAACGCCACCGTCCGCGCCGTAGACGGCGTCAGCTTTGCGCTGGGCCGGCAGAAAACGCTGGGCATTGTCGGGGAAAGCGGGTGTGGCAAGAGCATCACGGCCATGAGCATCATGCGGCTGCTTAAGGAGCCGCCGGGCAAAATTGAGAGTGGGCAAATCCTCCTCCATCCCTCTGACGGCAGCGGGACCATTGATATCGCCGCCCTCGACCCACAGAGCCCCGCAATGCGCCGCATTCGCGGCGGTGAGATCGCCATGGTCTTCCAGGAGCCCATGACCTCACTCAATCCGCTCTACTCCATCGGCCGCCAGATTGCCGAATCGGTCGAAATCCATCAGGGCCTCAGTCGCAATGAGGCCATGGCGCGCGCGCTGGAAATGCTCAAGCGAGTCCAGATCGCCGACGCCGAGCGCCGCCTGAACGAATATCCGCACCAGTTGAGCGGCGGCATGCGCCAACGCGTGATGATCGCCCTGGCGCTCTCCTGCAATCCTTCGATCCTCATCGCCGACGAACCGACCACGGCGCTCGATGTGACCGTCCAGGCGCAGATCCTCGAGCTGATGGCGGAGTTGCAGACCGATTTCGAATCTTCCATCATCCTCATCACGCACAACCTCGGCGTTGTTTCACAGATGGCCGATGACGTCGCCGTGATGTACCTCGGCAAGATCGTCGAATTCGGCGCGACGCACGATATCTTCCACGAACCGTTGCACCCCTACACCGTGGGGCTGCTCAACTCCATCCCGGTGCTCGGCCGGGCCAAGCGGGAACTCATCCCGATCAAGGGCATGGTCCCCTCGCCCACCGAAGACATCCGCGGCTGCGCATTCGCAACCCGCTGTCCACGCGTGATGCGCCGGTGCATTGACCAGCAACCCGTCTTACGCGAAGTTCGACCGAATCACACGGCAAGTTGCTGGCTCTATGAATAGAATGAGAGGAGGTGATCGCAGCAATACGGCCTAAACAGTACCTCAAGGTGGAGAAGTCAGCCGATGCACCGGTTCTATGAGAAATCATCGGCATTGAAACCGTTCAAAGAAGAAGGAGCAAGGAACCATGATATCGAAGCGTAAGTTGTGGACCGTGATCTCGATCATGGCAGTCGCCACGATGCTGATCACATCCTGCGCCGCTCCCGCACCCCAGGTCGTCGAGAAAATCGTGACCCAGGTGGTGAAGGAAGAAGTGCAGGTCGTTCAGACGCAAGTGGTCGAGACCGTCAAAGAAGTCGAAAAGGTTGTCGAAAAAGAGACCCTGGTCGAGATTCAAGGGGCTGTCCCTTTCCCCGAGGCCGTGTCTCTGGACCTGGGCGGCTCTGAAGTCAAGCGCCAGCCGATCAGCGAGATCGTGACCTACAAGGCGCTGGACTCCTACACGGAACCGGCCTGGATCACCGAGCTGGTGAACGCCGGCAAATTGCCGCCTGTGGCCGAGCGTCTGCCGAAAGAACCGCAGGTCGTCCTGACCTCCGGCATGCCGACGGGCATCGGTACCTACGGCGATGTGTGGCGTGACTTTTCGGCCTGCCCGACCGCCGGCTGGAACCACGGCGCCGGTGTGACGGCCGGCTGGTTCGGCATCGAGTCCATGTCGTTCAACGACCAGGCGCTCGTGCAGACCGGCCCGCTCTTCCGCGCCGACCAGGACATTGATCCGTTCCCCGGCCTCGCCAAGAGCTGGGAATGGTCAGCGGACGGCAAAGAACTGACGATGAACCTGATCGAGGGCGCCAAGTGGTCTGACGGCGAGCCGTTCAACGCGGACGACGTCATCTTCACCTGGGAAGACTACATCCTCGACCCGAACGTGAACTCCTGGGTGCAAGCCGGGGCGTGGACCTGGCCCGATGGCTCGGTCGCGAAGCTGGAAAAGGTGGACGACTACACCATCAAATGGACCTTCCCCGTCGAGAAGCCGGTGGAGAAGTTCTACCAGATGGATGAGCTGATTTCAACGTCATGCCTGCCCACATCTTCAAGCCGCTCCATCCCAAGTACAACCCCGACATGGACTACAAGGAATTCGAGAACGCGCAGCCCCCGGATCAAGTTGCCCAAGTCACGATGGGGCCCTGGGTCGCCACCGAATACAAGACCGACGAACTGCTGATCATGCGCCGCAACCCGTACTACTGGAAGGTGGACGAGAACGGTCAGCAGCTCCCGTACATTGACGAAGCCGTGTATCAGAAGGGGCCGAGCGGTACGGGCCGCACGTTGTGCGTCCTGGCCGGCGGTTGTGATCACACGAACATCGAGAATCCTTCGACCGAATACATCGAGACCATGAAGCGGGCGCAAGAGCCCGATGCGCACTTCAATGTGAGTTGGGGCCCCGAAACGCTGTCCTACTTCGTGATGCTCAACCAGTCGGACAGTCTGGGCGTGAAGGACGAGCGCGACACGGCCATGCGTGAACTCTTCCGCAATCCGGAATTCCGCCGCGCGCTGAGCCATGCCACCGACCGCGACGGTCTGGCGCAATCCATCGTCCGCGGCCCGTTCCTCCGCGCCTTCCCCGGCGGCGTGAACCCCGGTTCGCCGGAGTACGATCGTGACTCGGTCGTGTACTATCCTTACTCGCCTGATACCGCCAAGAAACTGCTGGCGGGGCTGGGCTTCGAGGATACCGACGGCAACGGCATCGTGAACTGGACCACCGGCCCGCTGGCCGGCCAGGACCTGGTGATCGCGATGACCGCCAACGAAGATCAGCAGGAAGCCAACACCCTGGCCAATGCGCTCGTCTCGGCGTGGGGCGAAGCAGGCATCAAGCTGAACTTCCGGCCTGTGACCAGCTCGGCGCGTACGCGACATCGCCCAGAGCGGCGAATGGGATATGCACGTCACTCGTGGCGGCCAGGAATGGGCCCTCCCGTTCACCCGCTGCACTTCGCTGGCGCCGATCACCACGAACGCGCCGGAATGGCATCGCGAAGGCGAAACTCCGCGCAATCTGATGCCGTTCGAGGAAGAACTGGTGAGATTGGTGAACGAGTACTGCGTCGAGCGCGACCCGGTCAAACGGCAGGCGTTGCTCAGCGAGTACAACAAGATCTTCACCGAAAACAACTACACCATCGGCCTGATCGTCGGCCGCTATGGTCTGGCTGTTGCGAAGCGCTTCCAGAATGTGGCGCCTGGCGTCCCGACCTTCCTCTATCAGTGGGTCGAGGACAACATCATGTCCGAGCAGTTGTGGACCGAGCCGGACGCTCAAGTCCAGCAAGTCCGCCCGAACACGATCCCGGAATACAAGTAACATCGTCCCTGGGGCAGGCCCGCGGGCCTGCCCCAGATCGCCCATCTGGATGGGGGCAGGCCTGCACAAACAGTCTGCCCCCATCCAGACGCATCAACAGCGGTCAGGTAGCCCATGCTAAATTACATCATCCGTCGGTTGATTATTTCGGTGTTCATGCTTTTGGGAATCGGGCTTGTCTCGTTTGCGGTCATTCAGCTTCCCCCGGGGGACTTTCGCGACGACCTACCAGAATTATCTGATTAATGCCGCGGGCATGACCCAGGACGAAGCCGAAGCCGCAGCGGATATCGTCAGAGTCCGTTACGGCCTCGACAAACCCCTGCCGACGCAGTTTGCAAGTTGGGTCAAAGGCATCGTCACGAAAGGCGAGTTCGGTTATTCGTTCGCTTATCGTCGAGATGTCGGTTCACTGATTGCCGAA
This sequence comes from uncultured Chloroflexia bacterium, assembly GCA_963695715.1. GTDB lineage: Bacteria > Chloroflexota > Anaerolineae > CG2-30-64-16 > CG2-30-64-16 > JBBQRS01. The sequence continues at coordinate 52,921 of CAVOHP010000001.1, forward strand.
CGCCTGCCGAAGACGTTGATGATCGCCATCCTCGCGCATATTATCTCAACCGTTGTCGGCCTGGGGTTGGGCATTTATGCCGCGCCGCGCAAATATGGCGTGGCCGATAACATCCTTTCGATTTTTGCGTTTGTCCTGAGTTCGGTGCCACGTTTCTGGATGGCGCTCGTCTTGATGTATGTGCTGGTGTTCACGTTCGGCAGGCACCACATCAGCTCGTTTTTCTCGCCGCAATACGCGGTCGCGCCGTGGTCATTCGCCAAGTTCGCAGACATGATTCAGCATATTTGGCCGGTCGTGCTGATCGCCGGGTTGGGCGGCGTTGCCCGCAATATGCGCGTCATGCGCGGCAACCTGCTCGATGTGCTCAACACCCAATACGTCACCACCGCCCGGTCGAAGGGCCTGACCGAAAGCTCGGTCATCAACAAACATGCCGTGCCGAACGCATCGCACGCCATCATCGCTTACCAGGGAACCGTTTTACCCTATATGCTGGCCGGCGAGCTGGAAGCGGCCATCGTTGGAATCTGCCCACGCCTCGCGCCGCTTTTCTATACATCCCTTGTCACGCAGGATATTTACATCTCGGGCAGCCTTTTGCTGATTTATGGCGCGCTGATCGTCATCGGCAATCTGATCTCGGATATCCTGCTCGCGTGGTACGATCCGCGCATCAAATACACATGAAACAATTCGATGGAAGGCTGCAATGAGCGAAACCGCTGGACTTGGACCCCTTGACCGCCCCGGTACCGCATTCCCGATGCCGGACGTGGATGAACTCGGAGAGGCCACGGCGATCCTGCAAACCGTGGGGCTCGAAGTGCAAGAGACTTACTTCCAGCTCATCTGGCGCCGGTTCCGCAAGAGCAAAATCGCCATCCTGGGCGGGTTGATGGTCATTGCCCTCAGCCTCCTCGCGGTTTTCGCCGATTTCTTTTCGCCGAACCCCCTGCGCGAGCTCAATATGGAGGCGTCTTTCACGCCGCCCACGCGGATTCACTTCGTGGATACAGAGGGCAATTTCCATCTCAGGCCTTTTGTCTACACTGCGGTGGTCACGATCGATATGACCACTTTCGTGCCGACGTGGGAAGAGGATACGAGCGTCATGTATCCCATGACGTTCTTCCCGGAGGGTTGGGAATATGAAATCCTGGGCGTCATTCCCGCCAACCGCCACTTGTTCGGCGTCGAAGCTCCAGGCCGCATTTACATCCTGGGCACCGATCGTCTGGGTCGCGACCTGTGGGGCAAATCGTGCGAGGCAGGCCGCATCTCGCTGACGATGGCGCTGTTCGGCACGCTCATCAGCGTCGCCATCGGCTCGGTCGTCGGCATCTCGTCCGGCTATTATGGCGGCCGGACCGACACCATCATGCAGCGCGGCGTGGAGTTCGTCAACGCTTTCCCGCAGTTGCCGTTGTGGATGGCGCTCGCGGCCATCATCCCGCGCACCTGGGACTCGCTGAAGATCTTCATCATCATGTCCATCATCTTCGCCATGCTCTCGTGGACCACGCTGGCCCGCGAAGTGCGCGGCAAAGTGCTGTCCTATCGCGAGAGCGATTTCGTGTTGGCTGCAAAAGAGATGGGCGCATCCGACTCGCGCATCATCTTCCGCCATCTCTACCCGAACATGCTGAGCCACATCATCGTCGTCCTGACCCTCACCATCCCCGGCATCATCCTGGCGGAAGCCTTCCTGAGCTTCCTGGGCATCGGCATCCAGGAACCGCTGACGAGTTGGGGCTTGCTGATGCGCCAGGCGCAGACCATTGATGTGCTGGGTGAGTATACCTGGATGATGACGCCGGTGCTCTTCATCATCACCGCGGTGCTCGGTTTCAACTTCCTGGGCGACGGCCTGCGCGACGCAGCCGACCCCTACGCGACGATGTAACAGGATTCCGAGTGACGCAGATCAACCGTATCTTCACCGAACGTGACGGCAGCCCGCTCTTCGTGGTCGGGGCGCAATCGCGCAACTCAAGCGGCTACAATGACGCAGAATCTGACGCTGCGTTTCGGGCCGTCAAAGCGTTGCACGGCAATACGCTGGAGATCCCCGTTTACTGGGGGCAGTTGGAGCCGGAAGAAGGCCGCTTCGATTTCGCGGCAGTCGACGCTCTGATCGCGGCGCGCGCCGCCACGGACTACGGCTTGTCCTGCTGTGGTTTGCCACCTGGAAGAACGGCGACATGGATTATGCGCCGGATTGGGTAAGCGTGCGCCGGAACGTTTCAAGCGCGTGGTTTCACCCACCGGGCGCGCGATCTGGGTGCTCTCCTCGCATTGCCGCGAGAACTGGGAGGCCGACCGTCGCGCCTATGTCGCTTTATGCCGGCATCTGAAAGACCAGGATCAGGAGCAACGCACGGTGATCGCCGTGCAGATCGAGAACGAGCCGGGCATTCTCGGCAGCGACCGCGACTATGGCCCCGAAGGCGGGGCCGACTATGAAGCGCCTGTCCCGGATGCGCTGATGGAGACCCTGAAAGCCGCCGGACGGGGCGCACTTTACGATATCTGGCAGGCCGCAGGCGGGCACGACGCGGGCAGTTGGGGCGAGGTCTTCGGCCCATCGGGCGGCGAGTTGATGACGGCCTGGAGCATTGCGACGTACATTGACGGGCTGGCGGCTGCGGGTAAAGCCGCATATGACGTCCCGATGTACGTCAACGTCTGGTTGGGCGAGAATGGTTGGGCCATCCCCGGTGAAAGCTATCCGTCGGGCGGCGCGGTATCGAAAGTGCTTGACATCTACAAGGCATTTACACCGCACGTAGACCTCATCGCGCCGGACATCTATATTGCGGACTCACGCGGGTACGAGGCGATCCTGGCGACTTACGCCACGCGACGACAATGCCCTGTTTGTACCCGAGTCTGGGGCGGGCCGATCCAACGCCTGGCTGCTCTTCCGCGCCCTCGCCGACTATAACGCGATCGGCTATGCGTTCTTCGCCGTCGAACACGTCTTTGATGAGAATGGCGCGATTCACCCTGATCTGCAGCCGCTCGTGGACAGCATGCGCTGCGTCGCCGCAGCGATCCCGTTGCTGTTCAAGTATCAGGGCACAGATCGGATTCACGCCGTGGTACAGGAGGAAAATCTCGGCGCGCAACGGATGAAGCTGGAAGGCTATACCGGGCTGGCCGAATTCCAGGACGCCTCACGAGACTTCTCGTGGGGCGACTGGCGTCATCTGCGCAGCGAGCCGACACACGGTCGGGGGCTCATTTTCCAGGCTGCCCGCAACGAAATCTACGTCGTCGGCGCGGGGTTCCGGCTGGCGCTGCGCCCGGATGAAGCACCGGAACGCGCGCTCGATTCCACGTTAGCCAACCACGCCCTCCTCACACGCCAGGCGCATTACATCAGCATAGACGAAGGGCATTTCGACGCGGACGGGGAATTTGTGGTGGACCGCCGTCGTAACGGCGATGAAGTAGATCACGGCATCTGGGTAGATGCGGATACGGGCGTGGTACGAGCCTTATTGTGCGATTAGGGGATTGAGTTGAGAAGACAAATCATCAGTATCGTGATGCTGGCGCTTGCCGTTGGCCTGATTTCAACGGCGCTCCTATATAGCATGGCCTCGGCGGCGACGCCCGGCGCGGCGACAGGAACGCCGACGCCCGCGCCCATTGCCAGACCGACCGGCGATGTGTTGTCCGGCAAGGTGGTAGACGCCAAAGGCCCTGTGCCGAACGCCGTCATCCGCGTGCAGAACACGGATTACGAAACGACGTCGGATCAAGTCGGCGCGTTCAAGCTGGATATGGGTCGTAAATTGGATGGCAAACAGGTCATTACGGTGACGGCCTGGACCCCCGGCTTCTACATCGGGTGGATCACTACGACGCTGGCGACCAAACCCGTCACCATCAACATGAAGCCGCACTATACAACCGACAATGCCGACTACGACTGGTTCGAGTTCGAGGGAGTGGAAGGCTCGGCAGCCTGCGCCATTTGCCACACGCAAAACCCGGAATGGGAGCAGGATTTGCACTCGCAGTCCGCCGTCAACCCGCGCTTCCTGACCATGTACCAGGGGACCAACGTCGCCGGGGAGAAAGGCGCGGCCACGCGCTTCGACATGAAGGGCATCCCGTTGCCCGCGGAACCCGGAGAGCCGTATCACGGCCCGGGGTTCAAGCTCGACAACCCGACGCGCAACGGCAATTGCGCGACGTGCCACACACCGCTGGCGTCCAAACTTCCCAACGACGCCAACTGCGGCTGGCTGGGTTGCCATACCACGACGACCGCGGCCAATTCCGATCAAGTGCCCGATGCGCCGAGCCCGCTTTATCTGACGGGTGACGCAGCCGAGGGCATCACCTGCGAGTTCTGCCATAAAATCGGCGACGTGACGCTCGATCCGAAGACCGGTCTGCCCCCGCTCGATATGCCGGGGATTCTGTCCTACAAGCTGTTCCGCCCGGAAGAGGGCGACCAACTCTTCTTCGGCACGTTCGATGATATCCCGCGGCGCGACACGAAGCTGCCTCTCCTGGAAGAGAGCGCATACTGTGCGCCGTGTCACATCGGCGTCTTCGGCGGCGTGGTCGGTTCGGGCCAGGTCAAAGACGGCGTGCTGATCTACAACTCTTACGGCGAGTGGCTGGAAAGCCCTTACAGCGACCCGGAGACCGGCCAATCGTGTCAGGACTGCCACATGCCGGTGTCGGAGATGACGCATTTCGTCTTCCCGGAAAAAGGTGGGCTCGATCGCAGCGGGCGGATTCACAATCACACCATGCCCGGCGCATCAGATGAAGAGTTCCTGCAAAACGCCGTCACCATGACCACAACCGCCGAGTTGAAGGGCGGGCAAGTGGTGGTGGATGTGGCGATTACCAACGACAAGACCGGGCATCACGTCCCCACGGACATCCCGTTGCGTCACCTCATCCTGGTAGTCACGGCGACAGGCCCCGACGGTAAACTGCTGGCCCGCAGTGAAGGCCCGCTGCTTCCCGAATGGACGGGCGACTATGCCGGGCAACCGGGCAAGGCGTATGCCAAGATCTTGCGCGATGAGTGGACGGGCGAGGTTCCCACCGCCGCCTACTGGCGTCCGGTGACCATCGTCGAAGATAACCGGCTGGCGGCCTTCGAGACCGACGCCAGCCGCTATACGTTCAAAGCGCCGGCTTCCGGCGCCGCAAAAGTCGAGGCCCGCCTGCTCTTCCGGCGCGCGTTCCAGAAGCTGGCAGAGGAAAAGGGCTGGGATGACCCGGATATTCTGATGGAAGAGGCGACTCTCACCGTTAAATAAGATGCGTCTCACATCAATGCTGAAAAGCGGGCGCTATGAGACCGACGCATCGCAATACCTTTTCGCGTAAGGAACACCGGATGGCGTCAGATAACGATACAATCCTGGAGGTCAAAGACCTCAAACAGTACTTCCCGATTCGGGCCGGCTTTCTGCAGAAGGTCGTCGGCTACGTCAAGGCCGTGGACGGCGTGAGCTTCTCGCTGCAAGAGAATGAAACCCTCGGCCTGGTCGGTGAGAGCGGCTGCGGCAAGACGACCACCGGCCGATCCATCTTACGGCTCTATGAACCCAACGGCGGCGAGGTCTGGTATCGCACGCTCGCGGGTGAGCGCGTGGACCTGGCGACGATCCGGCAAAAAGAGATGAAACCGCTGCGCCGCGAAGTTCGCATGATCTTCCAGGACCCATTCAGCTCGCTCAACCCGCGCATGTCGGTGCGAGACATCATCGGCGAACCCCTTGTCATCCACAAGGTCGCCAGCGGCAAAGAGTTGGATGAACGGGTCGCCGCACTGATGCGTAAAGTGGGTCTCAACCCGGCCTATATGCGCCGCTATCCGCATGAGTTTTCCGGCGGGCAACGCCAACGCATCGGCCTCGCGCGCACGCTTTCGCTCAGCCCGCGCCTGATCGTGGCCGATGAGCCGGTGTCCGCGCTGGATGTTTCGGTGCAGGCGCAGGTATTGAACCTGCTGGAAGACCTGAAAGAAGAACTCGGCCTCACGCTGATCTTCATCGCGCATGATGTCTCGGTGGTCGAGCACGTCTCCGACCGCATCGCCGTGATGTACGTCGGCAAGATCGTGGAGATCGGAAACACCGACGAAGTCTTGCGCCGGCCGCTTCATCCTTACACCGAAGCGTTGATTTCGGCCATCCCGCCCGCCGACCCGGATATCAAGTTCAGCCGTATCCCGCTGCCGGGAGAGGTTCCCAGCCCGGCAAACCCGCCGCCCGGCTGCGTATTCCACCCGCGCTGCCTGTATGCGCAAGATATTTGCAAGACCACGCCGCCCGCGCTGACGCCCGTCATCAACAACCACGAGGCAAGCTGCCACTTTGCCAGGGAGCTTCACCTCCAGGGTATCAAAGGGGTCCCGAATGACTGAATTAACCGGTGTTGACGCCGTCCCTCCAGAAAGTCCCTGTGCCTGGCGGCAGCAGGCTCCTGGCGTTTCTCGCCTATCTGCTGGGGCCGGTCGGCTGGATCATCGCTTACGTGTTCGGGCGCAACAAGCCGTTCGTGAAATTCCATATCCGCCAGTCTATCGGATTGTGGGGCGGGCTGTTCCTGGGCATTGTGGTGTGGGTGGTGGCCGGCGGAGCCATCCTCGTCATCCCGTTCTTTGGCCCCATGCTCTCCGCGGCCTCCTTTGCCCTGGTGATCGCGCTCGTCGCGGCCTGCTTCCTCCTCTGGCTCAAGGGCATGTGGAACGCGCTGACCGGCCAGATGCGCATGTTGCCGCTGTTCGGCGAACGCGCGGAATATTGGCTGGGCGGAGAACGGCGCAAAGCGAAATTGCAGACAACCGCCTACGAGTTGGCCGCCATCGCCAACCTCGCCGAAAATTCGCGGAGTTGATCATCTCATCGTCTGCCCTCGTGGACGCTATCGCAAGCACCCATAAGGGATCAGATCGCAAAATCTTACGACCATCGCGCAATTTTGTTCAAAGAAAGGCACTTCCCTCCATGGCTAAGATCACGTTCATCGGCGCGGGCAGCACCGTCTTCGCGCGGCACCTGCTGGGCGATATTTTGAGCTACCCCGAGCTTGCAGACGCTACCATCAGCCTGCACGACATTGACGAGGCGCGACTCAACACCACCGCGATTGTCGCCGAACGCATCGCCAAAACACTGGGCGCCCACCCCACCATCGAGGCCACGCTCGACCGGCGCGAAGCGCTGGACGGCGCCGATTACGCGATCTCGATGTTCCAGGTCGCCGGCTACAAACCGGGCACGGTCATTGACTTCGAGATTCCCAAGAAATACGGTCTGCGCCAGACCATCGCCGACACGTTGGGCATCGGCGGCATCATGCGGGCGTTGCGCACGATCCCGGTGTTCCTGGATGTGTGCAGCGACATGGCGGAGCTTTGCCCTGACGTGACCTTCTTGAATTATGTCAACCCGATGGCGATGATCACCACCGCCATCAACCGCGCCAGCAACATCAAGACGGTCGGGCTGTGTCATAGCGTCCAGGGCACGGCGGAGCAACTCGCGCGCGACATCAACGTGCCCATCGAGGACATCAACTACGTCGCCGCCGGCATCAACCACATGGCATTCTATCTCCAGTTCGAGCGCAAGACGCCGGATGGCATCGAAGACCTCTATCCCCTGCTGCATCAGGTGGTGTCCGAAGGCCGCGTGCCCGATTGGAATCGTGTGCGCTATGAAATGCTCGAGCGCACGGGCTACTTCGTCACCGAATCGAGCGAGCATTTCGCCGAATACGCGCCGTGGTTCATCAAGCGCGACCGGCCCGACCTCATCGAGAAGTTCAACATCCCGCTGGACGAATACATCCGCCGGTGTGAGTTGCAGCTTGCAGGCTGGGAGTTCGTCAAGACCCACATCGAGAACCCTGCCGCCGCCGACGCGGGCAAGATGCGCGCCATGCTCACCCAGGCCCAACTGCCGAAAGATGTCGTCGAGGGGATCATCGAAGAGGCAGCCAACTTCGACAAAGTGGAGCGCAGCCACGAATACGGCTCCGGCATCATCCACAGCATCGAGACCGGCAATCCGCGCGTGATCTACGGAAACGTGATGAACGCCGGCCTGATTGACAACCTGCCCGAGACTTCGTGTGTTGAGGTGCCCTGTCTGGTGGACAAGAATGGCGTCCAGCCGGTGCGTGTCGGCGCGTTGCCGCCGCACCTGGCTGCGATGATGCAAACCAACATCAACGTGCAGGCGCTCACCGTCGAAGCCGCGCTGACCGGCAAGCGCGAACACATCTACCATGCCGCCATGCTTGACCCGCATACCGCCGCCGAGCTGGATCTCGATCAGATCTGGAACCTGGTGGACGATCTGATCGAAGCGCACGAAGGCTGGCTGCCCGAATATCACTGAGCGTCACCGGTGCAACGCACGTGCGAAGTGCGTTGCACCGGATATTCACACGAAAGAAACGCGATGCCTGTTCTGGCCCGTTACTTCATAAAGAGCGCCCTGATCTGGCTGGTGTTGGGAGGAATCGTCGCCGGCCTGGCGCTATCCGGCGCAGGGGGCTTGCCGCCGCTGCTCATGACGCTCCGGCCCTATGGGTTGGCATCTCCTGACGGTCGGCTGGGCAACGCAGTTGATCTTCGGGGTCGCGTTCTGGATGTTCCCCCTGATGGGCAAACCGCAGCCCCGCGGCGATGAGCGCCTCGCCTGGATCGTCTTCTGGACGCTCAATATCGGCTTGCTCTTGCGCGTGGTCGGCGAGCCACTGGCCGGGTTCAACCCGAACGCCCTGACCCAAATGCTCCTTTCGGTATCCGCTACCCTCCAACTGGCAGCCGTGGTGATCTTCGCCATCCTCATGTGGCCCCGCGTCAAGGCGCTTGGGCGGCCGAATTAGGGCTTTGCGATGCCGAACTTAACGCGTTGGTACGTCAAGACTGCATTCCTCTATCTGCTGGTGGGGACGCTCTTCGGGAGCATCATCCTCTGGAACAAGGGCACACCCATCGCCGGGGCATGGCGCCTGCTTGCGCCGCATATCGCCTTCATGACATGGGGCTGGCTGCTGCTGCTGACCATGGGGGTCGCGTACTGGATTCTCCCACGCTGGGGGCGTGAGCGCCGGCGCGTGCGGTTGGTTGCAGCGGCCTATATCTGCCTCAATGCCGCACTCTGGATCGTGGCATTGGCCCCGTGGACCTCCAGCCCGTGGCCGAATGCCATCGGCGGCTTGCTGCAGGCCGCGGCCTGTATCCTGTTTGCGATTCACGCCTGGCCGCGCGTCAAACCCTCCGCCTTTGCGAAAGAGCCATTCGCGTGACCAGCCCCGCCGATCATCCGCCGATGTACGACTTCTATGAAGAATTCTACCGGGCCACGCTGACCAGCGCGGCTCATGCTGAGCTGTGCGAACGCGCCTACGGGCGGAATCTCGCGCAGCACGGTTTCGCGGATATGGCGCAACTGGATGCGCTCATCCGCGTCGCCTGCCTGAACTCGACGACGCGCGCGCTGGACATCGGCTGCGGGTCGGGTCACATCACCGAATACCTTTCGGATACGACCGGCGCGCACTTCACTGGCATTGATTATTCGCCCATAGCCATTACCCAGGCCCAGGCGCGCACGCAGGAGAAAGCCGACCGCCTGACCTTCCTGACCTGCGACATGTCGGCGCTCCCCTTCCCGGAACACAGCTTCGATGCCATCATCGCAATAGACACCCTGTATTTCGCCGATCTCGATGCGATGCTGACACAGTTCCGCCGCCTGCTCGCGCCCGGCGGACAAATACTGGCTTACTTTACCCATGCCGCAGACCCGATGAATCCCATCGCGACCTTTCCACGCGAGACATTGCCGCCCGATCGAACCCCGCCGGCTGAGGCGTTTCGCCGCCGGGAGTTTAGCTATACCTGTTGGGATTTCTCAGAGGCAGATTATCGGCATGAAGTTCGGATGCGCGCAGCGCTCAGCGACCTCGAGCCGCTGTTCCGCGCCGAAGGCAACGCATTCCTTTATGAGAGTCGCAACGGCGAAACCGAAGGGACTATCGCAGCCATCGAAGCCGGGTGTCATGCCCGGTATTTGTATCAGGCCCGGGAACAGGAGCGCTAAGCGATGCCCGCCAACACGGAGTCACCCATTCGTCGCTCGCTGGGCAACGGCCTGACGCTCAGAACCCCCGCGGATGGCGCCGATATCGAGCGTGTGGCGCAACTCAACGGGATTGTTCACGGCGACAAACTCGTGGGCATGATCCGCAATCTGGCCGATCATTTTCCAGGGTTGGAGTGGCGTGACATCGCTTTCGTGGAGGACGAGCGCACCGGCGAGGCAGTCTCCACCCTGATGCTGATCCCATGGACGATCTATTACGAGGACACGCCCATCCCCGCCGGAGAGATGGCGATTGTGGGCACGCTGGAGGCTTATCGCCGCCGCGGATTGGTTCGCGCGCAGGTGGAGTATTTCAAGGAGCGACTGCATTCGCGTGGCTGTTTGATCTCACATATCCAGGGCATCCCATACTACTATCGCCAATTCGGCTACGAATATGCCCTGCCGCTCGAAGGCGGCCTGCGGCTCACCGCGCGGGAGTTGCCGCCCATATCAGATGAGACCTTCACATTTCGATTGGCGACCGACGCCGACATCCCGCAACTCGAACAATTCTTCGAGATGGCCGGGGCAGAGTTGGGGATCAGGTCCGCGCGGACAACTGCCGAATGGCGCTATTTGCTGAACTACACACAGGGCACGGAAGCTGAGAACCCGACCTGGCTTGTGGAGAAGGACGGCTGGCCGACAGGTTACTACCGCCTGCCCACGTATCACTTCCACGATGAACTGGCCGTGAATGAAGTCTCACCCCTCAGCTTCAACGCAGCGTTGGCCGTCCTGCACCGGCTTACGGTCCTGGCGAACGAGGGCGGCCTGCCCGGCGTCCGCCTCAACCTGCCCGGCGACACTACGATCATGCGCGCCGCGTGGTCGTTCGGCGCGCACGACCTGGGCGTGTATGCATGGCAGATCCATATCCCGGACATGGCGGCCTTCCTCACGACCATTGGGCCTGTTTTGGAGAGGCGCATCGCGCAATCGCCGTTCGCAGATCTTTCACAGCAGGTGCAGCTTTGCTTCTACCGCGACTCCGTTAAGCTGGACTTCACCGCCGGTCGGCTGATATCTATTGAGAGCACAGGCCCCGCCGAAGGAGACATCAACTTTCCTCCGCAAGCCTTTGTCCCATTGCTGTTAGGCCACAAGACCTATGAAGAAATCAAGCAATCTTACCCGGATGTGAACGTGAGTTCAGCATTTCGCCTGTTGCTGGACACGCTATTCCCTCCCATGCCGGCCTTCCTCTATACCCCCTACTAAACTCAGTCCGCAGTGGAATCTCCATACCCTCACGCGCCGGCGCTCCCAGCCCTCCTCAAACAGGCGCAGATGGTTGTTCGGGCTATAGGGGTACTTCTCGATCTCCGCCTCATCGAACTCGACCCCGATCCCGGGCGCGTTGGAAGGCTCGAGATAACCGTTCTTCACACGCGGTACGCCCTGAACGACATCCCAGATCCAGGGCTCCAGGAAATCGTCGAAACACTCCTGAATCAGGAAATTCGGCAACGTCGCGTGGATATGCGCGTTGACCGCCGTGTTAATCGGGCTTTGCGCCTGATGCAGCGCCACGAACGCTTCAGCCGCCTCAGCGAGCGCAGACGCCTTCTTCGCGCCCGATACGCCGCCGATATTCAGCGTCTCCGGCTGAACGATGCTCACAGCGCGACTGGCGAGCAAATCCACAAAGTCGCCCAGCCGATGGAAACGCTCGCCCGTCGCCACGGGAATCCGCACGGCGCGCGCCACCTCGATGGTCGCCGGGATATCGGTGGACATGACCGGAGTCTCGAACCACATCGGGCGATACTCTTCCAGCAAATTGGCAATGCGGATCGCTGTGGACACGGAGAACCGGTCGTGCGCCTCGATGCACAGATCCACGTCATCGCCAACCGCCTCGCGCACGGCGCGTACAATGGCGATGGAGCGTCGCTCTTCCGCCGCGTCGAAAAAGCGATACGCCGTGCCGAACGGATCGAACTTCATCGCGGTGTAGCCCATCTCGACCAGCCGCTGCGCCGTCTCCGCGAAGAAGCCCGGATCACGCGGCCCTTGATACCATCCGTTGGCGTAGACCCGGATGCTCGGTCGCTGTTTGCCGCCCAGCAGCCGCCACAACGGAGCGCCCAGGCTTTTGCCCAGGATATCCCAGCAAGCCATCTCGATGGCTGCCATACCGACGTTCGTGCTTAAGAAAAGCCCCTTGTACATCTTCTGCCAGAGCGCCTCGGGCTGAGTCGGGTCTTCGCCGATAATAAATCGCGCCAACTCATGTACCGCAGCCTCACCGGGCTTGGTGCTCAACCCGCCCGTCGCCTCGCCAATCCCCGTGATCCCTTCATCGGTGAATACTTTGACAAAAACCCAATTCTTCCACGGATTGCCGGCGATGTAAGTCTTGATGTCGGTAATTTTCATGATGGCTTCCTTATGATGTCCACAGTCCACCCGAGATATTCAGATCGCAACCCGTGATGTGGGTCGCGTCATCTGATGCCAAAAACGCCACGCCTGAGGCGATATCCTCCACCGACTCCAGTCTTCCCAGCGGGGCGTTCCGATCCGCCGCCTCCAGCCGATCCAGGTCGCCCACGGTGCGTCGCAAGTTCAACTCGCCTTCCGTGGCGATCCAACCGACCATGACCCAGTTCACGAGAATACGGTCAACGACCAGCTCGCGCGCCAGCACGTGCGTCAGCGTGTGCAACGCGCCCTTCGAGCAAGTATAGGCCAGCCGACTGATGCGCCCGCGCCACGGCACCGTCGAGCCGATGTTGATGATCCGCCCGCCGCCCTGCCGTCGCATGATCGGGATGGCCGCCTGGCTGCACAGCCATGCGCCGCGCACGTTGACATTGAAGACAGCATCCCACAACGCCGCGTCCGGCCCTTCAGGCGACTCTGGCGGCGTCGCGGCAGCGTTATTGACCAGGATATCTACCCGGCCCCAGCGCGCTTCGGTGGCTGTGATCAGCGCGTCGCAATCGCTTTCCACAGCGACATCGGCGCGCATAAAAGCCGCCTCCGCGCCGGTCTGCCGGATGCTATCGGCCACGGCTTCCCCTTCGGCGCTGCGCCGGCCTGAAACCATCACCGCGCAGCCTTCAGCAGCCAACCGTCGCGCGATGCCCTCGCCCAGACCGCCGGTCGAGCCGGTGATCACCGCCACACGACCCGCCAGCCGCCCCGGTACGGGTTGGTTTTCGCCGTTCATGGCGCTTTCGCCGTTCATGGCGCGATACACCTTCATCAGTGGCGCGATATCGGCCATGATCGCGTCTACCTCCAGACGATCCCATTCATCCAGTTCACGACCGGGCGCGCGACAGGCGCGACTGGAAATCACGCCGCGCCGATACATGATCTCCTTGTAGAGGGCGACGCCGTACTGTCTTTCGTAGCTGATCAGCGGCAAGACCCGGTTGAACAGGCTGCGCGCGTTGACCTCATCCTCCGCCTCCAATAAATCCCACACAGCCTGCAACAGATCAGTGGTCTGACAGGCCGGCATGTTACCCGCCGCGCCGCGACGATACTCATCCAGCAGATACTGCCCGGCGATGCCGCCGAAGATTCCTTCGCAATAAGGCCCGGCCGCAGCAATAGTCGCGCTGATCATACGGGACGAGGGCAACGTCTCCTCTTTGACGTAGCGCACCTGCGGCAGATCACGGCACATGCGCGCGATCAATTCGGGGCTCATGGCCGTGCCCACGGGACCGTTGTAGTTCTGAATCATTACCGGGATCTCAAGCGCCTCGGATAACGCCCGATAGTACTCGTAACATCCCTCCGAATCGGGGTGCAACACGTGCGGCGGCATCGCCATGACGCAATCTGCGCCGACTTCCTGAGCGAAAAGGCTGAGCGCCACGGCAGGCGCCGCGTGCCCACTGGTCGTTGCGGCAACCACCGGAATCTGCCCGCCACATTCCGAGACGACGATCCCGATCCAGCGCCGGCGTTCGTCGTCAGAGAGCGTAGCGAATTCGCTGGCGTTGGCGGGGCCGACCAGCCCGCGCGCCCGCCTCAATGCAGTAACGCACTACATTGCGCAGGCCCGCCTCGTCAAGCTCATAGGAATCGGTGAAGGGAGTGATGACAATCGGGAAGATGCCGCGCCAGGGTTGAGACATGATTGACCTCCGGGTCGGGGGATTAGGCCACACGTATAGCACGGAGCGTGACCACTGTCAAACGATTCGATGCATTAAGCAAACCGGCCTCCGCAAGAGGTTACTTACGGAGGCCGTTACGATCTTACTCTAGCGCGTTTAGCGCGGCTGGGGTTGCTGGTAGAAGGTTACGTGCTCCTGGCGTTTGGCCGTGCCGCCGGGGCCACGCGCCTCGATGGTGTATTCCATCTCACCGGGGCCAGATGGGCAGTTTTGCACGCTGCCACGCAACGGCGCGCCGTTCCAGATCATGTTGTCGCGCTCGCGGATATCGATGTTATCCACCTGACCCTGAACTTCCCAGCGGATATCCACGCATTGGCCGACGTACGCTTCATCCTTCGGCACAACTTCCCAGTAGGTGATGTTTGGGGCCGAAGCCACCGGTTCAACATAAATCGTGATCTGCCGGACTTCAACGCGCCCATCAGTGTACTGGATACGCAACTCATAGGTGGTGGTCGTTGAAGGGCATTCCGTGCGGCTGCCCTGCCCCGCGACGCCGTTCGACTCCCACGGCTGACCCTGCGCATAGAAGTACACCGCCTGCACATTTTGAACATTCCAACTGAACGTCACGCATTCGCCCTGCTTGATGTTCGTTCGGTCAACCGTGAATGAGACGCCGGCCTGCGGCGGAGGCGGCGGGACCGGCGTTGGCGTGGCCGGCGAAGGTACCGTGATGCCGACGTACACGCGTTCGCCAAAGTTCTGACCCAGATCATTGCGGAACTGCCACCAACCCTGGTACGTGCCGGGAACGGTCGGCGCGATCAGGTCCACGGCGACGTCATAGGTCGAACCCGGCGGCACCAGCCGACCTACTTTCACCCGTTGGCCGCCCATCTGCGAGTACTGGGTATTCCCCTGCACATAACCGAACGTGTAGGTGGAATCCCACGTGCAGGTCCCGGTA
Organism: uncultured Chloroflexia bacterium; assembly: GCA_963695715.1. Classification (GTDB taxonomy): domain Bacteria; phylum Chloroflexota; class Anaerolineae; order CG2-30-64-16; family CG2-30-64-16; genus JBBQRS01. The sequence continues at coordinate 68,124 of CAVOHP010000001.1, forward strand.
TTCTGGACGCGCCACTTCTTCGTGAAGGGCTGGCCCGGGGCCATCACCGGCGGGTTCTTCATGTTGTTGTCGTCATAATTCAGATCCGCAACATATTTCGCGCCGTCGGTGCAGCGGCTCGGCGTCGGCGTCGGCGCGGGCGGGGCCGGGGTCGCCGTTGCTGACGGCGTTGGGATGGGCAGGAGTTCCTGATTGGTCAAATCCAGGTATTCTTCGGCGAGCTTGCCCACCGCGCCCGAGTTCTGAAGCTTGACCAACGCGCGGTTGATCTCGCCCATCAGCGCAGTAGAACCCTTGCGCGTCGCCACTGCGAAATCCTGCGGGAAGAAGCCGCCGCCCACGATCTTCACGCCGCCCTGCTTGAAGTAAGCGTCGGCCGGTTTTTGATCCATGACGACGATATCAATCAACCCGCGTTTCAGATCGTTCACGGCCTGCGCGATATCGGTATACACCATCAAATTGCCTGCAGGAAGCTTGCCGGTGTCCACGAAATCGCCCTGAATCCAATTCTCGTAGACCGATCCGGTCTGAACACCGACGCGCAGATGCTCCAGTGATTTCAGATCGCTAATGTCGTTGATCGGCGCGGAACGGCGGGCGAGGATCGCATCGCTGCCTACGTAGTAGATGTTGCTGAAATCAACAACCTCTGCGCGTTCCGGCGTCACAGACAGGGCCGCAATGACGGCGTCTACCTGGCCCAATTTCAAGGCGTCGCCCAGCCCTTCGAAGGCAAAGTCCTTGTACTCCACCGTCACGCCGAGTTCTTTCGCAATGAGGTTCATCAGTTCGATGTCGAAGCCTTCGAACTCAAACTTCTCATTGTAGTACTCGAACGGGGGATAATCGGCGGACGTGCCCACCACGATCTTACCGGCTTGTTTGATGCGCGCCAGATCATCTTCCGTGAAGGGGGTGCGCTGCGGCGCCGTAGCTTGCGCCTGGGGCGCGTCCGCTGGGGCGCCGGAGACCCCGCCCGGCAGCGCCAGGATCATGGTGACCGCGATCAATACGACGGCGCTCAAGGCTACGAAGCCCAGGAGACGTTTTGAGCCGTGCATTGCGTTTCTCCTTTCATATCTACAATCTGTGAGTGATCGGATGCCGAAGATCGCATGAGGGATGTGTGGCGCTGCGACATCTCCGAAGTCGTTTGACTTCTGGACTCATGAATGCAAGGCAACCATCTTGCATCGCTTTTCATTCTACCGAAGGCCTCGCCGGGTGTCAACTTACCTGCGGAATGCGCCTGCACGAAGGTTTAATATTTACGACCAGTCGTGATACGATCCCTGCACCGATCATGGAAAGCCGTCGCATACGTTCAGACTCCACACTGTTCTGGCTCATCTTGCTGACCGCGGCCGCGTTGCTGCTGCGTGTGTGGCGGCTGGGCGATACGCCGCTCTTCGCTGACGAGGCGTATTACCTGCTGTGGAGCCAACACCTCGCGCCCGGCTATTACGATCATCCGGCAGGCGTGGCAATCCTACTTCGGCTCAGCACGGCGCTCAGCAGCGGGGACGAATCGGGCGTGCGATGGTTGAACACCCTCTTCAGCACGGCTTGCGTTCCGCTGATCTACCTCGTGGGCCGACGCTACCTGTCTGACGTAGGCGGCTGGATCGGCGCCGTGACGGTGGCCTTTGGCCCCGTCTACATCCTCACGGGGCGGATCGTCTATCCTGATTCGCTCCAATACTTCGCCCTGCTTTTGAGTCTGCTGGCCGTCTATCCGTTGCTGCACCGTGACGGAACGGTCGCAGGGTGGGTATGGTTCGGCCTGACCCTCGGTCTATTTTTGAACGTTAAAGGGACGTCGCTGCTTTATCTGGGCGCGCTCGCGATCTATGCCCTGCTCTGGCGGCGCGAGTGGTTCAGAAATCCGCGCGCCTGGTTGGGCGCCGGCGTAGCTCTCCTGGTCTTCCTGCCCTGGCTGCTCTGGGCCGGGCAACACAATTGGCCCTCGCTGCGTCTTGCGGTAGACCAGGGGGGCGGCTTCGGTATGGCGCGACCAGGCCTGCTTTCCTCGATGGCGCATACGTGGCGTTATCTCACGCCGCCGGCCGCGATCCTGGCGGCCATTGCAGCGACGAGCGCCGTGATCGGCGTAGTTCGTCTCTCGAAGAACGCTAATCCCAACGTATCCCTGCGCCACCCGCCCACCTGGCTCTTCCTGGCGCTCTCGGCTGCGTGCATCCTGGCCCCGATGGCCCTTAGCGCTGCGAACAGCCCGCGCAACCTCGCGCTCGGGTTGTTACCCCTCTGGCCGTTGGCAGGGCTGCTTCTCCCCGAGTTTCACACTCAGACAGCTCGTCGCACGCCGTGGATTTTGGTCGGGTTGGGTGGCTGGCTGTTGCTCTATGGCATCGGTACGGTCGCCGCGTTGCTCGCGCCCACCGCGCTTCCACATTCGAGCGGGGCCGACACCATCCGCAAAGACGCCGCCGGCTGGCCGCAGTTCGGGGCGAGCTTCGCTGCCCCGGAAGAAGACCTGGTTTACGCCGTGGATTACAGCATCACCGGCCAGGCCGCGCACTACACAGGCCGGCCGGTCTACAGCAGCATCGGCCAATTCCGTTTCTGGGGCGTGCCCGACGCCGAGGACTGGACGGTGTTGGCCCAGGGGTACGCGCCCGTCGAGTTGGTGACCGAACGGCTGAAAGCAGGGTTTTCGAACGTCAGCGGCCCGCAGACCTGGACTTATCTGGATGCTGATGGGGAAAAGACGGTCTACGTCTGGCGTGCAACAGGCCGACGAGCATCCACCGCTCAACTGCTGGATGAACTGGATTTTCTGGCGCTGACCCGTGCATCCACTCCGCCGCCGGAGTGACCGCATCACGCGCCGATCAAACGCACCACGCGGGCCGCAATCTCATCAAATGGCGTCTCCGCGGGATTGACCCACATGATCTCAGGATCGTTGAGCGGGAACCAGTTGTATTGCTGTTGGACGAAGCGCCGCGTGCGCTGCTTGATCAACTCCACCGCTTCCTCAAAATCCATCTCACCGCGGAGATATTGGCCGATCTGACGGTAGCCCAGCCCGGACATCGCCGGAAGGTCCCAATCGTATCCGGCACCCACCAGCCGCTGCACCTCGGCCACCAGCCCGGCCTCCATCATCCAATCCACGCGCGCGTCGATGCGCGCGTAAAGCTCGGGGCGCGGGCGCGTAACGCCCAACCGGACGACCGTAAAAGCGGGCGGCTGCTTCGTTTGCATCTCGGAAATCGGACGCCCGGCAGATCATACATACTTCGAGGGCGCGAATCACGCGCCTGACATTCTGATAATCAATACCGGCCGCAGCCTGTGGATCGAGCGCCTTAAGCCGGGCGTGCAGCGCTTCAGGACCATCGTCTCGCGCAACGGCCTCAAGTGCCGCGCGCAGCGTCGCGTCCGGCGCCACCTCGGGGATGCGCCACCCTTCCAACACCGCGCGAACATATTGCCCGGCTGCCGCCCACCAACAGGGGCAGGCGACCGTGCGCGTGGATCTCGGCAATCGCGTCCATCGCCATGCGTTGATACTCGGCCAGCGACAGGACCCGGTCGGGCGTCGTCACATCCAGCAAGTGGTGGGGAACGCGCAAACGTTGTTCCGGTGTGGCCTTCGCCGTGCCGATATCCATCCCACGATAGATCTGGCGCGAGTCGGCGGAAATGATCTCACCGCCCAACCGCTCGGCCAGCAGGATCGCAAGTTCGGTCTTGCCTACCGCCGTCGGACCAACGACGGCGACGATCTGCTCGGCTCAAGGAAGTCCTCCGACCGCATCCTGCAAGTGGTTCAACCGCAACACAGCGTCATTGGCATCGAACTCCAGCGCGATCACATCAATCCGCATCGGCCCGTTCCAGGGGTTAGCATAGAGATACGCCTCAGCCAGATGGGCCAATCGCGCCCGCTTGGCCGGCGTCACCGATTCTTCGGGACTGCCCGCAATCGGCCCCGCTCCGTCCGCGCCGCCACGACGCGCGCGCACCTCAACGAAGACCAGCCATACGCCATCGCACACGACGATATCCAACTCGCCGCCGTGCGGCGGCAACCGCCAATTACGCGCAATGACTGTATAGCCCTCCGCGACAAGGTATGCGGCGGCGGCATCCTCGCCGCGGCGGCCCAGCGCGTTGCGCCTCGATGTCGTCATGAGTCTTCGCAATCTTCCGGCCAGAGCATTGTGTCCGGCGTTGGGTCGTCATCAGACCTGAACGGGCGAAAGCTCAACCGATGAAGAGGACACGGCCCCAGGCGCGCCACCGCCGCGCGATGCGCCGCCGTCCCGTAGCCCTTATGCTGCGCGAAAGCCATATCCGGCGAAGTCGGATCCACGTTCAGCCATCCAGCGATCGCGCGTCACTTTAGCCACGATGGAAGCCGCGGCGATGGAGAGCGAAATCGCGTCGCCGTGGGGCAAGCCGCGCTGCGGCTGAGGAAGCTCGGGCAGGGTCAGGAAATCGAGCAGGAGGAAATCGGGGCGCACGGAGAGGCCCGTCCAGCGCACGCATCATCGCCAGGCGAGTCGCCCCCACAATGCCCAGAGCATCAACCTCGGCGACGCCGCTAAAACCGACGCCGACGCTCAGGGAACAGGTCATGATGTCGCCGATCAACTCTTCGCGCCGGCGCGGCGACAGCCGCTTCGAGTCGTCCACCCGCCCAAGCAGGGTTCGCCACATCCCCGGTTCCGGAGATAGGATGACCGCGGCAGCCACGACCGGTCCGGCCCACGCCCCGCGCCCCACCTCGTCAAGACCGGCGATGGCGCGAAACCCGTCGCTCCAGAGTCGTTGCTCCCACTCCACCCCGGCGCGAGCTCTCTGCGTTATGTCAACGTTCGGTTGCGGCTCCATCGTCGGCCTCTGGAAAAAACAACAAAACCTGCCCTGGCTGAGCGCCGAGGGCAGGTCAATCACGTCAATCATCGAACCGGCGACCACGAGTGTGGACGGCCGGAGTCCCGGTCAGGCCTGGCGCTCTTTCAGACGCGCCGCCTTGCCCGTGCGGCCCCGCAGGAAGTACAACCGGGCGCGCCGCACTTTGGCATGGCGCAGCACTTCAACCTTATCCACGCGCGGCGAGGCGAAGAGGAAGGTTCGCTCGACGCCGATGCCGTGGGCGGCAATCCGGCGCACGGTGAAGTTCTTGTTGATCCCGCTGCTGCGGACGCGGATGACCACACCCTGGAAGACCTGGACGCGCTCTTTTTCGCCTTCCACGATCAACGTATGCACCCGCACCGTGTCGCCTGCCATGAGCTCCGGAATATCCGTTCGCTCAGCCGATGCGTTGATCGAATCCATCAAGTTAGCCATAATACATTATCCTTCAAAACTGCTGGGGTTCTCACAACAAGCCAGGTTTCGCAGTGAAACCTGACCGTCGCATCAATGTCACAAGCAAATATTCTACCACAGACGTGCGCATCGCTCAAAAATCGGGGGCAGCGTTTTCTGTCCCGGCGTTTGCAGGCGAATCATCCGCCGCGCCGTTGCCCTTTTCCGATTCCAACCGGGCGATGAAGGCACGATCCACGTCGCTCAACGGAGCCATCCGCAGCAGGTCGGGACGGCGCTCCCAGGTGCGGCGCAGCGCCTCGTCACGTCGCCAGCGCGCCACACGCGCGTGATCGCCGGAAGTCAGGATGTCCGGAATCGCCTCCTCGCGATAAGCGGCAGGGCGCGTATAATGCGGGTACTCGAGCAATCCGGTGGCAAAGGAATCATCTACCGCGCCCATCGCCGACCCCAGCGCGCCGGGGAGCAATCGGGTCACCGCGTCGACGATGACGGCGGCGGCCAGCTCACCGCCGGAAATCACAAAATCCCCGATGGAGATTTCGTCGGTCACCAGGCCGGTGCGAACTCGTTCGTCCACACCCTCGTACCGACCGCAAATCAAGGCGATGCGCGCATACCGACTGAGTTCCTCAGCGACCTGCTGTGTGAAGGTCCGCCCCTGCGGCGACAACAAGATGATCGGCGCTTCGGTCTGCAACGCATCCGCCGCTTCGGCAATGGGTGGTTCCGCCTTATCCGCAGCGGGCTCGAAAACCCATCCGGCGTCGTGCGCCAGCACCGTCTCCACCGCGCGATAGATCGGTTCCGGCTTCATCACCATGCCGCCGCCGCCGCCATATGGCGTGTCATCGGTTACGCGGTGTTTGCCCTCAGCGTAATCGCGGATATCGTGCAGGGCAACCGACAGGATGCCGGTCTCCCGCGCACGTTTCAGGATGCTCTCGGTGAAGACCCCATCGAACATGCCGGGAAACAGCGTGAAAATATCGAAATGCAGAACGCTCATACGCATATTATAGCATCTACTGCGTCAGCCAGCGCATCTGGATGGCCTTCAGGGCGCCGTCGGCTTCCATTGCATCCATGGCCGCGTTGATGCTCTCCAACAGCCGGGGCGACCCTACGGGCACATACACCACGTATGGGTCGGGTTGCAATGGCGGCCCGGCGACCACAAGCCGGCCTGCGCCTCGATCGAACAGCGCCAGCGTGACGGCGTCAACGATGGCCGCGTCGGCCTGCCCTTCCACAACAGCTTGAAGCGCGGCGTCAGCCGTCTCCTGCAAAGCCAGCTCGAACGCGCCCTTTTCATCCGCCGCCAATTCTCGCGCCAGCGCGTCGCCCTGACTGCCCCACTCGGCGGCCACGCGCCGGCCCGGCAGGTCCTCCGCGCCGGCGATCCCGCTCTCAGACGGTACAACCAGCACCAGCCCGGCGTCAATGTAGGGGCGTGAAAAAGCGACTTCTTTGGTGCGCCAGGGCATTTCTGGCAAGGCGGAGACGGCCCCATCCACGCGTCGCGCGGCCACCGCGTCTACCAGCTCATCGAAGCCGACCGCCGTGATTTCAGCCCGCACGCCCATTCGCCGCGCGATTTCATTCACCAGGTCTACATCCAGTCCGACAGGTACGCCGTTCGCATCCAGGCTCTCGAACGGCGGGAAGCTGGGGTCCATCGCCACTCGCCAGACGCCGCGCTCCTGAATGCGCGCCCAAACCACATCGCGCGCCAGTAGCCCGCCCGGGCGCGTGAGGCTGAAGCCGAGCAGGATCAGGGCAATCAGCGCCGCCCCGATCAGCGCCGCCTTACGCCGGGATGATCCAATGAGAGACGAAAAGGAGTTCACATCCGGCATTATACCGGAAGAGGAGAATGTTGGCGGTATGACCGTCATCCGGCCACGACGAAATCTACTTCAGTTCGAGGATAAACCCTGTGCATAGTCTTGCAGAGAGAGATACGCAGGCTTGGGGCGAAAATCAGGGCCGACAAAGGTGTAGTAGTCCTGATACGTGCCGGTGGGGCGCGGATATCGAAACGCCCACATGCAGAGCGCCTCGACCCAGGGCCAATCCAGCGCCTCGCGATAGGCGTCTACCGTGTAGCGCACGCGCTCGGCGGGGCGCACCGCCTTCGTCCAGCGCGGATGGTCATTCCACCCGGCCTCGGTGATGAACACCTGTTTGGCGGCGTCGCCGTTTTCCACCATGATCTCGCGCAACAACTCGACCCGGTTGAAGTTCACCGCCCCCGGGTCGGCGGGCGCATCGGGCGGGAAGGTCCACCCGTAGGAATGCGCCGCCAGTGCGTCGAAATAGGGCGCAGCGCCGGCGTCATACATCGCCCGGAGATAGTCCAGGTCGTTCATGCCCCACTCACTCCCCGCCGGGGCCAACGTCGGCGCGAGCGCACCCGCCAGCACCGTCACGTCGGGGTTCGCGCGCTTGATGGCCGGGTATACGACCTTGAGAAGTTCCGCATACGCCGCCGGATCCGGCGGGCGATAGCCCCATTCCTGGCTCAAATTGGGCTCATTCCAGATTACGATGTGTGAGACGCGTCCCTGAAAATGCTGCACGAACGCCGCCGCGAAATCGGCGAAATCCTCGTAATTCGCCGGGTCCAGATACAGATGCGTCGTTTCCGGAGGGCGCGCCCATTCCGGAACAAAGCCCAGGCGCGCGATCACCGTCAACCCCTGATTTCGCGCATGATCCACAACCAGGTCGGCGTGACTCCAGTCGTAGACGCCCTTACGCGGCTCATGGGCCGCCCAGAGAAAATACTCTACAATCCACGGCGCGCCCATCTCACGCACCATTTCGGTCGTCCGCTGGATCTTCCACGGTTCGACTTCATCGGTGAGACGCGTATGCGCGCACAGCTTCGCGTCGTTCGTCGCAACACGCTGCTGCGGGCCGAACTCGGCGCGCGGGCGCCCTGATTGCGCCGGCAGGAACAGCGCGGCCAGCAGCGCCAGGATCAGTAATAACGCCGAATTACGTCTCATGTTTAACCTGGACTTGTATCATGCCGGCGTGTTGCGCAACTGCGTCTTGTCTGCTAAGATATGTCTCATTATGCAGGGCGAATCATGTGGAGGTGACGGTTGTTGACGCTATCGGAGTGGGCAGATCTGGCGCTCATCTTCTTGCTCGGGCAGGTGTTCATCGTGGGCATCGCCGGCGGCATCAGTCTGTTCTATACCATCCGCGGCTTCAATCGCATTGACAAGGAATTGCGCTTTCGCCTGCCGCTGTTACGCGAGCAAATGAAGCGCACGGCCATTACCGCAGATATCGTCGCTGAGCAAATCAGGGAGCCGATTATCGCCGCCGGCAGCGGATTGGCGCAGGCCGAGCGCATCGTGACCGGTCTTTCATCAGTTTTCAAACGCAAATAACGAGGTCACGTGATGTCGAACACCAGTCGTACAATTCTGCTCGGCGGTCTCATTGGCGCAGCTGTTGGCGGCGCCATCGCCTGGGCCTACAGCGAGTTGAGGGCCGATGATGAAATCAAGGTCAGCTCCACGCCCGGCTTCAAGTTTCAGGCCGACGCGGGCGATATCCTGAAGCTCGGTATCGCCGTCATTCCCCTCGTCCGCATGATCACCAACATGTTCGTCCCGGTTGACACGACGGCTTCGCTTTCCAAAGAAGATTAGGGCCGAGTATCGTCCGTCGAATCTTCACCAACTGCCAGACCATTCTCGTCTCCGGTTCGGGCAGAAATAGCGCCTCATCATCCGATGCAAGCACAGCATCGGATGCCTCAAGCGACCTGATCACCCGCTGCTGTTTCATGCGCCGATTCTTCGCGCGCTTCCAAAAGATTCGCGCCGTTGAGTTCACCGGTCAGTAGCCCTTCGGTGGTCAACGCGCCCATCTCCACCAGCGCGCCCGAATAGCGCGGCGTCTGAGCCAGCGGGGCATAGATACCCGACCGGCCAAGCAACATACGCATACCGATCTGATCAGGGGAAAGATGGTCAGGGCCGACCGGAAAACTGGTCACGACGTGGCACAGATTCTCCTGCGCCCGCGCAATCGCCGCAAGCCGAATGGCCGCGACCGACACATCTTCGGTCGCAACACACAAGGCGACCATCAGATCAACGTCCTGCCGCGCGAACCATCTCCCGATCTCCGGATAACCCATCTCTGCTCCAAAGACCAACCCGACCCGTCCCGCAGGCGTTGTGATCACGCCCCAACCGTCGCCGGGTTGCGCCCACGCCGCTTCTTCGGAAGCAAGCAACACCTTGTCATGCCGTCCCAATGAGCTGCCATCCGGCCCGAATACAACAGAGGTGTGACGGATCACGCCGTCTTCGCCGGGCAGATACGCGCTGCCGGCAACAACCGTCATCGTGTAGGTGCGGGCCACCTGGCCGAAAGCTTCGAGATAGGCCTCTTCAGCAATTTGCGGCTCGGCGGCAAGCAAATCACGGTATGGGCGGTAAAAGTTGGCCTTCAACATGTCGGCCGTGCTGCCGGCCAGCGCCCGGCGCGCCCGGTCCAATGTAGAGCTACTCCTGCGATTAGCTCCGGCGCGACGCAGCAAACGCACGCGAATACCCTCCAGAAGCGGGCTGACGGCCAGGATTCCGCTCAATGCCGGGAAGACCACCATGGTTGCGCCCTTGGCCTGGGCAATCTGCATGAACCGCGCCAACTCGCGTCGATAGTCGTCAGGCGACTCGAACAAGCGCATCTGTTGTTGGGCCGTGGCAATAATGGGGATATCCATGGAGGCAATTCTAACACAGGCAGCCACGCGTAAATAATTCGGCAGCCCGGTGATGGTGCTATAATGGCGGCTGTTCGAGCGCTAACAGGTCCTATCAGGAGGCATTGTGGGGTATCACACGTCAACGGGCAGCGCGCCGCTTTCGGAGCATGCGCTGCGAGAAGAGTTCGTCCGCATCGGTCAGTTGATGCACAGCCGCAACTATGTCACCGCGACCGACGGCAATATCTCCGCGCGGCTCGACGAGGACCGGTACCTTGTCACGCCCAGCGGGCAAAGCAAAGGCTTCATGCGTCCCGAAGAGATGGTCGTCATTGACGGCGAGGCCCGCCCGCTTAGCGGCGATCCGGAATTGCGGCCCAGTTCCGAAATCCTCCTGCACCTGGAAGCATACCGGCGCCGACCCGACATCGGCGCAGTGGTTCACGCGCACCCGCCCACGGCTATTGCATTATCCATCGCGGGCGTCTCGCTGGCGCGCTGCCAGCTCCCGGAAGTGCTCGTCACACTGGGTCTGATCGCCACGACGGATTACGCCACACCTGCCGACCCGGAAGGAGCTGTCGTCATTCAAGACCTCATCCGCTGCCATGACGCGTTGATCCTGCGGCGACACGGTTCGGTGACGGTCGGCGCAACCCCCTGGGAAGCATACCTTCGACTTGAAAAGGTTGAAAACGCCGCCGAGATCGCCCTCAAATTGCTGCTGCTGGGGCGCGAGGAGCCCTTGTCGCGCGCCGCGCTGGCGAAGTTGTTGGACAAGCGGGAGAAGATGGGGTTGATGAAGCCGGGAGAGCGGACGGCCATCGAGCAGGTTTGCGGCTGTGACGACACGCCATGACACGCGAAGAGGGTTTGCTCTCTTCCGCGATAGAGGCGATCGGCTCGACGCCGCTGGTGTCGTTGGCGCGCTTTGCCGCCGGGCATGAGGGTGCTGTTGCTCGCAAAGCTGGAATTTCTGAATCCCGGTCTCTCCAAGAAGGACCGGATCGCGCGCCAGATCATCGCCGACGCCGAACGCGATGGGGCGCTGAAGCCGGGGCAGGCGGTCGTCGAGCTGACCAGCGGTAACACGGGAACGGGGTTGGCCGTTGTCTGCGCGGTCAAGGGATATCCGTTTGTGGCCGTCATGTCGCGCGGCAACTCGCCCGAACGCGCCCGTATGATGGCCGCGCTGGGGGCGGAGGTCGTGCTCGTGCCACAGGCGCCCGGCTCCACGCCGGGGCAGGTTTCCGGCGCCGACCTGGCGTTGGTCGAAGCGGCGACTCAGCGTCTCGTGATCGAGCGCAGCGCGTTCCGCGCCGACCAGTTTCACCACGCCGGCAACTACCGCGCGCACTATCTCCACACCGGCGCGGAGATACTCCAGCCAGGCAGGTCGCCGCGTCGACGCGTTCTGCGATTTCGTGGGGACGGGCGGCTCGTTCGGGGGCTGCGCCGCGGCGCTCAAAGAGGCCAACCCGGCCACGCGCTGCTTCGTGGTCGAGCCGGTCGGCGCGGCCGTGCTGGCGGGTCAACCGGTCGCACGGGCCAACCATCGCATCCAGGGCGGCGGCTACGCCATGCCCGACCTCGGCTTCGTGCAGGCCGCCATGGTGGACGGCTATCTTCAGATCACCGACGAAGAAGCCATTGCCTCCGCCCGCAGATTGGCGCGCACCGAAGGCCTATTCTGCGGCTTCTCATCGGGGGCGAACGTGGCCGCGGCCCTCAAGTTGCTCGCCGGGCCATGCCGCGGCCAGACGGTCGTCACCCTGCTCAACGATTCGGGGTTGAAGTATCTCAGCACGGATCTGTGGGAATGACCCCGCGCAATTTGCGTGCGCCTGCACACTCTGATACAATTCCGTCGTTGTAAATGCCGCCCGCCCCCATCGTCTAGAGGACCAGGACACAGGCCTTTCAAGCCTGGTACAGGGGTTCGAATCCCCTTGGGGGCACTCCCAAAAGGCCCGTACTCCCCAGCACATCCTCCACCCGATACACCAGCCGTTCCACCAGTCACCTTTCGGAGGGACAGATGCACGACAAACCAATCATCAATGCAATTGAGGTTCACGAATTTTGGCATGAGACGCGCGACCTGGGGACCGACTACAACGGGTTCAACTCGGTCTACGAACCGGGCAGATCCGGCCGCTGGACCGCCTACGCCCTGCGCATCCGCACCGACGTGGGAATCACCGGTGAGTTCGTCGCCGGCGGCCCTGCCGAAGCCGGGGAGCTGAGCCTGTACGCGCACTATCTGCTCGGCAAGAACGCGCTCGAGCGCGAGAAAATCTACAACGACGTGAAGCGCGCGCTGCGCAAGTACGACAAGATGAGCATGGGCTGGGTAGATATCGCCCTGTGGGACGTGGCCGGGAAATATTACGATGCGCCCATCTACGAACTGCTCGGCGGTTATCGCAAGAAATTGCCCTGTTATGCCAGCACCTATCATGGCGATACACAGCCCGATGGCCTGAGCACCCCGGAGGCCTTCGCAGACTTCGCCGAGCAGTGCCTCGCCATGGGGTATCCGGCCTTCAAGATCCACGGCTGGGGCAACGCCCCCATCGCCCAGGAAGCCGCGACCGTGCTCGCTGTGGGCAAGCGTGTCGGCGGACGCATGGACCTGATGATTGACCCGGCCTGCGAGTACAACACCTTTGCCGATGCGCTGAAGGTGGGCCGGGCCTGCGATGAAGCCGGCTTCTTGTGGTTGGAAGACCCCTTCAAAGACGGCGGGGTGTCGCAGTATGCCCATCGCAAGCTGCGTCAGATGATCAAGACGCCGATCCTGCAATGCGAGCACGTGCGCGGCGTCGAGCCGAAAGCCGATTTCCTCATCGCTGAGGCGACCGACTTCCTCCGCGTTGATCCGATGTATGACTGCGGCATCACCGGCGCGATGAAGATCGCCCATATCGCCGAGGGGTTTGGCGTGGACGCCGAAGTGCATGCGCCCGGGCCGGCCCAACGCCACCTCATGGCGTCACTGCGTAACTCCAACTATTACGAGATGGGCTTGGTCCACCCCAGGGTGGGCGCCGCCGGCGAAAGCATCTACGCGTCCGACTATCGCGATGGGTTGGACGCCATTGACGAAAATGGCTGCGTGGATGTGCCCGAAGGCCCGGGCCTGGGCGTCAGCTATAATTGGGATCTGATCGAGAGCCATCGCACCGGGTACACCGAATACAAGTAGCTCTCGTGGCTTTGCCCGTGGCGCCGCAATCTATCGGGGCATTTATGCTCGACCCCAATCTGGAACGGTATCAGCGCTGTGGTGCGTGACGGGGGTGAAAGCGGAGCGTCGAGGAACACCCATCATTCACTCACCGCTACACCCAGATACCGGGCCGCCGCGCCCGTCAGGACGCGCGCTTGTAGTTCCAGTTGTGACAGGCTCACGTACTCAGGCGTCGCATGGGCGCGTTCCAGACCGCATCCATAATACACAGCCGGCAGGCCGCCCTTCATTGGCGAAATTCGAGGCATCGCCCACCGCGGAGAACGCGGCCAGCGGCAGCGATCGCCCCGTCGTCTCCCGATATGCAGCCTGTAGCGCCTGAACCGCCGGTTCATCCTCTGCGGTCAGGAACCCATCCTTCGTCTTGACCAACTCAAGCCGGATCGTGGCGGTAGTCGTTTGACGCACGGCATCGAGCCGCGTTTCGAATTCGGCATGCACCTCGGGGAAGCGCCGATGCGGCGCGTATCGGCGCGTGCCGACGATCCGGCATTGGGTCGGCACGCGATTGTAGAAATCACCGCTCTCGAACTGCCCGATGAATAGCGACTCGGTTCCGACATACGGCAGAGACGGCCCTGAGTGCAACTCGTCGGCCCAGGCGCGCAGCATCGCCGCGACATCCAACCCCACCAGCAGCGGATGCGCCGTACCCGCGGGCGCTTGCAACTCATGAAGCGGTTCGCCCTCGCGCTCGATGAATATTTCGTAGGTGCTCATCCCCCGCCCTGTGATCGCAACGGCGTCAACCGGCCCTTCCACGCAGATCACGGAATCGCCCAGGATGCCGCGCTCTATCAGGCGCAGCAGGCTTTGCGCCCGCCCCAGCGGGGCCTCATGCAAGCCATAAGCGCACACCATCAGCCGGCCGTGCATCCGGTCCCGCACACTCAGCATCACGCGCACGGTTTCCAGGACGGCGGCCATCGGTCCCTTCATATCACACGCGCCGCGCCCGTAAAGCACGCCGCTCTGGATGTAGGGCGGCTCCTGCTCGACCGGAATCACGTCCAGATGGCCGGCCAATTCCAACGTCGGGCCAGGGTGCGCGCCCTCCACATAGGCGATAACACTGGGAGAGCCGGGGATATCCTCATCAAACAGGACTTCGAGGCCCAACTCGCGCAAGCAGGCTGCGTAGTATTCAGCGACCGCGTGCGAGTCGCCCGTGGGGCTGGGAATCGCGACGAGCTCTAAAGCCCGGTGGAAGACGTTTTCGGCGTTTACGCGATCTTGAATGCTGTGATTCATGTCAATACTCCCTCAGATGGGCCCAAGATAGAAGTAAGGGGTGCACAGATAGGACGTGAGTTCCGGGAACAGGATATCGAGCAAGCGGCGACTCTCCTCCCGAACCACGATATCGGGCCACGCGTCCCAGAGCGCGGCCAGCCCGCGATAGCCCAGCGCCAGACGAACGAAGGCGTCCGGCGGAATGCACAGATCGCCGCCGTCCGCGCCCATCGAAGAATCTACGAAACCGATGGCGTCCACGTCGATGAGCGCGCCCGCTGCGAAGCGCAACCGGTACGCCTCGCGGAACAGGTTGATCGTGATCTCCCCGGTCAGGCCCGCACAATCTGACGCGGCCAGACGACGCTCCAGAACGGGGCCGATCCTCCGCAGGAAGACGGCAGGGTCTGCAATCCGAAATAGCCACTGATAGGTGGGATTGGGCTGGCTTCCCAGGCCCGCGCGCTGCCTGAATCAGATCGCCGGACTGGGGCCAGGCCAGGTTCAGGACGCCGCTCGTTGCCGCGCGCAGCCGGCTCAACACCGCCATGGCGGCGTCATGACCGTTGATCGCACTTTCAAGGACGGCGAGAACCGTTCGCCTGGCCGGCCTCCGAGGGAAACCACCACGATATCCAACGGCTTGCCCCGTAGTCTGGTCTATGACCAGTTGCACCGGAAACCGGGCGCATCCCAGGAGGTAACGCCAGTAAGCTTCGTCTCGTGCGATGTGAAACGCTACGGAGGTCATCGCGTCCCGATAAAGCGCGGTGAGAACGGGCGCATCATCGGAAGATGCAGGCCTGAACGCATAGCGCTGCCCGGCTTCTCCAGGTTCCAGTCGGGATTGCACTGGCTGCGAGTGCATCGTAAGAACGATGATCCACTGCATAGGTATACCCAAACTGACGATAGTAGTACGGAATGCCCTCGATGAAGCACAGGTCAAAACCGCGCTCCGCGGTCACACGATGGAAACGCTCGATCAAGGCCCGCACCAGGCCGCGACGCCGATAGTCGGGGTGCGTCACAACCATTTCCAGCATGGCGGCCCGCAACTCGATGCCCTCGAAGCGGCACTCCCAGGGGATCAGGCAGATCGTCGCGACGATCTGCTCGGCGGCGCATCCTCGATGACCATGAAATCGGCGTAGCTCATTTCGGGATGGTGCATCAGGAGATTCTCGCACGTGCGCCCTTCGCCCTCGCTGACGACCTGCGCGTGCAACGCAACGTATTGCTCGATGTCGCGTTCATCGCGCACGCTGCGCATCACCAGCCCATTCCCCGGCTCTGTCACATCATTCGTCATGAGCATACCACCGGCGGACTACAGCATCACGGGCGCGCCGGTGGCCGCCGATTCACGGGCTGCGAGCGAAATCCGGGTGATTTCTGCCGCGTCCTCGGCCATGATCGCCGGCCGCGTGCCGGTCAGAAAGTCATCAATCCAGAAACTCTCCCAGTTTGGGGCACGCTCGGGAAGCGGCAGAGCCTCATAGCCACGCGGACCATCGAGCGCGACGACCGTTGTGGCGGAGTCTACCGCGGCCCGATGAATGCTGATGACTCCTTCCGGCCCCACGATCTCCAGTTGCCAGGATGGATAGGGCACACGATTGCAGAAATACATATCGAACGAAGCCAGCCCGCCCGAGGCGAGACGCATCTCGATGCGGCCGCAATCCATGAAGGGGCTGCCCGGCGTGGTGAAGTTGTCGTATTGCGCGTACACCGTCTGCACCGGCTCACCCATCAAGTGCTGCACCAGGTCAATGCCATACCAGCCTAACGACAGCTCCGGCCCGCCCTCCTCGGGGTTGCGATACCAGTCGTTCGCGTGAAATACGTCCAATGTGCCATGATGATGGCAAAGACGCATCGCAAAGGGCTTCCCGATGCGCCCTTCCTGAACGGCCTGATGCGCTGCCATCATGGGCGGCAGGAAGCGGGCGCTGGGGCCGGAAGCAATTTTTACGTCGTACCGCTGCCCCGCCTGCACGATGCGCTTCGCGTCGGCGAAGCTCGTGGCGAAGGTCTTCGGGATGAAGATATTCGTCCCGAGTTGCGCCATACGCTCGGCCCACAGCGCATGTTTCGTGTGAGGGGTGATGATGACTACCGTATCAAGATGCTCTCCAACGACCATCTCTTCGGCGTCTGTGTAAAGGCGTACGCCAAACTGCGCGGCATACTCTGCTGCCGTCATCCCCAGCATCTCGCGTATCGCGCGTTCATCCACGCCGAGGGTGGCGGCGCTCAGGAATTGCACATCGGGATGTTCATGAAGCGCGCGCCCCAGAGTCATCGGCCAGTATAATCCGGCAAGACCTACCATTCCTGCCCGCATGGGTTAACTCCTTACAACACAATGCAAGAGGGTGCAGCGCCATACACACGCTGAACCTGGCGACGCCCTCTTGCATGAATCTCTGATCGGTGATCGTTAACTCAGATCGTGATAGGCGAACTTCCGCGGGCCGGCGTGGGAAAGCCGATAGGGATAGCGGTCGCGCAGGTTTTCCATCACCATCCACATGCCGTGCTCGTCAAAATGCTCCCACCCCTGATCATCAAAGATCTGGACAACCTCGATCGGTTCGAGCTGCCCGCCCTGCTTTACGGCTTCGAGAACCCGCTGATCTACGTCAGAGTAAGTGAGCGGTTGCACTTCGCCGCTTTCGGCCAGGGCGATGGCCTGACGCAAGATCGCCGCGTTTGCGGCGGACTTCTCCAGCGAGACCATCACGTTCGTGTGGACGAGGCGCGGAATGACATCCTCAGCGACCGGACAGAGGCCCGCCTTCCAGTCTACCGTGCCCGTGTAGAGGTGGCAATTATAGGGACAGCCCTTATTGCCGTAGGCGTTGGGGTTGCGGAAAATCGCGTACATGTACGCCGGCACCTGGAGGAACCCCGTGCCAAACCCGCCGCCCGCCTGGCGCAGCGCCGCCTTGAACACCGCATAGTCAATGCCGGCCCGCTCGCCATGGAATAGACAGCTCCAGAAATACGGCGCAACGACGTTGCCCTCCAACGCCACCCGCGCGTCCAACCAGTCACAATCGGCAATCGCCGCGTCGAGCAATTTACCGCCCTCTGTGTATTGCGCCAGATAGCCCGGAATTTTCTTGAGTTGGGCCACGCCAACCGCAGCCTGGAACTCCGTCATGCGATAGTTGGACGACAGCACTTCGGGGCTTTCGCCGAAGATGATGCGTTTGTTGATCTCATCGGCGAGCACATCATCATCCGTGATCGCCATGCCGCCCTCGCCCAGGGCAAGTTGCTTGAACATATTGAACGAATAAGTCCCGATGTGGCCCCAGGTCCCCAGCTTACGCCCTTTATACTCGCCCAGCGTCGCGTGGGCGCAGTCTTCCAGCAGATAGATCCCGTGCCGGTCGGCGATCTCGCGCAGGCGATCCACCTCTGCGGCGTAGCCCCAGAGATGCGTCACCCAGATCGCTTTGGTGCGCTCGGTGATCTTCTGCTCCACCGAGTCGGGATCCATCAGGAAGTTGTCGGGGCGAACGTCGGCCCAAACGGGGATGACGTTGTTATGCAGACAGGCGATGGCGTGAAATTGGACCACCGGGTCGCAGATGATCTCGTCGCCTGCGCCCGCGCCGATCGCGCCGGGAATGGCCTGCATCAACAACATCGCCGTCGCGCCGGTAATCGCGTGGCGCACGCCCAGGGCCGTGGCAAAATCCTCCCGAAACTGATCCATGAAGCCGTCCGGCTTATCGCAAAACCAACCGCTCTCGATCACCTTCGTCAGATTGGCGATCTCTTCTTGTCCATAGACAGGCATGTAGCATTCCTCCAGATTAGAAGTCGTTGAACGGGCGCACCGGCTGGCCCGTCCGAATGGATTCCCACGCAGCGGCGCATGCCGCCACCGAGCCGGCGCCGTCGCGCACACCGGGAGACGGGATCGCGCCGTCGAACAGGCACGCTTCGAAATGCTGCAAATAGCGCAGCACGCCGGCGGCATGGCCCAACTCACCTTCAGTCTCCGGCTCGACCGTTCGGTTGATCGGCGGACGACCGGTCGCGGCATCGAAATTAACCTTCAGATGTCCGGCCTCCTGATCGGTGAAGTCAGCCATCAGGCTGGCGCGGCTCCCGAAGAGGCCCAGCCCCATCATCGGCATGGGCGGATGCACCAACCCATAGGCCCCCAGCACACGGGCAACCGGTCCGCTCGCGAAGCGCAGGTTAATCAGATAGTTGTCTTCATAGGGATAGTCGGGGATCAATCCGCTCTTGCGGCCGTAGGCCTGCACTTCCACCACGTCGCCCAGGAACCACCGGAGCACGTCAATCGGATGGCTCGCGCCGCCATACATCAGGTCTTGCGGCATGGTCTGCCGCCACGGCGTGCCGGGAAAGAAAGTGCGCGCGTCGTGCACGTAGTGCGCCTCGGCAAAAATGATGTCGCCCAGTTCACCGGCATCATACAGTCGTTTCGCCTCAGAGAACTCCGTCCCGAAGCGCATCGTCTGTCCTACCAGGAAAGTCAGCCCCGTGCGCTCCACTGCCTTGACCAGCGCGGCGGCATCCTCGACGCGGGTACACATCGGCTTGGTGCAGATGACGTGCTTGCCGGCGTTCAGCGCCGCCAGCGCGTGCTCCGCGTGCAAGGGATCGGGTGAGAAGACCCCGATCGCCTGGATGTCATCGCGGGCCAACAGATCGCGATAGTCGGTCGTCCAGAAGGGCAGCGCCCATTCTGACGCGAGGCGCGCCGCCCGATCCGCATCGGTCGCACAGAGCGCACGCACTTCCAGTCGCGAGTCCGCCTCCCGATTCACGTAGAGCAGATTTGCACCCATTCCGACGCCGATCACGCCAATGCCAACCGTCTTTTCCGTCATCGTGTTCCTCCGGCCTGTGTCTGATCAACCAGTTGACTGAGCGTGCAGAATTTCAGACTCCCTGCGCGAGCCGCATAGTCAATCAGCCGCTCGTAGACGCGCAACCCGGCGCGCCACTC
This sequence comes from uncultured Chloroflexia bacterium, assembly GCA_963695715.1. Lineage (GTDB taxonomy): Bacteria > Chloroflexota > Anaerolineae > CG2-30-64-16 > CG2-30-64-16 > JBBQRS01. Next base: position 87,660 of record CAVOHP010000001.1, read on the forward strand.
ACCCGTCATCGCGTAGTAGTGAGATAGCGACACGAAGGGGTCGCCGGACTGATGGACGCGGTCGAAATCCGACTTGATCAGCTCAAAGTGACGATCCACGTCGTCGTCCGTCAGGTACCAGGTATACTCCGAAAGCATGGGCACTTCGACCACCCCGGATTTGTAGCGGAAGGGATGGGGTGGAATACCCGGTTGCCAGGGTTCACCGGCATCATAGTCCTTGTTGATGTAGCGCCATCCCATCGGATTGACCACCAGGTTCGAACTCCAGATGAACCCGCGGTCGGCAAGCGCCTGATAGGTCGCGTCGCACATCGAAAGGCACGGCCCGCGAAAGCCCTTCGGCTCGAAGCCCAACGCCCGCTCGAAGATCTCTTCCCCACGGTCCAATTTTGCGCCCATATTGGCAACGGAGTGTTCGGCTTGAATCACTTCCGGCTCACGCTGCCAGCGCGCCTTGGCGTCGGGGATGATATCGAGCATGAAACCCGGCAGCTCACCAAATTCGAACATACTATGATCCAGCGCATGAAGCTGCAACTCGTGGCCTTCGCCGCGCGCCCGCTGGAGCAGATCGAGCCATTCGGGCTTCTGATCCAGCGGCTTGCCGCCCGACAGCGGCACGACAAAGAAGGTCGCGACCATTTCGTGATCGGCCAAAAAGTCCAGAAGCTCGGCGAAGAGGTGAGGACTCTCGCCGCCCGCATCATCGTTCGTCAACGCGAAAAGTTGTTCAGGCATCTGATCCTCCTGAGTGAAGTGAACGTTCAGCGCCGCGTAGCGTAGCTCCCATTATCTCCCGGACAAACCGGAGAGCACCACACCCTGCACAAAATACTTCTGCGTCAACAAAAACAAGATCAGCATGGGAACCACTGAAATCGTACCACCGGCCATGGTATAGGCCCAGTAGGTCACGTAATGCCCCATGAAGCGGGTCAGCCCGATCGGCAGCGTGAAGAGATTATCATCATAGAGATAGATTACGGGGCCAAGCAAGTTATTCCAGGAACCCAGGAAGGCCAGCAATGCCAGCGAAGCCAGGGCCGGCTTGGCGAGCGGCATCACGATCCGCCAGAAGATGCTGAAATGGGAACAGCCATCGATGCGCGCGGCATCCATCAGCTCTTCCGGGAATCGTCATGAAGTACTGGCGCAACAGGAAGATGCCGAAGGCGCTGCCGAAGAAGGCCGGTACCCATAGCGGCAAATGTGTGTTGACCCATCCGAAGCGGTTCATCAGCAGGAACGTGGGGATCATGGTCACCTGGCCGGGGATCATCAACGCGGCCAGCGTGATGATGAACAACGGTTCGCGGCCCCAGAACTTGACCCGCGCAAAACCATAAGCTGCCCAGGCCGAAGAAAACACCACGCCAAACGTCCACAGCACACCCAACTTCATGCTGTTGAAGAGATATTGCCCGAAGTTGATGGTCTGAAACACGTACGCGTAGTTCTCCCAAACTGGTGGGATCGGCAGCCATTTGGGTGGAACGGCGAAGATATCCACTTCGGTCTTCAGGCTACTCGTGACCATCCAATAGAAGGGGAAGATCATCGAAAACGCAGTGATCGTCAGGATGACGTAGGCAATGATCTTCAGCGTTTTCTCTGTCGCCGCTTTACGGTCAAAGGTTGCATTCATCGGACTATCTCCACCTGTGTCATTGCGCCCTACAGATCATAGTTCACCCAACGTCGCTGCATCCTGAATTGGATCACGGTCAGGACCAACAGGATGACAAAGAGAATGTAAGCCAGGGCCGACGCATAGCCCATCTCAAACGTTTCAAAGGCGCGTTGATAGATCAATAGAACCATGGTCAACGTTGAGTAGAGCGGGCCGCCGCGCGTCATCACGTAGCTGTATTCGAAGACCTGAAAGCCGCCGATGATGGAAAGCACCACCAGCATGAACGTCGTGGGCGAAAGCAAGGGCAACGTAATGCGGAAGAACCGCTGCACGGCGTTCGCGCCGTCAATCTCCGCCGCCTCCAGCAATTCGTTCGGAATGCCCTGCAACCCGGCCAGGAACAGCAACATGTTATAGCCCAGTCCGCGCCAGATGGACATGATCATGATGGCCGGCAGCGCCCAATCGGGGCTGGCTAACCACTTGGGTCCCTTCATGCCGATGGCCCGGAGCGCCGTGTTGATGACGCCGAATTGCGGATTATACATCCAGGCCCACATCAAGGAGATCGCCACGGCCGAGGTGATGGTCGGGAGGAAGAAAATCGCCCGGTAGCCGATGATGCCGCGCAGCTTCTGGTTCATCGCGGTCGCCAGCAACAGCGCGAGCGCGATGCCGATCGGGACGGTGATTACGACATAGTAAGCCGTGTTGATCAACGCCTTACGCGCCAGGTCGTCGTTCAATGCCTGGGCATAGTTGTTCAGCCCGACCCATTGCAGCGGCCGGATGAAATCGCCTTCGTTCAGGCTCAACCATCCGGAATACAAGACCGGCCCATAGGTGAACAAGATCAACCCGATGACGAGCGGCCCCACGAAAGCCAGGCCATACAGGTTTTCATTCCTGGCAAGTCTTGCGCCGAGCTGCGCCAGGCGCTCTTTGCCGGTGGGCTGCAAAGCGACTTCAGGAGAACTGCTTGCCATGATCGTTCCTTTCGCATGGGTCGGCTCAGGCCTCCCGCGATTGAAGCCCTCGGAAGGCCTGAGCTGCCCTATGACGTGATTACGGGTCCGATCTCGCCGCGGCACCTATGCGCCTTGCAGCTCGGCAAGGATCGGGTCAATCTTGGCGCAGATCGCCGTGGTCACGTCTTCAACCGTGCCTTCGCCCAGCCAGCAGCGCCGGGATCTCCTGGATGTAGATCGCTTTCCACTGATCGTTGCCCAGATGCGGGTAGTAGGTACGGCCATACGCGCCAACGTCTACGGCCACCTTGCGGTTCTCCGGCTTGCCGGTCAGATATTCGGGTGAGAGTTGCCATGCTGATCAGCGCCGGGGTGCCGGTCGCCATGAAGTACTTCTGCCCGCCCGCGCCTGAAATGAACTTGAGCAAATCCCACGACTCATCGGGATACTTCGTACCGCCGAAGATGTGCAGCGTGTTCGTACCGGCATAGCTGACGCGATCCAGACCCTTCAGACCCAACGGCACAGGCGCAACATCCCAGTTGAAGGTCAGATTCTCGACGTAGTGGTCCAGGTTCCATGATCCGTCCAGCTTCATGCCGATGCGCTGAGTCAGGAAAACATCCGGCTGCCCCGTGAACCACGACGGATCGGGGTTGACATGATCCTTCAATACCAGGTCTTGCTGCCACTGGAAGATCTCCTGGCTTTCCGGCCTGGCAATCCAGCATTCCTTCTGATCTTCGCTCACCAGGCCGCTGCCGTTATTCCAGAGATGCACGGCGTTTTCGTAGCCGGCGCCGACGGTGGAGACGCCGAACACCTCGATGCTGTCCGGGTCGAAGCCGGAGTCGCTCGCCGTCATGCCTGCGCTGTCTTTTGTCAGTTTCAAGGCGGCGTTGCGCATGTCCTCGCGGGTCCAGGCGTCGGTCGGGTAGGCTACGCCCGCGGCGTCGAAGAGGTCCTTGTTGTAGTAGAGAATCTCGCCGACAAGGGTGGCCGGCATCCCGTAGAGATTGCCCACTCCCATGAGACCGGTTTCCTTCTGGAACCTGCACGCCTCGATGGTGGCTTTCAACCATTCTTCCAGGTTGACCTTATCTTGCTCGATATAGGGGTCTACATTGAGGTACACGCCGGCATCAGCGTAGCGCGCCACAAAACCCGGGTCGCCGATCTGCAAGTCGGGCGCGATGCCGGCCGCCGCCTGCGATTCGAAGCGAGACCAGAACTGTTCCCAGGGAGCCGTCTCCAGCTTGACCTGGGCCGTACCAACTTGCTCCTCGAAGTCGTTGAACATCTTCGGCAGAGCCGCCAACCACGGATCGAAGTTGTACATCGCAAAGCGCAGCAGCGGCTTTTCGCCCGACGGCGGCGCTTCGCTGGTGACCTGCACTTCCTTGACGACCTCAACCTGCTTTTCAACTTCGACTTCGACGGTCTCTTTGACCGTGACAACCCTCTCGACAGTCTGCGGTGCGCAGGCTGCCAGCGCCATGCCGCCGGCGCTCAGCCCGGCGATGCGTAGGAATTCCTTGCGTGACAAATGACGCGACATGGTGACTTGTCCTCCTTTGGGACGAACCCGCTATGTTATGCCGGTCTACTCGATGGAAACTCCATATGCAGACGAGGCTTCACCCCCCTTCATAGTTAGGAACAGTCAGGCCATGCCCTGCGCCCACCTTCTAGCCTTTCAGCCCCGTGCGGGCCAGGCCCTGGATGAAATACTTCTGCCCGAAAGCGTAGAGGATCAGCATCGGCATCGACGCCCAGCATGGACCCGGCCATGATGACGCCGACCCGCTCGACCCCGGTGCCTGCCCGGCCGCGCAGATAGGTCAAACCCAGCGCGACGGTCATCTTCTCCTGTGAACTGAGGTAGATCAACGGCCCAAAAAGATCATTCCACGAGCCAAGAAAAGCAAATAGGGCCACGGTCACCAGGGCCGGCATACCCAACGGGATAAATATCTTCCAATAGATCTGAAAGTACCCGGCGCCGTCTATCGTCGCCGAGTCGAACAGATCCTGGGGAATCGCCCGGTAGGATTGACGCAACAAGAAAACGAAATAGGCGCTGCCGAAGAAAGACGGCACGATCAGCGGGTAATGCGTATTCAGCCAGCCCAGGTTCTTCATGATGACGAACGTGGGGACGATGGTCACGGCGTACGGCAGCATCATGGTCGCCAGCAGGACGCCGAACAGGACTTCGCGGCCCCGGAAGTGCATCCGCGCGAAGGCGAAGGCCGCCAGCGACGACGAAAAACAGACGCCGATGACCGATAGCACCGATATCTTGAAGCTGTTCAGGAGATATGTCCCCATCGGGGCCAACACGAACAGTTCCGAATAGTTCTTGAAGTAAACCGGATTCGGGATAAATTGCGGCGGCCAGATCATTTGCTTGCCGGGCGACTTGAGAGACGTGGAGATCAGCCAGATCAGCGGGAAGATCATCAGGACGGCCATTGCAATCAGGATGGTATGTGTGGCGATGCGCGACAGCCAGCCGCCCAGAACCGGCGTTCTGAGCTGTTGTCTCTTGCGCAATCGCAATCGGGCGCTCATTAATCATTCTCGCCAGATCCTCAATTCGATTCTTCGTAAAAGACCCATCGCTTGCTTACGACGAAGTTCACGATAGTCAGCCCGACGATGACCAGAAAGACCGAATAGGCGACCGCCGAAGCCTGGCCCATCTTTTGCAGGCGGAAAGCCAAACCGTACAAGTACATCACGATCAGCTGTGTCGCGCCCGCTGGCCCACCCTGCGTCAACACCCAGACCAGTGAAAAATCCTGGAATGTCCCGATGATGCCCGTAACCAGAACAAAAAAGGTGACCGGGGAGAGAAGCGGTAGCGTGATGCGTGAGAATTTCTGCCAGGCATTGGCGCCATCAATCGCGGCAGCTTCGTAATAGTCTTGCGAGATGCCTTGCAATCCGGCCAGGAAAATCACGATCTGAAAGCCGATGCCGGCCCAGATCGCCATGATGATGACCGAGCGGAGGGCCCACGTCGTGGTGCCGAGCCAGGATGGGCCTTTGATGCCCACCATCCCCAGCGCCGCGTTGATGATGCCGAAGTTGGGCTCGTAGAGCCATCCCCACAGCAGCGCCAGGGCGACCGTAGGCGCAACGACCGGTACAAAGTAAATGGCCCGATAGCCATGCTTAAAGCGGATGTTCTGGTTGAGCAACGATGCGAAGAACAGTGAGATGGCCATGGAAGGCAGCACCACGCCCAGGGTATACCGTATCGTGTTCCACATGGATTTCAGGAAGAAGCGATCCGTGGTGAAGAGATCAACGTAATTCTCGAACCCCACCCAGCGCGGCGGAGTAATGAGGTTCCAGGCGGTCATGCTGGCGTAGAGCGAGAATAGGGTGGGATAGACCTGAAAAATCAGAATGCCCAATATGACCGGCGTGATGAACAACCATGCGACGCGCTCTTCATGCCGTTGCCGGCGTTTAAGCGAACCTGATTTCTGGGCCATCGTGAATTCTCCGGGGTCAGTCTGTCTTTGCTCCTGGCGGAGCAAAGACAGACCATGCGCTATGCCTCTTGCTACGCCTGGAAACGTTCCCAGGCCGCGGTCAACTCTTCGTTGTGAATCTGGGCCGCCTCAACACAGGCGGCTTCGATGTCGGTGCCGTCGGCAAAGGCGGCTTGCAACGACGGAGAATAGGCCGCCCAGCACGTCCAAAACTCGTAGTAGGTGAGATCAACCTTATGCGACTCTTGCGTGATGTTCTCCAACACCTTGGGCCGATTCTCCGGCGGCTTTTGTGTATACCACTTTTCGGCCACCGTGGGGAAACAGCTTGGGATGATGTAGTTCAGTTCCCCGAACCGTGCCTGTCCCACCTGATTCGACAGGAACTGGAGCAAACTCCACGACATCTCTACATCTTGCGTCGATTTGTAGATCCACCAGCCATCCGATTCAAGGCTGGTCGTGCGTTTGCCGGTGTCGGGATGCTTCGGATACAGCGCGACATCCCACTCGAAATCGGTGATGTTCGCGAAGTCGGCGATCCACCACACGCCGTCAACGACCATGGCAACCTGCCCCGACATGAACGGGTTGGTTTGCGCCTGTGCACCGGGCGGCGGCGCAATCTTGTGGGTATAGATCAGGTCCCAGTTCCACTTCCAGGCTGCCACCGATTCAGGCGTATCAATCATAGACTTCTTGAAGTCCTGGCCATGGTTGGCCCCGTCGCCCGAAAACAGGAAGTTGCCTTTGGTGAAGATCGTCGGCTCGATGACCTGCATGCCCCACTTGTTCTCATCCGGTTTGGCGATCTTCTTGCCCATCTCGACCAGGTCGTCCCACGTCCAGTCATCGGTAGGGTAGGCGACGCCGGCTTCATCGAACATAGATTTGTTATAGGCGATGATGTGCGATTGCGCATCGGAAGGCAGGCCGTACATGTTGCCGCCGTCGCCGCCGCTATCGAAATCGCCATTGGCCCACCGATACTGCGCGACGGCCGAAGGGAACATGTCATCCAACGGGAAGTTGTCGCGGGCGATCAGTTCGGTGATATCCAGCAGGACGCCGCTCTTGGCATAGGGCACCACGCGGGCATAATCGGCGATGCCGACGTCAGGCGGCGTGCCGCCTGCCAATTGGGTCTGCACCTTGGTCCAGTAGTCCTCGGCGATGTACTGCTGCTCGACCGTGACTTCCGGATGTTCGGCATTCCAGCTCGCGATGACCTCGCGCATGGCGGCTTCATAGCCCGACCATGTGTAGCTTGAGAAGATCAGATTCTTCGTCTCACCCGCAGGCGCCTCCGCGGCCGGCGCTTCTGCCGCCGGGGCCTCAGCAGCCGGGGCTTCCGCGGCTGGAGCTTCGGCGCCGGGGCGCCGGCGCAGCTGCAGGCAGCGCCGGTCCGGCGAGGGCGGCCAGTACCAGAACTCGCGCCGATCTTCCAGCACATCGTAAGACTGCTTCAGGTTTCGCAATTGCAGATTTGAAGGCCAATTTCGCGATTCAGCTTCGTTATTTCGCTTGCATGGCTCCTTTGATCCATTCGTCGAAGTACAGTTCTGGTACAAACACTCGATTGTGTGGCCACATTTGCCTAATAAGCTGATGAATCAAGCCAGGCGACGTGCGGATCCCTAACCCGCCTCCGTGATTCTGAATCGCTTTGCGCAACGCCTCGGCGCGCCGCTGTACGTCATCCGGCGGCGCTTCCACCAGCCCCGACAAGATGAGCCGCGGCATCAGTTCTTCCGCGTTGGGGCACAACCCATCCTGATAGCGATAGTCGCCCTTGTAGAAGGGACAGCGCACGGGGCAATCCGCCTCATGGTAGGCCGTAGAGCCTTTGAAGATATCGAAGGTGTACGCCGGCGCGCCGTTGAAGCCAAACCGCAGGGTCGCGCCCACTTCGTTGCAAACCTGTTGGAAGCGGCCGTAGTCCAGCCCGTGCTTATCGCCTTCCCAGGTGCAGGCCCAGATGTAGCCGGATTGGACGGCGTCGGCGGGGACGTAGCGATTGCCCAGCCAGGCGCAGTCGCGGATCGCGTCGTCCATCACGTTCAGGTTGCGCGTGTATTCCTCGATGTAGCCATCTACCCGCGAAAGTTGGCCGAGCCCGACAGCCGCCGTCATCTCGTTCATGCGAAAGTTCAGGGTCATGAAAGCGGGAGACTCGCCGGAGAACGCCCATTCGTTGTAGAGTTTCTCATAGAGGTCTTCGCGGTCTGTGGTCATGATCCCGCCGTCGCCGGTCGGCAGGTGCTTGCCCTGCTGGAAGCTGAAGCAACTGAGGTCACCGAACGTGCCGGCATGTTTGCCCTTCCAGTAGGAGCCCATGTTGTGCGCGCAGTCCTCGATCATGAAGATGCCGTGCTCGTCGCAGATCGCCCGAATCTCGTCGAGTTCGGCGCACAACCCCCACAGGTTGGTGACGATCAGCGCCTTCGTCCGCTCCGTGATGTTGGCGCGCACCGAAGCCGGGTCCATCAGATAGGTGTCACGCCGCACGTCGGCGAAGCGCGGGACGGCATTGAAATACAGGGTCGCCACACCGCCAAAATGCACGATCGGGTCGCAAATAACTTCGGCGCCCACCCCGGCCCCGCTGATGCTCACGGCCTGCGCCAGAGCCGTCATCGCCGAATTGCGCGTGACGCCGTACCGAGTGCCGATCTTGGCGGCAAACGCTTCCTCCAGCCGCCACGTGAAGCTGTTCTCCTCGTGATACCAGCCCAACCGGCCGCTGTCGAGAACCTGTTTCAGATACCCCAGTTCGAGATCATCAAAAACTCGTGTCACGGTGTTTCCCCCCTATGCGTTGGTTTGGAATTGGTCCACGCGCACGGCCTCATCGCGTGGGCAGCGGAAGTCATCAGTACGGTAAGCATCTCTAATCGCCGGATCACGGAAGCCCGGCATAGTCCACTTGGATCGGCCGGTTCTCTCGAGCGGAACGGATCGCGGCAATGCACACGGCGACGGCGCGCGCGCCTTCCACCGCATCTACCAGCGGCTGTCGCCCCGTGCGGATACAATCTACGAAGTGCGCGATCTCCAGATCGAAAGATTCGGCAGGCGTGATCGGCTCCACAAGAGGGACATCGCCCGGCAAATCCGCGAGATTCTGAATCACCTCGTTACGCTGCATCGCCGCCTTGAGGCTGCCCCGTGGGCCAAACACGCCCACATCCACGAGGAATTCGTCCTTGAGGCGCGCGCCCAGGATCAAGAGCAGCCGGCCAATCTGCCCGTCAGCAAATCTGAAGTTGGTCACGTAATTATCATCGAGGGCATAAAAGGGCATGACGTGGGTCGCAAAGGCATGCACTTCGACGATCTCGCCGAGCAACCAGCGCAGCATATCTACGTTGTGAATCGCGCCGCCGAGATAGAAGTCCTGAGGATCCTTCAGCCGCCAGTAATCGGGGCCAAGTTGCTCCATGGCATAGAGGTCTTGCACGTAGCTACTCTCGCCATAGAAGGGTTTTCCCGTTACACCTGCGTCAACCAGCTCTTTGAGCCGTACGAATTGGGGGATGAAGCGGTAGTTATGACCGACCATAAAGGTCGCCTGCGCTGCGGCGGCCGCCTCGACGATCTTCAGCGCATCCTCCCATGAGGTCGCCATCGGCTTTTCGCAGAGAACGTGCTTGCCGACCCTCAGGGCTGCGAGTGACTGCTCAGCATGCAGCCGATCTGGAGTACAAATCGAAAGCGCGTCCACATCGGGACGCGCCAGGATTTCGTCAATATCCTGGTAAGCCGCAGGAATGGCGAATTCTCTCTGGATGCGCGCGATCGCCTCACCATCCGCGCCGGCAATTGCGACCACGCTGACGCCGGGCAATCGGGAGTACGCTTGAATATGCCGCCGCCCGATGCCCAGACCAACCACCGCGACCCGTAGTGATTGCATTTCGTAACCCCTTGACAAATTGGTAAACTCATAATATCATATGTATGACAATCTGTCAATACGAAATTATAGTACCCGAATGGGTAGGCCTTTGGTGTATCCACGGCTTATGAGGATAATTGGTAGAATTCTCATGGAGCCGATGCGGGGATGCCCTGCATCGGGATGATGGACGGAAACATGGACTCAGATCAGCAAGTCTTGAGACGACTCGACCGCTCGAGCGCCCTAATGGATGTGTTGGAGCAGTTCAAAGACGCGATCGAACAAGGGACCTGGCCGCTGGGCAGCCAGATTCCCACCGAGAGTGAATTGGCGGAACGTCTGGGCGTGGGTCGCGGCGTCATTCGCGAAGCGCTGGCCGGCTTGAAGGCCTCCGGGCTGATTGATTCCCACGCGGGGCGCGGCACCTTTGTCACGCATAAACCGTCTGAACTCGCGATGTGGACTGTGGTCGTAGGCTCGGATAACACGGAATTACTCGAAGCACGCTACGGCATTGATGCATGGATCAATTACCTGGCGGCTTGCCATGCGACCGAGGAAGATATCGCGCTGATCGCGCGCCTCGCAGCTCAGATGGAGCAGGCCGTCGCCGAGGGCAAGAGCCGGGACGAAATCGTGGAACTGGATAATCAGTTTCACGATGCGATGGCACGCGCCACGCACAATACCGTATTGGCTCGCCTGAGCATCATCATGTCGGCCAGCATCGAGCATTCCCGGCGCGCCAACATCTCTACGTCTGACCTGCTGGATGAAGCCATGCGATCTCATCGTGAGCTATCCGACGCTGTGAGCAACCACGATCCTCAGCGAGCATTCGACGCCACGCGCCGGTCCCTGTATCGGGTCGCAAAACTCCAGGGGATTGGTCTCGACTTTGAAACAAATTGCGCCGCCAGAATTGAACCCGGCCGATGAAGCTGAGTGTGTTTTATCACAAGGAGAAAGAGATGATCATTCCCAATTCCCTTCCTGGCGAGTCGGCTGTTGACTCGGACCAGGAGCTCAGCCGGATCATGCTGGACCTTCGGCAGATGAAGAGCTTCGTCGCCGACCCGCTGATCATGCAGCGCGCCGACGGCGTGTGGTACGAAGATGTGAACGGCAAACGCTACCTGGATGGGTTATCCGGGATCTTTGTCGTGGCCGTAGGACACCATAACCGGCGCGTCATCGAAGCGATGCACGCGCAGCTCGATGCAATTGCATTTGCGCCGCCGCTTCACGCCACCAGCGCGCCGGCCATTCAACTCGCAAACAAGATCGCCGAGATCACGCCAGGCGATCTGAACACGGTGAAGCTGATGAACAGCGGCTCAGAAGCCACCGAAGCCGCGATGAAGATGGCGCGCCAGTATCATCGCCAGACGGGCCACCCGCAGAAGTACAAAGTCCTGTCCCGCTACCTGGGCTATCACGGGGCAACCTTCGGCGCCCTCAGCGCCACCGGCACAGTCCGCCGAAAATGGATGTTCGAACCCGTGATGCAGGGCTTCGTCCACGTGTGGCCGCCGACGTGTTACCGTTGTCCGTTCAACATGGAGTACCCGAGTTGCGGCGTACGTTGCGCCACCATCGTCGAAGATACCATCCAGTTTGAAGGCCCGGAGACAGTCGCCGCGTTCATCGTCGAACCGATCGGCAACACGGGCGGCATCGTCACGCCGCCGGCGGAGTATCTGCCGATCCTCCGCGACATCTGCGACCGCTATGACGTGCTGCTCATCTTCGACGAGATCATCACCGGCTTCGGACGCACCGGGCAGATGTTCGCAGCGCAAACGTTCAATACCCTGCCCGACATTCTCTGCATGGGGAAAGGCATCTCCAGCGGCTATGCGCCCCTGGCCGCCATCGCCATCCGCGATCACGTAGCGTCTGCTTTCTGGGGTGAAGACGAAGACCAGGTCGAATTCGCCGACGGACACACCTACGGCGGCAACCCACTCTCCTGCGCCGCCGGGCTGGCCAGCATCGCAGAGATCGAAGATCGCCACCTCACACGCCGGGCCAGAGAGTTAGGCGGGCAGCTCTTGCATCGGCTCGAGGCTGTACAGGAGTTCGGTGTGGTTGGGGAAATCCGCGGCCGCGGCCTCCTGATCGGTGTGGAGTTCGTCAGGGATACCAGGACAAAAGAGCAGTTCCCTGCCGATCGTAAATTCGGCCTCATGGTGGGCAAGCGTGCGCTGGAGAAGGGACTCATCCTGCGATACGATCCAGACTGGATCGCCTTTGCCCCGCCGTTGATCATGAGCGATGCGGAAATGGATCAGATGATGGATATCTTCACCGAGAGCGCACGCGAAGTGCTCGCGGAGTTCTGAACGATCGAGAGAGGCGGCCCCATGAAAGCAGTCGTTTAGACGGACTACGGTTCAATCTCCGTGCTGGATATGGAAAAGCCTCGGCCTGGACCTTCTGATGTATTGGTTCGGGTTCAGGCTGCGGCGCTCTGCAAAACTAGATATCGGCATGATCCGACACGGAATACTGGGCATCCAACCGCCGGTAATCAATCGGACATGAAGTGGCCGGCGTGGTAGAGGACTTGGGCGCAGACGTTGAAGGTTTGCAGCTCGGGCAGCTCGTGGCGCTCGATCCGCCGGTTCCTTGCCGAGACTGTCGCGTGTGCCGGGCCGGACTACGTCACCTTTGCCCGCACACGAAGCACATCGGCGCCCACACCCCCGGCGGCATGGCCGAGTTCATCACGATTGACTATCGGAACGCGTATCCCGTCCCGCCCGAGTTATCACCGATTGCTGCGTCTCTGGCCGAACCGTTCGCGGATGGGCTTGAAGCGCTCAGCCGGGCGGGCGGCATTCGCGGCAAGACCCTCTGTGTATTTGGCGACGGCCCCTTCGGGCTCATTATCTGCCGACTGGCGAAAGAGCAACAGGCGGCTCAGGTGATCCTGTTCGGGCATCACGCCGAGCGCATGGCCCTCGCCGCAGAAGATGGTGTGACGCCTTACGACTCTCGCCAGGTAGATGTCGCGCAAATCATTCACCACGCGACGGACGGGTATGGAGCCGAGGCCATCATTGACACGACCGGCGCGCGGCGGGTCATCGAAGGCGCACTGGATTGGCTGATGCCGCGTGGTACGTTGGTCGCCTTCACCCCCACCGGTGAGCGCCCGGCCATTGATCTCGATCAGCTTCATTTCCGAGAACTCAATCTTGTCGGCACGTGCAGATCGCTGGATCAATTCCCTTCAGCATTGGAGGCAATGCGAAAAGCTCCCGCACGCACCGAAGCTCTGGTCACGCATCTGCTTCAGATTGACGATGTGCACGCGGGTTTTGAGTTGATCCAAAACAGCAAATCCAAGACGGTGAAAGCCGCAATCGTTTTCTGAACGCACTCAACAGAACCCTGACTGCCGAGACACTGCCCGGCGATCAGGGTTTGTCGCGCACTGATCTGGAACAATTTCACACATCCACCCCGAATCGGCCGGCAAAAACCATTTACTCTACCAGATATGGCACGTCGGTGATCACAATACCGGGCCGGAACAACAGCGCCGCTCTGAGCATTCCCGCGGTGTTTCTGTGCAGCAGATTGTGCCACGGATGGCGCGGCACAAAACGCGGCACCACGATGGTCAAACGTTCGTTGGGCTGGCGAACCGCCAGCATCTCCTCAATATAACTCAGCAACGGTTGCATCACCATGCGGTAAGGGGACTCGATAATGACCAGCCGCGTACCCTCGCCCCACTCATACCACTTCTGCTTGATCTTCGCCGTCTCTGCGGCGTCAGTCGAGATATGCACCGCCGTGACATCAGGCGACAACAACCGTGCGTATTCCAGGGCCTGAAGCGTTCCCTGGTGCACGCCGCCTACCATCAACAAGACACGATGCCGATGCGCAGGCGCGCCGGGCTGGTAATTCTTCAGCGTCAGTTGTTCAGCCAGTTTTTCATAATGCTGGTTGATCCGAAAGAAGACGAATATCAACAACGGGATCAGCACCAGCACGACCCATGCGCCGTCGCGGAACTTCGTCACCGCAAAAATCATGGTTACGATGGCCGTACAGATCGCCCCAAAGGCATTGATGATCATCTTGATGCGCCAATGAGGGTCATATTCCAATGCCGCGCCATGCACCTGATAAGTCTCGCCGGGCTGAAGCTGGCCGGACTTATGCCACCGCCGCGCCATACCGGTCTGCGACAGCGTAAAAGAGAGAAAGACGCCAATCGCGTACAGCGGAATCAAAGCGGTGACGCTGGCGCGAAAGATGACGATCAACAGGCTGGCAAGCAGCGCCAATACCACGATCCCGCGTGAAAACACCAATCGGCTGCCACGATCCGTGAGTTGGCGCGGCAAGAAGCCGTCACCGGCCTGCAAAGCGGCCAACCGGGGGAAATCCGCAAAAGAGGTATTAGCGGCCATGATCAAGATCAATGTGGTGGATGCGATGACCAGCAGATACATCATGCCTTGTCCGCCGAACACCGTCCGCACGAGTTGCGAAATGACCGTCTCTTGCTCAGATGGCACAGCTCCAATCGACCGTGACAGGAAGCTAATCGCAAGAAACAACGTGCCCAAGTACTGCGGCCATCCAGATTAGCGTAATCGCCGGCATTGCGGCTGCGCGGCTCGTTGAAAGCGGTGATGCCGTTAGAGATCGCTTCGACGCCCGTCAACGCAGCCGTGCCGGTCGAGAAGGCATGCAGCAGCAGAAAAGGCGTGACCACCAGCAGGCCGGTCGTCTCGGGCATGGGCGGCGGGTTGCTGACAGTCCCCAAACCACCGATGAAGTATCGCAGCAGCCCCACGCCGACTGTGATGAACATCATGACGACAAAGAAATAAGTGGGTATGGCGAATACAGAGCCTGACTCACGGACGCCGCGCAGGTTGATTACCATGACCAGTAACACCAGCCCCACCGCAATCGCCACTCGATAAGGCGAGACCGCGGGAAAAGCCGAAACGAGTTGCGCCACTCCGGAGGAGATCGAAACAGAGACGGTCAGGATGTAGTCGGTCAGCAGCGCCGCGCCCGCAGTCAGCGCCGCCAACTCGCCCAGATTGTCGCGCGCAACAATATATGCTCCGCCGCCGCCCGGATAGGCATGAATCGTCTGTTCATATGAAATGGTGACAATCGCCAGGAGGATCACGATGGCAATGGAAATCGGGAACACCAGCCCTAGCGCCGCCGTCCCGGCCAACGCCAGGATCATCAGAATCTCCTGCGTGGCATAGGCTGTGGATGAAAGCGCGTCGGATGCAAACACCGCCAGGCCAACCCGCTTGCCGATCGTTTGATGCATCAGGTCGGCGCTGATCATGGGCCTGCCGATGAGCCACGTGCGCCAACTACGCGGCGGTTCATATTCCGGCGTTCCATGAATGATGGTGATCCCGTTATCAAAATCGCTGAGTTGCTCGAGCGCCATAGGAGTAAATTGGCCTTTTCCGATCCAATAAATAACCGGCCACAGCGCGCCACAACAGGGCGTTCAGCAACCGGCACACAATGAGTATAGACCCAAAAGCCATCAAGAAAAGGTCAAGATGAAGGAACAAGACGTAAAAAAAGTGTAAAGAGACGCGGGCGCTGGAGATGCGATTCATGCTATACTGCGCCGTGAGAGACAGGTATGAAAAGAAACCCTTCAACTGCGGAGATGGCTTTGCTGACGCGCGCTCCGCGCCGTTTTGTATGCTACTCTATTGGTCGGAGCGTTGGCGCTTACGGCCTGGTTCCTGTTGTCGCTGCTCAACTTGCCCGACGCGTCCGTCATTCTACTGGTCGCCGTCCTGATCAGCGCCGTCCGTTGGGGTAGAGTTGCGTCCATTTATGCAGCTTTCGCCAGCGTCCTCGTCTACAACTACTTCTTCGTTGAACCGGTGCGGACCTTTCGCATTGCGCGCCCTTCCGATCTGCTCGAATTGCTCGTCTTTCTGGTCGTGGCAATTATCACCAGCAGCCTGGCCGGGCGCGTCCGGGCCGAAGCAGAAGCCTCACGTCGTCAGGCGCGCCAGACGGAATCGCTGCTCGCCCTCAGTCAGCAACTCGCCCGAACCTCAGGTGTAGATGGCGTGGCGCAAGCCGTCGCAACCCAGGTCGCCCACATCACCGGCGCCGCTGCTGCCGTCTTAATGCCTGAACCAGGCAGCGGACATCTCGTGTTGAAGGCCGCCGATCGGCCTCATGACGCATTGCCGCCCGACCTGATGCAAGCGGCCGACCAGGTCTGGAACCCTTCTGGCGACGGGATCGCGCCGGTTGATGCGGAGGGCGGCTGGCAATTCCTTAAGCTGACCGCAGTTCAGAACCGGTTAGGCTTACTCGCAGTCTACTTCAAACCGCTGACCGCGCCGGGTGAAGAGACACAACGCCTCCTGGAAGCGTTGGCGGATCAGGCGGCAGTGGCGCTGGAGCGCGCCCGCCTGTCACAGGATATGGCGCAGGCAAGGGTGCTGGCCGAGACGGAGCGTCTGCGCACGGCGCTGCTTTCGTCCGTTTCACATGATTTCCGCACGCCACTGGCTTCAATTCTGGGCGCCGTCACCAGCCTGGAGCACTACCGGCAGGTATATGACGAAGCGACGCAGACCGAACTACTCGAAACCATCCGCGACGAGGCCGAGCGGCTCGACCGATTCGTAGCCAACCTCCTGAGCATGACCCGCCTCGAGTCGGGCGCGCTGGTCCCCAACATGGAATGGGTAGATCTGCAAGATCTGGTCGGATCGGCGCTGGCGCGCCTGACGCCGCCTCTGTCCGGCTATCGCGTGATCGTGCGCGTCGAGCCCGGCGCGCCGTTGCTGCGTCTCGACTTCGTGTTGATGGAACAGGTGCTGGTCAATCTTCTTGAGAACGCCATGAAGCATACACCACCGGGCAAGGCGATTCGCCTCAGCGTCTTTCGTGATGGTGAGCAGATCATCATCGAAGTGGCAGATGAGGGGGAAGGAATTGCACCTGAAGACCTGGAACATATCTTCGAGAAATTCTATCGCGTCCAGGGCAGCGACCGGCAGCGCGGCGGTACGGGGTTGGGACTCTCCATCTGCCGCGGCATCGTAGAGGCGCACGGAGGAACCATCACGGCGGGCTTGCCGGAACAAGGGTCGGGCATCGTCTTTCGTATCGAGCTGCCCGTGATCGAGCCCCCTGTGCTGGAGGTGGAAGTCGAGGAGATGCATGACTGAACAGCCTGTCCGCATAATGATCGTTGATGACGAACCGCAGATTCGCAGACTGTTACGTGTCAGCCTGACCGCGCAAGGTTATGAAACAACCGAAACGGCGTCGGGTAAAGACGCGCTCCTGCGCGCTGCCGCCGAACACCCCGATCTGGTGATCCTCGATTTGGGGCTGCCCGACATGGACGGCCAGGAAGTCATCGTGCGGCTACGCGAGTGGAGCGATGTACCGATCATCGTCCTCTCGGTGCGCGAGCGAGAAAAAGACAAAGTCGCCGCGCTGGATTCCGGCGCTGACGACTATATCGGCAAACCATTCGGCATTGACGAGCTATTGGCGCGCATCCGGGCTGCGCTGCGCCATCGCATCCAGGCCGACGTTAAAGAACCGGTGTTTCAATCGGGTGACGTGACGGTAGACCTGGGTCGGCGGCGGGTGAGCGTGGGCAACCGAGAGGTGCGCCTTACGCCTAAAGAGTATGACCTGCTGCGAGTGCTTGTCACCTACGCCGGCAAGGTCGTGACGCACCGCCAACTGCTACGCGCCGTGTGGGGTCCCGGTTACGCCACCGAGACACAATACCTGCGCGTCTACATCGGCCAACTGCGCGAAAAATTGGAGAGCCGACCCGTCCCAGCCGCGCCTCATCCTCACCGAATCCGGCGTCGGTTATCGCCTGCGCGAAGCGAACGAATAAGCGGCCAATCATAAGCGATCTTGGCCCCCAGTATCCCCGGGGCGAGTGTCGCAGTATCACCAATCCTCAATCTTGACTCTTTCTTGACCTCTTTGCCCCAGTTCTTGTCCTCCAATTGACCCGTTCTCAGAGTAAGCTGACAGTGATCTGCCGGGCATCCGCTGCCGCTTGATGCCGGCCCACCGAACACTATTGTCCAACCGAAGGGAAGAGATGTGATGAACGACGTCGCTTTCGTCGCCATTGTGCTGACATTCTTTGCTGCCAGCTATGGTTTTGTGCTCCTATGCGAACGACTGAAGGAGGGAACCGCATGAACTGGTTATACATCCTATCGGGCGTTATTGCGCTGATATTGTTGGTCTACCTGTTCGTAGCCCTGTTGAGACCGGAGAAGTTCGGATGAATGCGTGGAGCCTGTTCCAACTGGTGCTCTATTTGATCGTGCTGCTGGCGCTGGTCAAGCCGCTCGGTGGCTTTATGGCGCACGTATACGCCGGCAATAGAACCTTTCTCAGCCCGTTGCTTGCGCCCGTAGAGCGTGCGGTCTACCGCTGGGCGTGCGTAGATCCCGCCGGAGAGATGACCTGGAAGACGTATGCCCTCGCATTACTAATCTTCAATCTGTTCGGCTTGCTGGCGGTCTATGCGTTACAGCGCATCCAGGGGATTCTACCGCTGAATCCGCAACAGCTCGGCGCAGTATCACCACACATGGCCTTCAATACCGCAGCAAGTTTCGCCACCAACACCAACTGGCAGAGTTACGGCGGTGAAACGACGATGAGCTATCTGACTCAGATGCTGGCGCTCACAGTCCAGAACTTCGTCTCGGCGGCCTCCGGTATGGCGGTGCTGGCAGCGCTGGCGCGCGGCTTTGCTCGACATTCCACGGCGACAGTCGGGAACTTCTGGACCGATCTCACCCGCAGCACACTCTATATTCTTCTCCCGCTCGCCCTGCTATTATCCCTTGCGCTGGTCTCACAGGGCGTCGTGCAAACCTTCTCCCCATCCATTCAGGCAACTCTGCTGCAACCTACGGTGGCCGCGGATGGCGCGTCTGTGACGGAGCAGGTGTTGGCGGTCGGCCCTGCCGCATCTCAGGTAGCCATCAAACAGCTTGGTACCAATGGGGGCGGATTCTTCAACGTCAACTCGGCGCACCCGTTCGAAAATCCCACTCCCCTCTCCAACCTTCTGGAGGTTCTGTCAATCCTGCTGATTCCGGCGGCGCTATGCTACACCTTCGGCAAGATGATCGGCGACGCACGCCAAGGCTGGGCGATCCTCGCCGCGATGACCATCCTCTTCGTAGCCCTGCTGGGCATGACCGCTTTTGCCGAACAGGCCGGCAATCCGGCGTTGGCGCCGCTCGACATAGACCAGGCTGCCAGCAGCCTGCAGCCCGGCGGGAACATGGAAGGCAAAGAGGCGCGCTTCGGCATCGCGAACTCCGCATTGTGGGCCACAGCAACCACCGCCGCCTCCAATGGATCCGTGAATGCCATGCACGACTCTTTCACCCCTATCGGGGGGATGCTGCCCATGTGGTTGATGCAGTTGGGCGAGGTGATCTATGGAGGAGTGGGTTCCGGGCTCTATGGCATGCTGGCATTTGTGATCGTCGCTGTATTCGTCGCCGGGCTGATGGTGGGGCGCACGCCCGAATATCTCGGCAAAAAGATCGAAGCCTATGAGATGAAGATGGCATCACTCGTGATTCTCATTCCGCCGATCCTGGTGTTGGCCGGCGCTGCGTTGGCGGTCGCGACTCCGGCAGGTCGCGCAGGGGTCTACAACCCCGGCCCGCATGGCTTCAGCGAAGTGCTCTATGCCTTCTCCTCGGCGGGGAATAACAATGGCAGCGCTTTCGCCGGACTCGGCGCAAATACACCGTTCTACAATACTGTTTTGGGGTTAGTCATGTTGGCCGCGCGTTACTGGCTGATCATTCCCATCCTGGCAATTGCGGGAGCAATGGCGGCGAAGAAGCGCGTACCCCCGGGCGCCGGTACCCTGCCAACCCACACACCGCTGTTCATCGGATGGTTGATCGGTGTGGTGATCATCGTCGGTGCGTTGAGCTTCTTGCCTGCGCTTGCGCTGGGACCGTTAGCCGAACAACTGGCGCTCGGAATGTGAGTAATGTGATGAATCAACAAAGTCAGACAACGAGCAAAAATCCGAGCGGAATCTATCGACGCGCAATTGGCAACGCGTTTATCAAACTCAATCCGCGATGGATGGTGCGTAATCCGGTCATGTTCGTAGTCGAGATCGGCAGCGTATTGACAACACTCCTCTTCTTCCAGGCCCTGACTGGTCAAGGAGAGGCTCCGGCGAGTTTTATCGGCGGTGTGGCGCTGTGGTTGTGGTTCACGGTCCTGTTCGCCAACTACTCTGAGGCGGTCGCCGAAGGACGCGGCAAAGCACAGGCCGAGGCGCTTCGCAAGACACGCCAGCACACCTCGACCAAGCAACTTCCAAAAAACGTGTCCTATACGGGTATAACTTGCGCTCCCTCGGGGCATACCCCGACGCCATCCATCACGCTCCGTTCGCGGCGATATAGTCCTTGTTGAGTTGGGTGACATTATTCCTGCCGATGGAGAGGTGATCGCCGGTATTGCGTCAGTAGATGAGAGCGCAATCACCGGAGAAAGCGCCCCCGTCATCCGTGAATCCGGCGGCGACCGCAGCGCTGTCACGGGTGGCACCCGGGTACTCTCGGACTGGCTGGTCGTCCGCGTCACCACTGACCCCGGCGAAGGTTTCCTGGATCGCATGATCAGTCTGGTGGAAGGCGCGCGGCGACACAAGACGCCGAATGAGATTGCACTCAATATCTTGCTGGCGGCTTTCACAATCATCTTCCTGGTGGTCTGTATGACGCTCCTGCCTTACTCAATCTACAGTGTGACCGGCGCCGGCGGGGACGGTCGGGCTGACGTTGCGCCTGTGACGCTGACTGTGCTCATCGCGTTGCTGGTCTGTTTAATTCCAACCACCATTGGTGGGCTACTGCCGGCTATCGGCATCGCGGGCATTGACAGGCTGACCCACGGAAACGTGATCGCGTTGTCCGGCCGCGCCGTAGAGGCAGCCGGCGACGTAGATGTGCTGCTGCTGGACAAAACCGGTACGATCACGTTGGGAAACCGACAGGCAGTGGCATTCATCCCGGTCAACCATACCCGCCCACACGACCTGGCCGACGCGGCGCAACTGGCTTCTCTCGCTGACGAGACCCCGGAAGGTCGGAGCATCGTCATCCTGGCGAAGGGGCAGTATGGGCTGCGCGGCCGCGCCGTCGGCGTGGGGATTGAGGCGCCGACCGGCACGCACTTCATCCCATTCACGGCGCAGACGCGGATGAGCGGGGTAGATCTGGACGGCGTCAGCATTCGTAAAGGCGCGCCCGATACCATGATGGCTTACATTCAGGCCGCCGGTCGCACGGCGCCGCCTGATCTGAGTACGGTCGTGGATGAGATCGCGCGAAGCGGCGGTACTCCGCTCGTCGTGGCGCGCAATGGAGAGGCCCTGGGTGTTATCCATCTCAAGGACATCGTTAAAGGGGGAATCAAGGAACGCTTCGCGCAGTTGCGGAAGATCGGCATCAAGACCGTGATGATCACCGGCGACAATCCACTGACCGCAGCCGCCATCGCCGCCGAGGCAGGTGTGGATGATTTCCTGGCGCAGGCGACGCCCGAAGCCAAGCTCAAGCTGATTCGCGAGTATCAGGCTGGCGGGCGGTTGGTTGCGATGACCGGCGATGGCACCAACGACGCGCCGGCGCTCGCTCAGGCAGATGTGGCCGTGGCGATGAACACCGGCACGCAAGCCGGCTCGCGAGGCTGCCAACATGGTGGATCTGGACAGCAACCCTACGAAGCTGATCGAGATCGTTGAGATCGGCAAACAGTTGTTGATGACGCGCGGCGCGCTGACGACCTTCAGCATCGCCAACGACGTCTCCAAGTATTTCGCCATCATCCCGGCGGCCTTCGCGGCAATCTACCCGGCGCTGGGCGCTCTCAACTTCATGCATCTGACCACCCCGACCAGCGCCATCCTGTCGGCAGTGATCTTCAACGCACTGATCATCATCGCGCTGATCCCGCTGGCGCTGCGCGGCGTGGCCTATCGTCCCGCGCCGGCCGCGCAGCTTCTGCGCAGAAACCTGCTGATCTATGGACTGGGCGGTCTGATCGCGCCGTTCATCGGGATCAAGCTGATTGACATGATTCTGACTATCCTTGGCTGGCATAGGAGGTAGCGATGCGCAAGCAAAGAAGTATGGGATGGTGGGGACTATACGTACTCTTTCCGTTGATGGTCGGTCTGATGGTCCTCGATGAAGCGATCCCGATGTCGGAGACGTGGCATCACATCCTGCTGATCGGGATCATATTCCTTATCTCCTATCTGGCGCTCGCCTGGGTCGAGCGAAATCCCCGCCTGGTAGAACGCTCAGGGATTGACTCACCGGTCACCTATCGCATCGTTCGGAGCAAGTCTCTTGGCGTCGCGACACGAACCGCGAATCCAAAGAGGAAGCTCGCCGATGAAATCACTGATCAGACCGGCAGTTGTTTCGCTGGCCTTCTTCACCCTCGTGACGGGCTGTTCTACCCGCTGGCTGTGACCGGGCTGGCTCAGGTGATCTTTCCTGACCAGGCCAATGGCAGTCTACTCAAGCAGGGCGATCGGGTCGTCGGTTCTGCGCTCATCGGCCAGCCGTTCGATGATCCCAGGTACTTCTGGGGGCGTCCTTCGGCGACATCACCGTTCCCCTATAACGCCGCGGCCTCGTCCGGTTCAAACCTCGGTCCGAGCAACCCGGCGCTGACCGACGCCGTGCAGGCGCGCATCGCAGCGCTGCGGGCCGCCGATCCGGGCAACACCGCAGCCGGTGCCGGTAGATCTGGTGACTGCTTCTGGCAGCGGACTCGACCCGCACATCAGCGTCGCTGCGGCGCTGTATCAGGCCCCAGCGTCGCACGGGCGCGCGGCCTCGATGTGGCCGTCCGTCGGCTCGTCGATGAATACACGGAGAGGTCCGCAGCTCGGCCTGCTGGGCGAGCCGCGCGTCAATGTGCTGAAGTTGAACCTGGCGTTGGATGGGGTAGAATGAATCCAGTGACGGATTCGAGACAGATCATGCCCGAGAGCGCATGTCCGCCCGAACCCGGATGAACTCCTGGCGCAGGTCCAGGCGGAGGAGACGCGCCAGGCGCGCGGCACGCTGAAGATTTTTCTGGGCTACGCGGCCGGCGTCGGCAAGACCTACGCCATGCTCGAGGCCGCGCATCAGCGCCGGGCCGAAGGCGTGGATGTGGTCATCGGCTACATCGAGACGCACGGCCGGGCCGAGACCGACACGCTGCTTGCCGGCCTCGAAGTCATCCCCCGGCATCAGATCAGCTACCCGGCGCCTTGCTGCCCGAGATGGACGTGGATGCAATCCTGACGCGCCGTCCCAGGCTCGTCCTGGTGGACGAGCTGGCGCACACCAATGCCCCCGGCTCACGCCATCCCAAACGCTACCTCGACGTCGAGGAGTTACTGGATGCCGGCATCGACGTCTACACGACGATGAACATCCAGCACCTGGAAAGCCTGAACGACGTCGTCGCACAGATCACTGGCGTCACGGTGCGCGAGAAGGTGCCCGACAGCGTCCTGGATGAAGCCAGTGCGATCGAGGTGGTGGACCTGCCACCGCCGGAACTGCTCCAGCGCCTCAGGAAGGGCAAGGTCTACGTGCCCGATCAGGCGGCGCGCGCCGTACAGCAATTCTTCCGGATAGGGCAACCTGACCGCCCTGCGAGAGTTGGCCCTGCGTCGCACGGCCGAGCGGGTGGATGAGCAGATGCGGGCCTATATGCAGACGCGCGCCATCCCGGCCCGTGGCCGGCAGGTGAGCGCCTGCTGGTCTGCGTCAGCTCCAGCCCGCTGAGCGAGCGGCTGGTGCGCACCGCCCGCCGCCTGGCCGATGAGCTCAAGGCCGAGTGGTTCGCCCTCTACGTGGAAGAGCCCGGCCGCACTGACCGCGCCGCGAAAGACGCCGACAGGCTTGCGCGTGTTCTCAACTCGGCCGAGAAGCTGGGTGCGAAGGTCGTGACGTTACCCGGAGCTGACGTCGCCGAGACCGTCCTTAATTACGCGCGGCAGCACAACATCACCAAGATCATCGCCGGCAAACCGTCGCGACCGCGCTGGCTCGAGCTCTGGCGCGGTTCCGTGGTAGATCGGCTGATTCGCAACAGCGGTGATATTGATGTATACGTCATGAGCGGCCAGGAGGAAACGGACGGCGCCGGTCTCGCAGTCGTCATCGCGGCCGCGCTCGTCCCTGGCGTCGCTATGGGTGGAGCGGCGTTCTCGTCGCGGCAACCACTGCCCTTTGCCTCCCGCTCGCGGCAGTTCGTTGCGCCAACCAACCTGGCGATGCTTTACCTCGTTTCCGTGGTGGTAGCAGCCGTCTATCTCGGCCAGGGTCCGGCCATACTGACCGCAGCAATGAGCGTTCTGGCCTTCGATTTTGCCTTCGTCGAGCCTCGACTGAGTTTCACCGTCGCAGACACGCAGTATCTTCTCTACTTTCGTTGCGCTTTTCGTGGTCGGCCTGGTCATCAGCTCGCTGGCCGCGCGCTCGCGCGAGCAGTCGGATGCCGCCCAGCAGCGCGAAGCACAGGCAGTGGCGCTCTATGAGCTCAGCCGCGATCTCGCCTCGGCCGGCGACTTGGACGAGATACTGAGGGTAACCGTGCGTCATATCGAAGAGACCTTTGCTCGGCAGGCCGTGATCCTGCTTCCCATCGCTCAAAAATTGCAACTCGTCGCGCAGAGCGTCGGCCTCTCGACTGAGACCAGAACGAACTGGCGGTAGCCGACTGGACCTTCAAGCAAGGTCAACCGGCCGGGCGTGGCACGGATACCCTGCCGGCGGCTACCGTACGCTACTTGCCTCTCCAGACGGCGCGGGCGTTGTGGGCGTATTGGGGGTCACGCCGACCGATCCTGACTCCTATCTCACCCCTCAGGAGCGCCGCTTACTCGGAGCTTTCGCAGTCAGGCTGCATTGGCAATCGAACGAGCTAACCTGGAAGAACAGGCGCACCAGGCGCAACTTTCGCAGACCACCGAGAAGCTCCAACGGGCGCTGCTTCATTCGATCTCACACGAACTCCGTACGCCACTGGTCTCGATCACAGGCACCCTTTCTACATTGGCTGATGATGGGAGTGGATCAGCATCGAGTCAGGTACTCGATGCTGAGACGCAGCATAGCTTGATCACTCGGTCGCGCGAAGAAGCTGAACGTCTCAATCGCCTGGTGGGTAATCTGCTTGACATGACACGAATCGAGGCCGGCGCGTTGAAGACAACCCGGGAACCGGGCGACGTCGCAGGAGGTGATCAGTGCGGCGCTGGAGCAATTGGCCGGCCGCCTGGAGAATCGCATCATCAACCTGACGGCGCCGTCAATTGTAGCGCCGATGGATTTCGTGCTGATGGTCCATGTGCTGGTCAACCTGCTGGACAATGCGCTCAAGTACTCACCGCCAGGCTCTCCGCTTGAGGTTCGAGGCGCGCATTTCCGGCGACACCCTGGAGTTCATCGTATCCGACCGCGGCGATGGTGTGCCACCTGAGGATCTCGAGCGCATCTTTGACAAGTTCTACCGGGTGAAGCGGCCAACAGGAACCAGCGGTACGGGATTAGGGTTGGCGATCTGCAAGGGCATCGTCGAGGCGCATAACGGTCGAATCTGGGCGCGGAACCGTCCGGGCGGCGGAACCATCGTGACGGTGGCATTGCCACTCCGGCATGACCCCGCGAAGGGAGCGTAGGCGGATGAATGAGAGCGCTCAACGCGTGCTGGTAGTGGATGACGAGCCGGCCATCCGCCGCTTCCTCCGCACATCTCTCGCAGCGCACGGATACACGGTATTCGAAGCTGCCAACGGTCAGGAGGGGCTTTCGGGCATCGTTGCGCATCGCCCGGAGTTAGTGATCCTTGATCTTGGCCTGCCCGATCTGGACGGCATTGAAGTCACGCGATTATTACGCGAGTGGACCACCGTCCCGATCATCATCCTCACGGTTCAGGAACAGGAAGTCGCCAAGATCGCGGCTTTGGATGCCGGCGCCGATGATTACGTAACCAAGCCATTTGCCATGGGCGAGTTGTTGGCGCGGCATACGAGCCGCGTTGCGGCGCGCAGCCTCACCTGAGACCGAACCCATCTTCACGACGGGCGAACTGACTGTTGACCTGACGCGGCGCCTGGTCACGGTCGCCGGACATGAGGTGTCGTTAACTCCCACGGAGTATGACCTTCTCAAGACGCTGATTGTGCATGCCGGCAAGGTGCTTACCCACAGACAACTTCTTCGCCAGGTCTGGGGTATAGGCTATGAGGGGAGACACACCTGCTGCGCGTTAACATGAGCAACCTGCGCCACAAGCTCGAACCTGAAGCAGCGCGACCGAACTACATCCTCACCGAGCCGGGCGTCGGCTATCGCCTGCGCGCAGGCGACGAATGAGCGACCGGCGGAGCTCTTCTTGTGAGGATTCGCACACTTGACATCTTGTTAACTTCAAGTGATAGCACTCGCGATTGTTGGTCGGCATACGAGCCGGCCGCATATCCTCAGTCATTGGCACACAAAGGAGAGATCCAATGGCAGATCCCCAGAATCCCCGTCAGATCACGCGACGCGAGTTCATCCAGATGGTGGAAGCGTTGGGCCTGACCACAGCCACGGCCGCGTTCCTGGCCGGCTGTGCCCCCGCCGCAGCGCCCACTGCCGCAGGAGCCCGCCGAACCCGCCGCTGAACCGGCCCCCGCTGAAGCCCCAGCGGAACCGGCTGCCGCCGAGCCCGCGGCGGCCACAGCAACGCCTGTCCTCGCGGAAGGCGCCATCGTCCCCGGCGGTCTCAAGGACATCCCGCGCGACCGCACGTTCATCGCCGTCCGCTCTGGCCCTGAGCACAAGTTCGTCGAGTGGGACCAGTGGAATCCGTTCGTCCCGGTCGCGAACCACCAGTTCGCCGTGGGCCTGCTGTATGAGCCGCTGGCGTTCTACAGCGCCTTCGGCGACAAGGAGTACATGTGGCTCGCCGAAAGCTACGAGTACTCCGACGACTTCAAAGAGCTCACCATCAAGACCCGCCCGAACATCAAGTGGAGCGATGGCGAGACTTCACCGCCGAGGACGTGGCCTTCACGCTCAACGCGTGCAAGGAATACGGCGCCAAGATCCGTGGGGCGCCAACGTCGCCCAGGTGATGGACAAGGCCGAGGTCGTGGACCCGAACACGGTCAAGGTCACCTCACGGTGCCCGCGCCGCGCTTCTTCGTGGCTCCTCACCTACCACTTCGACATCGGCGTCTACATGCTGCCGAAGCACATCTTCGAGGGCCAGGATATCTCCACTTACAACCACTTCGACATCGAGAAGGGCTGGCCGGTCACGACCAGCCCGTGGCGCGTCGTCAGCGCCTCGCCGAAGCAGAAGGTGCTCGACCGCGCCGACGATTGGTGGGGCGTCGAGGCCGGCGTCGGCGAGCTGCCGACGATGGAGCGCTTCATCCTGTTGCCCGACCTGGGCGAACAGCAGTTGCTGCAGCAGATCATCAAGAACGAGGTAGACTTCACCACCGGCATCCAGCCCTCGAGCTGGCCCACCGTGCTCGCCCGGCAACCCGAAGGCGATGTCCTGGACCGGCAAAGAGTCGCCCTACGGCTACGTGGACTGGTGGCCGCACTCGCTCTACGTGAACAACGAGCTGGCACCGTGGAGCGACCCGAACGTCCGCTGGGCGCTCAGCTACTACATCGACCGCGAGAAGATCGTCGAGATCGCCTGGTCCGGCGCGTCCAAGGTCACCCCGCTGCCGATGCCCGACTATCCGCCCCTGCAGCCGTACTTCGATGCGGTGAAGGACCTGCTGGAGCAGTACAACACGCTGGAATACAACCCGGCGAAGGGCGATGAACTGCTCACGGCCAAGGGCTGGAAGAAGGACGGCAACGGCATGTGGCAGGACGAGAACGGCCAACCGGTCGTCCTCGATATCGTCAGCTTCTTCGACTTCACCAGCGTCGGCCCGGTGGTGGTCGAGATGCTCAAGCGCGGCGGGATCGAGTCCAGCTACTCCGAGCCGCCGGACTTCTTCGACAACTTCTCGACGGGCAATTTCCGCGGCTGTCTGTTTGGCCATGGCGGTAGCTGCCGCGAGCCGCAGGAGACGCTGGCGCTCTACCAGAGCAGCTTCGGAGGCCATCCCTGGCGGCCATGCGGTGAACTTCTCCCGCTGGAACAACGCCGAGTTCGACAAGCTGGCCGACGAGGCGTATGTCACCGCGCCGACCGACACCGAGAAGCTGATGGAGATCTGGCGCAAGGCGATGGAGATCTGGCTGCCGGACCTGCCCGACATCCAGCTGACGCACGGTTTCCACCGGCTGCCGTGGACGACCAAGTACTGGACCGGCATGCCCGACCAGAACGACCCGTACACCAACTCGGCCCAGTGGCACCTGACGTTCCCGTTGGTGCTGCACCGGGTGACGCCTTCGGCAGGCGTGAGGCATTGTAGGCAGTTCCCGGCAGCGGCCCGCCATGTGGAGGCCGCTGCCGGGATTACTTGCCAGCTAGGTATACGAGTCAGACAGTCTGTGCTATACTATCCCTGCGATTGAACGGGGCAGGCATTCAATGAGTGTTCCAGTATATCTTTCGTACGATTCCTCATCTTCCTGGTGGTGGTCTGGGCCGCAGCGACCTTCAACTTCTTGCTGCCGCGACTGGGCGGGCAGAACCCCATCCGCGCCAAGCTGGTGTCGCAGGCGGCGCTCAGCGGCGCGGTGCAGGCCGGCCTGGAGGAGATGGTCAAGGAGATGGATACGAAGTTCGGCCTCGACAAGCCGCTCTGGAAGCAATACCTGATCTACCTGAGCGACATGGCGCGGTTCGATTTCAATTACTCGATCGCCAACTATCCGCGCAAGGTGACAGACATCATCGCCGAGGCGATGCCCTGGACCGTCGGACTGCTGGCGCTCACCACATTCCTGGCATTCATCATCGGCAACCTACTGGGCGCGTTGATGGCCTGGCCGCGCTCGCCGAAATTCCTCAGCTATGCCATGACGCCCGTCATGATGATGGGCGCCATCCCATATTTTCTACTCGGCCTGATCCTCGTCTATATTTTTGGCTTCTGGCTGGGCGTGTTCCCGATGTTTGGCGGTTATAAGACCGGGAGCATCCCCACCCTCAGCCTCAAGTTCGCCGCGGACGTTGCCTGGCACGGCTTCCTGCCGGCGCTCTCGATCATCCTCGTCTCCATGGGCGGCTGGGCGCTTCGGGATGCGATCGCTCATGATCATGACGCAGGGTGAGGACTACGTGATGTTCGCCGAAGCCAAAGGGCTAAATGATCGCACGATTTTCACACGTTACGCGATGCGGAACGCCATGCTGCCCCAGGTCACCGGGTTGGCGTTAGCGTTAGGCACCATCGTGGCAGGCGCAGTGCTGGTGGAAGTGATCTTTGGCTTCCCGGGAATCGGCACGGTGCTGTATGTGGCGATCCGCGGCTCCGACTACTATCTTGTACAGGGCGTCGTCTTCCTGGTGATCGTTTCGATCGGGCTGGCGACCTTCTTCCTCGACATCATCTATCCCAAGCTTGACCCGCGTATCACCTATCGGAGGGATTGACGTGGAGACGAGCCTCGAAAACCAGGTCGCCAAGGCCTATGCGCCGGAGCAATCCAGCCCGCGAGACTTCCTCGGACGTTTCGCCAGATACTGCAAGCGCAACCCGTCATTATTGATCGGACTGATCCTGCTTGCTTTCTTGATCTTGTTCTCGTTCGTCGGGCGATTCTTCGTGGACATGCAGAACGCGCGCCCGATCTCCGTGGCGCCCGCTCAAGCCGCCGTCAGCCGAGCTCCCTTTTGGCAGCGATAAGCAGGGCCGCGATCTCTTCGCCGTCATGGTCGCCGGCATCCCGTTGACCCTGCGCATCGGGCTGGTGGCCGGGTTCATCGGGGTCGGTGTGGGCGCAGTAGTCGGTTTTGTCGAGCGCCTATTACGGCGGCTGGCTTGACACCATCTTACGCGGCATCGTCGATGTTGGCCTCACGATCCCGGGTCTCATGGTGCTGATCGTGATCGCCATGATGATTCCCTCCGGCCTGACCGTCAATCAGATGGCGCTGGTGGTGGCGCTGCTTGCCTGGCTCGTCCCGGCGCGGACGATCCGCGCCCAGGTGCTGAGCCTGCGTGAGCGGAGCTATGTCCAGGTGGCGCAACTATCCGGTATGCCTGGCCACGCCATCATCTTCAAAGAAATCATGCCCAACCTGCTTCCTTACCTGGCTGCCTCGCTGGTGGTCGCCGTCTCCGCCGCCGTGCTGGCCTCCATCGGTCTGGAAGTCCTCGGCCTGGGTCCGATGGATGCACCCACCATCGGCATGACCCTCTTCTGGATCAACTACAACGCCGCCGTCATCAACGGCTGGTGGTGGTGGTGGCTGCCGCCGATCATCTTCATCGCGATCCTCTTCATCAGTCTCTTCATGATCGCACAGGGACTGGATGAGGTTGCCAATCCGCGGCATGAGGAGATCGGGCTGATGGCAACCATAACCCCGACCATCCAGCGCAGGCTGCACCCGTCACCGATGACGGGCGCCTCGATGTGCTGCGCCTTGAAAACCTCACCGTCTATTACGACACCCCACGCGGCCCTGTTCACGCGGTCGAGGATGTCTCCTTCGCACTCCATGAAAATGAGCGGTTGGGCCTGGCCGGCGAGTCCGGCTCGGGGAAATCCAGCATGGCGCTGACCATCATGCGGCTGCTCAAGCCGCCGGCCCGTATCGTCGCCGGCAACATCTGGTTCGAGGGCGACGATCTGGTGACGCTGCCCTACGAGCGAGCTGAAGAAATTGCGACTCGCCCAGATCGCGCTCGTCGCGCAGGGTTCAATGAACTCGCTCAACCCCGTGGCGCGCATCCGCGACCAGATCCGCGATGGGCTGCGAAGACCACGGTGTGACCCTCACAAAGGGGGAGTTGAATGACCGGGTGACGGCTCTGCTGGCCCGAGTCGGTCTGCCGCCCGGGGTCGCCAACATGTTCCCGCACGAGCTCAGCGGCGGCATGAAGCAGCGCGTGTGATCGCCATCGCCATCAGCCTGCGCCCCAAGGTGATCATCGCCGACGAGCCGACCAGCGCGCTCGACGTCGTCGTCCAGCGCCAGGTGATGGAGACGCTCAAGAGCGTTCAGAGCGAGATTGGCGCCTCGGTCATCCTGATCGGCCACGACATGGGCCTGATGGCCCAGTTCGTCGACCGGCTCGCCGTGATGTACGCCGGGCGCATCATGGAGATCGCGCCGGTGCGCGAGCTCTTCGACAAGCCGCGGCACCCGTACACGCAACTGCTGATCTCCAGCCTGCCTTCGACTGAAGAGAAGGGCGAGTTTCGAGGCATCCCGGGTCTGCCGCCGTCGCTCATTGTCCCCGCCAACCGGCTGTGTCTTCCACCCTCGCTGCCCTTACGCTGTAGAGCGTTGTCGCACCGAGGTTCCGCAGTTCCGCCAGACGTGCGGCCCCGATACGCTGGGCATCCTGCCATTTCGCGTCTTGAGAAGACCTGCACATGACTCCACTCCTGGAAGCGCGTCACGTCACGAAGATCTACGGCGGGGGACTGTTCGACCGCACCACGACCGTCGCGCTCGATGATTTCTCCATGTCCATCGAGGGCGATACGCCCATCGTCACGGCCATCGTCGGCGAGAGCGGCAGCGGCAAGACGACGCTCGCCCGCATGCTGCTTGGGCAAGCCCGAGCCGACCGAGGGCGAAGTCCTCTACAAGGGAAAAGATCTGCGGAGCGTTGACCAAGGGAGAGCGGCTGACCTTTCTGCGCGACGTTCAGGTGATCTTCCAGGACCCGTTCGAGGTCTACAACCCGTTCTACCGGGTCGACCATGTGCTCACGATGCCGATCGAATACATCAAGCTGGCCGCCACAACTGAAGAAAAGTGGCGCGCTGATCGAGCGAAGCGCTCGAAACGGTCGGACTCCGCCCGGAGGAAACGCTCGGCAGGTATCCCCATCAACTCAGCGGCGGCCAGCGACAGCGCGTCATGATCGCGCGCGCGCTCATCCTCAAGCCACGCATCATCCTCGCCGACGAGCCCGTGTCCATGATCGACGCCTCGCTCCGCGCCACGGTGCTGGGCAGCCTGAAGCGTCTGAAAGAGGAGTTCAGCATCTCGATCCTCTACATCACGCACGACCTGACGACCGCCTACCAGATCGCCGACAACATCATCGTGCTGTATCGGGGTTCCGTTGCCGAGGCCGGCCAGTGTGGATCTGGTCGTCCAGAACCCCAAACACCCCTACACCCGGCTGCTCGTCGGCTCGATTCCGAACCCGAACCCGGATCGTCCGTGGGCCCCCGAGGCGCCGCCGGCCTTTCCCGAAACCAAGGGCGGCCCTAAGTCATGCAAGTTCGTCGATCGCTGTCCCGCGGCCATGCCGAAGTGTTTGGAGCAGACGCCGCAACTGTACCAAACCGAACCGCATCGCGCTGTCGCCTGCTTCCTCTACGAGCAGTACCCGGCCCTGAGCACCGATCAAATGGATACCGTGTTCCGAAAGGCAGTTCCCGCAACCGGCTCACCTGTCTAGTGTTCCAGCAGTTCCGTTAGCCCCAGCGCCGCCAGTCGCTCCTCGGTCGGCACGCCTTCGGCGTCCAACCCATCAGACCATACCAGGTCTGCCGAGCCTTGTGCAGGGCATCTTCGGTGATCTCCACACCTTCCAGCGGCCCCGCCTGAAACGCCTGCATCACGCGCTTGGGCAGACATCGTCCTTCTCGGTGAAGCCCTCACGATAGTTGAACAGGCGGCAGAGCTGTTGCGCCCGCTCGCCCACGTCCAGGATATCCTGCGCTCATACTCGTGACCCGTTATGCCGCTCGAGACATCCGCCAGCTGGCCGTAGTCATACGGGTAGAACATGCAGCTCATGGCGCAGTCCTGGAAGTGCTTCCAGTTGACCTCGTGGTAGAAGAGCGTCATCTTCTGTTCGCTCAGCTTCGTGTAGGGCAGCGGGCCGACCTTGTAGACCGTGTTGACGCGATGCAGACCCCCGCCCCGGCTGAAGTAAACGCCGTGTCGTGGATGTTCATCATGTGATCGGCGCCGACTGGCGCCATGGCGTAGCCCACGCCCAGCGCGGCCTTGTAGCGCGGCTCATGCATCGGCAACTCCTGGCCCTTTCACCTCGCACCAGGTACTCCTCTGCGCCGTTGCCGATCCACGCCGCCAGGCGCTTCGTGCCCAACGCCATCATGTCGCCGAAGTCGCGGCCGATGGGCGATCATGTCCACGCCGTCGAGCATGTCCTCGCGCATCGCCCCACTTCGGCAGGATAGCCGCCGGTCATCTCGGCCGTCAGTAGGCCGCGATCCACGCACTCCATGACGAATGCAATCGTCATGCCGGTGCTGATCGAGTCGAGCCCCCACTGCGCGGTCCATTCGTTGGCCTTCGAAACGGCCACGATGTCGTCAACGCCGCACGAGCTGCCGAAGGCCGCCAGCGTCTCGTACTCCGGCCCGCCGTAGACCTCGTCGAGCTGTCACTTCGCCCTTGACCTGGGTCTTGAACGCCGGCGAATCGGGGTATTCCTGGCCGTCGTAGCTGACCACCTGCTTGCACTCGATGGGGCACGCCTGGCAGGTGTCGCGGCCGATCAGCACGCTGGTGTGCAGCGTCTCCCAGCCGATGCTCTCGCATCCGGGAAGTCGGGATCCTGGAAGTTGCGCGTCGGCAAGCGCGCTGGCCCGGTTCAAATCCATCAAGTCGCCCGGCGTGCCCTTCTCCAGCGCCCAGCCTGGCCAACTCTTGTAGTTCTCGCCCAACCACTTCGAGACGCGCCGTCAGCCGACTTGCGGTCGGCCAGCGGCACGTTCTTGGTGCCGCGCACGGCCACCGCCTTGAGCTTCTTGCTGCCCATCACCGCGCCCAGCCCATTGCGACCCGCCGCCCGGTTGTTAGTCGTTGATGACGTTCGCCATCAGCGCCAGATTCTCGCCGGCGATGCCGCATTGCGCCACGCGCAAGCTTCTGCTCGTTCAGCTCGCTCGCGGATGGCGACTGCTCGACATCGGCCACATCGCGGCCCCACAGATGATCGGCCGGCCGGATCTCGACCTTGTCATTGTGGATCCACAGATAGACGGGCGATTCGGCGCTGGCCGTGGACCACCAGCGCATCCCAGCCGGAGCGCTTGAACTCATGCCCCCACCAGCCGCCCGCCTCCGCGCTGCCGATCGCGCCCGTGAGCGGGCTCTTTGCCGCCCACGCTGTGACGCCCCGCGCCCGGCAGGTTGGTGCCCTGGAAGACGCCGGGCGCGAAGATCAGGCAGATTCTCCGGCCCCAGCGGATCGGCGCCCACGGGCAGATCGCGCAGCAGCAGGTACGCTTCCAGCGCCCGGCCGCCCACCAGCTTCAGGTAGATTTCGTCGGGCGGGTTCTCCGTCCAGATTTTCGCCGTGGTCAGATCCACGTGCAGGATCTTGCCCCAAGTTGCTCCAACGCTCATGTCACACTCCTCGGAAGATGATCACGTATAAGTATCCGGTCGGCTGGCCCGACTTGATTGAAGCGAACCGCCGCATATCGCCGGCAGCAATGTGAGCACGTCCCCGTCATGCAACTCGGTGTTCCAGTGCGCCACCCGCCCATTCACGAGCATCGCCACGCCCACATCAACCGGCAGTGACAGGCATTCAATGGCCTGCCCGACGGTCTCTACATCAATAAGAACCGTGCCGGCAGGAACGGCAGACTTCAATGATCCAACCCCTTCGATTGCTACAGCCATCATTAACCTCTCCTCGACACATCCACTTCGCAGGAACATGTTCTATCACACTCGTCGCCCCATGTCAACGCAAAACATGGTAAAAAACCTTGACAGCAAAGCGGCTTCCAGCGTATCCTTCGATAACCGCTTTGCCACTTCGCCCCAAGGAGCCGACGCATGCCGCCCGCCACGTTTGACATCACGCGCGATGACCTGAGCGCCCTTCAGGGTCCCGACCCCGCCTTCGTCACGTTCGGCGAAGTGATGGTCCGCGACACGCCCGCAGACGCCGAGCGACCCGAACGCACGCGGCTCGTGCATCTTTCGATGGCGGGCAGCGAATACACCCTGGCGATTGGCCTGTCCCGCCTGGGGATCGAATCGGCCTACATCACGCGCGTACCGGATAATCCCTATGGACGCGCTGTGCGCAACATTGCGCGCGAGCACGGCGTCAACACCGATCACATCGTCTGGGCGCCGCGCACGGACCTCATCGGCCGAATGATCTACGAGATCGGGCGCACCCCGCGCCGCGATGTCGGCGTCTATCAGCGCAAGTACTCGGCGGCGTCTTGCCTTGATGCGGGCATGGTGGACTGGGCCGGCGCGCTGCGCGGCGCAAAGCTGTTCCACACGTCGGGCATCACCTTCGGGTTGGCCCGGCACAGCGGTTACGATCGGAACTATAATCTCGAAGCGTTCAAAGAAGCAGTCGCGGCGCGACCCGCCGGTTGCATGGTGGGGCTGGATTTCAACTATCGCTCGACGCTCTGGTCGGCCCAGGAAGCGCGCGATATCATGACCCCGCTCGTCACGGAGCACGTAGACGTGCTGGTGACGACCATTGAGGACATGGCCGAGCTTTACGGCATCGGATGCGGCCAGTATACGGCCAAAGCAGATCAGCGACGGCGATATCGGTCCGCTCGAAGACGACGACATCCGTTCATTTCGCCGCGGAGGTCATTCGCAAGTTCGACGCCCGTATCGTCGCCATCACCATCCGCTACCCCGATACGTTCGAGCAACACCGCTGGGAATCGGCGGCAGCCGACGCGGGTGGCGGATTCTTCCGCTCGCCGGCCATCCGCCCCATCACCCTGTGGGATCGTCTGGGCGGGGGCGACACCTGGAACGCGGGCTTCTACTACGGCCTGCTGACCGCAGGATTTAACGAGACCGGACTGACCAAAGGCATCCTGGTCGGAGACGCGGCGACGCGCCTCAAGCAAACCCTTATGTACGATCTGCCCATTATTGACCGGGCCGAAATCGCCGCGCTGATGAAGGCAAACATTGCCGGTGGCGGCAAACGCACCTCGCGCTAGCATATCCGCCAAATTAGGATTCCATCGGAGAAACCATGAACCGAGATGAGAAGCTCCACCTGATTCGCGACACCGGCGTGATCGCCATCATGCGCGCGCAATCGTCGGGCCAACTAATTGCAGCAGCCGACGCCATTCGCCAGGGCGGCGTGCGCGTGCATCGAGGTCACGATGACGACGCCGGGTGCGCTCGATGTCATCGCGGAGGCGACCCGACGCTATGGGGATGAAGTGTTGTTCGGCGCCGGGACGGTGCTGGACGCCGAGACGGCGCGCACGGCGATCCTGGCCGGGGCCGGCTTCATCGTCGCGCCAACGCTCAACCTGGAGATGATCGCGCTCTGCAAGCGCTATTCCGTGCCGGTGCTGCCTGGCTGCTTCACGCCAACCGAAATGCTCACGGCCTGGGAAGCCGGCGCCGATATGGTCAAGCTCTTCCCTGCGGAAGTGGGCGGCCCCGATCTGATCCGCGCGATCCGCGCGCCCTTGCCCCAACTCCAGATCGTTCCCGTAGGCGGGGTAGACCTGAACACGGCGGCGGACTTCATCCGCGTGGGCGCAGCCGCCCTGGGCGTGGGGAGCAGCCTGATCAATCAGAAATTACTGGAAACCGGCGACATGGCCGAACTGACGCGTCGCGCCCAGGCCTTCATCGAACAAGTGCAAGCGGGACGCCAACGCGCTTCGTAAAAGTCCTGCCCGGGCGAGTGGCTCACGTCGCATTGGCGCGCCCGTGACATTGCTTGAACTTCTTGCCGCTGCCACACGGACAGGGATCGTTCCGACCAACTCCGGCAAAGACCTGGCGCGCCGCTGCGTCCTTCTGCGCCATGTACTGCATGATGTTCGCGGGCGCGCGATTGTATTTCAGCTCGTTCGCCATGAACCCCATCGGCTCGCGGATATGGTGGAAGAATATCTTGTAACCGGCGCACAGATAGTGCAGCCCCGGCTCGCCGTCGGGCGTGGACAGGAAGCGATCTTTCGGGCACCCACCATGACAGGCGAAGCGCACCTCGCACTCACGGCAATAGCGCGGCAACGTATCCAGCTTATCCTGGCCGAACTTACGCTGCTTCGGCGAAGCCACCAGCTCGATCATGTGTTCATCGGCGATATTGCCCAGCAAATACTCCGGTTCGACGAAGTGGTCGCACGCATAGAGATCCCCGGTGTGTTCAAGCGCCAGCGCATTGCCGCACGTCGGCGAATGGATGCACAACGTATACTCGCCCACCCAATTGCCCAGCGCCACATCGAACGCCTGCACATAGACTTCGGCCACATCGTGGCGCACCCATTCATCGAAGATCGCGCACAGAAAACGTCCGTATTGCTCGGGCGTCACCGAACGCTCGGTCACCTGATTCCCCTGCTGGATGTAAAGCGGCCGGTCGCCGCCGGGGCGCTCGCTCCAACCCAGGTTTGCGACGGGCAGATTTTCCGATGTGGCCCGCTCGATGATAGGGATGAACTGGATGAACTGCGCCTTCAGATCGTCCCGGAAGAAGCGATAAACCTCCAGCGGATGATCCCCGTTTGCGGCGTGGATGGTGCAAAGGATGTTGAAATCCACGCCATGCTTGACGAGGTATTCGTAGCCGCGCATCACCTGATCGAAGCTCCCCGCGCCGCCCTTGTTCACCCGGTACGTATCATGCAGCGGCTTCGGCCCATCCACGCTCAGCCCGACCAGGAAGTTGTAACGCTTGAAGAACGTTGCCCACGCTTCGTCAATCTGCGTGCCGTTGGTCTGGATGGTATACACGATCTGTTGGTCGGTCCGGCGATACTTCTCCGCATATTCGACAGACCGCTTGAAGAAATCCAGTCCCATCAGGGTAGGCTCCCCGCCCTGCCACGCAATGTTGACTTCCGGCGCTTGGGGCTGCGATTCGACCAACTGTCGGATATAGGTTTCCAACATCTCGTCAGCCATGCGAAAGCGGCTGCCCGGGTAAAGCATTTCCTTCGAGAGGAAAAAGCAATACTGGCAGTCCAGGTTGCAGACCGCGCCGGTCGGCTTGGCCAACAGGTGAAACGCCGGGGGCGCATTCGGAGGGATGATGGGTGTACTCATATCCTTGCTTTCTTGCGACAGGTATCACGCAGAGCATTAGGCAGAATTTCATTTTACCACAGAGCTCCCGAATGCCGGTCAGGTTGACGCAAACGGTATCAGGCAGGTGGAATTGTATGCTTTCTCTCTTTGCACTCGCTGAGACTTGTGCAACAATTGTCGGAATAGTCAGCCCAATAAAATCGCAACTTGTATTCGTCGAAGCCAATCGTGTCGGTGTACTTGCTATGCAATGGGAAATGATTTCATGGGCGCTTACAGGCCTTTTTTGCATAATGCTCCTCCTCGATCGTTCGCCACGAGCGGACTCTCCAGGCGCAGTTTTCTTCGGGCAATCGGCGCGCTGACTGCGACCGCGGGTCTGGCGGCGTGCGGCCCACGTCGGGTCGGCCCCGGCCCG
The DNA here is from genome assembly GCA_963695715.1 of uncultured Chloroflexia bacterium. Lineage (GTDB taxonomy): Bacteria > Chloroflexota > Anaerolineae > CG2-30-64-16 > CG2-30-64-16 > JBBQRS01. The sequence continues at coordinate 126,320 of CAVOHP010000001.1, forward strand.
CACGGCAGCGAAACCGTGCAACTCGTCTATCAGGACTGGCAGACCGACTGGTTCCCCGGACTGGCCCAAAGGATGCTGGACCAATTCCATGCCCGGCACCCCAATATCCGGGTGTTTTACACGCCCGACCCAAATGATCTGAATGAGCGGATGCTGGCGGATTTCCAGGCCGGCACTGCGCCCGATGTGCTATCCGGCTGTTGCGAATTCTTCCCGGTGTGGGCGCAAAAGGGTATCTCCTCGACTTGCGCCCGTATGTTGACGCCGACCTCGATCGGACCTCTCTGGATGATTGGGATCGTGCGCAATATCACGCGCTCTTCGCCGCGGATGGCTCTCAATTCGCCTTGCCGAAGTATCACGGCGCGCTCGCCCTATATTACAACAAAGACTGGTTCGACGAAGCCGGCGTGCCCTATCCCGACGGCAGTTGGGATCATGCCGACTATCAGCAGGCCATGAAGCAATTGGTCGGCGCGCGCGCGTCGGGCGCGCCGACCACCCGCTGGGGCAGCATGGTGGATATCGCGTGGGATCGCCTCCAAATTCACGTGAATGGGTGGGGCGGCCATTTTGTAGATCCGCAGAATCCCTACCGCAGCATGATTGCGCGCCCCGAAGCGTTAGCCGCCATGCAATGGATTCGCGATCGTATGTGGGAAGATCACACCATGGCCAGCTTCCTCGATGTTAAGAATCAGGAGACGCGTCAGGTCTTCATCCAGGAACGCATTGCGATGGTCGAAGATGGTTCGTGGTCGCTCAAGGATATCTTGGAGAATGCGCAGTTTCGGGTCGGCGTCGCGCCGTTCCCTGCAGGCCCATCACGCAAAGTCACCCTGGCAACCACCGACGGCTATGCCATCTACGCCGGCACCAAGTTTCCGGATGCGGCCTGGGATCTGTTGAAGTTCTTGACCGGCATGGAATACGGCCGCGCCCTGGCGCATGATCACCTGTTGCAACCGGCGCGAGCTTCGCTCATTGACGAGTGGGTAGCCGCCATTCGCGATGAGTATCCCACCCAGGCAGCCGACATGGATATCAACGCTTTCGCCGAAGGGCACCTTCAGGGCTATTCCGTCGTGGCAGAGGTTTTCGCGAACATGGAAGAGGCCCGTGAACTCGTACTCTCTGCGTGGGAACGGATTTTCACGCTGGGGCAAGCGCCGGTTGAGTTGATGACTGAGGTATCCGCGCAGGTCGAAAACCTGCAAACGCGCCGCAGCATAGGAGCCACAATTGGGCGCTCTCATTCGTCGAACCGATATGCGTCGCCGCTTGATCCCGGCGCTCATCGTCGCGGCGCTGCTGCTCCTTGTGATCGTCGCAGCCTATACTTACCTCTCCTATCAGCGCGCGACGTCGGAGTTGGTGATCGAACGCGACCGGCAGTTGGCGTTCCTCGCAGCAGCGCGCCTTCGCGACGAACTCGAGAAGTTCTCAAACGAATTGACCACCGTGACGCGGTCACCCAGTATGACCGCAGGTGACCCGGATAGCCAGAAACTCACCCTGCAGCGCGCGCGCAATCGCCTCATGGTCTTCGATGGCGGCGTCATCCTGCTGGACAATTTCGGTCGAGTCCGCGCGACCGAACCGGAAAGGCCCGAGATTCTGGGGCAGGATTGGGCGGATCGTGATTTCTTTCGCCGGATGCTTGCCGCTTCGGCGCCCTATTTCTCCGATATCGTGAGGGATGGCCCCAACAACGCCGAAGTCATCGTGATGAGCGTTCCGGTCGTCGGTTCGGGTGGCGAGTTGGTGGGCGTGTTGGCCGGGATGTTTCGCATCGGCGAGCAGACGACCAGTTCGTTCTACGCCAGCGTCGTGCGGATGCGTCTCGGTCAAAGTGGCAGCACCTATCTTCTGGATGGCGCGGGACAATCCTCTATGATTCCGCATATAGCGCCACCGGCTCGGCAATCCAGGATCGCGGATTGCCATATTCGATTGCCAACGGTGACCTCAACGCCCTGCGCACTCGCGACGAAGTGGGCAATGACATCGTGGCCGCCTATGCCCCGGTTCCCGGCACGCGCTGGATGCTCGTCACCGAAGATGATCTGGGGCAGCCTGGCCGGTGCAGTCCAGCGTTACGGACGTAACCTGTTGATACTGCTCGGTGTGGGTCTGCTGCTACCGCCCATCGGCGTAGCGCTCCTGATTCGTCAGCAGCAGGCGGAAATGCTGAAACGCCAGCACGCGGACCAGGAGAAACGCGTCGCCGGCATGGTTCAAGAGTTGGTCATCCCACGCCTCCGCCCCACTCTTCCCGGCTGGGATCTCGTGTTTCATCATCAACAATCCGCGACCGGCGAGCGCGATTTCTACGATGTCTGGTTTCGCACCGATGGCGACTTGATGCTCACGGTGGGCGAAGTGACCGATCGCAGTCTCTATGCCGCGCACATCATCAGCAGCACGCGCGCGGCCCTGCGTGGCGCGACGCATCGCAACCTGTCTCCTTCGGAAGCGATGGGTTGCTGCAACGAATTGCTCGCGCCCGAGATTCACTCGGACACGAAAGTAACCTGCCTCTACGCCATCCTCAGTCCGAATTCCGGAAAGCTAATCTTTGCCGGCGCCGGATCCCCGTGGCCCAGCTCATGTCAGAATGCGGAGCTAGACGAGGATCATGCTTCGAACGTGCAACTCGGTGCGAGCCTTGAAACCCAATTTTGTCAGATGGAAGCTTTGATTGGTCCCGGCGGTTGCGCCGTCCTTTTCAGCGACGGGTTATCCGAGGCGCGCAATGCCGACGGCGAGATCTTCGGTCGCCAACGGATTCGGAGCGCAATCGAACGGCCGTCGGATGATGCGCAGGATGTTGTGGAAGCACTGCTCGCTTCCCTACACACATTCACCGGGCGCGGCCGGGAAGATCAAGCCGATGATATCACCATCATCGTCCTCAAACGCCTGATCCAGCCAGGCGAATCAAGCGGCTCGGTCTGATCTACGTGTTCGAAGTATCAGCGCCGGCCTGTAAGGGCCCAACCCGGCGGAGCAAGTGAACATGGATATCTATGAACGAATCAGTCGCATTTTCGTACTGGGCATTCTCGGCATAGCCGTCGCTGCCGTGTTCATTGCACCCTTTCTGGCCTCCAACTGGACCCATCAACCATTCCCCGGCATCCTTGTCGAGCAAACCTTGATCATCAACAGCCGGAGTGGTGAAAACTGGACGGGCAGAGAAGCCGGCCTCGCCAATCCGCAACGCATCGTCCGCGTGGGCGGGACAATCGTGACCACGTCAGAGGAATTCCACGAAGCGCTGGCCCAGTTCGAGGTCGGGGATCACATCAATATCTTCTCGCGCCTGCCTGACGGCTCCGCGCTGTTCTTCCCCGCCGTACAACTGACCGCTTTCTCCACCCAGGATCTGCTGTTGCAATTCTGGTTGCCCTACGTTGTGGGTCTGGTCTACCTCGGCATCGGCATCTGGATGTACCGGCTCCGCGGCGGTATCCGACCGGGACGCGCCTTCGTCTTTTTCTGCATCTGTATCTCGATCATCTGCACGACCTTGTTTGATGCACTGACAACCCATATGGGAACTGCGATCTGGATTCTGGCGATGGCAGGCGCGGGGTCGCGTTGATCAGCCTGGCGCTGCGCTTCCCGGAAGAGTGGAAGGCTGTTGAGCGCCGGCCCTGGCTGCTTGGTTTGCCATATCTCATCTCGCTAGGGCTCGGCATCTGGGCCGTCGCTGTCTTGCAAAACATCACCTATCCGTGGGCCTTCAACACGGCGCGCGATTATATTTACCGGTATACCGTCGTGAGCATCATCGTCTTTCTTGCCATCATGCTCTACCGGTTGCGCCAAGGCTCTTCCCAAGTCGCACGACGCCAGGCGCGACTGGTTCTTCTCGGCAGCATGCTCGCCTTCGCGCCCATCAGCATCTGGTTTGCAGCGCCCAACTTCGGTATTGACCTGCCTTTCAACTCGCTGTTATTCCTGGTTGCGCTGCTCGTCTTCCCAATCGCCGTCATGCTGGCCATCCTGCGTTACCGATTGCTGGAAGTCGAAGTCATCGTCAATCGAACGGTCTTCTACGGGTTACTGACGGCCATCCTGGCTGGTGTCTTTACCGTGCTCATTACTCTGACGCAGCGCTTGTTTCTCACCCTCACCGGTGAGAAGAACGACGCCGCCATCGTCATCACGACCTTGCTGGTCGTGTCGGTCTTCACCCCCATCAAAACCCGCGTTCAAAACCTCGTGGACCGGCAGTTCAAGGAATTACCCGACAGCACGCGACGCCTGCGTGGATACGGCAACGAAGTCCGCAGCTATCTGATGATGAACGATCCTATACTCATCTCGCAACGCCTCCTCGATGAAGCCGTCGCCAGTCTCCAGGCGCAATCCGGCGCGCTCACCCTCAACATTGACGGCCAGGCCAGAACGGTCGGCGTGGTCGGTCCCTGGCGCGGCGAAGCGCGGCATGCGCCTCCCACTGGAGTACGCAGGCAAGCGTTATGGTATAATCTCTGTGGGACAGCGCATCAATGGCGAGCCGTACTCTCAGCAGGAAGCCCTGGCGCTGCAACAGACGGCAAATCAGGTCGCAAGAGCCATCCGTTTGATCCTTGAAGGGCCGGATCGCGCCGTATTCGATCTCATAGACGGAACAGGTGCGCCAACCGTAGACCATTCTGTGACGGCTTGACGGATCACCTTCAGTTGCCGGAACGAGCCGGCGGGCCGAGCCGCCGGCTTGTGTTCGCGTACGCAGGCTTTCTTGAGACCGCACGTAGCATGGATGTCCGCACATCGTCTTGGATTGGAGCGGCTGTCACAGACCATCGGCCTGAATGTGTTAAGATAAGGATTAAATTAGATTCCGATAAATCACTATTTGTACGCTATTAGATTTATTTTCACGATCAAAGAGGCTCTATCACCCTTGGTGCAATATGATATTCGGCATCACCTCGCTTCTTCGCCGCCGCCACAATGCCTTACATCAGCAGCGCGCCGCCATTTGCATTGACTCGTTGTAGCGTTCGCTCCGAGCAATGTTCTCAGAGTTTTGTATTCTATTCTGCCGCACGCGTAGTCGGCAGAGGGCAGCGCCTGCTTTGCAGATGACAAGGAGTCCATTCCGAATATTCGTCGTCCATATTATCCATCTCAAGAATAACAAACAGTGTCAATGACCAATGAACTTAACCTATTCTGGCGTCCGCGTTTGAAACACTTCGCTCGCCGCCTGCGGCTCATCGAAGCGAATACGGATTACACCCACTTCATCATTTTGGGACGGTCTCGCACCGGTTCCAACTTCCTGCGTGGCCTCCTCAACTCGCATCCTCAAATCGTCACCTTCGGCGAATTGTTCCGCAACTACGACACCGTTGACTGGGCCTATCCCGGCTACCAACAGACGGAAGCCATGATGGAACAAATGCAGAATGACCCGGTTGATTTCCTGGAGGAGGAAGTCTTCGGCGGGTTCCCTGCGGATATTCGCGCCGTCGGTTTCAAGATTTTCTATTATCACGCCCGGGAGCGCGGCTGGACGCGCCTGTGGGATCACCTGGAAGCCACGAAGACACTTCACGTGATCCACATCAAGCGGCGCAATATGCTCAAGACACACATATCACGCAAGCGCGCTGCGCAAACCGACGTATGGACCGACACCACCGGCTCGTCACAGTCTGCCGGACCACTCACGCTGGATTATGCGGAATGTCTTGCAGACTTTGAGCGCACGCGCGCGTGGGAAGCCGAATATGATGCCAGGTTTGCCGATCACCCGCTTCTCGAGATAATGTATGAGGACTTGGCGCGTAATTACGTGGCTGAGATGCGGCGCGTGCAGGACTTCCTGGGCGTCCTCTATCAGGACCTGAAACCAGATACCTTCCGGCAATCCGGCGAGCCGCTGCACCAGGCCGTTGCGAACTACGATGAGCTGCGGGCGCAGTTCGCAGGCACACCGTGGGAGGCATTCTTTGAAAGCTAAACGCACACCATTCCTGGTCGTGCTATCGGTCGGCGTGTTGCTCCTGATCCTGCCCGCCGGCGCAGCCGCCGCGCCCGGCGATGTCGTCAGTTGCACCATGCCGCTCAACCTCTCGAACTCGCCGGGCTTCAACTCCAGCGATCCGCTGCTCATGGCCGATCAGACCGGCGTTGCGCATCTCTTCTGGACCGAGCGGCTCACCGGCCCACCCAACGCGCAACCCGACGCCCCCGACACACTGATGTATTCCCGTTGGGAAGATGGGCGCTGGTCGCAACCGTTGGATATCTTCTTCTCACCCACCAATGTCTTCAACAAGCGCATCAACGCGCCGCGCGCCGTCATTGATGAAGCCGGCGACTTCCATCTCACCTGGATCGGCCCGGACTATCGCCTCTATTACAGCTCGGCGCCTGCTGCGAACGCGGATTCGGCCCAAAGCTGGCGGCTCCCGAAATTGATTCGCGCGCGATCACTCGGGCAGCCAGTACTCGGCAGATATCGCTTATGGCCCTCCGAATGCGTTGCATGTCCTCTACGCCGCCGGCACCGGCGGCGGGCTGCCATCCGATAACCGAACGAACCGCGCCGTCTCTTATATTCGTTCCGAGGACGGCGGGCTGAGTTGGTCAGACCCCGTGGACATCTTCACCTTTCTCGATCCAACCCACGGTGCGAGCAATATCCGTCTCTACGCCGACCCGCTTGGCCCACTCTACGCCACCTGGACCGAGTGGGACAACTCCGGCAACGGCCAGGCCATCTATTTCGCCCGATCTCCCGATGGCGGTCGCACCTGGCAACCGGCGCAGGTGCTCGACCGCCGCGTTGGCGAAGATTATGAACGCGACTGGACAGCGGTCGAGAAACTGGATGACGGCGGGTTGATCGCCCTGTGGGAAGGCGGATACCGCGCCTATCCCCAGGCGCAGTATTCGTACAACGGCGGCGAGACGTGGAGTCGCCCGATAGATACCTTCTACTGGTTGATCGCCGATAACGGATTTGCCGAATTCGAGCGCGACGGATCGAATCGCCTGCACGTCTTCCTGCCGCGTCGTATCCGTGAAGGTTATTCCGATCGGTGCAGCAGCTTCCTCAATTGCACCGGCGAAGGAAACGCCCTGTGGCACAGCGTTTGGGAAAGCCAGACCAGTTGGCGCGAACCCCGCCCCGCGGGAGACTTCATGGTCCCCGATATCGGCGGTAACTTCACGTCAACCGCCATCGTCGGCGGGAATCGCTTGCTCGCCGCCTGGTTCGACTACACCAGCCTTGAGTTGCAGGTCATGGAATGTCAGATCGAGGACGCCGCATCTGTTCCGGCGCGACCCTGGCCCGTGAGAGCAGCGCCTGTGAGCACCCCAACGCCGCAACAAGCCGTCGTCAACGTGCTCCCCACATCCACGCCTCCCCCACCTGCACCGACCTTATCGCCGGAGTCAACGCAGATCGCCCAACCCACGTCCAGCTCATCCCTGGTCCTGTTTGGCCTGGCGCCGGCCATCCTCATGGTTGGCGGCGTGCTGGCCCTGGATCGTTTGCGCCGAAGACGACACGCATGAGTGCGTATGGCCCTGACAAGCCCATGACGGCAGAACAAACGCCGCAAATCGTTTATTCGGCGGAGTCACAGGCCAAGTCGCCGGTCAAACTTTTCCGCGACATTGCCCGATGACATGTTCACGTCGCGTGAGTTGGCCTGGCGGCTGTTCATCCGCGACATCAAGGCGCAATACCGGCAGAGTTTGCTCGGCGTCGTATGGGCGTTTGTCCCGCCCATCGTGACAGGGTTGATTTTCATCGTGCTGCAAAATAACAACGTGATCAACCTGGGCGAGACCGATATCCCCTACCCCGTTTACGTCCTGACCGGCACGATCTTGTGGCAGGTATTCACGGAGAGTCTCAACACACCGCTCAGAGCCGTGAAGAACGCCCAGTCCATGCTGACGCGTATCAATTTCCCGCGCGAAGCGTTGATCCTCTCAGGGATCTATGTCGTCATCTTCAATCTGCTGGTCAAGCTGGTCGTCTTGCTGGTCATCTTCCTGTTCTTTCACGTCCCGCTTACGCTGGGGATCGTGGCTGCGGGCGTGCCGACCGGCTTGCTGATCCTGCTGGGCATGGGGCTTGGTTTGCTGCTCGTCCCCATCGGCATGCTGTACACCGATGTGACCGCGGCGCTGCCCACGCTGACGCAGATATGGTTCTTCCTGACGCCGGTCGTCTACGCGACGCCGCAGACGCCGCCGCTTTCAACGCTGGCCCTGGTCAACCCTGTCAGCCCGCTCCTGGGCGCGGCCCGTAGCCTTGCGACGAATAGCCCGGTGATGAATGTTGGGGCCGTTTACGTGGCAGGCGTTGTAGCCATCGTGCTCTTCGTGCTGGGGTTGGTCGTTCATCGCGTCGGTTTGCCCATCGTCATCGAACGGGTGAGTTCATGACTTCGCAAACATTGATCCGCGTAGACAACATCAGCAAGCGCTATTGCCGCGATCTGAAACGCTCGCTCTGGTATGGCATGCAAGACCTGGGCCGCGAGTTGGCGGGGCGAGATCACGGCGGCGTTGACCTGCGCAAAGACGAGTTCTGGGCCATCAAGGATGTGTCCTTCACGCTGGAGCGCGGGGAAACGCTCGGCCTCATCGGGCACAACGGCGCGGGCAAGACAACCTTGTTGCGCATGTTGAACGGTCTCATCCGACCGGACGCGGGCCGGATCGAAGTCAACGGCAGGATACAGGCCCTCATCGCGCTGGGCGCAGGTTTCAACCCGGTGTTGACCGGGCGCGAGAACATCTTCATCAATGCCGCAGTACTTGGAATGTCGAAGGCGGAAACCGAACGCCGATTCGACGCCATCGTAGACTTCTCGGGCATCGAGGAGTTCATAGATATGCCGGTGCAGAATTACAGTTCCGGCATGACGGTGCGGTTGGGGTTCTCCGTCGCGGCGCACCTCGAACCGGATATCCTGTTGGTAGACGAAGTGCTCGCCGTGGGTGACCTGGCGTTTCGCACCAAGTGCCAGGTGCGGATTCAAGAGATGCGCGACACCGGCGTAGCGATCATATTTGTCTCCCACAACCTGCACACTGTCAGCCATATCTGCACGCGCGCGCTCACGCTCGACCGGGGCCATATCATCTTCGAGGGCAATCCCGAAAGAGCCATTGACGCCTATCGGTCATCGGTGGCGCAGCACAACGAAAGCGTGGCCGAACTGATGCGCGCCGGCACCGGCGAGATTCGCATTCAGCGCCTCGAGATGTTCGACGCCGCCGGCGCGCCGGTCACCGGTCTGAACGTTGGCGACAAGTTGACGTTGCGTCTGCATTACGAAGCCACAGAACCCGTGGAAGACCCGGTGTTCAATCTCGCGATTCACGTCGTCAACGGCCAGCAGGTCACCGGGATTCGCACCGATACAGACGAATACCGCATCGGTCGACTGGAAGGCGCGGGCTTCATTGATCTCATCGTGCCTAATTTCAACCTGCTGCCCAACGCCTACACGATTGACGCCGTGATCTTCCACCGCGATGGGTTCACCTTCTATGACCGTGTTAACCGGATCGCCAACATCGAAGTCGGCGGTGGGCTTCAGATCAACGGCACGGCCTACCTGCCCCATCAGTGGGTTGAGCCTGTGCGAGCGGAGTTCGAATCTCCGGCGGAGTTGGCGACTCAA
>CAVOHP010000002.1:0-42713 GCA_963695715.1 uncultured Chloroflexia bacterium
CAGGAGTGGGTTGAGGATGAAAAGCGATCTCATTATCGCTGTCAATCAGATTTGTGCGGACAAAGAACTCCCGACAAAGGTGATCCTGGAGGCCATCGAAGAGGCTCTGGTTCACGCATATCGGCGGAATTTTGCCGCGAATAACGCGGCCGTCCGTGTGCAAATAGACCCGGAAACGGGCGAAATCCGCGTCTTCTGCGAGCGTGTGGTCGTGGAAGAAGGTGGGCAGATTCGGTTACCGAAATCAGCCTGGCCTACGTGCGAAACTCAAGCCGGATGCCGCCCTCGAGGACGTCATCCGTACCGAGCGCGAACCAACCGACTTCGGGCGCATCGCCGCTAAACCGCCAAACAGGTCATCCTCCAACGGATCCACGAAGCGGAGCGCGACGTCCTGTTCGACTCGTTCCATGAGCGTGAAGGCGAACTGATCAACGGCTCCGTCCAGGCCATTGACTATCGCACCAACATGGTGACGGTGACCCTCGGCAAGAAGGCGGAAGGCGTGTTGGCCCCCGAAGACCAACTGACGAACGACCGCTATCGCATCGGCCAGAACATTCGCGCCCTGCTTGCGGAAGTCACGAAAGGCACACGCGGCCCGCAGATCTGGCTTTCCCGCACCCATCGCAACATGCTGCGCCGCCTGCTCGAGCGTGAAGTGCCCGAGATCTTCAACGGCGCCGTCGAGATCAAGAGCGTCGCGGGAGCCCGGCCAACGATCCAAAGTCGCCGTCGTCGCAACCCAGCCCGGCGTTGATCCGGTGGGTTCGTGCGTCGGGATGCGCGGCACGCGTATTCAGAACATCGTGGATGAGCTCAACGGCGAAAAGATTGACGTGGTCGAATGGAACGCCGATGTGCGTTTCTTCATCAGCAACGCGCTCCAGCCCGGCCCGGCCGACCGACACCATCCTGATCGAAGAGGGCGAAGTGCGCACGGCCATCGTCGTCGTGCCCGATCAACTGTCGCTGGCGATCGGCAAAGAAGGCCAAAACGCCCGCCTGGCCGCCAAGCTCACCGGCTGGCGCATTGACATCAAAAGCGAGACCGAAGCGGCGACCGAAGGCTTGACCGAAATCAAGCGCAAGCAGTTGGAGATCATCCGGGCGCGCTCGCTTGACGGTAGCGCCTCCGACCTCGGCGACGATCTGTTGAGCCGGGCGGAATGGCTCTTGCGTGAGAAAGACAAAGCCCCGGTCACCCTGGATCGCGTCCGCCGAACTCCTGGCCGACGCCCAGGCTGCCGTGACCCAATCCAACGACGGCGCGGCCATCATCGGTGACGAGCCGGTGACCGCCGTCGAAGAAACCGCTGCCGCCGGTCGCCCCGGTGGAAACTGTCGCAGAAGCGCCGGCGCAGGTCGCGCCGGAAGCCGCTGTGGAAGCAACCGCCTGCCGGAAGCCGCCGGCCCGGAACCCAGCTTCGATGAAATCATCTTCGAAGAGCTGGACTTTACGGAAGTGGAAGAAAGCGAAGAAACGAGCCGTACCGGCCAGGCCGACCAAGGGCAAGAAGTCGGGCAAGGGCCAGCAGCGCGAACTGGTATACGATGATCGTCTGGGCCAGGTCGTGAGTCGCAAGAACGTAAACCCGGCCGCAGCGGCTGGGAAGACGATCTCGAAAGCTATTAGCGCCCGGTAAGCATGGCTAAGACGAAAGGGCGGCGGCAGAAACCCGCCCCCCAGCGAACGTGCATCATTTGCCGACAGACGCAAACCAAGCGCGCGCTGGTCAGAATCGTCCGCACGGCGGAAAACGGCGTGCAGATTGACTCGACCGGGAAACTGGCGGGCCGCGGCGCCTATCTTTGCCGGACGCAAACGTGCTGGAATACGGCGCTGAACAGATCAAGGTTGAGCGAAGCGCTGAAGACCACGCTGACACCCGACGAGCTGGCCGCATTGCGAGCCTTTGCGGCCGGCCTACCCGAGATTCCCGCCGAGGCGCCGGACGTTCCGGCGCCCGTATCGGACGGAATCTCACCAGACTGAAGCAGGAGAGCTCTCATGCTGGCGGCCGCGCGACCGCAGCGCAACACGGTCGGGAGGCAGAGATGACCGGAATCAGCGCGAGGTGGGGATGACCTGATCCATTACGACAGACGCCCCTCCACGCATCATTCCCTCTGACTCTTATCCGGCGACTACCGAACTTGGTCCGGCGACTACCGGACTCTTGTCCGGCGATTACCGGATACCATCCAGATAACGATGGCGCCCGATACTGACAGGCTTTGGCTACCTTGCAGCGCGAGCTTTTTGCTCTGCGCTCTGTGTTGCCGCCCTGACCGTGTTCATCGCTTGCGAGACGAGCTTCGGCTTCTGCGGATAATGGAGGGAAGTGTAATGAGTAACGAGTATTCAAAAAGCTCGAGCCCTAAAAAGCCGGGCACAAGCACGCAGACGCCGTCTCCCAATCGGTCGTCTCAATCTGATTCCAGCCATCCTGTTTCTTCCCAGAAACCCGGACAGTCGAATCCGACGCAACGGCCTGCCGGCCCTTCGCGACCCGGCGGCAGCCCCGCGGGCTCGAGCCCGACCAACGGGCAATCCAACCAGAATCGCAACAATTCGCAGCGCGGCCCTTCCAGCGCAGCCTCGTCCGGCGGGTCATCTCGCAACAGTTACCGGGGCGGCGGCGGGGGCGGCGGGGGCGGAAGCAATCGTTCGCGCCCCCAGGGCAACAAAGGCCGCCCCGGTGGATCGCCACGGCCATCTTCCGCGCCTGCGCTCGCTGAGGCCCCGCGGCGTCAAAGAATCGGTCGCCACAGTCACCGAAATCATCATCCCGGCGCAGATCACCGTTCGTGAGCTCGCCGAAAAAATGCGACGCAGCCCGATTGACGTCATCAAGACACTGATGAATTACGGCATGATGGTTCCCATCACCGAGTCCATTGATTTCAGCACGGCCGCGGTGGTGGGCGAAGAGTTGGGCATCACCGTCAAACCGGAAGCGGTCCCCGAACCCGAAGTCGCCGAAGTCGAAGAAGAGACGCCGCTCACGTTGCGCCAGCGCATTCTGGCCGACGAAAATCCCGATGCGCTGGTCATCCGGCCGCCCATCGTCACGGTGTTGGGCCACGTTGATCACGGTAAGACCACCCTGCTCGACGCCATCCGCGAGACGCGCGTGGTCGAAGGCGAGGCCGGCGGCATCACGCAGCATATCGCCGCCTACCAGGTCGAACTCAAAGGTCGTAAGATCACCTTCCTCGACACGCCCGGTCACGAGGCGTTCACCGCCATGCGCGCCCGCGGCGCCATGGTCACCGACATCGCGATCCTGGTCGTCGCCGCCGACGACGGCGTGATGCCTCAGACCAAAGAGGCGATTGCGCATGTCAAGGCCGCGCAGGTGCCGATCGTCGTCGCTCTGAACAAGATTGACAAGGCGCAGGCCAACGCCGATCGCGTCAAGCAAGAGCTGGCCGATAACGGTCTGCTGATCGAGGAATACGGCGGCGACGTCATGTGCGTCCCCGTTTCGGCCAAGTTCCGCCGCGGCATTGACGATCTGCTGGAAAACGTCCTGCTCGTCGCCGATATTGATCCGCTGATGGCAAACCCCAAGGGGCACACGCGTCGGCACGGTCATCGAAGGCCGGCTCGACAAGACCGCGGCCCGTTGGCGACGCTCCTGGTTCAGAACGGCACCCTCCGCGTGGGCGACAGCATCGTCACCGGCGAAACCTACGGCAAACTGCGCGCCATGTACAACGACAAGGGCGAAAACGATCACCCAGGCGCCGCCCTCCACGCCGGTCATCGTGCTGGGCATGTCCGAAGTGCCGGTCGCCGGTGACACCTTCTCGGTTGAGGCCGACGATCGCACGGCGCGCGCCATCGCCGCCGAACGGCAGGCCAACCGCCGCGCCGCCGCGGCCGTCTCGGCCGGGCCCAGGCCCATGACCCTGGAGAGCATTCTCGCCCAGGCCGAAGCCGGCCAGATCAAAGAGCTGAACCTGATCCTTAAGGCCGACGTCCAGGGTTCCATCGAGCCGATTGTCAACTCGCTCGAAAAACTCAATTCTGACAAGATGCGGGTCAAGATCCTGCACCAGGCCACCGGCAACGTCACCGAGTCTGACGTGATGCTGGCGATCGCCTCGCACGCGCTCATCATGGGCTTCTCCGTCAACGTCGAGCCGGCCGCCGCGCGCATGGCCGACACGGAAGGCATTGACATCCGGCTGTACGACATCATCTACAAGCTGGTCGAGGATATCGAGCGGGCGCTCACCGGCCTGCTGGATCCGGTCTACAAGGAAGTCATCATCGGCCACGCCGAGGTGCGCGCCGTGTTCCGTGTCTCAAAGGTCGGCAAGGTCGCCGGGTCCTACGTCCTGGACGGCGAAATCCGGCGCAACTCTCTGGTGCGCGTCAAGCGCGCCGGCGTTGTCCTGGCCGAAGATCGCATCGTCGGTCTGAAGCGCTTCCAGGAAGATACCACCGAAGTCAAGACGGGTTTCGAGTGCGGCATCACCCTCGGCAACTATCATGACTTCGTAGAAGGCGACGTCTTCGAAGCCTACAAGAAGGAACGCGTCAGCTAATATCAATCAAACGACAATCGCCGGGCAAAATTCCTGAGAGCCTTCCGCTCCCGGGAATCTCGCCCGGCTACTGTCGCCATCACCACCGAATCAGGGAGCCATCAGGTGATCTCTCATCGCCAGCAACGTGTATCCGAGCTGTTGCGCGAAGAGCTTAGCCTCTTGATCCAGTCCGAACTGGATGACCCGCGCCTCGAAGATGCCCTCGTTACCGTGACCCATGTGGATGTCAGCGCAGATTTGCAGAACGCCACGGTCTTCATAGATCATGCGCTGCCGCCCGACGCGTCCCGCCCGATCCTGGAGGCGCTGCGCCACGCCGAGCCTTTCCTGCGGCGCTCGCTCGCCGAAAGCCTCGATCTGCGCGTCGTGCCCGCGCTGACCTTCCATATTGACACCGTCGAACAACACGCTCGCCGGATTGACTCGCTGCTGGACGAAATCGCAGCCGCAGAGCCGACGCAGCCCCCGGAGCCCGATGACGACGCTGTCTGAAATCGCCGATGCGCTGAACCACGCGACCCGCATCCTGGCCTTCTGCCACGTCGCGCCCGACGGCGACGCCATCGGCTCGTTGCTCGGTTTCGGCTGGCTTCTCGATGCGCCCGAACGTGAGATCGTCCTGATCTCCGCCGACGGCGTCCCCGGGGAATTCCATTTCCTGCCGGGCGCGGACCGGATTCAGACCACCGCGCCCGAAGGCGCATGGGATGCCGTGGTGACTCTCGATGCCAGCGATCCCCGGCGTCTGGGCGATCCCTTCCGCCCCGAAACCTACGGCGACGCGCCCGTCATCGTCATAGACCATCACGTCACCAATCTGCACTTCGGCGACCTCAACTACGTGGACCCGACCGCCGCCGCCACGGCGCAAATCATGGTGGCCCTGGCCGATGCTCTGCCGGCGCCGATTTCACACGCAGCCGCCGTCTGTCTGCTCACCGGCCTCGCCACCGACACGCTCGGTTTTCGCACCAGCAACGTCACCCCCCGGGTCATGCAGACCGCCGTCCGCCTCATGGAAACCGGTGTAGACCTCTCGGTGCTGATCTCCCGCACGTTGGCCGCGCGCCCTGTCAGCGCCATGAAGCTCTGGGGCCTCGCCCTGGCGAATTTGCAACACACCGGGCGCGTCGTCTGGACCGCCGTCAGCAATGACATGCGCGCCCGCGCCGGCGAACCGGCGGACGGCGAGAGCGGGCTCGTCAGCTTCATCATGGGCACGCCCGAAGCAGACGTGGCCGCCGTCTTCTCTGAAACCCCGGCGGGCGCCGTGGAGATCAGCCTGCGCGCGCGCACCCCGGTTTCGATGTCTCGCAACTTGCGCTGGCGCTGGGCGGCGGCGGCCATCCGCAGGCGGCCGGCTGCACGTTGGACGGCCCACTGACCGCCGCGCAGGAACGCGTCGTCCCCATGCTCATCGCCCTGGCCGCCGCCGGCCCCACGCGCAACGTCTGACATACTCATGATGGACGGCATCCTCAACGTTGACAAACCCGCGGGCTGGACCTCGCATGATGTCGTCGGGTTCCTCCGGCGCAGGCTGGGCGTCAAGAAGATGGGCCACGCCGGCACTCTCGACCCCTTCGCGACCGGCGTGCTCGTGGTCTGCGTGGGGCAGGCCACCCGCGTTGCGGAGTATCTGACCGCCTCCGTCAAGTCCTACCGCGCCGTGGCCGAGCTGGGCTTCACCACCGACACCTACGATGTAGACGGCGCCGAACAATCCCGCGCGCCCATCCCGCCGCTTGGCGAAGACGACCTGCGGCGCGCCCTCACCGCCTTCGAGGGCGAGATCGAGCAGTACCCCCCCGCCTATTCGGCCATCAAGCAAGACGGCGTGCCCGCGTACTCGGCGCGCCCGCCGCGGCGAGCAAGTCGAGCTGCCCGCGCGGACCGTCCACATTCACGCGGCGCGCCTCGTCGCCTGGAACCCACCGCATCTGACCTTCGAGGTGACCTGCGAGGCAGGGACCTACATCCGCAGCATCGCGCATGACCTCGGCCAGCAACTCGGTTGCGGCGCGACCCTCATCGCCCTCACCCGCACGCGCAGCGGGCCGTTTGGCATCGAAGCCGCCCTGAGCCCCGACGCCCTCGCGGAAGCCGCCGCAGCCGGGAGCCTCGCCGCGCACATCCACCCGCTGCGTGATGCGCTCTACGACCTCACGCCGGTGCAGATCACCGCCGAAGAGGCGACCCGGCTTGCGCAGGGCCAGGCCATTGCGGCCTCCACCGCGCCCGCGCAGCACACCGGTTACGCGCTCGACGCCGATGCACAGGTTCGCGCCATCCTGCGTTATGATGCAGAGGATCGGCTCTGGCGACCGGCCAAAGTCTTCACGACTCAAGAGTAAGTGTAGCCTCGACCCATGGAAAGCTATCTCGGTTTCCCGCAACAACCCCTGTCCGCGCCGACCTTCCTCACCATCGGCAGCTTCGACGGGGTTCATCTCGGCCATCAAGCGCTCATCCACAACCTCGTCGCCGCAGCCCACCAGGAAGGCGGGCGGGCCGGCCTGCTCACCTTCGACCCGCATCCCGTCAGCGTGTTGCGGCCTGAGATCGCCATCCCCCGGTTGACGAGCATCGCCGAGCGCCACGACATCCTGGCCGCCCTCGGGTTGGATTTCATGGTCGTGCTCCCCTTCACGCGGGAGATCGCCGCCACCCCGGCCGCCGATTTCGTCGCGGATCTGGTCAGGCATCTCGCGCTCCGGGCGCTGTGGATCGGCCCCGATTTCGCCCTGGGCCGCGGCCGCGAGGGCAACGCCGCGCGCCTTGCCGAGTTGGGCGCGACCCGGGGTTATGACGTGCGGGTCATCGAGCCGTATGAACTGAGCGGGGGGTTGGTGCGCAGCAGCCGCATCCGGGCGTTGCTCACGGAATCAGGCGCGGTCGAGATGGCCGCGCGTCTGCTGGGCCGACCATATCAGGTGTGGGGGCCGGTCGTCGTCGGGGCGCGCCGCGGCCGCACGCTGGGCTTCCCCACGGCCAACGTGCAGCTTCCCGCCGACCGTCTCATCCCGGCCTACGGCGTCTACGCCTGCTGGGCCTGGCGAGCGGACCACGCGATTGACGGCATGGCGCCGGGTTATCCCGCGGTGGTCAATATCGGCGTCCGCCCCAGCTTCGACAACGGCGCGCCCTCCGTCGAGGCGTTCCTGCTCGATTTCGACGAAGACATCTACGGGGAAACGTTGGGGTTGAGCTTCATCGAGCGCCTGCGCGGCGAGCAACGCTTCGCCGGCATCGGCGCCCTGGTCGCGCAAATCCAGGCCGACGCCGCAACCGCCCGCGAAATCCTGACCCACCCCACGACCACCGGACGCGAGGGCAGCGCCCCGGTCTGGCAAGAGTTGACCCACACCGCCGATTGGGCCATTCGGGCCGAGGGCGCGTCGCAGCGCGAACTCTTCGTCGCCGCGGCAACCGCCATGTATGCCTTGCAGGAAGCGGACCCCGCACAACCGGTCACGCTGGCGCGCACCGTGCAGGTCGCGGGGAATGACGTGGCGCAGTTGCTCGTCGCCTGGCTGAACCATCTCTTGCTGGCCCAGGAAATCAGCGGCGAGCTTTACACGCAATTCGAGATTCAGGAGCTGTCAGAAACGGGGTTGCGGGCAGCCGTCTACGGCTATCACGGCTGCCCCGCGCACACGGCCATCAAGGCCGTCACCTACTACGATCTCGCGGTCACGACACGTCGCCGACGGCTGGTCGGCCACGGTGACATTCGACGTTTGAGACGTCCCCTGTCATTCTGAACGCAGTGAAGAATCTCGCCGCGTCCCTGTCATTCTGAACGCAGTGAAGAATCTCGCCAGGGCAATCACACCGCCGCCGCCTGCGACAGCTTCGCAACCCCGTTCGGAGAGGCAAACAGCGCATCCGCAGCCAGCAGCGCCGCCCCGTTTGCGCCGCTGAACTCATCCCGATGATCGCTGATGATCTGAGTGCGATTCGCAATGTGCTGCAAGGCCCGCAACCGCACCTGCCGGCGCACCGCTTCCAATACGATGCCATCGCCCTGCACCAGCGGGCCACCCAGCATCACCAGCTCCGGCCCCAGCATGTTCATCGCAATCGCAATCACTTTGCCGACCGATGTCCCCGCCTCATCGAGGATCTGGTACGCGACCTTATCGCCCGCGCGCGCCGCCTCGATCAGCGCCTCAAGGGTGAGCTGCCCACGTTGGAACGGCTCGCGCAGCATGGAGAGAAGATACGATTCCGACAGCCGGTCACGCACCCGTTGCATCACCGCATTCGTCGAAGCCATCACTTCCAGGCAACCGCGATTCCCGCAGCTACACCACGGCCCGTCTTCCAGCACCGTGACGTGCCCCAGCTCACCGGCCAGCCCCGTTCCGCCATGATAGGGGCGCCCGTCAATCAGCAACGCCGACCCCACGCCCGTCCCCAGAAAGACGTATAGAAAATTCGGGTTGCTCTGCGCCGGCCCCAGCCGGTGCGCGCTGATCGCCATGGCCCGCACGCTGTCATCCACCACGATCGGTTCCAACCCCAGCGGACCGCGCAACTCGTGCGCCAGGTCTACCCCCGTCCATGCCGCCGCCCAGGTCGGCGTGTTGGGCCAACCGAGCACCGTTCCGGTGTTGGCGTCTACGATACCGCGCACCCCCACGCCGAGCGCGGCCACCTCCGCCTGAGCGATCCCGGCCTCCTCACACAGCGCATCCACCAGCCTCACAATATCCCCCAGGATGACGCTCCGATCCGGCGTCACCGTGGAATATTGCGTGACGGACGCGTGAATGCGGCCTCCCAGGTCCGTCAACACGGCGCGCGAATGCTGCCCCCCGATATCGAGGCCGACCACCCGGCCCACACCCGGCTCCACGAAGAAACTGCCCAGCGGGCGTCCCGGCTGACCGTCCTGCAAGGGCTGTTCGCGCACCAGGCCCAACGCCTCGAGTTGACCCACCGCCGCGCCGATCCGGTTCACCCCCAGGCCGGTGCGCGCCGCCAAATCCTGACGTGTGGCTCGAGGCGCACGATAGATGGCTTGCAAGACGCTGAAACTTGAATCATCCATATAATCCTCGATTTATGCGGTAGATTACACGCATATATCCCGATATCTATATTTTGATGCTTGACATTAGACACATTATCTCATATAATCAATCCCATCATAGCACCTTTTTCGCAAATAGCAATACCCTATTTTACAAAGGGAGCCAGATGAACGACAAACAACGCGTCAACGCTGCTCTGCTGGGTCAAGAGGTTGATCGCAACCCGGTGACTGTGCCCTACAATTTCCTCTACTACCGCGATCACTTCAACGAGTTGACCGGCCGGCCTCAGCACCAGGTCATCGAGTGGCTCAATTCCGACCCTGCCGACTACGTCGAGACGCTGCAACAACTTGTGGCGCAGGCCCCCTTCGATTTCATCCAGCCCGAAGACGCGCCGACCCACGTCGAGCGCGCAAACGCCGAGTTCGTCGAGCGCGACGGCCATCGCTATCTCCATCATCGCGACACCGGCGAGCTGGAACTGCTCGACACGATCAGTGGCTTTCCCGTAGACTACGCCGCCAACGAGACCCAGCGCGTCTTCACCCGCGAGGACGTGCGCGAAAAAGTGAAAGTCACCCCCGCGGAGGAACAGATCGCCCGCGGCCACATGGATTACGTGCGCGCCACGGTGGACGCGCTGGGCGAGGATCACTTCATCCTCTCCGGCGGCGTGATCGGCACGCTTTACTCCAGCGGCGCGCACGTCGGCCAATCGAACGCGCTGGCGATGCTCCGCACCGACCCGGCGTTGATGGACTATCTCAGCGCACGCATCCTCGAACAGAACATCGAGCGCATCCACGCGCTGGCGGCCCAGGGCGGCGACGGCATCTACATTGACGATGCGACCGCCACCAACGACATGATCTCCGTCAAGGATTACGAACGCTTCAGCCTGCCCTACATGAAGGCGATGGTGGACGAGATTCACCGCCTCAACCACCGGGCCATCATCATCTACTTCGGCGGCGTCGCCGATCGGCTCGAGCAAATCGCCGCCATCGGCGCCGACGGTCTCTCGGTAGAGACCACCATGAAGGGCTATGTCAACGATATTGACGAGATCGCGCGGGCCATCGGGCGCCGCGTGACGCTCTTCGGCAACCTGGACCCCGTCGGCTTCCTGGAGAGCGCCGACGACGAAACCCTGGAACGAGAGATGCGCCGGCAGGCGGAAGCAGGCCGGCAGGCGCGGGGCTTCATCATGTCAACCGGCAGCCCTATCACTCCCGATACCCCCATCTCGCGCGTCCAATACTTCCTGGAGCTGGGTAGCCGGCTTCAGTGATCCAAACGGAGCCAAGCGTGACCGAAATAGCCCCCAAGCAATCCGGTTTCAAGCTCACCGCGTCGCGACGAGAGGCCCTGGCGTTCTATGCGATGATTTCGCCCTGGATCTTCGGCTTCATCGCTTTCCTGGGCGGCCCCCTGCTGGCCTCGATCTATTACAGCCTCACCGACTATGACGTCGTGCACGCCACCCACTTCGTCGGCCTCGAGAACTTCATCACCATGTTCACCGGCGATAAGCTGTTCTGGCAGGCCCTCAAAGTCACCTTCACCTATGCGGTCATGGCCGTGCCGCTGGGCATCATCTTCGCCATGTTCCTCGCCCTGTTGCTGAACCAGAAAATTCCCGGCCTCGCCTTTTTCCGCACGATTTTCTATCTGCCGAGCGTCATTGCGGGCGTCGCCGTCTCCCTGCTCTGGCTCTGGCTGTTCAATCCAACACTGGGGCTGATCAACACGGTCCTGCGCAGCATCGGCATCCAGGGTCCCATGTGGCTCCTCAATGAGCGAACCGTCATCCCATCCTACGTCCTGATGAGCCTGTGGGGCGTCGGCGCATCCGTCGTGATCTATCTCGCCGCCCTGCAAAGCGTCCCCACCGAACTCTACGAGGCCGCCTCGCTGGACGGGGCCGGCCCGGCCCGGCGCTTCAGGAACATCACGCTGCCGATGATCTCACCCGTGATCCTCTTCACCTTCATCACCGGCATGATCGGCGCGCTCCAGATCTTCACGCAGGCCTACGTCATGAGTGACCGTGGGCGCGGCGGCCCCCACTACGCATCGCTGTTCTACGGGCTTTATCTCTATCAGAACGCCTTCCGCTACTTCAAGCTCGGTTACGCATCGGCGCTGGCCTGGTTCCTGTTCATCGTCATCATGCTCCTCACCCTGCTGACCTTCAAGCTCTCGAGTGACCGGGTGTTCTATCAATCAGGAGGCCGCGGATGAGCGCATCCACCACGGCCTCGGCCCCCACGCAAGAGCACGCGAGCACCGCCCGCGGCCTCCGCTCGCAAAAGTGGAATGACCGTATCACGCGATTCGGCGCGCTGGCGCTGGTGATCCTGTTCTCCATCGTCATCCTGTTGCCCGTCGCCTGGATGCTCTCCACGGCGCTCAAGACGCGCCTCGAAGTGGTGAAATATCCGCCGATCTGGATTCCGGCGGAGCCGCAATGGAGCAACTTCCCCAAGGCGTTGACCTTCCTGCCCTTCGCCACCTACTTTCGCAATACGGCCTTCATCACCGCAACGGTGATGGTGGCCGATGTGCTCATGAATTCGATCTACGGCTATGCGTTCGCCCGCCTGCGCGCGCCCGGCAAGGAGATCCTGTTCTACGTGGTGCTGGCGACCATGATGGTGCCCTACCAGGTCATTATGGTGCCGCAATACGTCTTGTTCCATAACCTGGGCTGGGTAGACACGTTCAAACCGCTCATCATCCCGGCCTGGTTCGGCAGCGCTTTCCTGATCTTCCTGCTGCGCCAGTTCTACCGCGGCATCCCGTCTGAACTCGACGACGCCGCGCGCATAGACGGCTGCGGCTATATCTCGACCTGGTGGCGCATCATGGTGCCGCTCTCCAAGCCGGCGCTCGCCGCCGCCGCCATTTTCTCCTTCACCTATAACTGGAACGATTTCACCGCGCCTTTGGTCTATCTGAACTCACCGGACAAGCTCACCGCCGCCGTCGGCCTGGCTGCTTTCCGGCATCGCTATGGCGCGACGCCCTGGGAGTTGTTGATGGCCGCTTCACTGGTGGCCGTGTTGCCCTGCATCCTGCTCTTTTTCTTCGCCCAACGCTATTTCATCCAGGGCATCGTGGTCACCGGCGTCAAGGGGTAGCCCGCCCCGCTCTTCTGCAAGCCGAAAGGAGGAGACACGATTCGCTTTCCAACAACCGTTTTGCCGCACTCAACCATTCCGTACGATCCAGGGAGGATATACTCATGAAAGACCTTGAGAAGATGCGACTCAGCCGCCGCCAGATGTTGCAGGTGATGGGCGGCGCGGCCGGAATGGCGGCGCTGGCTGCCTGCGGCGCCCCCGCTGCCGCGCCGGCCCCCGAGCCGGAGCAACCGGCCGCCGAACAACCCGCCGCCGAGCGCACCCGCGGAAACTGCGCCCGAAGCCGCGCCCGCCGCCGAAGGCGTCACCCTCCGCTGGTACGCCAACGCCGACCCGACCCGCAACGCGTGGATGACTGACGTCGCCATTCCGAACTACAAAGAAGTCAAACCCGAGGACACGATCGAGCCGATCATCGTCCCCTGGGACGAATTCGATCCCAAGCTCACCAGCATGTTCGCCGCCAACGATCTGCCCGAAGTCTTCGCCAACTGGGGCTCCACCGGCTACGTCGAGTACGCCCTGCGCGGCATGTGCATCTACATGGATGACTACATCAAGGCGGCCTCGACCGAGCTCGAACTGGATGACATTCCAAAATCAGCGCTCGATGGCGTTACCGTCAACGGCAAGCTGGTCGGCCTGCCCCTCTACATCCTGGGCACCTACACCTTCTATAATCAGGACCTCTTCGATGCGGCCGGCATCGAATATCCCCCCAGCGATTGGGATGACACCTCCTGGACCTGGGACAAGATGCTGGATGTCGCCGGCAAGCTGACCAAGAACTACGACGACCCGGCGACAGGCCAGTACGGCGTAGTGATGGGTCTGGGCAGCCCCGAAGAGATGCCCTGGCTGCTCGGCCACAACATCTGGAGCGATGAAACCCTGGCGACCGGCATCGCCAAAGAAATCCTCTTCGACGACCCCAAAGTCATCGAAGCCTTCCAGATGCACGCCGACCTGGTCTGCGTGCACAAGGTGGCCCCCGATTCGGCCATCTCATCGGCCCTGAGCGCCACCGGCGACCCGTTCCAGGCCGGCAAGGTCGCGATGAACGTCGGGGGCGGCTGGGGCTTCTGGTCGCTGAAGGAAGTGGCCGGCAGCTTCAACTGGAACTGCGCCTCGCTGCCGCGCATCAAGCCCGACATCTTGAAAGATGCGCTCTACGCCGACCCCATGCTCATCTCGACCCAGACGGACAAAAAAGACCAGGCCTGGGATTTCGTCAAATTCCTCTACATGCCGGAAGGCATGAAAGACTTCGTCCTCGCGACCTGGTCGCCGCCCTCGCGCGAGTCGCTGCTGCAAGACTGGATCAACCTCTGGCCCGACGGGATGCGCGAGAATCTCGTGAAGGCCGTGAAAGGTTCCTGGGAATACGGCGAAGTGACGCCGTGGAACCGCATCGCCGGTTACTCGCAAATCTACGACCCGATCTACTCGGAACTCGACCCCGTCTTCCTGTGCCAGACGCCGATGTCGGAAGTCGCGCCGGTCATTGAAGAAACGGTCAACGACATCCTCGCCGGTCTGAAGTTCGAATAAGGCCGGGCGTAGCCAACATGCACATGCGGGCCGGGTGGCTCGGCCCGCATGTTTTTGAAACCAACCATGACCAACCGTAGCCAATTCTTACAAGCGCTTGAGGGTGAGCGTCTCGAGCGCATTCCTTTCGGCATCTACGCGAACTTCATCACAGAAAACCCTGACCCGCTGTGGGACGAGTTAATCGCCGCCGGTCTGACGGTGATTGATGAGGCGCGTACCTATCGCGAAACTCGGTCAAACGTTGAGACGATACGCACTGACGAACCATGGCGCGACGAGATCGGCGAACGCCTGACATTGCGCACCCCCATCGGTGAAATCTCTCGCCTGATCGTGCGCGGCTGGGAAGTCGAGTACTTCCTCAAGACACCCGCCGATTATCGCGTGATGACCTACATCGTGCGCGACACCCGGACAACACCGGACGCCTCTGCCTTCATCGCCAGGGAAGCGGAAAACGGCGACGCCGGCTTCAATTTCCTGGTGCTGGGACGGACACCCATGCAGACGATCCTCGTGGATTACGCCGGGCTGGAAGGCTTCGCAGAACACCTGGCCGGCGGCTTTCCTGAATTGTGGGAGCTGGCCGACGCCCTGATGGATCAACTCATCGCGCGCTGTCGCTGTATTGCCGGCGGTCCGGGCCGGCATGTCAGCCTGCTGGAGAACCTGACTGCGGAGCAATGGGGGCCGCGCCGCTTCGCGCAAGTATCATCTGCCCGCCTACGCCCGTTTCCTGCCCATCCTGCACGACGCCGGGAAGCAAGTCCACGCCCACATGGATGGTCAACTGGCCTGTATCGCCCCGCTGATTGCTCGTTCCGGGCTCGACGGCATCGAATCCCTTACGGCGCCTCCAGAGGGCGACATGACCTTCGCAAAAGCGCGCGCCGCCTGGCCCGAACTGATGCTGTGGGGAAACTTCAACGTCGGGCTGTATGATCTGCCGCCGGATGAACTGCGCGCCGTCGTTCATGAGCGAACCCGCGCCGCCGCCCCCGACGGACGTTACCTGATTATGGAAGTCTCGGAGGATTTGCCGCTCAACTGGCGGCAATCCTTGCCGGTTGTACTCGCCGCCCTGGCCGAAACCGGCGGCGCATAGCAAAAAGGGGAGAATCTCGTGTTAAACAAGAAGGAAATCAAGATGGACCGCCGTCTCTTCATCAAGTCGGCCGGTCTCCTGGGCGCGACCGCTGCGGTGGCTGCGTGTGCGCCACAGGCCGCCCCGACTGCGGCCCCCGCGGAAGCGCCGGCGGCCGAACCCACCGCGGCCGAACCCGCCGTTCCCGAATCGGACGCGCCGCCCGTGGAAGCGTCCGAGTCTTCGAACATGAACCTGGAGCAGATCGCCAGGCTGTCTGATCAGAAGATCGAGGTCAGCGGTTTCTCCAGCCCGCTCTACGTCGCGACCGACGTCGCCACCTTCAACGATCAAGTCTTCGATCAGAAGATGGAAGAACTGACCAACGTTCACATCGGCTGGCAAGCCGCCGCCGACTGGGGCGATGCGCCGCTGGAACTGCTCATGGCCTCCGGCGACCTCCCGGATGTGATCGCCGGCTACAGCCTCGCCAACTTCGCCTCCTACGGCCAAAAGGGCGCCCTCGCTCCGCTGGATGAATATATCACCACACAACCTTACCTGGCCGCGTGGATGAAGAAGATGCCTCAGCTCAAGGCGTTGCTCACAGCGCCCGATGGCCACATCTATGCTTACCCGCGCATCCTCGAAGGCAAAACTGCCGCCTTTGCCGGGTTCTTCATCCGACAGGACTGGCTGGACGAAGTCGGCATGGCCGTACCTGAGACGGTGGATGATTACTACAACGTCTTGAAGGCATTCAAAGAGAAGGATCCGAATCGCTATCCCTACACACGTGATCCCCGCGCGCTGATCTGGCAGTGGGGCGTAGGCTCACGCGGCCCGAACGTCACAACCGATTTCTATCACGACAAGGATGTGGTCAAGTACGGCCCGATCCAGCCCGAATATCGCGAGGCGCTGGTTTACATCGCCAAACTCTACAGCGAAGGGCTGATAGACAACGAGTACCAGCAGTCCATGAGTTCCGACGACTTCTTCTTCCAGCGCTTCGCCGATGGCATCTCGGGGGCCAGCATGCAATGGTCGCTTGACGGGATCGTCAAATCTATGCGCGCGCAGGATCCGGAAGCATCGCTCGTCGGCACCGTGCCGCCCAAAGGCCCCTACGGCCATCGCGAAATCCTCTCCAACCACTTCATCGTAGACCCGACACAAGCCACCGCGATCGCCGCGACGAGCGCGAACAAAGATACGCTCGCGAAGTACATGGATGCCTACTACAGCGACTCCGGTGAGACGCTCATGAACTGGGGTTTGTTGGGCGAACACTACACAGAAGCAGATGGTGAGCGTGTCTACACCGATCTGGTTACCAAAGATGAAAAGTTAACGCCCGCGGAGTATCTTTGGAACTGGGTATCGCCCACCTGGATCGGCGCCATGGTCGTGGATGAGGAGCAAATTCCTCAGATGTATCAGGAGACCGATTTGCAGGCGATCAACGTCTGGTCGGTCCCGCCGTGGCAAACCATCCAGTTGCCGCCGCTCTTCCTCACCGAAGATGAGGAAGCCACCATCGAACCGATCCTCAACGATGTCAACACACTGGTGGACGAAAACATCAACGCCTTCATCACCGGTACAAAAAACCTCGAAGGCGACTATGACGACATGGTCGCGCAGATCAAGGCGCGAGGCATAGATGACGTGACCGCCGTCTATCAGGCAGCATACGACCGCTTCCTGGCCGCCAGCAGCTAATTTGCTATCACCGTCGGGCGCAACAGGGCCGGCGGCCGTGTTGCGCCCGACCGGAGAAACTTCGATGACTACGACAGCATCTATCACGCAATCCGGTGTAGGCGCCGAACCCAAACGCAGCGCAGTTTCGGGTTTGATTCAATCCATCCGCCGTCACCCGTGGCTCTATCTGATGGTCGTTCCCGCCATCATCTATTTTGCCATCTTCGCCTATGGCCCGATGTTCGGCGTTGTGATCGCGTTCAAAAGGTTCAACGCGTTTTCCGGCATCTGGGATAGCGAGTGGGTCGGGCTGTTGCACTTTCGCAACTTCTTTAATTCCATTTACTTCGAGCGGCTGATTCGCAACACCGTTGTTCTGAACGCTTACGGGCTGCTGATTGGTTTCCCCGCCCCGGTGATCCTGGCGCTCATGCTCAACGAGGTCATCCATCCCAAATTCAAGCGCTCAGTGCAAACACTGACCTATCTGCCTTATTTCATTTCCACCGTGGTCGTCACCGGCATCATCATCAACTTCCTTTCACCGAGCACCGGCATTGTCAATCAGATGATCAAGGCCCTGGGTATGGAACCGATCGCCTTTCTTAATCTGCCGCAATGGTTCCGCCACGTCTACGTCTGGTCGGACGTGTGGCAATTCGTCGGCTGGAGTTCGATCATCTATCTGGCCGCGCTGGCCGGCATTGACCCCACTCTATACGAGAGCGCCCAGATTGACGGCGCCGGGCGCTTTGCCCGGATGCGTTATATCTCCATACCCGGCATCCTGCCCACCATGATGATCATCCTTTTGCTCTCGTTGGGCAGCCTGATGACGGTGGGCTTTGAGAAAGTATATCTGCTCTACAACCCCAGCACGTATGAGACGGCGGACGTGATCTCGACGTATGTCTACCGCGCCGGCCTGATCAGCGGGCAGTATGACTTCGGCACGGCCGTCGGATTGTTCAACTCGCTGGTGGCGTTGGTACTGCTCTTAGTGGTCAACTGGATCGCCGGCCGCTTGAAGCAGCAAACGCTCTGGTAGGAGTCGTTCGATGCGAAAGAATACAACCAAAGACTGGTTTTTTCACGCCTTCAATTATGCGGCGTTGGCGTTGCTGGCCTTCGTCTGTATCTATCCCTTCATCTGGATCGCCGCAGCGTCCATCAGTGACCCGCAACAGGTGTTGAGCGGCAACGTCTACCTGTTGCCCAAGAATATCACCTTCGACAGCTACGAAATCGTGTTGGGCTACAAACAGCTCTGGGTGTCCTACGGCAACACGATCTATTACGTCGTCGTCGGAACATTCATTAACGTCGTGCTCACCATGATCACCGCCTACCCGCTCTCGCGCACGTGGTTTCGCGGTCGCAACATCATCTCCGCCTTCATCGTGTTCACCATGTTCTTCAGCGGCGGTATGATCCCCACTTTTCTGGTGGTCAAGTCGGTGGGCATCATGAATACTCGCTGGGCCATGATCTTACCCGGGGCGATCAGCGCCTGGAACTTCATCCTCGCGCGCACCTATCTCCAATCCAACATCCCGGATGAATTGGTAGAGGCCGCTGAAATAGACGGCGCAAATGATCTGCGCGTCTTCATCTCGGTGGTGTTGCCCCTGTCAACGCCCATCATCGCGGTCATCACCCTGTTCTACGCCATCGGCCACTGGAACGATTTCTTCAGCGCCCTGCTCTACCTGCGCGATCAGAGCCTCTACCCCTTACAGGTGGTGTTGCGTCAAATCGTGACCTCGGGCAGCCAGATGCAAATGACCGCCGGTCGCACCGCCACCGAGCGCGCGCTGTTCGCGCACACCATTAAGTATGCCGTCATCATGGTTGCCACCATTCCCATTATGCTGATCTACCCCTTTGTGCAGAAGTATTTCGTCAAGGGCGTCATGCTCGGCGCACTGAAGGGCTGATGGTCATCAGAACTTTACTCTGGAGACACGTTTCGTGAATGCAATTGCAGAGGTAAACCTTGCCGGAACCTGGAGCTTCACCCCCGAAAACGGCCCCGCTGCCGTCATCCAGGTCCCCGGTGGTGGCTGGCTCAAACAGGGCTTCGATTGCGAGGCCGGCGTCTACCAGCGCCGTATCACCATACCCGACACGGGCGCGCCGCAAGCCGTGCGCCTTGAGCTGGGCGCGGTCAACCATCACGCCATCTACTCCATCGGCGCGGACGAGAACTCACTCCGGCCAATTCACGATGAAGTCACCGCCTTCACACCGCAGAGTGTGGACCTCACTCCGTATGTGCAGCCGGGCGGGTCTTACCTGCTGCTTATCGCCGTGCGCGCTTACCGCGATGGCCGCCCCATCGCGCCCCATTGGGCCGAGTGGTCCGAGTGCGTAGCCCGCGGCATCTTCCGCGATGCCTGGCTGCGCGCCTATCCTGCGGTCTTCATCAGCGACGTATTCGTCACAACTTCCGTGGCCGAGCGCGCCTTCGCGGCCACCGTTTGGGTGACCAACACCACCGGCGCGCCGCGCTGTGTCTCTATTTCCGGCGCGCTTTCGGCATGGAACAAGGCCGCATGGCCCTACCCGGATTTCCCTGATATTGCCCTCACCGTAGCGCCGCACAGCATCAGCGAAGCCAGGCTCGACCCTGTGACGTGGACGCCCGGCCCCGAAAGCTACTGGCGGCCCAATCTGCCTTATCAGTCCGGCTATCGGGCGCAGCTTCATACCCTCAACCTGGCGCTCATCAGAGATGGCGTACCGCTTCATGCGGCGGATGTCCGCTTCGGGTTCCGCGAATTGCGCCAGGAGGGTGACCACTTTACCCTCAACGGCGTCCGCATTAACTTTCGGGGCGATAATCTGCAAGTCGCCAACTATGATCGCGTGGACAACGGCGGCAAGGGCGACGCCATTGATACGCTGCCCGGCTTCCTGCCCCCGACGGCCGAAAACCCCGGCTGGCCGCAAGCAGTAGATAATTTCCTGCGTCTGAACTACAACGTCCAGCGATGTCACATGGGCCCGTGGACGCCCTACATGCTGGACGTCTGCGACGAGATGGGCCTGATGCTCTTTGGCGAGAGCGCCGCGCGCTGGAACGGCTTCGACATGGAAGACGGGCGCGCGCCCCACGAGGTCAAGTGCATGGAAGACATCGTGCGCCGCGACCGCAATCACCCGTCCATCGTGCGCTGGAGCAGCAAGAACGAAGCGCAATCCGTTGAGCCGGAGTATCACCTCGAACTCTATCAGGCCATCAAAGCCCTCGACCCGACGCGACCCATCTACGAAGACATCGTCATCGGAAATCGCCAAGAGTATGACCCGGCGCGCGTCTATGCTCCGCTTCTCGACATGCCCGACTTCACCTGGATCGAGCACTACATCACCTATCGCGACGACGGCTCCGTCTATTTCACGCCGTTCGAGCACAATGACGCCGTGATCCCGCTGAAAGGACGCCCGTATGGTCTGGGCGAGGCCAACTGGCTGCGCTCCTCCATGCCCGCCGGCCTGACCTGGTTCGCCACCACCACCGTGCTGGCCCGCCTTCAGGGTGCGTCCGACGTCCGGCCCTACGTGCTGCTCTCCTCCTGGGCCTCCAGCATTCCCGGCGTCAATACCACCGACTTCTACACGGAGGAGGAACGCCGCCCGGTCTATGGCGAGGACAACTTCCCCGATCCGTGGCGCGACCCCGGGATCCGCCTGTTGCAGACGGCGTGCCACCCACTGCTGGCCTGCGACGCGGAGTTCTGGCAATTGAACCGGCGCGGCGATGACCTGGGGCATTTCCCCGTCCATACGCCCTCGGTCGTCGCAGGCGCGGAGATCACTCGCGAAATCACCCTCTTCAACGATGACCTGACGGGCGAAGATCTGCTGGTGCGTTGGGAGCTGCGCGAGGGCAGCCCTTCCAACTGGGTGTTCGCCTCGGGCAGTCGGGTGTTATCCGTTCCCGTGGGCACACGGACGACGATCCCCGTGACCTTCCTTGCGCCCGAGTTCAACACCCAGGTATATCTGATCTTGTGCGTCAGCAAGGACGGCGCGGCGCGGTTTCACGATGATCGCACCTGCTACACCGTCGCCAATGGCAAGCAGTTCGACCGAGAGCTCAGTCTTGCGCTGCGCCAAAAAACGCTTGTCTCGAGTTCACCCGCATGAAGCCCGGACTATGACCAGCGAATTGCTGTTTCACGACCGACCGGCTGACCCGCCGCGCAGCGCGTCGAACGGACTCTGAACCATCAGCCCGTGGATCGCGTCGTGCTGCACGAGCAGCTTAGCTATAATCCCGGCGTCATCGCAGACGTCACGGGCCGGCCGGTGCGCGGCTTCGACTACACCTACGACGACATTTGCGAGACGATCCGGCGCACCCTCGACGCCTGTTTCCCGCCGGTCGCCCCGCTGGGCGTCGAGCGCATCGTGGACGCCGACGGCTTCACCATCCAGCAGGATAACTGGCATTCCAGCATCGTCGCCCGGCCCTTCACCGATGTACCGGGCGCGCGCGCGTATCTCTTGCACAAAACCGCCGAAATGCGCCAGTATGGCCGTTCCGGCGGCTACGGCTTCCCGCCGGGCATCATCCCCGACGAGAGCGACGCGCCGCATCCCGGCTTCGACCCCGACCGCGAGCGCGCCCGCTATCGCGCCTACATGCAGGGATTGCAGGCGCGCATCGGCGATGTCGTCATCATTGACTTCACCATCCAGACCGGCTTCTGCGAGTGCTGGTCGCGCCTCGGCCTGGACACGTTCATTTATCTCTATGACCAGTACCCCGAAGTCATTTCAGACTATATCCAGACCTATACCGATTGCGAGTTGCGCCGGTTGCACGCCGTGGCCGACCCGGCCCTGTCGCCGGTCGTGTTGATCGCCGAGGACTTCGCCTCCAAACGCGGCCCCATCTTCAGCCCCGCCTTCTTGCGTCGCGAGCTGTTCCCGCACGTCCGCCGCCTGACCGCAGCCTGGCGCGCCCACGGCCTCAAGGTGCTTTATCACAGCGACGGGAACTGGCGTTCGGTGATCCCCGATCTGATCGCCTGCGGCGTAGACGGCTTCTATTGCCTCGAACCCGCGCTGGGGATGGATATCGTCGGCGCTCAAGCGCGCGTGGCCCGCCATGACGTGGGCCGGCGGCGTGGATGGCGTCGAACTGATGGAGCACGGTACACCCGCGCAGGTGCGCGCCGAAGTGCGCCGCCAGATCACCGAGACCGACGCCCTGCAGACCGGCGGCCTCTTCATAGACACCTCCAGCGAGATCAACCCGCTGGTCAAGCCCGAGAACTTCGCGGCCATGATCGACGCCGTCGGCGAATGCGCCCATCCCGCCTTCGAGAAATCATCCAACCCACCCATTGAGGAGCCAGCGTGAACAAAGACAGCTTTGCAAAAATCTTCCCCCTCGGCACGCATCTCTGCCGCGAGCCGATGCCCGCCATGTCCGAGATGAAGGCGGACATGGAGAACCTGAAACGGCGCGGCTTCAACCTGATCAAGCTCCAGGAGAACTGGCTGGTTGATGAGCCGCTCGAAGGGCACACCGACTTCTCGCGCTACGAGGAGTTGATTGACTACGCCGCGCGCCTCGACCTGGGCGTCTACCTGGGGCTGACCTGCGAGCAAGCGCCCGACTGGCTCTGGCGCAAACACCCGGCCTGCCGCATGGTCGGGCGCAACGGCCTGCCCATCGCCTACCAGGCGCAGACCACCCTCCCCGCCGACGGCAAACCCGGCCCGTGCTACGATCACGCCGGCGCAAAGGCCGATCAGGAGCGCTTCATCCGCGCGCTGGTGACGACCCTGGGCCGCTTCGAGAACATCGTCGTCTGGAACACCTGGCAGGAGATCGCTTACTGGCCCGAAATGATCGTCGGGCAAGACGTCTGCTACTGCGATAACACGCTCAACGCCTATCGCGACTGGCTGCGCGAGAAATACGGCGACCTGGACGGCCTCAACCGCGCCTGGAACTCGCGCTATCTGAACTGGACCTCGGTGACGCCCGACCGCTACGCGATACGCCACCCCCAGCCCAACAACACCGACTGGGCCATCTTCATGCACAACGTCCAGATCGCCAACGTGTTGCGCGGGCGCGCCGACGCCATCCGCGCCGCCGATCCGCTGGGGCGACCCGTCTTCGCCCACAAGGGCGGCCCCATCATCGGCTCCGGCGAAGACTGGACCTACGCCCGCACCCAGGATTTCCTCGGCTCCTCCTGCTATCCCGCCTGGCACGCGTTCAACCCGTGGGATGACGGCGCGACCGGCCGGCCCGACCGCCACGACGCGCTGCTCAACGAAATGTGGGACGGCGTCGCGCTCAAATATGACTACATCCGGTCGGCCAACCCCCGCGGCAAGCCGGTGTGGGCCGCCGAGTTCCAGGGCGGGCCGGTCAGCACGCACTTCCACAAGGGTCGCGTGCCCTCGCGCCGATGACATGCGACGCTGGATGCTCACCGCGGTCGGCTCCGGCGTCACCGCGATCTCCTTCTGGGTCACCCGCGCCGAGATTCACGCCGCCGAGATGAACGGCTTCAGCCTGCTCGACAGCGTCGGCGACGCCACGCCGCGCTACGAAGAAGCGGCCCGCATCGGCGCGGCCCTCAACGCCCACCCCGACCTGTTCGCCCAGCCCACGCGCCCCACGGCGCAAGTCGCCATCCTGATTGATGAAAACAACTACCGGTTCTGCAGCAACCTCAGCTACGGCCACACGCATCAGCCCTACAGCATCCGCGGCTGGTATCGCCTCCTGTGGGATCTGGGCATCCCGGTGGACTTCATCGAAGCGTCGGAGCTGGACGAGCCCTATATCGCAGACTACAACGCCCTCATCCTGCCTTTCCCGCTCTCCATCGCCGAGGATGTCGCCGGGAAGCTCGTAACTTATGTCAACAACGGCGGCAACCTCATCAGCGAGGCTGCGCCGGGCCGCATCAACGAACATGCCTACGCCAATCGCGGCGAGCTCTCGCCCACCCTGGCCGGGCTTTTCGGCGTGCGCCAGCTCAGCCTGACCATGGTGCGCGAGCCGGATGAGACACAACGCTGGATGCCGGCGCAACGAACCTGGGGCGAGTTCCTGGATCCCGTGACGCTCGAAGGCGTCGGCCCGCTGGCCGGCCAACGGACGCGCGCCAACCTCTACGTCGAAACCTTCGAATGCGTGGATAGCGAGCCGATCCTGCGCCACGACACCGCGCCGGCGGGCGCCGTCCGCGCGGCGGGCGACGGCAAGGCCTGGCTGCTGGGAACCTACGTCGGCCACAGCGGCACGGCCTACCGCGACGCCGAGAGCCACGAATTCGCGCTGGCGCTGATGGCGCAATGCGACGTCGCGCCCGAACGCGCCGGCGAGCTGTTGCTCCGCAAGCGTGTCGGCGACGGCAAAGAAGCCTGGTTCTTCACGAATCCCACAGACCAGGAGCGTCACCGGCGCGGTAGACGTATCCGGCTGGACTCACGTCTCCGATCTGCTCGGCGGCGCGATAGACGCCGGAGCCGACGGCAAAGTCAGCCTCACCGTGCCCGCGCTCGACGTGCGCGTCCTGATCGTGGAAAAATAACCTATCACAGGGTGCGTTGAAGTGGACGCACCCAGGGAGAAAACATCATGCCCGGACCAGGAATGGAACTCATCGGGGAAGAGGAAAAACGCGAGCTGCTGGAGGTGATCGAATCCGGTTACCTCTTCCGCTACGGCAGCCCCGACAACCCGGCCTTCAAGGCCAAAGTCTATCAACTCGAACAGAACGTGGCGGCCCTGTTGGGCGTCCCCTACACCGTCGCCGTCAACTCCGGCACCACCGCGCTGCTGGTCGCGCTGGGCGGGCTGGGCGTCGGCCCCGGCGATGAGGTGATCGTCCCCGGCTACACCTTCATCGCCAGCATGTCCTCCATCATCTACGCGCGCGCCGTCCCCATCCTGGCCGAGGTGGACAAGACCCTCAACCTCGACCCGGCGGACGTGCGCCGCAAGATCACCCCGCGCACGAAGGCGATCATGGTCGTCCACATGCTGGGCAACCCCGCGCGCCTGGACGAGCTCAAGGCCATCGCCGACGAGCACAACCTGCTCCTCATCGAGGACTGCGCGCAGGCGTTCGGCGCGACCTACAAGGGCAAACCCGTGGGGACGATCGGCCACGCCGGGACGTACAGCTTCAACATCTTCAAGACCATCACCGCGGGCGACGGCGGCATGGTCGCCACCGCCGATGAGACGGCCTACAAGCGCTTCTTCGGCTTCCACGATCAGGGCCACTCGCCCAACCGCATGGGCGTCGAGGTCGGCAACCGCGCCTTCGTCGGCCTCGACTTCCGCATGACCGAGCTGACCGCCGCCGTCCTGCTGGCGCAGCTTCGCAAGCTGGATGTCATCAGCGGCCGCCTGCACGCCAACAAAGACCGCTTCAAGGCCGCCATCGCCGATATCGAGGGCGTGGACTTCCGCGAGCTGCCCGATCCTCGCGGCGAATGCGCCACCCTGCTGACCGTCTTCCTCCCCACCGAGGAGATCGCGCGCAAGGTCGCCGGCGAGCTGGGCACGCGCGTCATCGCCGATTCCGGCTGGCACGTCTACTCCAACATGGAGCAGATCCTCGAGAAGCGCACCATCACCAGCGAGGGCTGCCCCTTCACCTGCCCTTATTACAAAGGGCCGGAACCGAAGTATTATAAGGGCATGCTGCCGCAGACCGACGACCTGGTGTCCCGCGCCATCAACATCAGCATCGGCGTCTCCGATGGCGGCCTCGGTTCGGCGTTCGGCGTCACCATGAACGATGGGTTCCCCGAAGTGGACGCCCGCGCCGAGCAGTTCCGCGCCGCAGCCGAAAAGTACCTGTAACCAACGCGCAGACCTGACAGGTTTCCCTGCAGGGAAACCTGTCAGGTCTGGATCGCCCGGAGCCTGTTCATGACTGCACCCCATTCGTATCGGCCTCAGCGCCGTCGCCAGCCCGCTGGAAGTCGGCGCCGGCGACGCCCCTGCCCTCGTGGAGCGCCTGCACACCGCGCTGGCAGCATCGGGCGTCGCCGCGGAGTTCATCGTCGCCCCGCCCACGCTGGACCCGGCCTCCGCCGTCGCCAACGGGCGGCTGTTCTACGACGCGCGGGTAGACGTGATCTGCGTGATCGCCGCATCCTGGTTCGAGGACTACCTGGTGCTCGACCTGCTGGAAGAGTGCGACGTTCCGGCCATCCTCTGGGCGCGCCCCGGCATGGAGACCGGCGCGCTCTGCGGGATGCAGCAGTTGGGCTTCATGCTCAAACAGTTGGATAAGCCCACCTGCTTCCTGTTCGCCGAGCCGGAAGAGTCGGATCAGGCCGACCGCGCCCTCGACTTCGCCCGCGCCGCCGCGCTGCAGCGCCTGCTGCGCCGCGCCCGCATCGGCTACCTGGGCCACCGCGTCGAAGGCATGACCGAGACGACGCCGCACGAGCTGGCGCTCAAAAAGCGCTTCGGCCCGCGCGTCGTCGGCATGGACATGCACATCTTCCTCGAACGCGCCGCCGCCGTGCCCACCGGCCTCGCCGCCGATCAGTGGGATGCCCTGGCCCCCCGCGTCGGCCGGGTCACGGCCACACGAGAATCCGGCGTCACGGCCATGCAGACCTACGTCGCCCTGAGCGAGATGATCGCGGAAGCCGACTTGACGGCCGTCGCCGTCGGGTGTTATCCTCATCTCATGGGCAAGGTCTGCCTGCCCATCTCGCTTCTGGCCGATCAGGGTATCCCCGTAGCCTGTGAGGGCGACGTCAATGGCGCGTTGGGCATGATCATCCTCAATTTCCTCACCGGCGGCCCGGTGCATAACACCGACCTGCTCGATCCCGTGCCCGCCGACAACGCCATCGTCTACTCGCATTGCGGCAACGGCAGCTTCTCGCTGGCCGCCGACAGTGCGGATATCACGCTCGGCCCGGTGCGGCTGATGCACAGCGGCGTCTGTGCGCTCTTCCCGGCCCGGCCCGGCGTCGTCACCCTGCTGGATATCGTGCCCACCCTCAGCAGCTATCGCATGGCCGCGACCCATCGGCGAGGCGCTGCCGACCGATATGGTCTTTCCCGGCAACCCGCTGCGCGTCCGGTTCAAGTCCGACTATCGCGACATCCTCGGTTGGATCGCCGAAGAAGGTCTCGGCCACCACTGGATGGGCGGCTATGGCGATGTGCGCCGCCCGCTCGCCGACTTCGCCAAAATGGTCGGCGTCGAGCTGCTTAATAAGGAATGACTGACCTGTCATGCTGAGCGCAGCGAAGCATCTCGCCAACCCAACTTCAGAGATTCCTCACTCCGTTCAGAATGACAACACCGACTCGATTATTCACAAACCTGCTCTGTATCGCGCAAGGAGACACCTCATGGAAAAGTATGGCTATCGTTTCTCGTTCGGCCCCTGGAACATCAGCGAAGGCGGCGACCCCTTCGGCCCCGCTGTCCGCGAGCCCATTGACTTCGCCGCAAAGCTGCCCATTTACAAGGACCTCGGCTTCGACGCCGTGCAGTTCCACGATGACGACGCCGTGCCCGACCTCGATGGTCTGAGCGCCGCAGAACTACGCGCGAAAGCCAGGGCCGTCAAGCAGCAACTCGACGATTCCGGCCTCGTCGCCGAATTCGTCGCCCCGCGCCTCTGGTTCGACCCGCGCACCATCGACGGCGGCTACACCTCGAACGACGCCGCCAACCGCGCCTACGCCGTCGAACGCACCAAGAAGTGCGCCGACATCGCCAACGAACTCGGCTGCGACCTGATCGTGCTGTGGCTGGCCCGCGAAGGCACCTACATCCGCGAATCGAAGAACCCGGTCAAGTCGGCGCACTTCATCCTCGACGCCATCAACGCGATGCTCGCCTACGACCCGGCGATCCGCATCGCGATCGAGCCGAAGCCCAACGAGCCGATGGATCACGCCTACATCCCGACGATCGGCCACGCCCTGGCCCTCGGCCTGCTCAGCGACGATCCGGCGCGCGTCGGCGTGCTGATGGAATCGGCCCACTCCATCCTCGCCGGCCTCGACCCGTCCGACGAAATGGGCTTCGCGCTGGCCTTCAACAAACTGCTCAGCGTCCACCTCAACGACCAGAACGGCCTGAAGTTCGACCAGGACAAATCGTTCGGCTCCGTCGACCTGCGCCGCGCCTTCAACCAGGTCCGTGTCCTCGACCAGAACCGCTTCTGGGAGACCGGCATGATCGGCCTCGACGTGAAGGCCATGCGCAGCCAACCGGCGGAACTGGCGACCAAACACCTGAGCAACAGCCTCCAGATGTTCCTGCGCCTGCTCGAAATCTCGCGCTCCCTCGACAACGCCCGGGTAGACGAGCTGATCGCCGCCCGCGACTACGAAGAACTCGACTGGCTGATCCTCAGTCATCTGATGGGTGATTGACGACATGAATTCACGCGAACGCATGCTCACCGCCATCGGCGGCGGCAAGCCCGACTATGTCCCGCTCACCTTCTGGTGTTTCGGGTTCCCCGCGCCGCCCGGGTTCGGCTGGCGCCGAGACGGCCACGACGTGCCCTTCTGGTACACCGGCCGGCTCGAGCATCTGCACACCTTCCCCACCCCGTGGGCCTTCCACGACGACGATTTCGAGCGCGTCCTCGCCTGGAAGCGCCTCGGCGTGGACGACGTCATCGAGGTGTCCGTCCCGTGGAGCGTTGACCCGTCGGTGATGATCCGCGACGGTCACGACGCGCCCGCGGCGGATGAGGAATACGCCATCCTCTGGCGCGAATATGACACCCCCGCCGGCACCCTGCGCCACGCCGTCCGCGACACCGCCGAGGACATGGAGCCCGGCTGGGTGATCCAGCCGCGCCACGTCCCGCTGATCGAGGACTTCAACATCCCGCGCGCCGTCAAGCACGCCGTCGCCGGGCCGGATGATCTGCCCAAATTGCGCTATCTCCTGGCCGATCCCGACGCCGACCTGCTCGCCAACTACCGGGCGCGCATGAAACAGGTCAAGGCGTTCGCCGACCGTGAGGAAGTGCTGGTGCAGGGCTGGAGCGGCTTCGGCATGGACCTCGTGGCCTGGCTCATGGGCGTCGAACCCGCCGTGATGGCCGCCATGACGGAACCCGACTTCTTCCAGGAAGTGATTGACATCGTCGCCGACTTCGACCGGCGGCGCACCGAGATCCTGCTCGACGTGGGCGGCGTAGACGTGGTCGCTCAACGCGGCTGGTACAGTTCCACCGACTTCTGGTCGCCGCGCCTCTTCAAGCGCTACCTGCAACCGATCCTCGCGAATCTGGCGGACATGGCGCACGCCGCGGGGAAGAAGTTCGCCTACACCATGACCATGGGCGCATCTACCATGGCCAACTCGCTCATTGACGCCCGGGTAGACCTGCTCTACTACGTGGACCCGGTGCAGGACACCACCAACCTGGCGCAGGTCAAAGAACGTTTCCAGGGCAAGGTGGCTCTCGCCGGCGGCGTCAACAGCGCCGTGACCCTCGGCTCAGGCACACCCGAGCAAGTGCGCGCGGCCGTCCACGGCGCGATGAGCACGCTCGGCCCCGATGGCTTCGTCCTTGCGCCTGTGGACGCCATCTTCCCCGATACGCCCTGGGAGAACGTGCAGGCCATGATTGACGCCTGGAAGGAGGTTCGCTGACACCAAAGCCCATCATCTTACCAATTGACGCTTTCGGAGAGGAAAACAACCTGATGGACATGCCCAATAACAAACGGTATACACGACGTTCGTTCCTCAAGCTGGCCGGCTCCGGCCTGGCCTTCGTCAGCGCCGGCGCCTTCATCCAGGGATGCGCCGCGCCCGCGGCCGCCCCTGCTGCCCCTGTCGCCGAGGCCCCTGCCGCCGAGGCGCCCGCAGCCGAAGCTCCCGCGACGGAGGCGCCGGCCGCCGCCGAGGCGCCGGCGCAGGCCCCAACGACCCTCAAGATGTGGTGGTGGGGCGAGCAAGAAGCCCCCGGCCTCGAGAAATGGCTCAAGGCCGGCGCGGATATGTACAAGGAAAAATCGGGCAACACCGTGGAGATGACCCTGCAAGACAATGCTTCGGTCATCCCCGAGTTCCAAACGGCTTCCGCGGCCAATAATGCGCCCGATATCCAGTTCCTCTGGAACGGCATCTACCACATGGAGAGCGTCTGGCTCGACTATCTGGAGCCGCTGGACGACCTGATCCCGACCGATACCCTCAAAGGCTCCGGCGCAACCGCGCTCAG
This sequence comes from uncultured Chloroflexia bacterium, assembly GCA_963695715.1. Lineage (GTDB taxonomy): Bacteria > Chloroflexota > Anaerolineae > CG2-30-64-16 > CG2-30-64-16 > JBBQRS01. The sequence continues at coordinate 30,321 of CAVOHP010000002.1, forward strand.
CACGTTCGACGGCAAGCAATACCGCATCGGCTGGTACAGCGCCGCGCCGGCCTGGCTCTACAACAAAGAGATGTTCGCCGACGCCGGCCTCGACCCCGAAGCCCCGCCCACCGATTGGGACGGGCTGCTCGCAGCATGCGCTGCGCTGAAGGACAAAGGTTACACGCCCATCGTCGGCGGGCTGAAAGACGGGCCCTGGGGCGAATGGTACATGGGCCACGGCCTCACCCCCAACCTCGACACCCCTGCCGACGCCGTCAACCTCTTCATCGGCGAACTCGATTGGCGCGAGCCGCGTTTCTTCGAACACTGGACCAAGCTCGACGAACTGTGGCGCGCCGGCGTCATCAACGACGACATGCTCTCCATTGACCTCTACCCCGGCATTGACCTCTTCGGCAGCGGCAAGGGCGCGATGACCTCCGTCGTCGTGCCGCTCATCGGCAAGCAGGCCGAGCTGCTGGGCATGGAGAAGATCGGCTCGATGGTCTTCCCGGCCAGCGGCGTGGGCGCCATGAACGGCCTGCCTATCGCCGACTCACAGGGTTTCGGCATCTCCTCGCAAAGCGAGAACAAGCAGATCGCCGCCGACTGGCTGACCTTCCTCCATGATCCCGAGCGCGTCGACGCCCTCTACAACGAGGTCAAGGCCCTGCCCTCCGACATCTGGTGGGACGGCGCGGCGCAGATTCAGGATCCGGGGCTCAAACAGGTCTGGCAGACCTGGGTCGCCAACGACAAGGCCGTACCCTACATCTCCAACCTGATGCCCACCCTCTTCTGGACCGATGCGATGTTCGTCAACTCGCAGAAGATCATCGGCGGCGAGTATACCGGCGAGCAAGCCGGCGAGAACGCTTACGCCGTCACGCAGAAGTGGAAAGAACAGAATCCCGACATGGTCGAGAACTACAAGGCCTGGGCCGCTGATCTGGAAAAAATGTAAATCGTGTCGTTCGCCCCGCGTGCCTGGGCAAGCGGGGCGAACCTACCCTGCGCCAGCCCCGGATTGAATGCTCATGCTTCGTACCCATCGTTTGACGCCGTTTCTGTTTCTTGCACCCATGTTGGCCCTGCTGACGTTCGTCTTCGGCTACTCACTGGTCAAGATCTTCGACTTCAGCATGCGACGCATCCGCGGCGCGACCGGCCCCTTCATCGGCTTCGAGAATTACCGCCAGGTGTTCAAGGATGACGTCTTCTGGCTGGCCCTCAAGCACAACGTGCTGCTCTTGCTGGCCGTGCCCATCCTGGTCATCCTCTCGATTCTCATCGCCGTGCTGCTTTACGAACAGGTGCGCGGTTGGCGCTTCTACCGGACGCTCTACTTTGCGCCCTATATCTTCGCCATCCCCGTCATCGGCATCGTCTTCAGCAACATGCTCTCGCTCAACGGCGCGGTGAACCAACTGCTGCGCGGCATCGGGCTCGATGGCCTGGCGCTCGACTGGCTGGGCAGCAGCAAGCTGGCCCTCTGGACGCTGATGTTCATCATCATCTGGCGCGAACTGGGCTTCGGCATCGTGCTCTATCTCGCGCGCCTGCTCAGCCTGAACGAGGAACTGGAGGACGCCGGGAAGATTGACGGCGCCAACTGGGGTCAGCGGCTGTGGTACATCACGCTGCCGCAGCTCAAGGATGTCACCGAGTTCTACGTCGTCATCAACATCATCACCATGCTGGCCTGGGTCTTCCCGTTCGTCTACGTCATCACGCGCGGCGGGCCGGGCAACGCGACCATGGTCATGGAGCTCTACATCTATAACTTCGCGTTCCGCAATTCGCTCCCCGGCATGGCTTCCGCGGTCGCCGTGCTCCTGTTCCTGATCACCCTCATATTCATCATCCCGCTCTTCACCCTGCGCCAGCGGGCCGAAGGAGGAGAGGCGTCATGACCACCGAAGCGCCCGTTTCCGTCCCGCTTGAGACACCGACCCCAAAGGGAGGCCGGCGCATAGACTGGTTCGGCGTCGTCAAGCAACTCCTGCTGATCTTCTTCGCCCTGCTGATCCTCTTCCCCGGCTATTTCCTGGTCATCACGCCCTTCAAGTCACAAGAGAATTATGCGGCGGACAAGCTGGGGCTGCCCAGCCCATTCTATTTCGAGAACTTTGCCACCGCGCTGCGCGGCGGGCGTTTCTTCCTCTGGTTCGGCAACAGCATGATCATGGTAGTCGGCGCGGTGCTGCTCTCGACCGTCGTCGCGGCGCTGGCCGCATTTGCCTTCTCGCGGATGCGCTTCCGCGGCCAAACGCCGCTGCTCGCCATCATCACCGCGCTCATGGTCATCCCGCCCGTCGTGATGATCATCCCGCTCTTCATCTTCTTCAGCCAGATGGACATGAGCGGCTCATACGCGTCCGCGGTGCTGGTCTACGCGGGGCTGGTCACGCCGTTCGCCGTCTACATGCTCACCAACTTCTTCCGCACCATCCCGCACGAAATCGTGGAATCGGCGCTGATTGACGGCGCGACTTCGCTCGGCATCCTGTCGAAGATCCTCATCCCGTTGTCGGCCCCGGCGCTCGTCACCCTGGTCGTCGTCAACTCGCTGTGGGTGTGGAGCGATCTGCTGATCGCGCTCGTCCTGCTGCCCACCGACGAGAAACGCACCCTGATGGTCGGCATTACCGTTTTCGGCTCGCGCTACAACTCCGACGTGCCCGTCGCCATGGCCGGCATGATCATGGCCAGCATCCCCATGCTCTTGCTCTACATCTTCGGCCAAAAATACTTCACCCGCGGCCTCGTCGCCGGCGCGCTCAAAGGCTGATCGCCACGGATAAAATCAGAAACCCGGTTCGTCGGCTTTGCCGATGAACCGGGTTTCTGCATTGTAGTCGATAGCCCGCTCGTCAGAGCGCCCGCATCCGGTTGTTCTTCGCGTTGTGCTCCACCTCGGCCAGCCCAAGCGCCTCCATCAACGGCGGCACATACATCCCGAACCGGCCGCGCAGCCCCTTCTTCAGCCCATACCAGCCGCCCACGGGATTATCCGGCGACCGACCCCACGCCTCCACCGTGCCGGGCGCGGCCGGTTTCTGCTCATCCGCGCTTCCCAGCGGCATCCAGTCGCCATGCGCCTTGAGCATCGCGTGCAGATCTTCGATGCACCGCGCGTCATAGAGCAGGACGGTCTTGCCCACCGTACACACAAGCACGGGCGCGCCGTCGCGCGCCTCCACGTGCATCGTATACTCCGACGTTCCCGGCGGCGTCTGCAACACCCACGGGTTATCCTTCGTGCGATCGAGCTTTGTCATGTGCGCCTCCAGGCCGTCACGCGAGCCCCGTACGATAGTTGCCAGGACACGCCAAACCGGTCGTTGATCCAGGCATACTTGCGTGCAAACGGGTAAACGTCCAGCGGCATCAAGACTTGCCCGCCTTCCGAGAGCGCCGCAAAGAGCGCCTCGACCTCGTCCTCCGTGGCGCAGTTCACGTGCAACGACATCGCGGGCGTGAACGTGAAACCATGCACCGGCGGACTGTCTATGCACATGAAGGTCTGCCCGTTGAGCGCAAACACGGCGTGGCGCACCGTTCCCGCGGGGCCGTCTTCACCCTCGCCATAGCGCGAAATGCTCAGAACCTCCGAATCGGGAAACAGCGAGATATAGAGGCGCATCGCCTCCTCGGCCTTGCCCTCGAACATCAGAAACGTGGTGATCTGTTGCATTCTGCTCTCCTTCATGCTGACTACGCCAATGGGCGATAAAGCTCCGTGCGCCAGTCCGCCGGGTCGTCGCTTGTCTCCGGCCCCACGGCATACACCTCCCACAGGTCAGGCCGCTCCGTGTGGCCCTCCGCGGCGATCCACGCCTCGAACTCACCCCACGCATCCGGGAGGCCCTCGATAGCCCCCATGATAGACTGTCCGTGCCACGGTCGCAGCGGGAAACTGGCCCGGCTGCACGCGGCCCGTGGGAGCGACCGCGCCCGTGACAGGCACGCCGATCTCGAAATCAAAGACCTCGGGATCCATACGCACGTGATGTGTGAACCACGGCCCCGCGGGACCAATCCCCTGAGCGGCCACGGCATCCATCACCTCCTGATAGCCCGGCCCCATGACCTCCCGAATCTGCTCGCGCGGTATCGTCACTCGAATCACCGCCGCGTGCAAAGCGGCAGTTTGCGTAATTTGCGGTTGCTCGATCATTCATCACCTCGTGCTCTGATTTTCGCCGGCAGCAAACGACAGCCCGCGGGCCTCCAGCGCCTCTCGCAGGACGCCCAGCGCCTTCGGGCCCATCCCATGCAATTGCAGGAGCGACGTCTCTGTCACTGACGTCAGTTGCTCCAGATAGGTATACCCTGCGGCGTCAAGGGCGCGCAGCGCAGGCCGGGAAATTCCAGTCGGAAATGGGGTTTCACCGTTCACACGACTAGATCCTGGAGACGACTTCCTCGAGCTGATCGGTCGCCTTGCCCCACCCCTCATGAAACCCCATGCTCTCATGTTGTTCACGATCAGCGACCGTCCAGTGGCGCACTCGCGCCGTGTACAGGGTGTCGCCGTCCACATTCTCGAAGGTCAGGATCACCGTCATAAAAGGCTTCTCCGACGGCGCCCAGGCCTCGGTATAGGCGTCCGTGAATACCAGTCGCTCATTCTCGACAACTTCGAGATAAACGCCGCGGTTCGGATACTCATTGCCGTCCGGATCCCTCATGACGATCAGGTTGGCGCCACCCGGTCGGACATCCAGCTCGGCAACCGGAGTGGTCCAGGGCCGGGGATTGAACCACTGCTTGAGCAGTTCGGGTTCGGTCCAGGCGCGGAAGACCTTCTCGCGCGGCGCCTTGATGATACGGGTCAACACCAACTCGCGATCCGCGATATTGGAGGCTTGATTTTCGTTCGTCACAGTCGTTACTCCTTCTGTCTTGTCGGTCGGAATTCAGATCCTGCGCAACGCATAGGTCTGTGTCTCCGCCGAAAACCCGGCTATGTACTCGTCAATAGAGCCTGCCATTGACCGCATCGTCATCATTGTGCCCCTTCCGTTCCAAAAAGCTTAGAGTTCAGCACTGCGCCCTCGCTCGCACCATAGTGAAGATAAACCATGCCGCTCGCGAATCGACGCTCATCAAGCAGCACAAGATCTAGCCGGATGTGATCGGGAAGGAAGCGCAGTCCACCACCGACCGCAACTGGGGCGACGAACAGGTGATACTCGTCTACAAGCCCAGCCTCGATCGCTTCTGAAGCAAGCGTAGGACCGCCGATCATGATGTCACTCTCCAGGTTCGCCTTCATCCGGCGGACCACTTCAGGATCAAACTCCCGCTCGATCCGGGTCCTCGCCGTCGCTACGGCAGTCAGGGTCCTCGAATAGACGATCTTGTCAGCAGCCTGCCAGATCCTGGCGAAATCCCGGATGTACGGCGGCTGCTCCAAATCGGAGTCAAGCGTCTCCCAGACAGCCATCACCTCGTACATCCGGCGACCGCAGAGATAGGTACCGGCGGATCGCACAAGGTCATTGACGAAGATATGGACCGCCTCGTCAGGCTCAGCCCAATCGAATCGGCCGGATTCGTCCGCGACGTAGCCGTCCAGAGAGGTAATTGCCAGGTAACTCAACCGTGCCATTCGCGGCCTCCATAGGATATGGCGCCAGGCGCTATTCGAGCCAGACAACGAGGGCAATTGGCGCGAGCCACGCGCCGGCCTGCAGAGCGAGCACGAGCAGCGCCTCCTTCGGAAATCGTGGCACCCACCTGAGCGCGAAGTAGATCACGATCGGGATCTGTGCAACCATGATGAGCTGAAAGATGCGGGCAGCGGCGCCCTCATCGGCCTGCCGAACGATGCCGAACACGGCGACGTAACCCACCACCAGGGCTAAGGCGGCAAGCGACATTGCCAGTGGCAGCCACGCGCTGGGGTGTTTCATCCGTAGGACGTTCATCTTGCATCTCCCGGAGGAGCATGGAGCCGATGGCCCTATCAGGTCGGGTTCACGGCGCTTGGGTCCATGTAGAAAAGCTCCCAGATGTGCCCGTCCGGGTCCTGGAAGCCGTGCTGATACATGAAGCCATGATCCTGAGACTCGGCATAGATATTCCCGCCGGCGGCCACGGCATCGCGGACCAGATCCTTCACCGCTTCGCGACTCTCGCACGACAGCGCGACGAGGACTTCCGTGCCCTGCTTGGCGTCCACTATCGCGTTAGGCGTGAACTCCGCAAACTTGGCGTGGGTGAGCAGCATCGCGTAGATGTCCTCGCTGATGATCATGCATGCCGCCGTCTCATCAGTGAACTGCGGGTTGAACTTGTATCCCAGCTTCGTGAAGAACCCGACCGACCGGTCGAGGTCCTTCACGGGCAGATTGACGAAGATCTTCGTATTCATGGTTCTCCTTCATCTGGCAGACCGGAATCTGAGGCGCTATTCAAGATGATGCGCCGGCTATTTGAACGATTGCCGCTAGTTCACGCGTTGAGGAACAACGGGAACGTCAATCAGGTATCGGATGACTCTGCCTAAGTCGTGGATATGCTTCTCCACGGGATAGTAGCGCACCGCTTTGCCCCACACCAATACCTTCACCGCATCGAAGTGGGTATCCTCAAACTCAAACAAGCCGAGATCGCTCAGGAAGCAGCGATTGTTGACCGCCTTGCAGGGTACTTCGCGTGTTCCCTCAGCAACGAGCAACTCCCCGTTTTGCAGGCGGACGGTATACATCTCTTCTCGATTGCTGTTACTCGGATCCTTGTACAGCCCCTCGAACGATTCCCACAGTTGAATATCCGGCTGGAACGAGAGGTCGAGCTCGATGCGATGATAGGGTTCGCCCCCGAGCATCACACACATCACCTTCCCATCCGTGTCGCGAACAAACGCCACCGGCAGGAGGCGAGTCGCCGTGATTTCGGCGTAGAACCGGTCGTCGCCCACCGGAATCAGCGGGAGCGACTGTCCCCCGTATTCCAGCACGAGTCGCGGATCTAGGACGGATGCGCTCATCCCCCGGCGATGGCCCCCAGGATCACGAACGGCTCCGCGCCCGATGCGACGGCGTCCGGCAGCAAGTCATCGGGCGGCTCATGCGACAGGTCTTGCTTGCAGGCGAAGAAGCGCAGATACGCCCGTCGCTTGCCCGTCGCGTAGTCGCGAACCGTCCCGCGCAGCGTCGGATAGGCAGCCTCCAGCGCATCGAGAACGGCCCGCTGCGTCACCGGAGCCTCGACCCGCAGCGCCACCTCGCCGGTGACGCCCGCCAGGTTACGCAAGTGATGCGGCAGCACAACGCGGATCATGGCAGCGTCTGCACCTCAACCGACATCACCAACGGCAAATCGCGCGCGATCGCCGTCCAGTGGTCGCCGGAATCCGTGGAGGCATACACCTGCCCGCCGGTCGTGCCGAAGTACACGCCGCAATCCTCCAGCGAGTCCACGGTCATCGCGTCGCGCAGCACGTTGACGTAGCAGTCGCGCTGCGGCAGCCCGTTCGTCAGCGCCTCCCACTCGTTGCCGCCCGTCCGGCTGCGATAGACGCGCAGCTTGCCCTCGGGCGGATAATGCTCGGAATCGCTCTTGATCGGGACCACGTACACGGTGTTCGGATCGTGCGCGTGGACGTGAATCGGGAACCCGAAATCGGAGGGCAGATTGCCGCTGACCTCATACCACAAGTCGCCCGCGTTATCGCTCCGCATCACGTCCCAGTGCTTCTGCATGTACAGCGTGTTCGGCTGCGCCGGGTGCTGCGCGATCCGGTGGACGCAATGCCCCGTCTCCGCCTCCCCATCGGGGAGATAGTCCGATTTCAGGCCGCGGTTGATCGGCAGCCACGTCTCGCCGCCGTCATCCGTGCGGAACGCTCCCGCCGCCGAAATCGCAATGAACATGCGGTTGGGATTCGTCTGGTCGAGCAGGATGGTGTGCAGACCCAGCCCGCCCGCGCCCGGCATCCACGTCCCGCCGGAATGGTGCTCGCGCAGCCCGGAGAGCTCATGCCAGGTCATCCCGCCGTCGTTCGAGCGGAACAACGCCGCATCTTCCACCCCCGCATACACCGTATCCGGATCGGTCAGCGACGGCTCCAGATGCCAGACGCGCTTGAACTCCCACGGATGCTGCGTCCCGTCATACCACTGATGCGTCCCCGGCACGCCGTCATAGACAAACTCATTGCCCACCGTCATCCATGTCGCCCCGCCGTCGTCCGAGCGGTGCATCACCTGGCCGAACCAATCGCTCGACTGCGACGCGTACAACCGGTTCGGGTCCGCGGGCGACCCCTTGAGGTGGTAAATCTCCCACCCGGCAAAGTGCGGCCCGCTCACGTCCCACTTCTCGCGCTTGCCGTCTGATGTCAAAATAAACGCGCCCTTGCGCGTGCCAACCAACACCCGTACCCTGCTCATGCGCCACTCCTTATCAATCCACGTTTGCCGCTGGCAGCTTCTCGGGGCATCTCTGCCCGGTGCTGAAGCTCGAGTATAGAACATATATTCTGATCTGTCAAATTTACAACAGACAAATCACGAACGCGGCATTATACAAGATCACAACCAAATCCGCCAACGAGTGATAACCAGGGTCATTCAGTTCTTGAAAAGAAGTCATGCTGAACGGGTCTACCACTTAACGTGGGTTGCGGTGGGACACCAGTGAAGCATCTCCATTGCCGGCGCGAGACCCTTCGCTGGGCCTCGCGCCATCGAGCGCCCGACCTGCTCAGGGTGACCGCTCTCCGAGAACTGAATGCCCCTGAGCGATAACAGCCAACAGCATCACACACTGCAACGTTGTGCTATAATCTCATCAAGTGACATCCCGCCCGAACACGAGATCCGAACACGATGCACCGTTCACCCAAACCGTCCAGATGCATCATCGCCTGCTGGGCCGCCGCGGAGACTGAACTGTGATCCGACCAAGAAAACCGACCGACGCCGTCGCATGCCCCCCTTTAAGTCCAAATGCATGAGCTGACTCTGCTGATCGAGATTGCCGTGGCGCTGGTCGCCGCATTCTTTGGCGGCCTCATCGCCCGTCGTATCGGGCTTCCCACGATCGTCGGCTACTTGCTGGCCGGCATCGCGATTGGACCCTTCACACCCGGCTTCGTGGGCGATACGGAGACGATCAGCCAACTCGCCGAGTTGGGCGTGATCTTCCTCATGTTCGGCGTCGGCCTGCATTTTTCCCTGAACGATCTCTGGAAGGTGCGCCATATCGCCATCCCCGGCGCGCTGCTCCAGATGACACTCACCACGTTGCTGACAGTCGGCGTGAGCCGCCTCTGGGGCTTGCCGGCATCGGCTGGAATCGTCCTGGGCCTCGCGATTTCAATCGCCAGCACGGTCGTCCTGCTACGCGGCCTGATGGATCACGGTCTGCTCAACACGGCGCACGGCCAGGCTGCCGTCGGCTGGTTGGTGTTGGAAGACCTGGCGACGGTCGTGATCCTGCTGCTGATGCCGGCGCTGGCCAACTCGGAAAATGGCCTCAATTGGCGCGACCTGGGCGTCACGCTGCTCAAAGCCGTCGTGTTCCTTGTCCTGGCCCTCTTCGTCGGCCGCAAACTGATTCCCTGGCTGCTGTTGCGGATCGCGAACACGCGCTCGCGAGAGTTGTTCATCCTCGCCATTCTCGCCATCGCGCTGGGCACGGCGCTGGCCGCCGCGGAATTCTTTGGCGTCTCCCTGGCGCTCGGCGCTTTCGTGGCGGGCGTGGTCGTCAGCGAGTCACCGCTCAGCCATCAGGTTGGCGCCGACCTGCTCCCTTTCAGAGAAGCGTTCGCCGTCCTCTTCTTCGTCTCCGTCGGCATGTTGGTAGACCCGTACTATCTGTGGGCCGCCATTGGCCCCGTGCTGGTTCTGACGGGGCTGATCGTGATCGGCAAGCCGCTCATCGTGATTCTTCTGGGCGCGATATTCCCGTGGCCCGCCCGCACGACGTTGGTAGTTGCCGCCGGGCTGAGCCAGATCGGCGAGTTCTCGTTCATCCTGGGTCAGGCCGGAACCGACCTCTCTTTGATCAATCAGGATCAATACTCCCTGATCCTTGCTGGCGCGCTCCTGTCCATCACCCTGAACCCCCTGATGTTCCGGCTGATAGATCCGGCCGAGAAGTGGTTGCGCAGTCGCCCTGCACTGTGGAAGAAGCTCAACCGGCACGGTCCCGCACCGGCGCCCCTGGAGGAACCGCTCGCCGACCATGTGGTGATCATCGGCTACGGACGCGTGGGGCGTCATATCGTGAACGTATTGGGACAGACCGATATCCCATACCTGGTGATCGAAGCCGACGCCGAACGGGTCGCCGAGTTGGATCGCCGGGGCGTAAACACCCTGTTTGGCGACGCCGCAAACTCCGAGGTGTTGACCTATGCCGGGCTGTCACGCGCTCGCGCTGCTGGTCGTCACCTTGCCCGACGAAGCCGCCAGTGCAGTGATCGTGACTGCCGCGCGTGAGGCCGCGCCGGAACTGCCCATCATCGCGCGGGCTTCTACCGAAGAGGGCGTGACGCAGCTCGGACAACTCGGTGCGCAACACGTCATTCACCCCGAGCTGGAGGGCGGTCTTGAGATCGTGCGCCATACGTTGCTGCAACTGGGCTTCCCAATGCGGGAGGTCTCCCTGTACGCCGATGCCGTGCGTCGGGATCACTACGACGCCCAGGTCAACACGAACGAGGAACACCGGCTACTGCACGATCTGGTCAGCGCCACGCAGGGCATCGAGGTCACCTGGTTCACGCTGGATTCGGGCAGCCCGCTGGCGGGGCAGACCCTGGCCGCAGCCAATCTGCGCGCCCGCACGGGCGCGTCGATTGTCGCGATCTTGCGCGGCCACGATCTGATGGCGAACCCCAAATCGCAGACCATCTTCGTCGCGGGCGATCGCGTGGGTCTGATCGGCGAGCCGGATCAGGTCGAGGCGGCCGGCGCCCTGCTGGTCTCGACGACTCCTGGAAGTGTGTAACACGGCCAGGGTCAGGCGCATCACGTCGTGATTTTCGAGACGATCCCGGCGATCCGTCGTTCGCGGGTCTCCTGCGCTTTGGCCGACTCCACCTGCCGGACGGACTCCTTCCGCAGCGTGTACGACAGGGCATCGAACGCTTCGGTTGCGCCCGGCTTCTCCGCCAGCGCTGCGGCAAGGTCAGCGGGAATCTCGACAATGCGCGGCGCAACGTCGAGTTCAAGCGTCACCTCAACCGGGTCGCCTGCCTTCACGCCGGCCGCCGTCCGATGTTCGGCGCTCAGCGGCAACATGAACACATCGCCATAGGCCGCAACCGTGCTGCGGTAGGTGTAACCGTTCAAGGTCACGGCGACCTTGGGCCGTTTCCCCGTGCCCAATCCGGCGACCACCTCAGCCGGCACGGGCAGGCCCGTCGCGTTCATCCCCTCTTCCTGCTGCACGACAGTGTTAAATGTTGCCACAGTTTCGTGTCCTTCCTGTCACCAATCTCACGACGCGCCGAAACCTGCCGGCCGAGCGGGCACGCGCCTTCTCAGCCTCGATCTTCGCGATCTTTGGGGGGCGCAGTAGTCGCCAGCGCACCAAGCAGCGCGCCCGACGCCCTGGCGATCTCATCCACCGCGCTGCTCGAATGCCTCTGCGTTCACCGCCGACGGCGCGGTAAAACCGCTGATCTTGCGCACATACTGCAAAGCCGCCGCACGAATCTCTTCATCGCTGGCCGGCGGTTCGAAGTTGTATAGCGGCTTGATGTTACGGCACATACGGCTTTCCTGGCGAATACTATGCCTGCGGCTTGGTGTAATTGAGCAACCAGTTCATCCCGAACCGGTCGGTCAGTTCACCATAGGTGTCGCCCCAGAACTGCTGCTTCAGCGGTTCCTGGACGCGTCCCGCCGTCAGACAGACACGAAAAGACCCGCTCGATTTCCTCTGCGCTGTGAAACTGAAGCATCAGGGAGATCGTATTCCCGACGACGGGAGCCTCGCGGATCATGTCGGACGCCAGCAACATCACACCGTCGCCGACCAGCGTCGAGTGCATGATTTGTTCATGCATCTCCGCCGGCATCTGCCCCGCGATAGGCGATTCACCCACCGTCTGCACGGTTAACTCGCCGCCCAGGCATGCCTGGTAGAACGTCATCGCTTCACGACAGTCGCCGTTGAAGTGCAGATACACGGTTGTCTGCGCCATGGTCGTCTCCTTACGCCGCTTGATTTACGCGCCCTTTGTGGTGGCGTGGTCTTAGTCAGGGTCCCATCGGGTCATACGATCCGCCATTCACCGATCTTCATCTCACCGACGTATTCGCCTTCATCCATCAGCGTCACCGTTTGGATGATAGCGCCGCCAGACGCCCACTCGCTTGCCGTCTTCGAACGCGCCGGTCTGCATCACTCCGCCATTCTCGCGATGCCAGACCCACTCACCCG
>CAVOHP010000003.1:0-87351 GCA_963695715.1 uncultured Chloroflexia bacterium
CGGCGGGAAGATCATGATGCGATGCGCGTCGCCATCGGCCACGACGACCCGGCCATCCGGCGCAACCGCAGATGCCGGTCGGCATCGTGAACGACTGGGCGTCCGTCCCGTAGAGGCCCCAGGTGGCAAGGAACTTGCCGTCGGTGTCGAACGCCAGGACGCGGTAGTTCTCCGGGTCCACAGCGTAGACGATGTTGCGCTCCGGGTCCACGGCGAGGCCCGGCTTATTCAGCACCGATTGGCTGCTCCAGCCGTCAACCGGCCACTGGGTGACGTAATTGAAGGCCGCATCGAACTTCTGGATGCGCCGGTTCCACGTGTCGGCCACGTACCAGTTGCCGTCGCCGTCTTGCGCCAACCCGACCGGCTCGTCGAAGCGACCTTCCGTCACGCCGCCCCCGCCATACTGGTTGACGAATTCCAGCTCAGGGCTCAACTCGAGGATGCGCTTGTTGCCGGTGTCCACGATGAAGACGTTGCCGTTCTGCCCGACGACCACCGAGCGCGGCCCGTAGAAGAAGCTCGGCTCGCCCAACTCGCCATTCGTCGCGCCGAACTGACCGTACATCCCCACGAACTCGCCCTGGTTATCGAACTTCTGGATGCGCCCGTTCCACGTATCCGAGACGTAGACGCTGCCATCCGGGCCGACCGCGATGCCCCAGGGTTCGTTGAACTGGCCCGCGGCCATCCCCGACGCAACCCTCTTGCGTGTCGAGACGGCACGCGCTGCCCCACTGGCGCACGAACGAGCCATCGGGATTGAATACCTGGATGCGGTTGTTGCCCGAATCCGCCACGTAGATGCGACCCTCACCATCCGTGGTCACCGCGCGGTGGAAGGTTGAACTGGCCCGGCTCCGTGCCCGCAACGCCGACGACGCCCAACTGCTGGATCGCCGCGATATCGCGCTGGCCCGCCTCGTACGCGCTCGGTTGGCTGATCGCTGCCGCCTCTGAAGCCGCCGGGACGCCCCAATCCCACACCTGCGCCGCCACGTCCTTGCGCACGAACATGCTGAACCGGTGCGCCGGGTCCCACTCCGAGGTCGGATCGGTGTATTTCCGGTGCAATACGATGTTCCAGAACTCACCGCGCTGACTGGGGTTCTTGATGCCGTTGAGGATGCGCTCGATGGTCGCGCCCTTGTACTCCTCTTTGGGCCACCAGATCAGCCGGTAATCGAACTCTTGATAACGGTCGCCGAGATACGGCTTGACCTTGGAAAGATTCTTGTCGCCCACGAACACCACCGGCGCATCCATCGAGTCGCGGCTGGGGTTCGCGCCGTAGTAGACCTTGTTCGGATAGTCGCGGAAATACCATTCCATCGGCCAGGTGGAGTCATCATCGTAAGAGAACCTGAGCTGATGGTCGCCCGCCGTCTTGCGCGAGATCTCCTCCAGTTGGCCCAGCGCCAGCTTGATATCGGGCGTGGCGTGCGCATACACCATCGGCTCCGTCGCGTAGTCGTAGTTGATGTAGTTGAAGCGATAGGAGACGATCACCGTCGCCACGCTCAGCACGGCGACCAGCGACAATGCAATCGCGCGCAGGCTCTGCGTCCAACCCAGGGCGCTGATCCTGTCATAGATGAAGTAGAGCAGCACCAGCCCGAAGATGAGCGCCAGCACCCACTGCATCGTCGTGCTCAACCCCGTGATGGTCACATCCACAAAAGGTCGCCGGGTCGAAGTGGGCAGGATGGCCCTCAGCGCGATCAGGAACAGCGGGACCATCGCCATCAGCCGGAAAATGCCCTCCGAACGGGCCGTCTTCCAGTTGACGCCGGTGATCAGCTTGCCGAGCCACCAGCCGCCCAGCAGCCCCATAGACGTGGCGAAGTATACCGTGTGCCAGGCCATCTTCTCGCCGACGTAGGTGAAGACGACCCAGGTGGCGAGCACCCAGAACACCATGAACGCCTCGAAGACCGCCTGCACGCTGATCGGCGGCGTATACGCTGCGTCGCCCGGCGCGACGGGTAAAGCTTCAGGAATTGAACCTTCTACATCCACTGCCTGGGTCGGACGCTTGCCGAACACGCGCGTCCGCAGCCAGTAGAAAATGCCGCCGAAGCTGAGGATGAGCGGGAGAAATTCGTAGAGCGGGACCAACATATAGAAGTAATACCACGGCTGGCCGCCGCGCATCACCTCTTGCTGGTCAATCCAATAACCCAGCGAACCGATGATGCCGGTGCCGATCCCCTGGCCGTTGGTGAAGAAGGTGGTGTAGAAGAGCAGCGCGATGGCCCAGAACACAGCGGCCGCGGCCACCCAGCGCATCCCCAGCCAGAACCAACCGATCAGGGCGCTGGCGAGGAAAAGCACGAGCAGCACCAGCGCACCCTGCCACACCATCGAAAGTGAGATCTGGCCCGGATTGTTGAACTGGCTGATCTCCCACCCCAACGCCTTCAGCACAATCGCCGAGGCGAACGGCAGCACCAACGTGCCAAGCAGGATGATCAAGTCGAGCTCGGCAAAGGCGTGCAGGTTCTTGCGCCAGGCCATGATCACCAGCCCGATCGCCAGCAGCACCAGCGCCCCGCCAATCCCGGACGCGACGATGCCGGGCAAGCTTTGCTTGAACATCAGCAGCGTCACGCCGACGGCGAGCACGGGTAACCCCACGCCGACCAGGATACGGTATGAAAAACGCCGGTCGCCTGCGGGCCACTCGCTGCGCCAGAGTTGCGCGAGCAAGGCCAGAATCAGGAAGATGCCGAAGATGCCCCCGAAGATGAAGGACGCCTCCATCGTGAGGAACGCCAGCGCCAGCGTCGCCGCGAGCGAGGATCAGCCACTTCTCTCGTCGCGTGTCGAGATAGTGGAACATCGCCACGACGAGGAGCACGAGTCAGCGCGCACAGCATCACTTCATCGCGGATATACCGGCTGTGATAGAGCAACGCCGGTGAGATCGTGTAGATCGTCGCCACCATCAGCGCGCCGACGCGCCCCAGCCAGGGCCGCAGCATCCACACGAACGCGACCATCAGCGTCGCCGAAGAGCGCCACCTGGATGCGCGCGCTCCAATCGTTCACGCCGAACAGATAATAGCTGCCGGCGTTCAGGATGAACTTGAGCGGTCCGTGCATCATCGGTTGATGCTGATAGCCGCGACCGTCAAAGAGCTGCCAGGAATAGACCGTGTGCAGGCTTTCGTCGTGGCTCATGGCGCGGTCGCCCAGCCCGATGACGCGGGTCAGGAATGCGACCGCGATCAGGATGACCCACAGGGTTTTCTCGAAATCCCAGCGCGTCAGATGCAGGAATGAACGATCCAACAGGCCGGGCGCAGGTTCAGGTTCCTGCGCAATCACAGGAGTGAGTTCCTCCATGGACGAATTCTCCATCACTGACATCAGGGCGCCGGGCCGGATTCAAGCGGAATTTCCGGCGCTAAATCAAGCAGGGGAGGTGCGTCGACGGTTGTAGATTGTAGCGGCCGGCGCACCCACAGCACGGCGCTCGTTGTTTCCGGCGGGATGCGCGCCTCGTGAAACAGCACCCAACGCAGGCGCGCATAGGCGCTATCAAGCATTGACGGCTGCCAGCGTTCGAGGACGCTGAAATCCGCGCCGCCGTAGGCGTCAATCAGGCCCGGCTGGATCTCCGCCGCCGTGATCACGACCGGCGCGGGTTGCAGCGGGGTGGCCGCCGAACGCTGCACCATCGGATAATCGCGCAACAACCAGAGCAGGACGGGTTCCAGGGCATCATCGCGCCCCGGCGACAACACCAGGTCTATGCTGACCTCGCGGTCGCCGCGGCCATTGAGCGCCGTCACGTTGCGCAGTTCGGCCGCGAGATCGGCATACCCCTCGCCGGTGTACTCGTGTACGGGGTTCGCCTGCCGCCATGCGCCGTGATCCATCGCGATGCCGATGGACTGCGACAGCATCCACGTCAGTCCCAGCACCAGCGGGACGAAGGGCGCGACGCGGGCGACAGTTCCCCAATCGCCGAGGACGCCATAAACAAACCATTGCAACACCGCCAGGATCAGCGTGAGCGACCCGACAATGAGATACACCTGTCGCCAGTTGGCCGTGTTCGCCGGGTTGAACGCGCCGGCCAGACAGAAAGCCGCAGCAATCAGTAATACAGCGTTCACCACGGCCAGCAACACCGCATCCAGCGACGACCACCACCGGGTGAAGTTCTCGAACACCCGGGCGCCGACCGGCCCGGCAAGATAGACCAACGGAAGGAGGACGAGAACGAGATCGAGGGGGTGGCGGCCTCGCCCCAGGAGCACGGGAATCAGGGCGATGCCCGTCGCCAGACCCGCGGCCATGCCGAAGGCGTTGCGCCGGCGCACGGCAATGCCCAGACCCACCAGCCCCAGAATGAGCACCACGACATCGCTCATCAGCAGGCGACCCGCCAACTCGAACGCCGAATATTCCCCGTTCCACGGGATCAGGTCACGCGCCCACACGCCGGGAAGCGCGGCCGCCGCCGCAAGCCCTTCGGGTGTGACAAACACGAACGTAGCCGACAGGGCGTACGTCGCCCCGAACGCAAACGCCGCCGCCTTCCAGTAGGGCGCAACGGCCTGCCACATCCGACGCGCCGCGTCACGCCAGATCAGCGCCGGCAGCGATCGCCATCGCCAGCACCGTATAGGCATTGCCGCCGGACGCCAGCATCAAGCCCAACGCAACGCCCGCAAGGATCACATAGCGACGGGCATCGGGTTGCGCTTCAGAAGCCAGACCCTCGACCGGCAGCATGTGATACGCGCGCCGCCAGACGATCTCCAACGCCGCAGCCGCAGCCAGCGCAAATGAGGCGACCAACGCGTCGCCGTAGCCGAGCCGGCTGGTGAAGACGGCCATGGGAGATATGGCCCACAGCGCCGCGGCCATCAGTGCGCCGGATCGGCCCAGCCGCTCTCGAAACGCGTAGAAGCACAATACCGCAAGCCCGCCCAACAACGCGGGCCAGAACCGCGCAGCGAAATCGCTCGCACCAAACAGGGTGAAGAGCAAGCGCTGTAGCGAGTACAGGGCGGGATCCACGCCGCTCATGTCAACGGGCAGCGACCGCGCGGCGTTCAGCGCCGGTATCGCCTGTTGCGCTTCACCCGGCCCCAGCGGCGACCACCCCAGACCGAGCAGCCGCAGGGCCAGCGCGAAGACGAGCAGGCCGCCATAAGCGACGCGCTCCACCGTCAACCACTCGTGTACGCGCGCAGTCAGACGATCCGGCTCGCGCACCGGATAGCCGATTCTCGCATCAGGCGTGTACGTCAGTCGTGGTTTCAGCGTGCATAGATAATAACGCCGTCCCTGTCATAGACCCGGCGCAAGACGCGGTCGAAGCGGCTCAATGTCGCATCGCTCACCCCGAACTTATCGCGTTCCAGGTCACCCACATAGACGAAATCCACATTCCAGCGATCCAGCAAGCCGGTCAACTCCTCGGTCGGCGCCAGGCGGTAAATCTGATCGAGCGCCTCCGGGCGGCCGGCGACCATTTCGCCGTAGGCGTCGCCGCGCCATTGCATTTCGTGAAAGTCCCAACCGAGCAGCGTGGGGTTGCCGGTGGACATCGAAACACGTCCGGCGCCCTCCGGGCTGTATGAACCGCCGCTCGACTCTACCACAACTGCCGCCGGATTGACGTTGGCGCGAATCCATTCGATGGCCGCGACCTCGGCCGGTCGGCTCGCCCGCATGAAGGCCAGTCCATCGAGCGTCGGCTCGGAGGCGAACGCGTTGGCCTTGTTCGGCGTCGCCGCGACCGGATAGATCAGGCCGGCAACGATCAGCAGGGCGGCAAACCCGACCGCCGGAAGCTTTGAACACCAACGACGCCTCGCTCGTGACCAACCGGCCCAGCCCATAGGCAGAGGCCAGAGCGAGCAATACCCACGCCTGATAATAGAGCTTGAACACGGTGTTCATGCGCGTCCCGAACAGATCGCGCAGATATGCGAACTCTACGGTCAGGGTCAGCAGCAGGGCCAGCCCGATCATCAACACGGCAAACATATCGGCCACATCCAACGGTTGCGCCAATGATCTCTCGTCATCGGCAGACCGTGCGCGCGCCGCCAGGGACCACAGCAGCGCGATCACCCAGGCCAATAACAGCGCCAGCGCCAGGAATGTCCACGGGGTCGCAGCCCGCAGGCGGACGGCGTAGGCGGCAAGGTCTGCAACGCGGCTGCCGCCCACGAGCTGCTGCACCGCCGGGTCGCTCAGCAGGCCCTGAACATACGCGCGGCCTTGCGGCATCAACCCCAGGAGCAGAGTCACCAGCCCCGACAGAACCAACGGCGCGAGCAGCGTCACGGGTAACGCAATCAGGAAGCGGCGCGCCAGACCCTCGACGCGGCGCGACAGAAGCGCCATGTACACCGTGACCATCACCAGGAACGGCCCGAACATCACGAAGAACTGGCTGAACCGGCTGGGCGCAAGCAGATTCGGCAGGACGCCGCCCAACTGCGATTGAAACCCCACGTAAAATGGGAAATAGGCGATCCACCCCGACACGCCGACCACCGCCCCGCCGAGCGCCGAGCGCCCGAGCGCGCCCCAACTCAACCCATCGCGCAGAATCACGCCGACGAAGATAGCCCCTGTGAGCAAAGCCAGATAGATCGGATAGTCCCAGGTGTTCAGGAAATGCCAACGCGCCGAAGATCACCGCAAGAGACACAAGGCCCGCGACGCCCATACCCGTTATGTCAATCACCCTGAAGCGGCCCCACCGCCCGGCGTGACCGTTCCGGCGCGGACAGCCCCACCAGGGCAATATGCAAAGCCACCGCAATCGCCAGCAACACGAAAGGCAGCCCCAGCACGTGCGGATGCAGGTCGCCCAGCAGGAAGCTGAAGAACGGGAACTCGTCAATCACCTCGACGGAGTTCCCCAACAGGTCCTTGTCGTGAATCACGCGCGAAGCGCGCCACCACCACCAGAATTGCTCCGACCAGGCCGGAGTTCGGCGGCGCGGCGGTGAGATTCTTGATGTCGAGCCAGCGAACCCAGCCCGCAGGAATCAGTTGGCGATTGTACGCCAGTTCAACCAGCGCCTCGAGGTTGCCCAGGATGCCCACGAACAGCGCGCCCAGCCCCCCGACGATCAGCGGGCCGGCCCTGCGCGACGCCTCGCGACGCGCAAGCGCCGCCAGATCATAGGCCACACCGAATGCGCCGATCAATGTCAGCGCGAACCAGAGCGCCACGCCGAGGTTGAACCCGACCGCGGGGTCCACGCCGGTCAACCGGATCAGCAGGCCAAGCATCACGTAGCCAAAATAGTAATAGCTGATCGCATAGCCTGAAAGCCACGGGTCTTGCGGCGGGAACGCGTTGCTGCGCAGCACACCGTTGATGAAGGCAAACTCCATCGGTTTCTCGGTCCCGGCGATCTCCGGGTTATAGGCCCGGAAGATCGTCCACAGGACGAATGCCGCGAGAAAAATCACCTCAACGACCACCACCAGCCCGCGTTGGTCGCGCAACCACACAAATAGCGGGCGCACGCCATCAGCGTCGCGTCGCAGACCCTCGCGCCCCAACCAGAACGACAGCCCGGTCACGATCCCGAGCGCGATCAGGATGCCGCCCAGATCGTTGGGAAGCAACCGGAACGATGCGCCGATCCACAGCACGTAGGCGGTCAGCAAGAAGACCCAGCGCTTTGCTCGCGGCGTAACCGCGCGACGGCAACCGGCCAAGAAGCCGCCACGCCAACGGCAATGCCGCGAGTCCCATGAGAAAGCTGACAAGCCACCAGGAGAATGCTGCAAGCATCAAGTACCGCCCGACCTGTCCCCGGTCGTTACCAAACATAATCGTGGATTCTAGCATGAGCGTCTGTCGCCGCCAAACGGCTTGCCCGGGCGTCATCACGGCGCAACCTGGTAGATGCGAACCGGGCCATTGTCGAACACCACCGCCAGTTCGCCGTTTTCGGCCAGGATATCGAATTTCCGCAGGCTTTCCTCCGCCATCAGGATGCGCTCCAATGGTCCAACGTAGATATACCGCACGCCAAGCTGGTCTATCAATGCGCGCGTCCGGGCGATGTCGGTCGTCCGGAAGAACTCCTGGCCCAATCGGGTGCGCTCGCCCACTTGCCCGCCGTCGCGCTGCTCATACTGATGATGCCCGACGAAGGTCGGCAGCCCGGTCATGCTGGCGACCCGCAAACCGCCGGCCCGGTAGTAGTCATACCCCACGGATTGCCCATCCACGAGGTACTCGCCCGCAGGCGCTTCGGCCAGCACCGGCGTGCCCGTGACGTTGTCGAGAAGCCAGCGGATCGCCTCGCGCTCGCTGCGCAATTCGATCACGCGGTCCGGCGAAGGCCAGCTATAGGCGCCGACCGTCATGTAAGCCGTCGCATCCAGGGTTCCGATGGGCGGCCGTGCGCCGGGGAAACGATCATCCACGCGCGCCGGTATGCCCAGCAGCAGGAAGACCAGCCCGGCGACCACCAACCCGACGGCTCCGAGGCGGATCAGCCAACCGGACACGCTCCACCCTTGCCCCATGGGACGACGCCAGAGCAGCCACAAGGCCACGCCGCCTGCGATCCCCAGCAAGAGCCACGCCGGAACGCCGAACTTGAACACGGTGTTCATGCGCTCCCAGTCGCCGCCATCCAGAAAATCGCGCAGATAGACCAGCTCCGTCCCGACGAGCACGGCGGATCCCAGCGCAATCAGCCACGCGAGGAACGCGTGTTCAGGCGGGATGCCGGGTCGCAACGCCGCATAAAGACCCAGGATCAACGGGATGGCGGCGATGGCCGCCGTTGGCCGCCCCAGCGCAAGCAGCATCAGCACCCCGGCCGCGGCAAGCAAGAAACCGATCACTCGCCAGCGCGGCCCGCTGTGCGCGGTTGAGACGCCTATCCTCATCCATGACACGCCGCCGCGCGATCACGTCCATCACCCCGAATGCGACCGCGAACAGCAGCAGAATTGCCCACACGCGCAGCCAATCGCCGAGCGGGCTGGGATTTTCGACCCAGCCCAGGTAACGGGTCAACACCCAACCGTCGCCGCGCCCTACCTGCACCTGATAGTGCTGGTAGAAGGGCAGATACATGAGCACCGACAGCACACCGACCACGCCGGAGGCGATCACCCCGGCGGCAACGCCGGCCCACCGGCGCGCCCGCCAACCGGCCAGCATCAGGCTGCCCGCAACGAGCAGCAGATAGGTCGGCAGGTCCCAGGTGTTGATCGCGCCGAGCGACCCTAGCGTCAAGGATAGCAGGCCCAGATTAAGCAAGCCTTGCAAAGACCTTAACGGAAGATTAGGAGTCGCGCCATCCGGGTTGAGCGGGGAGATGTGAAGCAACAGGTGCAACGCGAGGCCGATCACCGCGACGCCGAAGGGAATCGAGATCAGGTGCGGATGCAGGTCGGCAAAGACGAACGTCCAGAGCGGAAATTCGTTGATCGTGTACGGGATCACCCGGCTGGGGGCCCAGTAATCGAAGCCGGACGCGGACGCGCCGTCGAGACGCGCCGCGAAACCCTGCGTCAGCCCCGAAAGATACGCTGCGGGGCCGCTGCCGGGGCCGGGCCAGCCACCGAGCCGCGCCTGACGATCCAGCATCTGCGAGAGCGAGGCGAGATTGCCCATCAGCAGCGTGAACACGACGGTCAGGAGCGCCGGAATCCACCACTTCGCGGCAGGACGTTCGCCATCCTCCACGTCCGCCCCATACGAGGCGTCCCATGTCAGCCCCCCGGCAAGCGACGCGCCCACCGAGAATACGCCCTGCGCGGCCAGCGCAAAGAGCGATGGAACGGCAAGATTGAAGGCGACCTCCGGCGGGATGCCGGTCAGCTTGATGGGCAGGCTGACCAGATAGAGGCCGTAGTAGTAGTAGTTCAGTATGCCCCCGGCGAAATACGGGTCATAGGGCGGGAAGTGAGCGCTGCGGAGAATGGCGTTGAGGAACGCGAACTCCATGAACTTCTCACCGCCATTCCACGGCTGCCACAGGTCGGGGTTGAGCAGGCGAATCCCGACAAACGCGGCATAGGCAACCAGGAACACCCCTTCAGACGCGAGGATCAGTCCGCGCTGCGCCCGCACGAATCGGCCCAACGACTCGCGCTGACGCCACGCAGCGACGCCGCCCAGCACGGCGAGCGCCGCAAGGATCAAGGCAATCGCGGGGCGCGATTCTCCCACAGGCCCAGGCTGACCCCCATCCAGTGAACCCAGCCGATGATCAGCCAGCCGAGCGCGCGGGCCAACCCGTAGCCGCGGTCGCGCAAACCCGGCAGGAGGGGGAAAAGCAGCGGCCAGACGACCCAGCCGAACGACGCCGATGACCAGCCACCAGAGCGCCGCAGCCAACAGCGGCGACGCGGCCGCGGCGTCGTTCCAGCGGTAATCCGCGACCACCGGCAGGGATTCCACGGGTTGCGCCAATAACAGCGAATCGGCGGGATCATCACCTTGCGCCCGATAGCGGGCCAACCCCGTCGCCTTGCCGGAGTGCGCGCCCGAACTCAGCGGGAGATAACGCCCCAGCCGCGAGCCGGATGACGCTTTCGCTGAGGTCGCCGGTGTTGGCGAAGATCATCACCCGCGGATGGTCGTAGACGGTGAAGCTCTCGTCGGCGTTATCGTCAGGGATGACCAGCCCGCCGATGCGGGGATATGCGCTGAACTCCGCCGCCGGCTCATAGCCCAACTCGCCGGAGAGCAGCATCCGGTAGTACTGGCTCGCCATCGGGTAACGCCGGGGCTGGTTCTGAATCGGGCGATAGAGCCGGTTGGTGGCGAGGATCACGTAATCCCCGGCGCTCAGTTCGGCGGCCAGCGTATCCAGCTTTTCGGGCGTATCCTCATCCCACAGGGGCAGTTCCACCTGCACATATTCGCGCACGGGGGGCCGGTCGGGGATCTCGTCCATGCGGAGCGGCAGCGCATCATCCCACGCCTCGGTGAGCAACGTCGCGCCGTCGGGGACGTTGCTGTAGATCCAGCGCGAGGCTTGCAACCACGGATGCTCCTGCCGATAGATCCCCGTGAACGCCACCGCCCAGGCGGCGGTGAACCCCACGAGCAGCGCCAGCCCGCCCGCCCAGGCGATGCGCCCGGTCTTGCCCCAACGGTGATTCATCCGATCACGCAGCGCCATCAGCATCCCTGCGCCCATGACCAGCAGGAAAGGCAGCAGCGGGGCCATATAGCGGAGGAACTTGGCGTGGAAGAGGCCGGTGATCGCGAAATACGGCACGGCCCAGGCAAGCATGACCCACTCCGCGACGCCCGCGCGCCGGCGCAAGGCGCGATAGGCGCACCATGCAAACCCGGCCCAGGCGACCAGCCCCAGCGGCCAACCCAGCCCCCACTGGCTCGATTCGCGCATGAAGTAGAGATACGGCAGCGTACCCGCGTATTGACGGGTATAGGGCGCGTCCATGACGCCGCTGACCATCGCATTCTGGGCGAAGAGGTTGCCGGCAAAGGCCCGGAACTCGATCAGCGAAAACGGGTTGCTCAGTGCGAATGCCAACGCCGCCGCGCCCAGCGCCACGCCGAGATAAAGCGCCGTTCTCCTCAATCAGAGCGCCCTTCTCTTCGCTCCGAACCCGAAACCATACGGCGACGCACAACGGCGCGACGATCAACACGGCACTGAACTTCGAGCCAACGGCGAGACCGGCCATCAACCCCGCAGCAACCCAGGCAGGCCACCCCGAACGCGTACCCGGCGCGGCCCAGCGCGCGGCCAGCGCCACACAGGCCGTCACGAAGAAGGTGAGCGGGATATCCACGGCGAAGAAATGACTGAGTTGGATCGCGAGCACGGAAAGCGCGTAGAACACGGCGGCCATCAGCCCGGCCCCCATGCCAAACGCCTGCCGACCCAGGGAGAACACCGCGAGGATCGTGCCCAGGTCGAACAGCGCGCTCAGCGCCCGCCCGACCAAACCGATGTTGTTGTACTCGGTCAAATGTCGCCACGCGACTTCAACCGGTTGTAGCGTCGCCGGCAAGGCCAGCGACGTCTCGGCCATCCAACGGGAGACGGCCTCACCGGCATGGGCGGCCAGCAAGGTCAGATAGAGCGGCGCATGGCCGTAGGCAAAGCCGCGGGGCGTACCCGCCAGGTCGCCGTCGCCGGGCGGCCACCGGTAGGGGTTCAATGTGGAGCGCGCCGGGTCCAGCGCCGTCGCCAGGTCGCCGGGCCATGACATGGTGTCGGCCACCCACACAATGAAACGCTCATCGGGGTGAACATGCTGGGAGCGATCCCAGTTGAGCGCCGAAAAGCGCAGCGCCCCCCCGACAAGCAGGATGCCCAACAGCGCCAGCCAGGGCAGCCAACGACGCCCGGAAGCCGGCAACGGCGCGCCCGACACCCCGGATTCCACGTCGCCCGTCACTTGCAGCCGGCCGGATGCACGTTATTCTTCCGCTATCCCGGACGCGCCGTCGGCGGACGCCGGTTCCAGGGTCGGCGTGGGAACCGGCTGCGGCCCGATGCCCGACGCCAGATCGAGGGTCAGCGGGGCCATGCGGTCACGCACCGCGTAGATCTGCACCGGCGCATTGACGGACGGCGCTTCGGGATAGACCCGTTCGAGATAGCCCTGCTCGGCCATTGCGTCGAACTTCGCCAGGCCCTCCGGGGCATAATAGGCGCGCTCCAGCTCTCCTACAACGATGTAGGAGACGCCGTAATGGTTCAGCAATCGCTGCGCCCGGTTGAGATCGGGCGTGTTATAGATTTCTTGCACATCGGCCAGCCGCCGGTCAATCATCGCGCCCGGCACGACGGAGCGCTGTTGCCGCTGGTGCCAGTCCCACCCGATGACCGCCGGGAGGCCGGTGTAGATGCTGAAACGGTTGCCCCAGCGATAGCCGGGCGTGTTCGCCTCCAGGATCACGGGCGAGCCGGGGACATTCTCCAGCATCCACTGCATCGCCGCCTTATCATCGGCCAGCCGGAATTGACGGCCGTTATCGCTGTATTCGGCCTGATCCATGTAGGCCATGCCGTCCAGCCCGCGCGGCGAGGCTTCGGCGGAGAACCGGTCGCGGATTTTCGCCGGCGCGGCCGTGATGGGATAGAGCACCGCGCCCGCGACCAGCACGCCGGTCGTCGCCCAGGCCAGCCAGCGCCACCCGATCTTCCACGACGACGCGCGGTCCGCCCAGAGGGCGAAGCCATAGGCGCAGGCCACGCCGAGCAGCGTCCAGGCCTGCATGTAAAATTTGAACACCGTGTTCATGCGGCCGATGTCGTCCTTGAGGCGGATCACCTCGACGCCCATCGTGATGGCGAAGGCGAGCGCCAGCAGCAGCAGTCCGAAACGGCGTACGGCGGGCAAATCACGGCCTGTCGGCAAGGAAGACCGCGAGGGCCAACAGCGGGAGCGCAATCAGCCAGATTTTCGCGCCGATGAGCCAACCGAGACCCGCGCCTGCGACCACGAATACGGCGATTGCCGGGCCAAGTTCGGCCAACTCCGCCGGGATGCGCCCACGCCGCGCCTGATCGGCCAATTCGCTCAACAGGAAGATCGTCGCCAGCGCGAGGAACAGGCCATAGACGACGAAGTAATCGGTCAGCAGGCTCCCGTCGCCTTGCCAGGATTGCAGCCCACCGTAAGCCGTGGCGTAGTGGGAGCTGAACGGATAGAACGACAGCGCCGCCACGGCGATCAGGAGAAGGCTGCGCCACCCGATGGCGACGAGCCGGCGGAAGAAGAACGCCATCCGCTGATCGAGTTGTTCGGGCAGCGGGATCCGCCGGTGACGCACGAGCTCACCAATGATGATCGCGACGACGCCGATGATGAGCATCGTCGGAAAGTCCCAGGTGTTCGTCGCTCGCAGCGCACCGGCCACGAAACCCAGCCCGCCGATGAGCAGCAACTCATTGGGAGATACGTACCACGGCCCCATGTACGCTTCAAGCGATGACGGCGCGCGCACGGTGCGCACCAGCGCCGTCGCGGCGGCCAGCCCGAGCACGAAGATCGGCAGCGCGATCATGTGCGCATGCAGGTCGGCATAGGTGAACGTGAAGAAGGGAAACTCGTTGATCGTATCCGGGATCACCCGCGAGGCGTTCCAGAACCACCAGTCGTTCGGGAAGCTCAGGGCCGCGTCGCCGCGCAACACCGCGCCCAGGCCGCTCAGCGCGGACCGGAACTGCGCCAGCGGCCCGGTCACGCCGGGGTCAGGCGGAACCTGCACGGCGAACTGTTGGATGAGCAACCGCACGTTGCCCAGGTTGCCGACGATGACGACCAGCAGCACGCTCGCCAGGCCGGCCAGCAACCCGCTGCGGGATAGTCCGGGCGAGACCGCATCGTCATCCGGCGGGAGGTCGCTGTCGCCGTCGGTGAGGTTGTACGCCACACTGAACGCGCCCACGCCGACCAGCGCAAAAAGCGTCGGCACGGCCAGATTATAAGCCACCGCCGGCACGATGCCCGACAGCTTGACGAGCGTCCCGATGATGACGAAACCGAAGTAGTAATAGTTGATGAAGCCGCCCGCGAACCACGGATCGTAGGGCGGAAACGTCGTGGACTTGATCACCGCGTTGAGATAGGCGAAGTCCATCGGCTTCTCGCCGCCCGCGCGCCGGGTGCCACAGGTCGGGGTTACCCCAGCGCACTGCCAGGAACATCACGAAGAGCATGAGGAATATGATTTCTTCCGTGGCGAGCAACCCCGACCGCGCCCGCACGAACCGGCCGATCTCATCACGATGACGCCATCCCAGGTAGGCAGACAGGGCCGCCAGCAGCAGCAGGCACAGGGCGATGTAGGCGCGGCTGAACTCGGTGAGCTTGAGGCCGGGGCCAAGCCACGCCAGCCAGGCGAGCAGGAGCATCCCCAGCGTCTTGGCGACGCCGTAGCCCCGGTCGCCCAGGTTCCTTAACACGCCGAAAGCCAGCGGGAAGGCGATGACCCCCAGGATTTCCAGCAGCAGCAGCCAGATCAGGACGGCAATCACCGGAGAGCGGTTCACCACACTGTCCGGGTTGAAGATCTGCGCCCAACTGCCGCCGGCCTGCTGCTGCGCCGCCTCGTCCTCCGTCATCAGCAGTGCGGTGGGCGCGGCGCTGACCTGCTTGGGCCAGTACTGGATCGTGTGCTCCAGGTCAATGGGGTCGAAATAGCCGCGCGCCAGCTCCTCGCTGTACGCCGGCGTCTTCTTGAATATTCTGACCTCGGGATGATCGTAGACGCTGAAGGCTTCTTCCGCGCCCGTATCGTTGAACTCGACGCCGAAGATCGTCGGGAAGGACACGCCGCGATAGACTTCCTCGAACCCCAACTCGCCGCTGAAGAGCAGGTCGTAGTACTTCACGGTCATCGGGTAGCGCAAAGGCAGGCGCGGGATGGAACCCCACAGCCGATTCGACGAAAGCACGATGTAGTCGGCCTCGTTGAGCCATTGATAGAGTTGCTCGCGCTTCTCCGGCGTGTCCTCGTTGTACATCTGCATATTGCCGTCGCCGGAGGTGCTCAGCCCGCGATAGCCGAAAGAGCCGAACCCATCCTTCCCGTCAATCCGCAGGGGCAGGCCGTCATCCCAATGCTCGTTGGCGATCACGCTGCCCGGCGGCACGTTCTCATAGATCCACCGCGACGCCGTGACCCGGCTGAGCGGACGGCGATAAATCGCCAGGAAGCCCCACCCCCACAACATGGTCGCGATGGTCACAACGACCATCAGACCGTACGCCAGCCCGGTCACTGCGGGGCGATGAATCCGGGCGCGGGCGCGATCCACGATCCACCACAGCAGCCATGCCGCCATCATCACCAGCGTCGGGTAGATGGGGAGCAGGTAGCGCATGGACTGCACGTATTGCAAGCCTTGCCACAGGAACATACCGCCGATCCACGCAACGGGCAGGATGTGCATCCGCACGGCCTTGCCGTCGGGCCGGAGGGTCATGCCGCGGATCACCTGCCACGCGCCCAGCGCCCACCCCGCCCACGCCGTCGCCCCCAACGGGACGCCCATCCCCCAGATCACCATATTCGTGAACGGGAAGACGAACGGCGTCCGGCTGGCCCACTGGTGGCCGGGCGGGTAATCGGCGTCGCCGCCGATGAGCAGCCGAATCTGGCGCATGTTGTCGCGCCACGCGTCCGCGAAACTGAAATCGAGCAGGCTCGTGCCGCCGAACGCATAAGGCTGCGCAACGCGGAACACCGCGATGGCCGTGACGCCCATCAAGAATCAAGCGGAAGAAGGTCGCCTGCAACAGCGTGTTGAGCCACGCGCCGTCGCGCACTGCGCCGCGACTATCGGGCGATGCGTGCCAGTCATCCCACGCGCGCACGCCCGCGGCCAGCAGCACAATCCCGGCCATCGGCGCGAGATTGATGCGCGACGCGACCGTCGCCCCCAGGCTGGCCCCCATCGCGATGTACGTCGGCCAGCCGCCGCCCCGTCGGTCGGGTTGACCGCCCTGCATCACCCGCACGGCGAAGTAAAAAGTCAACAGCGCGAAGAACGTGCCAAAGGTGTCTACGGTGAAGAAGTGCGCCTGCTGCAACGGCAGCACGGCGAACGCATAGAACAGCCCCGCCAACAGCCCGACGCGTTTGTCATACAGGCGGCGGCTGATCAGGAAGATGAGCGGGATGCAGGCCAGGTCAAAGAGACCCGATAGCGCGCGCCCGACGAAATGCACACCGCTATAGCCCGCCAGATCAATCGGAATCCCCTCGACGATCGTCCACCACTGGGTGTCCTGGTTGATCTGATTGGCAAACTCCGCCGCCACCCGCACGATGAAGATCGGCAAGGTGCCGTAGACAAAGAAGCCATACCCCTTGTTATAGGGGCTCATCGGCGAGATGGTGCTGTCAATGAACTCGCTGAAGCTGGTCGGCAGATCGAGGGCGTCTTCGACCATCGTCAGGAACCGCTCATCCGGGTGGATGTGCGTCTCGGCATCCCAATTGAGGTGGCTGAGCCGCAGATATGCCCCCACGCCCAGAATCAGGAGCAGGAGCAGCGGCGCGAGCCACCTCATTGCAGAGCGCGCCCGCGCCTGGCCCGGCTCGCCTTCCGGATGCTGTCGCAGTGGATGTCGGTTCGGTCATCGTCGAATCTTTCATAGCGGATTATCTTGCCGAATGGATGAATACCTGTTGCGCTCGCCCAGCACATTCCAATCCCACCAGAAGCGCCACATATCGCGGCCGGTGCGTGCGATCAGGCGCACGTTGGCCCCGGTCGCCTGTCCGCTGGTGCGCGGTAAATAGATTATGTCTACCTCGCTCAGCCTCGCTCCCATCGCGTGCAGCCGGATGAGGATCTCGGCGAAGAAGAAGGCGCTGCCCCAACTGCGCACGTCAATCCGCCGCAGATATTCCACCCGGTACATGCTGATGTAGTTGAACTGGCGCAACGGCATCCCGAAGAGCGCCTGAATCAGCCGGATGTTGGCCCATGAAACCACGCGACGGAACCGGCTATAATCGCGCCGATCCGACCGGACGCCCACGACGGCGTCCGCATCACGCGCGGCGTCGAAGTAACGGCGCAACTCTCCCAGGTCGAGCGCAAGGTCTGCGGGAATGAGGATCAACCAGCGCCCGCGCGCCTCCGCGATCCCCGTGCGCATCCCGCCGCCGATCCCCTGATTCACCGCGTGATGCACGACGCGCACCTCAGGATGCCGGGCCTGCAACCCGTCGGCGACCTCCGGCGTGCCGTCCGTGCTGCAATCATCCACGATCAGCAACTCGGCGCTGATATCGAATCCGTCGAGCGCGGCCAATACCTGCTCCACGGCGTCGGCCAGGCCGGCCGCTTCATTGTAGGCCGGCATGAGCACCGTCAGCCACGGACCGGCCTCATCTGATCTTGCGTTGTCATGCTGAACGGAGTGAAGCATCACGGCAACTTAACCAGGAATTCTTCAGGGACGCATCAGGCATCGGCCAGTTCGCGCCAGCCGCGCCGGGCAATCTCTCCTCTAACGTCCAGACGACAGCCGCTGTTCCCTGCATCGAGCAACAACGTCGCCAGCGCCACGGCGCCCAGACCATCCAGCCCCGTCACCAGCGGCTCACTGTTCCCACGCGCTGCTTCGATGAACGACCGCAGCTCGGCTTCGAGCGGCTCGACCTTCGTGACGCGCAGCCGGGTGACGTTGCCCTCCTCGACCCCGCGGAAGAGCGCCATCGCATCCCACCGGCTCGGCGCAATCCGATTCTCATAGAAGAACAGGTCCTGGGCGATATAGTCTACCACGAACATGCCCCGTTCGCCGGTTATGCGCAACTCACGCACCTTCACGGGGCTTAGCCAGTTGATATCCAGCACCCCCAGCACGCCGTTATCGAAACGGAGCATCGCGGAGAGCAAGTCCTCGTGCGTCGCGTGTACGTTGCGCTCCACCTCCGCCGACACGTGCGCCACCGGGCGGCCGACCAGCCGGCGCATGATGTCCAGTTCGTGCGTCGCCAGGTCGAATACCACCCCGACGTCGTGGATGTAGGCGGGAAAGGGCGACAGTCGCCGTGCGTGCACCTGGAATATCTGCCCGATCTCGCCGCCCGCCAGTCGCGGTTGGAGCTCGATGATCGCCGGGTTGAACCGCTCGATGTGCCCCACGGTGAGCACGCGCCGCGCCGCGGCCGCGTGCGCGATCAATTCGCGTCCCTCCTCGTAGGTCGCCGCCATCGGCTTTTCGACCAGGACATGCGCCCCCGCATCGAGCGCCAGGCACGCAACTTCGAGATGCAGGGCGGTCGGCACGGCCACGGAGACCAGATCGGGTTGCGCCTCGTTCCAGCATCGTCTCTGCGTTCTCATATGCCGGGATGCGAAACTGGCGAGCTATGGCCTCACGTCGCCCTGCGTCCGTATCCGCAATCGCGACCAGTTCCACGTCGGGCAGTTGCGAATAGACCCGAACGTGATGCCGCCCGATGGAACCGACGCCGATTACCGCGGCTTTCAACATCTTCACCTTCTTACGAGTGCGGCGAGAGAGTCCAATCGCACACGCGGCAACGCCAGAGGTCGCCATCCGCTTCGAGCGGCCTGCCGCAACGACAGGCCCACCCCACAAGTCGCGCCGGCGCGCCCAGCGCCAACCCGTGATCGGGAACCGAACGGGTGACGACCGCGCCCGCGCCGATCATGGCGAAGCGGCCGATTTCGATGCCGGGCAGCAGGATTGCACCGGCCCCGATCGAAGCTCCGGCATGCACCAGGATTTCCCCAACTTCCCAATCGTCGTCCGTCTTGAGACGACCGTCCGGCGTGACGGCGCGCGGATAGCGGTCGTTGCTCAGGCAAGCCTGCGGGCCGATGAAGACCCCATCCTCGATGCGGACGCCGTGATACACCAGGGCGTAATTCTGTATCTTGACATTGTCGCCAATGCGGACGTTGAAGTCAACATAGACGCCCTTGCCCAGGATACAGTGTTGGCCGATGACGGCGCCTTCGCGCACCTGCGCCTGATGCCAGATGCGCGTCCCTGCGCCGATAGACGCCCCCGGCGAGACTTCGGCGGTCGGGTGAATCCGCACATCAGTCGCATTCATGGCGTGAACTCCAGTTCGCGCACGTGAATCTTGGCGTCCGGCCCCGCCGTGAGGTGCAGCGCCTCGATCATCACTCGCTGCCACCTGCCCGGGGCCGCGGTCGAAACGCGACCTCGACGGTCGGGTCGGGCGGCATATCGCGATACTCACGCGAATAGACCACCGGTTCCGTCGCGCCGGGCGCATAGGCGCTCACGTACAGGATGAAATCCATGCTGCCGAAGGTCGCCGCCAGCGTCTCAATCGGTCGCGGCCCGGCGAACGTGATATCGAAGACGATGGGATTCGCCTCCAGTCCGCGCACCAGCGTGAAGGGGTCGCCGTCGAACAGGTCGCTCACCTGCCCCGCCTCCAGCACCGAATGGGTGACTTGCGCCGGGCTGCCGTCAATCGCCGCCCGGTCGGTGACGGGTTGGCTGCGCTCGATGCGTTCCGCGGCCAGCAGTTCATCCAGGTTATCGGCGTAGGTCAGACGCGCAAAGTAGAACCCCGGCTTGCCGTCGGGATAGGGGACGATCCGATCCACGTCCACCGCTTTGAACTTCGGGCTGGCCAACGCCTCTTCATATTCCGCGGGCGTCATCACCAGCAGGGTATGGTCATCCAGCGTCCGGCGCGCGTCCATGTAGTGATCTATGTTGAGCATCTGCACCCGGCGTTGCAGCACATTTGGGAGGAAGAAACGGATGAAGGTATCTGCGCCGTTGGCCCAGGTCGAGCTCACCATGATCTGCGTGTCGGGGTCCTCTGCGAGGTATTCCGGGATCGCCTCCTCGAAGAGCTGTCGCGCGCCGTACTGCATCCCATAGAGGCCATAGTCATTGAACCAGCGCGGCCCCTGCACCAGCGCATGGCGCAACAGCAACAGGCTCGCCAGCGCCATCACCGCGAACACGGCGACCGGCGCAGCGACCCGGATTCGCCCGCCGTGTGGCGGGGATCCGCTTCGCAAGGAACGCCAGGATCGTTTCCAACCCCAGGGTGCAGAACAGCGCGGCGGGCACGTTGAAGGCCATCACGCGGGTGATCGTCACATCCACCAGCGCCGCCCCGGCCGGCGCAGCCAGCGCGCACAGCAACACCGCCCGATAGGTCGCCTGACGGACGCGGGCAAGGCTGACGCCCAACCCGACGAGGAAGAAGGGCAGCGCGAAGATGCCGAGATGCCCCAGCCCCCCGAAACCGATGCCGGGCGAGATCATGTTGATTGGGCAAGAACCAGTATTGCGGGCTGAGGCCGTATGCGTAGGTGCGAACAAACTGACGCAGCTTCTCGGTCAGCGAGATATCACGGAACCAGTAGGAATCAATCGCCCGGAGATGCTGAGGCAGCGAGTCGGGTTGCGTCAGGCGAAACCGCAGGATGGGAAGCGCCAGCACCGCAACCAGCCCCAGCCCGAGCAGCACGGTCTTCCAGTGACGCAGATGATAGGGCAGATCGCTGAGCAACAGCAAGACCGCGGTGGCGGCCATCACCATCTGCCCGTTGGAATAGGTGTAAAACGTGGCCGCGCCGAAGACCACCGCAGGATACAGATAGGCGGGCGCGCGCGTCCGGTAGAGCAGATAGAAGAGCAGGAAGAGGGCGTAGAACGACGCCATCATCACCGTCTCGAAGCCGGTGCGCGAATGCAGCAGCCAGTTGGGGGCCAGCGCCAGGAATAACACGGCCGTCCACCAGTAGCGGCAACGGAAGATCAGTCTGGCGGTGAGCGCCACGGCCGCAACCCCGGCCAACGTCACCAGCGCCGCAGTCGCGCGGGTGACGGCGATGCTCTTACCGAAGAGCGCGACCGGCAGCACATGAACGTAGACCGAGAGCAGCGGCGTCCAGCGCAGACCCGCGGCCTCGAAATAGAGGGGGAAGAGGCGACCGTGCATGTCGCGGAAGCCGTTCTGCAGCAGGTCAGACGCCAGCACGGCATGCGTGGCCTCATCCGCGAAGAAGTAGATGGGGAAGCGCTCGAGGGCGTAGAGGCGGGTGAACGCATAGACCAGCAGCGCCAGCCCGAACAGGATCCACTCCAGCCGCGGTGCGCCCTGAGCATCGTCGGGCATCGCGGGCGGGTCATCCCCGCCCGGCGCGCCTTCTGGCATCACCTCGATGCGCATGCGGATCCGCGTATCATCCGGCAAGTCCAGGGGCGCATCGGGGCGAATCACCCCGCCCACATAGCGTCCGGTCGCGCCGGCGCCCTTCCTGCCGATGCGAACCGACAGGGCGGTAAAGCCCATCCTGATCGAGTTGACGGGAGAGATCGTCATGCCCAAAGCCTGACTACCCGACTAGATCTTCCGGCACTGCACGAATTGATAGGCCCCGGCTGCGGGCAACGGCTCCTCGTAGTACGGCCTGAGCCAGCGCTCATACATATCGGACTGCCATTTGAACAGCACCCAGCGCCCGAAAAGTCGCTTGGTGACCAGTTGCGGCACGCCAAGATAGTGACTCAGATCGAAACGCCGGTGCGCCTCCGGGGAGAAGTAGTACGTCTGCTCCTCGACTTCAAACCCGGCGGCGGAGAGCCGCTCGCGCCAGACTTCCGGCGTGTAGACGTGGTAATGATGGGAGATGCTGTTGAAGAAGCGGCCATACGCCTCGCCCAGCCCGCGCAGGCCGATCTTGCGAAACGCCGTCGCGCCCAGCAGATATTCCGGGTAGTGCTCGCTCGGCAGCGTGGTCGCGAAGACGCCGCCCCGTCGCAGCACGCGCGCGATCTCACGCAGCACGGCCGCGTTATCGGGGATATGCTCGATGACGCAATTGCTGATCACGGTGTTGAACGCCGCATCGGGGAAAGGCAGATCGGTGGCGCTGGCGTACATCACTTGCCGGTAAACGCCTTCGCGGCTTGCCGCCTCCGGCAAGTCACGCGTCATCACGTCAATACCGATGTCAATGGGCAGTTGATCATACGCGATCGAGGCGAAATGGCCGTCGCCGCACCCGATGTCGAGCACCGGCGAGACCAGGGGCACGCGGTTCATGAATCGGCATTCCACCGCCCGCAGGATCGCCCGATGGGGCGCCATGTCTTCGAGTTGGCGTGAGAGATAATCGCTCATGTGCGAACAACCTCGCTCGCTTGCACAACCAGGGAAGCGAACAGCGACTCGTACGCGTCCACGGTGCGCTCCAGCGCGAAGCGCTGCATGATCTCATCGCGCGGGCGAATGTAAGCGCCGCGATTCTGGAGCACCTTGATGATCCCGTCGGCCAACCCGTCGGCGTCGGCAATCGGCACGATCTCGCCCATCCCCGTCATGCGCACGGGCTGCCGGACGCCGGGCAGGTCGGTCGCAACGACGGGCGTGCCGCACATGAACGCCTCTACCTGCACCAGGCCGAACGACTCCGTGTTGTTGATGGACGCCACGGTCACCACGTCGCACAGGGCGTAGAAGTCGGCCATCTCCGCCGGGTTGAGCGTGCCCAGGAAGGTCAGATACGGCTCGTACTGGCGGATCAACGGCTGCAAGTCATCCCAGATGGTCTCGCCGATCACACCCTTGTACGGCCCGGCAAAGACGAGGCGCACGTTGGGAATTTGTTCCAGAATCCGCGGGATGGCGTTGATGAGATAGCCCGCGCCCTTCTCATAGGCAAAGCGCGCGGCGAACCCGATCACGCGCTCATCCGTCAGGCCAATACGCCGGCGCAACGCCGCCACTTCGGCGGGCCGCGGTTCGGGAATCGCCACGGGCGGCAGGATCACCTGCACCTTGCCTTCCGCCAGGAACCGCGACAGGAACGGGGAGTGCGAGGCGAAATCTTCCGTATACGCGACGATGGTCTCGGCCTCGCGCCCCGCAATCAGATTGTCCCAATACGTCAGCTTGTCCACAATGCGCCCATACCACACCGGCGGCATCTGGAGGTCGCAGTGATACGTCAGGATGGGGCGACGCCCGGCCCGGCGGGCCAGCCAGGTCGCCAGCGCGCCTTCCACCTGCGGCAGGTGGATGCTGACCACGTCATGCGCGCGAATTTCCCGCCACGCCACGGCGGCGAAGGAGGGCATCACGACGCCCTTGTTGAAGCGGAACAGCACCGGCACGCGCACCACACGCACGCCGTCCATCGTCTCTTCGGCGGGGAGCGAGTCCATGTATTGCGACGTCAGCACCGTGACCTGGTGTCCGCGGGCGGCCAGCGAGCGCGCGAGCCGCTCGACGTAGATCGTCAGGCCGCTGACGTGCGGGCGGTAATAGGTGAGGATGAAAAGGATCTTCACTCGAACAATTCGCGATTGGCGCGCACCCACTCAACCAGCCGCCCGATGCCTTCACGGACGCTGACCTGCGGCAGCCAGCCGAGTTCGCGCGCCGCCTTGCGCACGTCGGCGACGAACACGGGTTGATCGCCGGGCCGCCAATCGCTGAACCGCGCCGGCTCGATCTCGCGCCCGACCAGTTCATTCAAGAGCGGACCGAACTCGCGCCACACCGAAAGGGTGTTCTCCGGCCCGCCGCCCAGGTTATAGGCTTCACCCGCGGCAACGTCCATCCGGTCGGTGGCGATCTGGAACGCGCGCACGAGGTCGTCCACGTGCAACAGGTCGCGCACCTGCTTGCCGTTGCCGTAGATGCTGATCGGCCGGCCCGTCACGGCGGCGATCACAAACCAGGCGACCCAGCCCTGATCCTCTACCCCCATCTGGCGCTGTCCGTAAATGCAGCTTTGCCGGAACACCACCGTGCGCAGCCCGTAGATGCGTGCATAGTCTCGCACATACTGATCGGCCGCGCCCTTCGAGCAGCCATACGGTGAATGGAAATCGAGCCCGCGCTCCTCGGATACACCCAGCGGGTAATCGGGCAGCAGATAGCGCGTCTCGGTCTCGACGGCCTGCACGTCATCCATCCCCCCGTAGACTTTGTTGGTCGAGGAGTAGATCAGGGCGGCCTGCGGCGCATTCGCCGCGCACCGCCTCGAGGACATTGAACGTGCCCAGCGCGTTGACTTCGAAATCGTGGCGCGGGTCGGTGACCGATGTGGTGACGGCCGTCTGTGAGGCAAGATGATAGACCGCTTCCGCGCCCGCAACGGCCGCGAGCATCGCGCCGGCATCGCGGATATCCGCCTGGATGAACTCGAACCCCGCCGCGCCGAACATGTCGCGCAGCCAGCGCAGATTGGCCTCGCTGCCACGGCGAGAGAGATTATCCAGCACGGTGACCCGGTGTCCGGCTTCGATAGAGGCCTTCGTCAGGTTGCTGCCAATGAAGCCGGCCCCGCCGGTGATGAGGATTCGCATGAAGCTTACCGTCGCAATCTGAGCAGAACGTTCAAAATTACCGTCAATAAGATACTGAGGAGGATCATGGTCCCCAGCGGCATGAACAGCGTGAAATTCTCCCGCTGCACCACGATATTCCCCGGGAGTTGCTTGAACCCCGGCAGCTTCTCGATGAGCAGGAACAGAAGACCGACCAGGACGAGAGCGCCGCCCAACCCGATCAACAATCGCCCCATGGACCCAACCATGCGCGTCGCTCAGTCTACCGGTTGCCCGGCCACTATGTCGCGCGTGCGAAACCGGTTGACGGCCTGGCCCAGCGATGTGCCATGAATCCACAACGCGATCAAACCGACCACGCACAGGGTGAGGTAGTTGATGCCATGCCACACGATGGCAAATGTCAGCGCCGCTTCTTTCGGCACGCCAAACGGCCCCAGCGCGACGGTCGTCAGATATTCGAACACGCCGATGTAGCCGGGCGATGATGGCACCAGCATCCCCAACGTGGTGATGACCACCGCCATGATGATCGCCGTGAGCGGGGTCTCGAGATTGACCGCCATCGCGGCCGTCCACCCCATCGCGA
The DNA here is from genome assembly GCA_963695715.1 of uncultured Chloroflexia bacterium. Taxonomy (GTDB): domain Bacteria; phylum Chloroflexota; class Anaerolineae; order CG2-30-64-16; family CG2-30-64-16; genus JBBQRS01. The sequence goes on from CAVOHP010000003.1 coordinate 25,385, forward strand.
TCACGCCGACCCAGGCGATCAGCGACAACGCCATCTGGAGGAGGCCAAACCGGCCGCGCAGCGCCGCAAAACCGTCAATCAGGTTCTCGATGGCAGAGTAGATCGCAGGGCGGTCCAGGAATGAGATCTTGCCCAGGATGGCGTGCGCCCACCGCATGAGCCGGTCCTTCTGGTAAGACATCAGCGCCAGAACGCCCGCGCCCACCAGGGCCACCACGCCGATCGCCTGAAGGCTGCGCATCATCAGCGGCGGCAGGTCCACGAAGGGCAACACGAAGAGCATGACGATGAGCAGCGACAGGATATCGAGGACCCGTTCGACGACGATCGTCGAGAGGGTCCGGGCGCCGCTCACCGGCTCATCGCTGACCAGCAGCACCAGGCGAACCAGCTCGCCCATGCGCGCCGGCAACACATTGCTCGCGAGATAGCCGCCGGCCATCGCCGTGAACACGGAGCTATAGCGCGGGTGATACTCGGGCAAGAACAGGAGCTGCCACCGCCACGCCTTGAAAAAAAGCAGGGCGATCGTGGCGGCCACACACGCCAGCACCCAGCCCAGGTTGGCTGTGCGGATGCCCTGCCACAGGACGGCCAGATTGATCCCGCGCAACGCCAGCGCCAGAAAGCCCAGGCTGATGGTGATTTCAAGGGTGCGCTGCAAGATCGCGCGCCGCCGCGATCCGCCTCGCGCTGCGGGTTGTTCAGGACTGACGGGTGCGCTCACAATCTGACTTCCATTGACCCGAATTGACTACAAACGCCACGATTATAGCATCGGGCGCGGGCAACGACAAAGACCATGCCCCCATGCTGCGCGCATCGAGACGTGAAACCTCACCATGAAGCTTATCGGTTATACGGGAAACCGGGCGGCGGGTAATTGGGAAGCACCCAGCGAATCTGCCGGGGCGCGGGGGGCGGGTCCAACACGTATACATCAACCCAGCGATGCCATGACTCGTAATCATGGTCCTCGAAGCCGAGATCAATCCACTTGCCGCGCACACCGCCGCCGGTGTCGCCGGCAATCGCAATCCCATAGCCGGGGACGTAGACCTTGCTTCGCATCGGGATGACGCTGGTATCTACAGCGACGATGCCCTTGCGCAGCGGGAGGCCCAGGCGCGTGCGGCCATACCAGGGCGCGGATTTCGGCGTGCCGGAACGCTTGGGCGAGTAAGAGGTCGCGTACATCCGCATCTTGCGCCAGTAGGTGACGGGGCCTTCGGGCGTATCCAGGGGCTTCGAGACAAGTTTCCGACCGTAGGCGTTCATATGGGTGACCGGCTCGGCCGCGACCCAGGCGTCCGTCATCTCCCGGCTCACTTCGACGCCGTTCTCTTCCACCACTTTGTAGCGCGTTCGGAACTCGCCATCCTGCCCCTGTTGGGCGAGGCGCTTCTGATCGAGCTCCAGATTGTCATCCGGGACCATGATGGACTCGTAGGGGATGATCTCGCGTTCGACGAGGACGGATTCACGCACGCGGGTGACGGCGATCTCCATGTGGTCGGTCAGGCGGCTATCCAGCGCGGGCGAGACCCGGTCGGACCCGGCAACGTAGAGACCCAGATCCACCAGCGCGTCGCCGACGCTCTTGCCGCGGGTGCGCGTGCGGACGCGGTGACCATCGGCGTCAACGACCACCGACTTCGAGCGTGAGATGAACACGCGCTGCCCGGCGGTGACGGGTGTGCCTAACGCCGGTTCAACCTGATCGCCAAGATAAAGCGTCAGTTCCGCGTCGAGCAGCGCCTCGCCAATGGTGGGCGCCGTCGTGTAGAGCGTGTAAGGCACCGTCCCGTCATCCACTGTGATGGGGACGGAGCGGAGGACGGAGACTTTCGGCCCGACGGGCAATGCCGCTTCCCAGGCGCGCGCCGGCACAGCAGAAGAGGCTGTCGTGACCTCGCTGATCTTTTGCCCGCCCAGCGGCGTGGCAAGCGTCGCGGCGTGCGATCCCAATCGAACCTGGTCGCCCGATTTGAAACGGATGCCCGCCTCGGCCAGCAGTTCGCCGACCGTCGTCGCGTGGCTGTAAACCTTATGCGCCGCGCCGTCCGCCTCGATGACAACCGGGCGGGCGCGCCGAATGGTGATGCGCATATCCTCGTCGAGCGGCGTATCTGCCGCCGGTTGGAGATGATCTTCGGGGCGCAACTCGATCCCCAGGTCGGACAAAAGCGCGCCGACGGTGGGCCGGAACGATGTGACCACGTCGGTCTGCCCGTCAACGCTGACGATCACCGATAGCCGCTCGGCGGTCGTCCAGCGCACGGCGATGACTATGGCCAGCGCGAACACGCCGACCGCCGCCAGCCGCATTAATAGCAGCCACGGAACCTGAGCGACGATGGAGGGAACTTGAGGCGCAGCAATGCCATGACTCTGGCCTTGCTCAACGCTGACCGCATACGCGGTTTCTTCGGAAGTCGAATACATATGTGGAGTTTAGATTACGTGCTCAACAGCCGCCGGCCGCGATAATGAGGGCACGGCAGACTGCCGGGTCGCCGACGCCGGTCACACATTTGCTTGCGTCGGGGGCCAATCATACCTCAGGAGCAAATAATGGACAAGTTATCTCATGTCGAGATCGAAACACGCCTGGCGAAGATCGAAGGCTGGCAGCGTGAAGGCGATGCGATCACCCGCACGTTCACCCTGCCGGGCTTCCCCGCCGCCCTGCTCTTTGCCTCGGCGGTCGGCCAGTTGGCCGAGCGCCGAAATCACCATCCCGACATCCTGATCAAATATCGCGACGTCACCCTGACGCTCTCCACGCACGACGCCGGCGGCCTCACGGTCAAAGATTTCGAGCTGGCGGGCGACATCAACGCCATCGCAGCGTAATCGAACGAGCTCATGTGAAGTAGAAAATGAGGATGACGACGAGCCCGAAAAGCACGACATCCATGAGCAGCGGGCGGTCTTTGAGCAGCACCGCATCGGGCGGGTCGGTCTCGCCCTTCACGTGGATGAGATAGAGATACCGAAACAGCCCGTAGAGCACGAACGGGATCGTCAGCATCATCAGATGGTTGGGCGGCAGGTTCGGCGCGGAAAACGTATAGAACGAATAGGCCATAATCGTGCTGGAACTGACCAGCGCCAGCATCTCGTCGAGGAAGCGCAGATTGTATTCCTGCAAGATAGCGCGCGTTTCGACGCTCGATCCTTCAAGGAGCACGATCTCTTGCCGGCGCTTCCCGATGGCGAGGAACAGCGCCAGCAGCACCATGCAGACGTAGAGCCACGGCGAGAACCGCTCGGCGTCAATCGCGACCACGCCCGCCGCTACCCGCAGCACGAACCCCGCGGCCAACGTCAGCACATCCACGATCACGATATTCTTCAACCGGAACGAGTAGGCGATCATCAACACGAGATAACCGTAGAGGATCAGCGCGAAATCGAGGCCGAGCCAGAGCGCACCGGGAATCGTCATCAGGAAGAGAATGACCGCCCCGATGATCGCCAACTGAGGATTCAGTGCGCCCGAAGCCAGCGGGCGATTGCGCTTGGTCGGATGCTGTCGGTCTTTCTCGATGTCTACCAGGTCGTTGATGATATAGACGACGCTGGTGACCACGCAGAACAGGATGAACGCGACCAGGGTCTGCAAGAATGGCAGCGGCTGAAACAGCTTACGGTCGAAGATCAGGGCGGCCCAGACGAAAAGGTTCTTCGTCCATTGCTTCGGGCGCATGGTGCGCAGCAACAGCACGGCCTGGGAAGAAGCCGCGCCGGCGGGTTTTTCGGTTTCACGCACGTCTGTCGCCTCGTTCATGCCAACCATTGCTCCATCATGTGGGGATGATACCCCAGCGAAATCCCGCGGTCAACTGTCAATCCGCGCTTTTCCCGGATTTGGGCCTTAGCCGCTTTGGCGCATTGCGCAGGCCACCCGTGTGACCGCCTGAAGGCTCAAATCCGGCGGCGCATTTCTCCGCATCACCTTTGACACTTGCGTGTCGCACCGCTAGAATCACTGAGACGCCAATCATGACAGACGAACCCCTGCCCCCGACCCCACCCGGCCCGGCCAGACGCAAGGCCATGCGTCTGGATGAGTTGGTCGTCGCGCGCGGGCTGGCGCCGACCCGTTCGCAGGCGCAACGCCTGATCATGGCCGGCGAAGTGAGCATCGAAGGCCAGGCGGCCGCCAAACCCGGCATGACGGTCGCGGAAGACGTGGCGCTCACCGTCAAGCAGCCGTTGGCATACGTCAGTCGCGGCGGCCTGAAGCTCGAAGCAGCGCTCGATGCCTTCGGCCTCGACCCGACCGGCTGGGTCTGCGCCGATATCGGCGCGTCCACCGGCGGCTTCACCGACTGTCTGCTCCAACGCGGCGCATGCCGCGTCTACGCCATTGACGTGGGCTACGGGCAGCTTGCCTGGTCCTTACGACAGGACGAACGCGTCATCTCCATCGAGCGCACCAACATCCGACATCTCGACCCTCTGCCCGAGCCGGTGCGCCTGGCGACGATTGACGTTTCCTTCATCGGCCTCCAGCTCGTGCTGCCCCATATCGCAACCATGCTGACGCCTGACGGGCACATTGTCGCGCTGATCAAGCCGCAATTCGAAGTGGGCAAGGGGCAGGTGGGCAAGGGAGGAGTCGTGCGCGATCCGGCCTTGCACCGGCGGGTGCTGACCGACCGGCTGCATGATGCGAGCGGGCTGGGGCTAAGTCCGGGCGGGTTGATTCGCTCTCCCATCAAAGGCCCGGCCGGCAACGTTGAGTTCCTGACCTGGCTGCGATTGGGCGACGCGCCCCCCGGCGAGGATACGATCAACGGCTGGATTGCGGCATGTCTGGCGGATGACGCGTAAGTGCGACGCCCGGATCGAGCGCCGCACCGGATCAGATAGTTCAGTCGGCGACCGGCGCAGGTCGCAACCCCATGTACACCGTGCCGCTCGCCACAGTGCGTAAGATCGTGCTCGCCTCACTCCACGGCAGTTGCTTTTCCAGATCGAGCGGCGACAGGGGCTGATTGCCGTTCAGCAGGAAGATGCGGAACAGATTGGTGACCAGCGGGTTGCCGCGTCCGATGAAATCCGGGATGGTCGCGCATTCGGTGCGCAGGCATTGCATCAACGCATCGCCCTGGATGACTTCCGCAGTCTGCGGATCCACCCAGTCGACCATTTCCGTGTTGCGATGATCGGGGAAACGATCCTGGCACGCCTTGCACAACTGTCCGCGCACGGCGACGCGCACATCCTTACCGTTCGCTACCCACCAATCGTAATCTATATGGTACTTCGTCTCGACCGAAGGTCGTTTCCACACAGCCATGTTGATTCTCTTTTCCGGGACAGGCCCTATACTGCGAGGCGGAACTCATCCTGCCCCACCGACTGGTACCGAGCATCGGTCGCAAGAGACGCAAAAATCGGGCCGGGCGTACACCGGCGCACGACGTTGAGCGTGCTGTAGATCGTGCGGGCGTTGACGCTGCCCTGTGTGCTGAGGCCGGCAAGCTCAGTGAACACTTCATACACGAGATCGTCTATCCGCGCATTCGCATACGTCGGGGTTTCGCGCAGCCTCGCGATTTCGGCGGGTGACTCATCGCCGATGATCATCAGTTCATCATGCTCGCAGGCGACTTCCTGCTTGCGCGGCTGGATGTCGAGCCGGCCGTCAACCACGTGCGCCCAACGCGTCCACTCACGCCGCATCCGGCGTGGGCGGAAATCAACCACGATCTCGTTCGAATCATCGCGCCGCTCCAGCACGATATACGCGCCCGCGGGGATCTTGTGCTGCTCGAACCAGCCTCGCAACCCGGCAATATACCTTCCCTCATGCACGACCCACGCCGGGAATCGTTGGCCCCACCGCCCATCAATGAGAGTGACCATGGTGCGCTCGCCGAAACCGCGCGGGAAGAAGGCTCGAGTGTGGCGATTCAGGGGCAATGTCCCGGCCACCAGGTGCGGATAGATCAACCGGATGGTCGGCGCTGGGTGTTGAGGGGCGAAGGCCGGACGAGTCTACCTCAGCCACGCTCCACTCGTCGTCCAGGTCCCATTCCAACTGCTGTAGTGCGCCGCTCAACGCCGCCTTATCATACGCAATGGGAACATACCGCAACGACGCCGGCATTTCCATCGCCTCGGCGGGTTCGAGGCGTTTGAGATACCACATCCGCTTGTCGCCGGGGCCAACCTGATCGAACCGGCCGTCCGCCTCCAACACGCTCTGCAAGGAGAAGGTCGCGATATCGTACGACAGCTCAGCCGGCAGCTCGATCTCTTTGAGCAATGCGTCCGTGTCAAGGGGCGCGTTACGCAACTCGATCAGGGCTTCGGCGATATTGAGATGGCCCACGTGAACCTCGGCCAGCAGATCGCGCGGGAGCCAGCGATCCTCGAACTGCGCGAACTCGTCGCGGCCGGTCAGCGCCTCTGCGAGCATTGCCGGCACATCTGCGGCGACGCCCCGCAACAATTCTTCAGGCGTCGCAAGATCGCCGGCAATGGCCTGGTCAACCAGGATCAGCATTCAGCTTATGGGGAGCCGCAAGCCGGGCGGCAAAGCTGCGCTTACGTCGGTCGGCCCCAAAATCCACCGTGATCACGTCGAATTCGCCGTATTCGGGATTCTGGCCCGCCCGTGTCTCCACGACCTCGCCCAGCCTGTAATCCAGCGCGGGGAAAATCACCTTTGCGCCGATCGCGTAGGTTTTCTTCGGTTGATAGAGCTCGCCGCGAGACAACTCACTGCGTAATTGCGCTTCTTCTCGCCGGCAGCGCTCAGCGACCAGCTTCTCCGCCAACTCACGGGTGGTGAGCGGGGCGCCGGCGTCGAGAATCAAAGTATGGAGGAATTCAATATCATCCTGACTCAGGGTGGGGTCTTGCCAGTATTCCGGGGTCTGCGTGTTACGTTGAATCACCCAACGGTTCTCCTCTTCATCATGCCATAAATAATTCGTTTTGATCTAACGCATTATTATAGCAAGTTTTGTCTGCTTCACCAAATGACCGGAAATTAAACGTGACTGCCCCCGCCGGCCGCGTTAGTGTTCTTCGTCTTCAGAATCTTCGACGTCTCCAGCGTCTTCTTCGTCTTCGGTGATCAGCGCCAGCGCCGCTTCCGCCGACTCCTCCGGGACCTGCACCTCCACAAGCCCCAACCCATCCACCGTCAGCCCCAACACCTGACCCACCGCTTCGTAGCGCAGATAGGCCGGGATGCCGGCAAGCTCCAGTTTTCCCTTGATGACCTGCGCACCCAACATACCCTGTGAACGATAGATCGTGACGAACTGAGTTTCTGCCATCGTGTCCTCCCTGAAACGCGTTTGCCCGTGGCCTCTACCCATGTATACGGTCTATGAGTCCCCCTGTCAAGAAACGCGCGGGGTTGGGCTGCAGATACGATTTTGCCCGCCTGTCGAACACGTGGGAAAATGGCGGCATGGAACCGAACTTCCCCGACACGCCGGACACACGGTCCGACGATATTTATATCACGCCGGAGCTTACGATTCATCCTGATGAGTTGAGATACCGCTTCAGCCGCAGCGGCGGGCCGGGCGGGCAACACGTCAACCGCAGCGAAACCCGCGTCGAGTTGTTGTTCGACATCGCCAACTCGCCAAGCCTCACCGAAAGTCAACGCCATACCCTGCTGCACCGCCTGAGCAACCAGGTGGACACGAATGGGATGCTCCGTATCGTGTCATCGGCCACGCGCAGCCAGACCGAGAATCGCGAAGACGCGCTACGGCGGTTCCAGGCGCTGCTCGCCGGCGCGCTGAAGGAGCGTCGCCGCCGCGTGGCGACCCGCCCAACGCACGCCGCGCGCGAACGTCGCCTGCAAGAGAAGCGTCAGCACAGCACGGTCAAATCTACCCGCCGCAGCGTACGTGGCTTCGAAGACGAGTGAGGCTTCTCTGATGCCCCCCTTGCTCCGGGAACATCGCCATCCTGGAATCGCCCATGCCGGGGCCGGCCACGAATTCGACGCCCAGGACCGCGCCTATACACACCGAACAAAACACGGCCCGAACACGCCTGCGCGTTCGGGCCGTGAGTCTCTAACTTATATGATGGCGGGGTAGAGAAACCCACGTTTCCGTGCCTATTTGCCGGCAATTGCGGCGCGCACTTCGGACAGACGCCCGGCACACCCCAGTACCTCGCTCTTGTGAACGATGAAATCCGCATAGGCCGCCACGAACTCTTTACCCGGCTTGCGGAAGTCAATCAACTCGGGCTGCGCCTGCATGCTCTCGCGGTGCACGCGATACCAGACGAGCCGCCCATCGGTGTCGATGTTCACCTTCGTCACGCCCAGCGGCACGGCCCGGGCGAAATCCTCTTCTTGCACACCGCTGGCCGACGGATCGAGCTTGCCGCCCGCGGCATTCACGCGGATCACTTCGTCCTGAGGCACCGACGAGGAGCCGTGCATCACGAGAGGGAAACCGGGCAACTCGGTCTGAATCTCGGCCAACCGGTCAATGCGGAGGCTTTGCTTGCCCTTGAACTTATATGCGCCGTGGCTGGTGCCGATGGCGACGGCCAGCGAATCGCAGCCGCTCTGCTCGACAAACGCTTTCGCCTCATCGGGATCGGTGAGGTGCGCGTTCTTCTCATCCACGTTCACGTCTTCTTCCACGCCGCCCAACTGGCCCATTTCCGCTTCGACGCTCAAGCCTTTGGCGTGGGCGCGCTCGACGACACGGCGCGTCGTCGCCACGTTGCCCTCGAAAGGCTCATGCGACGCATCAATCATCACCGAGCTGAAGAAACCGGAATCAATGCAGTCGTAGCAGGTCGCCTCATCCCCATGATCGAGATGCACCGCGAAGATGGCTTCGGGGTACATCTGTTCGGCGGCCCGGATGATGGCTTCGATCATCGTCGCGCCCGCGTACTGGCGCGCGCCCTTGGAGAGCTGAATGATGAGCGGCGCTTGCGCCCGGATGCTGCCCTGGAAGAGGCCCAACGCCTGTTCCATGTTGTTGATGTTGTACGCGCCGACGGCGTAGTTCCCGTAGGCCAGCTTGAAAAGATCAGCAGTTGTAACGATCATCCTCTTCCTAACTCCTTTGCGGCCAGTGCGGCCGATGATTACGTGACTTCCAAGTCAGCTTGCAGTATACGCATCATGCGAGGCTCGCGCAATTTCGCACGAGACGTTCATCTCACGGGTTCTGTATCGCGCAGTAGCCGCCCGCATCATCGAGCATGTCGTCCAGCGGCGTCGCCCGCCCCAGGCGCAACGCCGCATCGCGTTCAGCGGCCGAAAGCGCCACGGTTGCCGATTGCAGGTTCGCATCGAGCGCCGCCTGCTCAGACTGCGAGCGCGGCGCGCCGATCACATCACGCAAAGCGGTCGCCGCACCGAACAACCGCAATGCGCGCCCCGGTTGGGCATCACGAGCCGCCAGTATGCCGATGTCTTCCATCAAGTAGGCCAGTTGCCAGGCGTCTCCCAACTCGCGGTTGATGGCAAGGCTCTCCGCATAGAGCGCCCGCGCCGCCAGGTGATCGCCCTGATCGCGCGCCACGTTGCCCAGATTGTTCAACGCGTTCGCCAGATAATGCCGGTCGCCCACCTCACGTTGCAAGATCACCGCCTCTTCGAGCCGAACGCGGGCCTCTTCGTAATTCTCCCGGTGGCGCGCCAGGTTACCCAGGTTATTCAACGAAACGGCAATCGCCCGGCGGTCGTTCAACGCCCGGCGGATCGCCAGGCTTTCTTCATAGAGTCGCTGGGCCAGGTCGAAGTCACCCAGCGAACGCGCCACGATGCCCAGATTGTTCAGGAGGTTGGCGATTTGCGGGCGATCATCGAGCCGGCGACGCACCGCCAGACTCCGCTCGTATAGATCGCGCGAGCGCAGGATAATCGCCCTGCTGCGCCGCGATAGAGCCTTCGATGTGCAAGACCTGGCCGATCCCCGCGGCGTCGCCCACCGACTCGAATTCCCCGCGGGCGCGCTCCAGCCACTCCACGGCGGCATCATACGCGCCCTGCTTGCGATTCAGTTCACCCAGCGCAATTTCACAGCGCGCTTGCCCCAACCGGTCGCCAAGCTGCACCGAGAGATCCAGCGCCTGGTTGTAGGCCGTTTCGGTCTCCGTCCACTTCCCCATGATCTCCAGCACTTGCCCCAACCGTAACAGCGTCTCCACTCGTTCGGAATCCTGGAGCAAGGGCAACGCCCGGCGATAGTAATCCACGGCCACCGCCCCGGCGTAGTTCTGCTGCGCAGACCTGCCGGCGCGCAGCAAATACTCGCGGCGCTTCGGATCGTTGCCCGTGCGGTCGAAGTGAAAGGCCAACAGATCGAGATGCTGATCGCGCTCCTCCGCGAAGAATTCTTCGAGATATTCGCCGATCTGATTGTGCAGTATGGCCCGCATCGCATAGGTCAGGCTCTCGTATGCGACTTCCTGCGTGACGATGTGCTTGAACAGATAGGTCAGGTCGGGTTCGCCCTCCAACAATGTCAGCTCGAGCCGGCTCAACACGCCCAGGTCTTCGGTGATGCCTTGCAATTCCCCGCATTGCGGGCACGCCCCCCAGATGACCGCCGCGCGAAACTGCCGCCCCACCACGCTGGCTACACGCAAGGTCGTCCGTTGGCTGTCGGTAAGCTGATCAATACGGGCCAGGATCAACCGGTGCAGGCTGGCGGGCAGATCGAGTTGCGCCAGCGCCGCCGTATCATGGGGATCAATGCCGCGGTCTTGCAGGTAGTTCAGCAACTCCGCGATATAGAAGGGGTTCCCCTCGGCCCGCTCGGTGACCCTCCGCACCAGATCAGCGGGCACAGCGAAGCGCGAGCCGAAAAACTGCTCCAGCTTGAGCCCGATGAGCTCTTCGGCCTGCGCGGGGGTGAAACCGGTCAGGCGAATCTCGTGGAAATTCGGCAGGCGACTGACGCGCAGCCCTCCCGCTTCGCCCGCGCCCTCCGCGGCGGCCGCAAAGCGATGCAGCTCCGGGGGACGGTAAGCGGTCACCACGAGGATCGGGAGACGTGCGGAAAGCCGTCCCGCGATCTCGAGCAGGTCATGCGATAGCGGGTCAATCCAGTGACATTCGTCGAGCACCAACATGATCGGCGCTTCGCGGGCGCGGGCGCGCAGGCAGTCGGCCAGCAGAGCCTCCAGCGAAGTCTTGCGGAGCTTGGCGTCGAAGGTCTCCGTCAACTCGTTGTCGGGGAGCGGGAGATTGAGGACGGCGCCGAGCAGCGGCACGCGGGGCACGAGCCGTTCATCAATGGCCGCAAGCTGCGCTTCGAGATGTTGCATCACGCGTTCCGGGCCGACCGGCGCGTCGCCCACACTCAGCAGTTGATCTATCCCGAAAAAGCCGCGCCAGATCGTCTGCCACACCAGATAACTGGTGTTCGTGCCATAGGATTCGGCCTGTCCCCACAGCAACGTCATGCCGCGTCTCGCGCCCCAACCGCATCGCCTCAGACACCAGGCGCGACTTGCCCATGCCGGCCTCACCCGTCACGCCGATGATCTGCCCCTCAGACTCGAGCGCCAGGGCCAGCCGATCTTCGATCTGTTTGAGCTCGATATCTCGCCCAACCATCGGCAACCGGGCGGCCGTCTCCGGCGCATCCGCGCCGCGCGCCCGCGGCCCAATGAGCGCACGCACCGCCACGGTCGCTTGCTTGCCCTTGACGGAAATATCGGGCAGCGTCTGCCAATCGAACTCCTGGAGCGTCGAATCAACCAGTTTCTGCGGGGCCAACACCTGGCCCGGTTCGGCGGCCTGCATCAAGCGGGCGGCCAGGTTGACGCTATCGCCCAGCACATCATACGTGCGGCGCGTCCGACCGCCATACGCGCCCGTCCGCATCACGCCCTGGGCGACGCCGAGTTTCACCCCCGTCACAAGACCCTCGCCGGCGCGCCGCAACTCCTCTGCAGCGGACACCGCCCGAATGACGTCATCCTCATGCGCCTGCGGCGCGCCGAACGCAGCGTAGATATAGCTGCCCTTGTCGCCCATCGCAAGCTGAATCAGATTCCCCTCGTAGCGACCCAGGATTCCCTGCACGCGGCGCACAAAAGCGTCCAACCGCGCGGCGGCGTCCGGGTCATGGTCGTAATCAATGCCCCCGAATTGCAGGAAGAGCGCGACCGCCGGGCGCAATTCCGCCAGGAAATCGCCCTGCCCGCTCCGCAAGCGCTCGTAGACCGGGGGCAACAGGAAAGGGCGCACCGTCTGGTCATCCAGATTGCCCGCAGCAGCCGCATTCCAGGGCGCGGGCCACACGGGCGCAAGGAGGCGGCCGGCGACGCCAAACCGCTCACCCTCGGCGCTCGTCCGCCATTCGCGGATCTGAACCTGCGAGGCCAGATGCTCCGCGGTGATCGGATCGAGCAGGGTTTCGCCGCGCCGGGCCTCGTGCTCGGCGGACGCCAACCGATCCAGGATCGAGCCGGCGAGCACATCGCGCACCTGCACCTGCGGGTCGCCGATGAGAAAACGCCGGGCGCTGCCCGTCGCCACGGCGACCTTCATCCCCAGCGAGACCACGCCGCCCGATGGGATCGTGACCGCCGAAAAACGCTCCATCACCCGATGCATATCGAGCGCGCAAGCCGTTGCGCGCAGTCCATCATCGCCGTCGAGCCAACACGTGATCGCGTCGCCCGCAAACCCGATCACGCTGCCGCCGTATCGGTCGAGCTCGCAGATCAGCGCGTCATACACGTTGCTCAGATGGATCGTCAGCTCTTCGGCGCCCCGCTGTGGCCCCAGATCGCGCGCGAGCGCCTCCGTCAACGCGGTGAAACCCGAGATGTCGGCGAAGAGCGCTGCGCCATCGGCGCGATCAGGGAGCGACAGGCCCTTTGCCAGGGCCTGTCGGCGATCCATGGGGATGTAGAGGGAAAGCGTCTCGTGCACGGGCGGCCCCCGGCCTGAGTGGTCAGGCCTGCGGCTGAAGGAACCCGCGTAAGCGTTCCGCCATCACGTGCATGACTTCGAGAGAGAAGAAGGGAGTTTGCTGCACCAGGAAGGTGAATCGCCTGCGGTCAACCTGAGCCACGCGGCAGTCGGTGTTGGCGATGGCCGAGCCGCTGCGCGGCCGATCATCAATCAGCGCCATCTCGCCGAAAATCTCGCCGGCGCGCAAGGTGTTGATGTGCCGACCCTGCGCGTAGATGTCTACTTCGCCATCGAGTAGCACGTACATGCAGTTGCCTTCATCTCCCTGACGGAAGATGGTCTCACCGGCCTTGAAAATCTCGATGTTCCTCTCGTTCCGAAACAATTCCAAAGTGCTGTGCATTGTGGGCGTCTCCGTCATCTGCGCTATGGGTTACGGGTCAATCGGGAATCGTCGAGTCATAGATCGGGCCGCCGTCAATTGCATCCAACGACACGCCCTGATCGTGCGTCACGCCGACGCGGACTTCACCGCTGCATGAAGCGCCTGCGGTATCCGTCGCCGTGAAATAGATGTGATAGACGCGACCGTCGCCCTTGCCGGAGCGCTCCGAACGAACCTGCGCTATCGCAGTTCCAACGCCCTGCCCATCGGGGCTGAGGGCGCCTCGCCCGACCGGCTCATCCTGACGGATGCCGGTGATTGTCATTGTGACAGGATCGCCGTCCGGGTCTGTGATGCCCATGACAGAGATCGCATGAAATTCCTTATCCGGGGGCCACAGATAGCCGGGAACCGCATAGGCCGCATCGCAGTTCGGGGCGGCATTCTCGGTGATCGTGAGGGAGCCGGTCGTCATCGAAGGTTCGTAACGCTCGTCGGTCAACACCAGGGTGGCCGACGGCAAGGGAACCACGCCGCTGAAGTAAGCGGTCACGGTATAGTCGCCGGGAGGCAGCGGCGCGCCCGGCAATGAAGCCTCGCCGACATAGTCGGTGATTTCGGCCGCCGCGTAGCTGCCGCCCGCGCCGTTGATCACGAAGAAGATGGTCTTTTCCCCCATGCGGCGGCCGGCCCCATCCGTCAACGTCGCCGTGACGAGCGAATCGCCGCCGGACAGATCGAGGGTCAACACCGTGGGTTGCCGTTTGTATGTCGAACGGCGTAGTCGCCGACGACGCGATATATTGCGCGGTTCCCGCAAACGAGGCCCGCAGCACGTTCGGCCCCGGAATGCCCAGCAGCGAGAGCGTCGCCGTGGCGCGCCCGTTAGCATCGGTGAACCCCAGCCGGCTCTGCGGGCCGAGGCGGAACGTCACCGGCAGCCCCGGCCAACGGCGCACCGCCGGCCGTCAGCACGGCGCTCGCCGTGATTTGAGAGCCATAAAGTCCGGTCGAGGCGGGCGCCTCCACCGTTATGGTCGTCGGCTCGGTCGGTTGATCGACGCGCCCGGGCACGTAATAGGCGCCCATATTCGCGTCCAGCGTCACCAGTCCGACGCCGTTCACCGCCTGGACGATGAAGCGCACCGCATCCGCAGGCGTCGCGCCGAGTTCCAGAACGCCATTCCAAAGCGATGAATCGGCGGCGCTCTGCGCCAGATCCAGCGATTGCCACGTTCCGGCAAACGGCCCTTCGCTCGCCGTGTAGGTCACCCAGACGCCCTGGATGCCTGCTGCGGGGTTGCCCGCCGCGCGCACCTCGATCTGCGCCTGTGACCCGCTCACGTCCGAAGTCACGGCCACGATGGCCGGCGCGCCCGCCAACGCAGGCTGACTGCCGCCGCCGTAAACCGCGGTATTGCTGCTGTAGAACAGCCGCATATCCACACGATCATAGCGCCGCAGCGTCCCGGTCTGCGAGCCGGGCGAAGACGATTTGAATTGAGCCGGCGTCAGCATCAAGCGGGTTTCGCCGGCCGGGTTGACCAGCGCGTCGAAGTAATTCGGGTTCGCCAGGCGCACCGGATAGAAGATATCAATCGGGAAGGGCGCATGCACCCCGCGCACTTCGGTCGTCGCCGCATTCACCAGCGGCAAGATGTCCTCCAGATCGGCATACGCGCCGCCCCGGAAGCCGACGCCGCGCAACACGGTGTTCGGGACACTGACGTTGTAGATTTCCAGCGGCAAGACCGGCTCCGTGGGGCCGCCGGTGACGCCATCTGAGCCGCTGAGGTAGGTCGCGGCGATCAGCCCGCCGTCCTGGACGTTCGTCAGTTGCACGGTCTGTTGCGTCAGCGTCGGCGCCAGCGAGACGTCACTGTAAGCCAGGCCCAACGTTGCGCCAGGATTCGACGCATAGCCGTTGAGGCCGCCAATGATCGGCGCATCACCGTCTACCGGCAGCCGCTCGCCGGGCAGGTTGATGCTGAGCATCGGCAGGCCGAAGAGGGTCGCTTCGAGCAGCGCCTTCTCGTCAATGCCGCGCAATTGCGAAGCGTTTGCCAGATAGTTCTGCTTCGCAGCCGTCAGCGCCTTGCCCACCGCGACCGGGCCGGAGCCGGTGCGCAGCTCGCGGCTGAACTGATAGTACAACTCCTCGCTATACCGCAAGAAGTCCGTGTCGCCGTATTGATAACCCGTCCCGGCAATCAGGGTCGCCCCCTTGCGGGCGAAGGCCTGCGCCCAATCCGGCTCCTGCGTGACGCCGGAGACGCCGTGCGCGTTGACGATGTTATACCCCGAATGACACCCTGCGCTGAAGATCAGCGCATTACGCAAATCCACCGGCGAGGCCATCAGGTCGGAGGTGCGCAACCGCGTCGAGTAGTCGGCGGCCAGCGCGCTGGAGGCCGAGAAGTGACCGGCCAGGAAGACCAGGTCATTGCGTTGACCCAACAGCGCCGCGCTCAAGTCCTGGGCGGTCCAGGCCGCGGGATCCAGCGGTGAGAGGTCGCGCGGCGTGATCAGCGTATCCGCCGCAAAACCGGTCGCCGCCTCGAACTCGGTCTGCACGGCCCGCGCCGCGTCTTCGAGAAAGTCATATCCCGTGACCAGCGTGCGCTGCGGAGTCGGGGCGACGCCGTCGGGTGTGGCGAGATATGCCTCAAGCATCCCGGTCGCTTCGCCCGCCGTCTCTACCAGGCGTCCCACGGCAAGCCCCGGCACAGGGAACGCATCATCCTTGACGGCGATCTCCGCCGATGCGCCATAGTCATCCTGGCTCAACACGTAGTTCTGGCGCAGGCTCGCCTGTGACGCCGTGCTGTCCAGCACCGGCGGGACATAGTTCACCTCGCCCGCCAGGAGCGCCTGATCGGGATGGCGGAAGAAGGGGATCACATCGTCGCCGCCGACGATCACCACGTATTCCAGCGGGTTGACGCCGCGATACACGTCCACGATCTCGCGCACGGCCCCGGCGACCTGGTTCTTGGCATAGGGGCACGCCGGATAGAGATCGGCCTGTGCGTTGGCTGCGGCGACGCGCGCGTCGCCGCTCACATCCACCACTACACCCCGCACTTCGGGGCGGGCGATGAATTCAGCGAGACGCGCCTGGAGCGCAGCCTGCTCCGCGCCGCTCCCTTCGAGCCGCTGGGGATCCATCAGCACGATCGTGCGATAGCCGCCCGCGACAGGGGTCGTGGACGAAGGCACAGCGACCGGTGCAACGTCCCGGCAGACGCCGGTCAACAGGGCGACGCCAAGCGTGAACGGCGTAACGGGATTGAACGCCCCGCTCCGCCCACGCACCCGCACATAGTAATCTCCCGTGTTAAGGTGCGTGTTCAGCGAGACCCCTTCACCCGCCGTGCCACCGAACGCCGATACGGCGATCAGGCTGCGCATCTGGGCGCTGGAGAAAGCATCCGGGCTGAAGGCGTCGGGCGAGAACGCGTCCGGGCTGAACGCATCCGGCGAGAACGCGTCGGGGCTGAACGCGTCCGGCGAGAACGCGTCCGGGCTGAACGCATCCGGCGAGAACGCATCCGGGCTGAACGCATCCGGTGAGAACGCGTCCGGGCTGAACGCATCCGGTGAGAACGCATCCGGGCTGAACGCATCCGGTGAGAATGCGTCCGGGCTGAACGCATCCGGCGAGAACGCGTCCGGGCTGAACGCATCCGGCGAGAACGCATCGGGCGCGAATTCGGCGCCCAGTTGCACCAGGTCGGCCTGCGACGCGACATCATCGAACGCCGCCGCGATATCGCGATACACCGTAAGGTCATAATTGGCGGGCAGATCCGTCAGCGTGACGACCAGCCGGCTCTCCGGCTGCACCGCAAAACGATACCAGCGCGACTGTCCCTGTTGATCGAGATATTGCTGATAGGTCGCCGAGAGCGGGTCGCCGCCCAGGCTCAGATCGAGCGCCGCCGGCCACGAGTCATTCGCCGGGCCGATCCGGGCGCAGTTCGAGAATTCGGACGTATCCCCGCCAGGCCCCGTAGCCGTCGCAGTGATGAACCCGACCGCGGGCGCGCCGGCCAGCGCCGGTGTGAAGATCGCATCGCCGGTCGCGTCTGTCGTGACCAGTATCTGATCCAGGAAGGTCTGCCCTTCGCCCGCGCCGCTCGGATCGCAGGTTGCGCCGGCAAAGAACTGAATCTTGACGATGCTATCGGCGTGTCCGTTATAGCGCCCCGCCACCGTGACCGCCCCGGCCTCAGGAGCCGCGCGGATCAGATACGGCGCATTATTGAGGGTATTGGCCCCTTCATCGGGGTCGCCGGTGTCGTTCGGCGTGGAGCCGTCGCCCGCCAGGTCAATGCCCAGGCCGCCGTTGTCGTAGATTGCGTTCGACAGAACGCTGTTGGCGACGCCCGCCAACACTCGCACACCATCGCCGCCGTTGCCGAAAATCGTGTTGGACTCGATCAAGGCGCCGTCGGAGCCGTGCACGACCACGCCGTGACCACCGAAACCGGTGATCACGAGGCCCCGAATGGTGGAACCCGCCCCGACATCAACGGCGTCCTCCATCACAGGCGCCGCGCCGCCCTCGATGACCAGCCCATCCACGCCGGCTCCCGCATTCGCGCCGTTCAGCACGAGGACGCCCCCCGGCTGGGTAAAGCCGTCAATCACCACCGGATCAGTCATGGCAGGCAAGGCGGAACCGACCTGAATCGTCGTTGGCCCGCCTGAGGAGTCCACCAGGTTGAAGTTGATCGCGTCGGGCGCGGCATCGTTGGGTCGGTTGTTGGCCGCGCGGATCGCCTCGCGGAACGAGCAATGCGCGTTGCTGCAAACCCCATCATCCACGTCATCATTCACGCCGACGGTCGCGATCACCCGATAAATCGGGCCGGTCTGCGCGCCGTCCTGCCCTTCGAACGCGCCCATGTCACAGCGCGGCCCTGCCGGTCGAGGGAACCCGCGCTGATCCACGGCGGCGCAGGCCAACCCGCCGCTTCCGGGGACGAGGGGATTCGCCGCATCGAGCGCCGGGCTGCTCGCCGCCAACGCATGGGTGTCCGTAGGTCCGCCGTTGTCCTGTAGCGGCCCCAGCGCAGGGTCCTGACCCGTGATGTTGCCCGCCGTACGCCCGCCGACCGTGCAACCGGCGCTATCCGCAATTAAGTTATACCCCTGTGAGGCCAACACACCGCTGCAATCGGGGGAGCGCGTCGCGGGGCTCGCATCGAGATTCCGTCCGATGATGCTGTTGCCCACGCCAAACGTGCCCTTGATGATCGCAACGCCGCCGCCATCGCCTGCGCCGTCCTGATCTGCATCGGCGGTGTTGGCGGAAACCGTCACATTATTCAGCTTGGCGGACCCGGCCCCGTTCGCGATGCCGCCGCCGGAGCCGCCGGCGAAGTTGCCGCTCACGGTGACGTTGGTCAACACAGCGACGCCGCGATTGAATAACCCACCGCCCGCCATCATCGCGCGATTGCCCGTCAGCGTGACGCCCTCGAGCGTCAACATGGCGCGATTCGAAACGCCGCCGCCGTCCAGGGCCGTATTCCCCCCGTGGATCGTCACATCTTTGATCGTGACGTTGCCTGTGATCGTCTCCAGGATGCGGTCATTGAAGCCCGACCCGGCGCCGATGCTCACCCGTCCCTGACCAAGCAGGCTGACGCTCTCCCGGATATCCAGGTCGCCTGTCGCGCTCGCATCTTCTGCAGCGACATGCACGCGCGTAAGAAGGTATGCGCCCGCCGGCAAGAGGATCGTGTCCTCGCCCGATCCGGCAGGGCACTCACCGGCCAGGCCGCCGGAAGGCATATTCGTATTCGCAGCAATGACGGCCTCGCGCAGCGAGCAGCGCCCGTCATCGGCGAGGGTATCGTCAACGGTGTTCACGGTGATCGTCGTTGCGGCGACCACTGCTTGCGGCGCATAAGCCATCGGCGCGAGGAGGGAGATGATGAGGAGGATGGTCGCCCAATGAGGTCGGATGCGCGGGATACGACGGGTTGATACAGCTTGTCTCATGTCTTCTCTCCGACCAACAGGATGCCTGTTCAAAACCCACAAGGGGCGAAACTGTAAATATCCGAATAGACTTTCGGTCAACAATACAACCGAGGACGGGCCATTAATCGATGGACCGCCTTCGGTGTGGCAAAGATGATTGTACTCTATTTGATACTGTTTCGCAAGACGAGCGTAGATTGATTGCGTCAGACCGGCGGCCAGGGATAGGCCCGGCGGTCTTCCGGTGGATCGGGGAAACATCCGCCGTCGGTCAGCGATGCCAGGCGCGAACGAAAAGCCCGCAATTCATTGGTGGAAAGCAGACTACGCAATTCCCGCACCAGCGGGTGCGCGGGATCAGCCAGATTTTCTTCGAGACGCCACAGATCGCGCATGAGGTCGGGGGGAATCTCCTCGCCTGCGAAGTCCCAGATCACGGTGCGAAGCTTTGGCTCGACGTTGAAGCAGAGGCCCTGATCTATGGCGACTACGCGCTCGTCGCCGACGCGCAAGCAGTGACCGCCCTTCCGGTCGGCGTTATTCGTAATGGCATCGAACAGGGCCAGCGCTTGCAACGCGCGCCGGAAACCCGGCTCTTCGTGGAACGTGAAAAAGTGATCGTCCTGCTCCGCCTCGACGAACAATTGCACCGAGCCGACGCCGTGCGGCCCATCGCGCAAAACGGTTGGCGGCACAAGATTCCAACCCAGTTCCTTGCTGACGAGGTAAGCAGCCGTCTCGCGTTTCGCCAGCGTGCCCCGCGGGAAATCCCAGAGGGGCCGCTCGCCGCGCACCGGTTTATAGACCACCGGCGCGCTGATCTCCTCATCCGCAACCTGCCCCAGGAACGTGTAGTTGGAACTCCACGGCAACAATCCCTTCAGGGTCATCTCGCCATCGCGCAGAAGTTCCAGCAAGGCTTCGGTTTGTGGGAGGTCTGGCAGTGTCATTCTTCACCCGTGGCGAGCGCGCCTATTGCAAAAATAGATTGCCGCGCGTGCTGCGACGCGGCGAAGCCGGCAGGCAGAAGTGTCCATAGTCGTCTATCGGCTCACCACACGTCGGACAAAGCGGTCGCCCCGCCGAAACGACATCTTCCGCCTGGCGCGCCAGCAATAGAGCCTGGCCGCGGGTCGTATAGATGAGCAACTCGACGCTTTCCGATAGGTCAACCTCGACCTCTTCCAGGCTATCAAAATCCTGGGGCGTAGCGTCCACCAGGGTGATGACAACCAGATCATGCAGCCGGTCGTAATCCAGATCAATGCCGCCGACCCGGAATTCAGGCATCAGGGGTTCACGCAGGCCCAGACTCGGTTCGGCCGCCATCAGCGGGGCGCGCAATTCGGGGAAATCCTCGTGGACGCCGGCAAGCAACCGCGGGATGGCCCGGCTGAGGTTGATCACTTGCGATTTCTCGACGACCCAGGAAACGATCTCCTCGCCATAGTGCGCTTGCAGTATGAAGATGCGCATGCCCGGTTGGCCCACTGCGCCGGCTGTGATGCGGGTCACGGGCAGCGCCTCGCCTTCATCATAGTGCGCCATACTGCTCCTATTCAACCTCCGTCGCAACCGGCTCGACCACAACCGAAGGTTCGCCGTCTTCCTGAGGCTCTTCCGCCTTCGGCTCAGGGGGCAGATGCGCGCAATCATCGCAGCGAATCAACCGGGGCATCATCGAGTTGAACTCCAATTCGGTGATTGACGCCGGCTGAATCACCAACCGCTGAAACAGATCGAGCGGTTGCCCGATGTAGAACGCGACCGCCAGCTTGATCGGGTCGCTGTGCGACACCACCACGATCGTCTGTTCCGGGTGATTGGCGACCAGCGCGTCCAGCGCCGCCACCATACGACCCTGGATCTCTGCGAAACTCTCGCCGCCCGGAAAGCGCGCCCGGCTCGGCGCACCCTGGATCACTTTCCAAAGGTCGGTTTTGGTGAGGTCTTCGACGAGCAGCCCGGTCCACTCGCCGATGTGCGTTTCACCGATGCCTTCGACCGTAACGACAGGCAGTTGGTGCCGCAGCGCAATCGCTTCCGCCGTCTCAACCGTGCGGTCAAGCGGGCTTGAATATACCGCAGCGATCGGTTCCGGGGCCAGTCGCTCGGCGACCGCCTCGGCCTGCAATCTGCCGTGATCGTTGAGATGCACGTCCGGCGTCCACCCGGCCAGGCGATGCGTCTTCACATAGTCATTCATGCCGTGCCGTATCAGCAATACGCGAGTCGGTTTCTCCGCCAAGTCAATCTCCTCCAGCTTCTGAGCTTCGTGAATTGTCGCCCCATTCGAGCGAGGGTTGCGCCCATTCGGGAATTTCATCCTCCAGGCGCGTTTCCGGCGTCCTGGGAGCGCCGCCCAACCGGCCCATCAGGTCCTGCACGGCCTGCCGGAATGTCTGCGGCGCACGAATCTCCAGCAACGCCGCGCCTTCGTCAGCCGATATTCGCTCCCCGAATAGACCATACATCTCGCGCACCGCATTCCAGACCCAGGTGTACAGGTCCGCCGCCGTCTGTCCGGGAAATCGCTCCAACAATCTGCGATTCCGAATGGCCACGATGATGGGCAGATAGCTCGTATTGTACCAGTCCAGGGCGGCATCTTCCAGGCTCACCGTCGCGTCGGGTTGCGCCTCCAGCATCTGATGGCGATGCGCCTCGACGTGGGCGAGCAACTGGCGATACCCGCCGGGCCGGGTCAGATAGATATCGAGGTTCGGAACCTGGTTGCCGAGTTGCGTCTCCGCCAGAAACCGGGCGCGCCCGGCCTTGATCAGCGCCTCGTCCAGGGTGTCGCCGGGCTCGAGGCCCGGATCAATCGGGTACTCCGTCACGTACGCTTCGATCTGGTCGAAGCCGTTGGCGCGCGCCACCGACACGCGGTGATTGCCGTCGGCGACAAAATACACCTCACCGACCTTGAACACATCAATGGGCGGCAGGCCCATCGGGTCCTCCATATAACGCTCGACGCGCGCCCACCGTTCCGACATCGCCGAACTGCGCGGCAGGAACGAACTGGTGAAATCCTTATATCGCCCCACGCTGCCGACAATTTTGTCCAGCGGAATCATCTGCGGCTCGCGGTGGGTAATCTGTTCGAAGGTTTGCAGCATCTTCATCAGTTCGTCAAACGGCAGCAGATCGTTCTGCTTGCCGCTCAAGCGCGCGGCCAGATCTTCGCGTAACGCCTTGCGGTGCGCCGCGATGAAATGCTCTTTGGAATTGATGCGTTCAGCAGCCTTGTTGTCGAACGCCTCAAGAAGCAGTGGACTCATAATCATTCACCAAAAAAAGCGCCCCGGGAACCACTTCCCCGGGGCTGCTTGCTTGCTGGTAGCGGATACGGGATTCGAACCCGTGTCTCCGCCTTGAGAGGGCGATATCCTGGGCCTCTAGACGAATCCGCCACACAATTACCCCGATTATATGTACGATCTGCCGTCTGTCAAGTTGACGGCATGCGCAACTCTTCACACGATGCACTTACTCTACTGCACATGGCGCACGTTTTCCGTGAGCTTAACCACCACCGGGGCAAGATCGCCCCGCAGAACGCGAACCGGGCTTGCCGTCGGGCGTTTATGTATGCTAGAATACGCGCAGCCTTTCAGCCCGGCTCATACAGACCAGCGGGTTCAAATCCCGCCTCGCAAGTCATCGCAGGATAGCGCATGCAGCAGTGTTGCGGGAACAAGGAGAACTCATACTGAACACCCCACAACAAATCTCCAGAGCCCTCGACAGGGTCCTGCCGTTTGTTCAAAAGCCCGCCCGCTACACCGGCGGCGAGTACAACAGCATCGTCAAAGAGTGGGACGACATCCCCTATCGGCGTCGCGCTCGTCTTCCCCGATATTTACGATCTCGGCATGTCGAACCTGGGGCTTGCTATCCTCTATGACACGGTGAACAGCCGGCCCGACATGCTGGCCGAGCGCGCCTATGTGCCCTGGGTAGACATGATCGCCGCGATGCGCGGCGCGGGCATCCCGCTCTACTGCACTGGAGTCGCGCCGCCCGCTCGACCAGTTCGACGTGATCGGCGTTTCCCTGCCCTACGAGCAACTCTACACCAACGTCCTGACCATCCTCGATCTTGCCGGCATCCCGCTGCGCGCGGCGGACCGGACGGACGAGCCGCTGATCCTCGCCGGAGGTTCGGCCTGCCTGAACCCCGAGCCGATGCACGCCTTCTTCGATGCCTTCTTCATCGGTGAGGGCGAAGAGGCGATCACCGAGATCGTGCGCACCTGGACCGACGCGCGACGCGCGGGCCTCGACCGGACGGCCGGCCTGAAACGCCTGGCGCAGATCGAAGGCGTCTACATCCCGTCATTCTATGAAGCAAGCTATCTACCCGGACGGCATACTGGCCGCGACCGACGGTACGACCGGAGTACGCGGGCGTCGCCCCGCCGGTCGTCACCAAACGCATCGTGCCCACGCTGCCGCCGCCGCCCACCCGCTTCATCGTCCCGTTCATCGACATCGTTCACAATCGCGCTGCGCTCGAAATTCAACGCGGCTGCACGCGCGGTTGCCGCTTCTGCCAGGCGGGCATGGTTTATCGCCCCGTCCGTGAGCGCCCCATCGAAGAAGTGCTGGCCGCGGTGGATGAGATCGTCCGGCAGACGGGATTTGAAGAAATCGGCTTCCTCTCGCTCAGTTCATCGGACTACAGCGCCGTAGGTGAGCTGGTGAAGGAAGTGGGCGCGCGACACGGCGAAAAGAAGCTCTCCATCGGGCTGCCGAGCCTCCGCATCGAAACCTTCAGCGTTGATCTGATGGACAGCCTGGAGAACGGGCCGGCGACGGTCGGGGTTCACCTTTGCGCCCGAAGCGGCGACCGACCGGCTGCGCGACGTGATCAACAAGCCGATTGCCACCGAGGCCCTGCTCGATGTCGCGCGTGAGGTATACGTCGCGGCTGGACGACCATCAAGCTCTACTTCATGATCGGGCATCCCACGCAGACGCTTGAAGACGTGGAGGCGATTGCCGATCTGGTGCATGAGGTGCGCAAGATCGGCTTCAACACGCTGGGCCGAAAGTCGAGCGTGCGGGTTGGCGTCAGCACGTTGGTGCCGAAGCCGCACACGCCGTTCCAATGGCTGGCCGTCGCCGATGAGGCGACGCTATACGATCAGATTCACCTGCTCGAACGCCGGCTGCGCGGGCCGGGGATCGAGTTCAGTTGGAACAGCCCGCGCGAGACGATCCTTGAAGCCGCCTTGAGCCGCGGCGACCGCCGGCTTGCCGATGTGATTCAGCACGCATGGGAGGCGGGCGCGGGTTTTGACGGCTGGGGAGATCAGTTCAAAGAGTCCGCCTGGCGTAACGCGTTCGCCCGGCATGGCCTCGAACCGGACTGGTACGCACGCGGCGCGAACGTGCCACCGATGAGGCGCTGCCGTGGGATCACATTGACGTCGCCGTGACGAAGCGTTTCATGGTGCGGGAATATGAGGCCGCGCTGGCCGCCGAATCTCTGGCCGACTGCCGGCGCTATCCCGAAGATAGCGGGCGCGAGCAGGGCAAATGTTACGCGTGCGGCATCCTGACCCAGTTTCGCGACGAACGGCGTGAGACCGACGCGGACGCCTGGGGCTGCCCGCCCCTGAAACCGCGACGCGCGCCGGTCACGCTTCTCGCGGAGACCTGAAAGCCTGGTCGGGATCGGGTCGAACCCGCCCGCAGGCGTTCTCTGTGATCGGAGTTCTACGTGGAGAGCAATGGCGTCATGACAGTGAATACGGCGTTTGGTGATCGGGTCGCCGTCATTACGGGCGGCGCAACGGGCATCGGGCGGGCGACGGCGCTCGCGCTCGCCCGAAATGGCGCCGATATCGCGCTTGCAGGTCGGCGCGCTGCGGAGCTGGAAGCGACCGCCGAAGCCGTCCGCGCGCTGGGCCGCCGCGCCGTCGCCATCCCCACCGACGTGACCGACCGCCAACAGGTCGAGCATCTGATCGGCGAGACTCTGGCGACGCTCGGCAGGCTCGATATCGTCATTGCCAACGCCGGGCAGTACGTGCGCTCGCCCATCGAGCCGGGATGCAGCGATGCGTTCGAACAATCCATGGCCGTGAATTTCTACGGCGCGCTCTATCTGATCCTCGCCGCCCTGCCGCACCTGAAGGCGCAGCGAGACGGCCATATCGTGATCGTTTCCTCCGTGGACGGCAAGAAGGGGCTGCCGACGGATGGGCCTTACGTCGCCGCGAAATTCGCACAGGCGGGGCTGGGCGATGTGTTGCGGCAAGAGGTCCGCCCCTACGGGGTGGGCGTCTCCGTGATCTTCCCCGGACGCGTGGATACGCCCATGATCGAAACGCTGGAAGTTCCGAAGATTTCGGCCAAGGCTTCACCCGAGATCGTGGCCCAGGCCATCGTCAAGGCAATCCGGCATCGCACGCCGGAGGTCGTCTTGCCCATGAGTTCCCGGCTGTTCTT
Source organism: uncultured Chloroflexia bacterium (assembly GCA_963695715.1). Taxonomy (GTDB): domain Bacteria; phylum Chloroflexota; class Anaerolineae; order CG2-30-64-16; family CG2-30-64-16; genus JBBQRS01. The sequence continues at coordinate 51,118 of CAVOHP010000003.1, forward strand.
GTGGGCCGATCGCCTATCCCCTCATCTCAGTGACTGGATCATCCGGTTTTTCCGCCTTGAAGGTTGGGAGAAAGCATCATGACTGCCTTGAACCGATCCGTTGCGACACAGTGGTCTATCGGGGAAACCCATGCCTGGCTGAAGCGGCTTAATGTCGCCTTCCTCCCCGAACCGGTCACGCCGGTGCAAGCGGCGCTCGCCGAGGGTATGCGCGCAGCCTTTACGGCGCACGGCCATACGGTGCAGACCGCCCCGGATGATACAACGGACCTGCTGTTCGCCTTTGCGCGTTTCGGCGAGCCGTTGTCGTGGCGCGAAGCCCCGTTCCTCCAGGCGCGGCGGCTCTATCGTTTGCAGCGCCAACCGACCGTCGTGATGATCCTGCACGCCGGGCGCGATGAGTGGGATCGTTTGCTGGATCACCTGGACGCGGCGATCCGCGTCGAGCCGCCCGACCCGCAAGACTTCGATTACCCGGGCCTCGCGCCCTCGGCCTATCGGACGCTGGTCGAACAGGGGCGCCGCGGCGGCCCGGTGCTTGCCGCGCAACGTCTGCTCCAGGCGCAGGTGATTTGCCTGCGCATCCTGCTGATCGTTGGGGATGCCCGCCCCGACCGCGTGTACCACTTCGATCTGGTCGGCTCACTGGCCTACAGCGAAGGATCCGACGTCACCCTGTATGACGACATCATCATGCGCGTCGCCACGGCCGCCAGCGCCGAAGAGATCGGAGCTTACACCGTGACCGGCGAGCCGATCTCGGCTGAAACCTGGAGCCAGTTGAGCGCGCCGCCTGCCATGCGCCGCGCCAGCCTGGAACTCGACCGGCGCAATTTCTTCACCGAGACGGTCCGCGTTCACGACCTCGTCCACGTCCCGGCCTTGTCGGGCGCGATCGCCAATCAGTACAGCGAAGGTTGCTTTGCGACGTGGGAATCGGAAATCGGCGCGCTCATTTCGACGATCACCGGCAGCGCGCGGCCTGTAGATAAAGGCAACATCACCGATGACGAGCTTGCGATCGTCGTGGGCGTGCGCGCCGACGACACAGGCGTGAACGTCCGCACCGTCGCCGGCAAACGCAACGATCCGCCCAGCTCCGAAGCCTTCGAGATGGCCGACATAGACCGGTCGTTGCCCTGGGTGCAACCGGACCCGTCGTTCGGCATTTCGCAACTCGCGCCCATCGTCCGCTCGAAGCTGCACGGCCATCGCGGCATCGCGGCCTATAACCCCGATTGCGTGGAGTACACGCCGATGGACGCGGCTTTCTCTCGCTATCCGGTCACGTGCGGCACGCGCGGCCAGGCCGAGGGCGTCAGGGCGGCGTTCGCCCGCTCTGAAGCGCTGCGCAACCCGCATGACCCCCGCCGGCTCGTCTTCACCTTGCTCCCCACCCACGGGCTGTTCATCGTCGAAAAATGGGTTCCCGGCAAGGCCCCGCTCCAGGCGATCTGGGAGGCGATGGACGCCGGCGATATCGTGATCGAGTCCCGCGTCCCGCAAGGGCCTGACCCATTCATCCCGGAGGCGCGACGTGGCCGCTGAACCCGATACCACGGGCCTGCCGGCAACGCAACGCCTGCGGGTGACGTTCGCCACGAACGACGAAGTCAAGTACGTAGGGCATCTCGACATGGCCCGCACCTGGGAGCGCGCCATCCGGCGCAGCGGGCTGCCGCTGGCCTATAGCCGGGGCTTCAATCCCCAGGCGCGCATCCAATTCGCCGCCGCGCTCCCGTTGGGGTTCACCGGTATGGCCGAGATCATAGACATCTACCTGACGGCAAACGATGATCCCGATGAGGCGCTGGCACGTTTGCGCGGGGCTTTGCCGCGCGGGATCATCCCGGTCAGCGCGCAGAGCGTCGAACTGGGGCTGCCCGCTTTGCAGGCGCAGACCGTCCAGGCGCACTATTGCGTCGAGGTCGAGACGGATGAAGACGACGATGCGTTTCGCCAACGGCTGACCGATTTCATGGCGCGGCCGGAGGCATGGCGCGAACGGCGCAAGGGCAAGGACACCGTCCGCTACGATCTGCGCCCGCTGGCGCTGGAACTCTCGTATACCGGGCCATCCGAGATCGGCCAATCGTTCGAGGCGTTGATGAGCAATGCGCCGGGCGCCACCGGGCGACCCGACGAATTGCTGGCGGAGTTGGGATACGGCGAAGCGGCGCGCAAGATCATCCGGACGCGTCTGATTTTCTCGGATTAGCGCACACATCGTCATTCTGAACGCAGTGAAGAATCTCGCCTGCCCCGGCAGCGTTCTGCGCTATGCGTCGGCAAAGTCGAATACATCACAGGAGACAACATGAAACTACTGACCTTTGAGCGAGACGGAGAGATGCGGGCGGGCGTGTTGATCGAAGACCAGGTGATTGATCTGGCCGCCGCGCAGCAGGCGCACACCGGCGCGCCGCCCACCTTGACCGGCGTGCGCGAGATCATCGAAGCCGGCCCGGCGACGTGGGCGCGCCTGGCGGCGGACCTCAAGCATACCGACTTCTCTGCGTTCGCCTGGCCGCTCAAGGGTCTGAAGCTGGCCGCGCCCGTCACCCCGTCCAAGGTCGTCGCCATCGGCCAGAACTACGCCGATCACGTCAAGGAGCAGGGCGGCAAACTGCCGGAGCGTCCCATCGTCTTCGCGAAGTTCCCCACGACGATCATCGGCCCGGAAGATGAAATCCGGTGGGAGCCGGCGCTCTCAGACAAGATTGACTGGGAGGCCGAACTGGCGGTCGTGATCGGCCGGACGGCCCGGCAGGTAGCCGCCGCAGACGCGTATGACTACGTGTTCGGCTACACGTGCGCCAACGATGTCACGGCGCGCGACATCCAGCGCGATGACGGCCAGTGGGTGCGCGGCAAGTCGCTGGACACTTTCTGCCCGCTCGGCCCGTGGATCGTCACGCGCGACGAGATTCCCGAACCGCACGGGCTGCGCATCCGTTGCCGGGTCAACGGCGAGACGGTGCAGGATTCGCACACCGACCAGCTCATCTTCGACATCCCGACCCTGATCGAGTTCCTGTCGCGCTCGTTCACGTTGCTCCCCGGAGACATCATCCTGACCGGCACGCCGCCGGGCGTGGGGCACTTCCGCAACCCGCCGCGTTATCTGCAGGACGGCGATACGGTCGAAATCCAGGTCGAGCGCATCGGCGTGCTGCGCAATACGTGTCGAACCGAATGAAACGCACACAGAGATTAACTTCTCTTAATATTTGCAAAATAGTGTAAATTACTTTACATTCCAATCCGGCCCTAACGTCGCCTCTGCGGCAAAGTCGCACCCAGAGGGTGTTCCGGTATGAACTTGATTTCGCACATTCGAGCCGTGATCGTGGTCGCCACAAAACACCTGCTCTCGCAGGTGGGGTTGACGCTCGCGACCGTGCTCGGCCTGATCAGCGCCGTGGCGTTGATCATGAGCATCCCGCTGTACACCGACGGCGTCTATTACCGACTCTTGAATCAGGGTTGGGCGACGCCGGCGGATGCGGGCGCCCCGGAACACACGCTCCCCCCGTTTCGCTTCCTCTTCCGTTACGTGGGACGGCCCAACAATCCCCACACCTGGGAGCAAGTCCTCCCCGTTGATGACTACCTGATGCGCTCCGTCTCGCAAGAGCTTGGGCTGCCGATGCAAACCGCCATGCGCGCCTTCAGCACGGACAACGTGCAACTCTTCGCGCGCGACGATGCCCAGTACGCCAGCAGCCGGGAGCCGCTCACCTGGAGTTCATTCGGCGCATTCACCGGTTTCGAGGATCACATCACACTGGTCGAAGGCGCCTTGCCGTCCGTGGTGGGGTATGCGGCGGATCAGCCGGTGGAGGCGCTCATCGGGGAGGAACTGGCGCTGAAGGTGGGGCTGCAACCCGGCGAGGAATTCGTGGCCTTCGCGCGCCGCCAGGGCGACCGCAAGCAGCCGCAAATCCCGGTCCGCATCACCGGCATCTGGCGCGCCGCCGATCCGGAAGATCCCTACTGGTTCTACAGCCCGGCCACCCTGGGCGAGCAACTGATGGTTCCCGAGGAGACGTTCCTCGGTCGCGTGGCGACCGATCTCGATGAAGACGCCTACCTTGCGGCCTGGTATCTGGTGCTCAACGCCTCGCAGGTGCACACCGGCGATGTGCCGGGCATCCTCGCGCGGATCACCACCATGCAGCAACGCGCCTCGGCGCTCTTGCCGGGCGCCTCGCTCGGCCTCTCGCCGGTCAGCCCGTTGCAGCAATATCTTCGTTCCAGCAGACTGCTAACCTTCCTGCTCTACGCGTTCAGTGTGCCGATCGTCGGATTGCTGCTCGGTTTCGTCGTTCTTGCGGTGAGCCTTTCCGTCGGCACACGCAGGAATGAAATTGCCGTGTTACGCAGCCGCGGCGCGACCGCCCCACAGGTCATCGGCATCGTCGGGTTGGAAGGTCTGATCCTCGGGCTCATCGCGCTGGCCGCCGCCGCGCCCTTGAGCCGATGGATCGCCCGCAGCATCGGCAGGGCCACGAGCTTCCTGGTCTTCACCGGCCAACCCGACCTGCGGGTGGATATGACGCCGGCGATCTGGCGTCTTGGCGTCATCGCCATCGCGTTGATCATGTTCGCCCAGATCGTGCCGGCGCTCGGCGCATCCCGGCATACCGTCGTCACCTACAAACGGGATCGCGCCCGTTCGGCGACGCGGCCCTGGTGGCAGCGCGCCTGGCTCGACGTGCTGTTGCTGATCCCGGCCGGTTATGGCATCTACCTGTTGCGCAACCAGGGCAGCATCGCTGCGCCCGGCCTGGACGAAGCGACCCGATCCGACCCCTTCAGCAACCCCCTGCTGTTGCTGGTCCCCGCGCTGGCCGCGCTGGCGATTACGCTGCTGCTATTGCGGGTTCTCCCCTTCGTCATGTCGGCGATGGCCGGGCTTCTCTCGCGGGTCGGGGGCAACGTCGGGCCGCTGCTGGCGACGCGCTATCTATCTCGGACGCCGGGCTACTACTCGTCGCCGCTGGTGCTGCTGGTGCTGACGCTCAGCCTTTCGGCGTTCACCGCCTCGCTCGCACAGACCCTCGATACGCACATCTACGACAAGAGTTTTTACCAGGTCGGCGCGGATTTGCGGATCGTGGAACCCGGCGAAAATGCCGCGCCCATGAATACGTCGGGCTCGGCGGGGGGCCTCACCAGCGCCGACCTCACCACCGACGCGACCGAACAGGAAACGGAACTCGAAGGCCCACGCTGGGAGTTCATGCCGGTGGGCGAGTATATGGAATTCCCCGGCGTCACGGCGGCCACCCGCGTCGGGCGCTATGCCGGGTCATCCGAACTCGGCGGCGCGTTGCGCACCGGAGTATTCCTCGGCGTGGATCGGGCAGACTTCGCGCGCTCGGCCTTCTGGCGACGCGACTTTGCAGCGCAGCGCCTGGGGACGTTGATGAACAACCTGGCCGTCACGCCCAACGGCGTCCTCATTCCGAGGCGAGTTCGCCGGCCGGTTCGGTCTGCGCACGGGCGACACGATCAATGTCACCGTCATCACCGGCGGGCAGCGCAACCCGTTGCCGATGAAGATCGTGGGGACTTTTGATCTGTTCCCCACCTGGTACTCCGGAACAGGACGGCCCGCTGTTCGTGGGCAATCTGAATTATCTCTTCGAGGAAGCGGGCAATCAATATCCTTACGAAGTCTGGCTGAACCTCGCCGGAGACGCCAACGCGCGGACGGTGCTGGAGGATATCCGTGAGGCCAACCCGCTGGTCGGCCAGTGGGAGATCGCCGCATCGGAGTGGGCCGGTGAACGCGACCGGCCCGAGCGCCAGGGGTTGCTCGGCTTCCTCTCCATCGGATTCGTCGCCGCGGCCCTGCTGACGGTGCTGGGCTTCTTGCTGTATGCCCTGTTCTCGTTTCGCCAGCGTTTCATCGAGCTGGGCATCTTGCGCGCCATCGGGCTGTCGTCGGGCGGGATGACCGTCTTCCTTGCGTGGGAGCTGGCGTTTCTGATCATCGCCGGGCTGGGGCTCGGCACGTTGCTGGGGGTGTGGATCAGCCAGTTCTTCATCCCCTATCTGCAAGTGGGTTCCGGGCCAAGCGTGCGCACCCCGCCTTATGAGGTGCAAATCGCCTGGCCCGCCATCTATCGCATCTGGGCGCTCTTCGGCGGGCTGTTCGTCATCGCCCTGGCAGCGCTGGCCGCGCTTTTGCTACGCATGCGCGTCTTCCAGGCCGTCAAGCTGGGTGAAACCACCTGACGGCTGACCGGATCGCGTCTCCGATGTTCGAGACGCCGACCGAAGAAAGCAGCAAAGCGGAAGCTTTATCGGGTTCGCCGAGAGGCAACCACCCGGAAAGGAGGGAAGCAAAGACACAGAGGGAATCACGTGCAGTCTCGCAATCGTCGCGAGCAATCCGATCAGTGAATTGATTATGGAGGATCAAAGATGAAGTCCAGGCACGTTTCTCGTCGTGAGTTTTTGAGATTAGCCGGTATCGCCTCAGCAGGCGGTGCATTGGCCGCATGCCAGGCCCAGGCTCCGGCCCCGGCTGAGCCGGCCGCTGAGGCGCCCGCCGCAGAAGCGCCGGCGGCGGCTGAAGCGCCCGCCGCAGCTGAAGCGCCCGTCGCAACCGAAGCGCCCGCCGCAACCGCAGCCGCGCCGGCCGCCGAAGCGAAAGTCGTCAGGCACTATGCGCAGGGCCTGACCCCGCGGGAGAAGGGCGAAACAGATCGCTGGGATCCACCGAAGGAAATGTGGAACCAGGCAGAGATGTTCAAAGAAGCCCATCCCGATGTCACCATCGAATTCGTCCCCGAAATCCCGACCGGGTACGAAGAGTGGCTGGTGACCCAGATGTCGGGCGGGGTATCTCCCGAAATCGTCTGGTATCAGCGCGGCTACATCGCCCGTGACTATGAGAAGGGCTGGTTCGTCAACCTCGACCCGTACCTCTCCGAGCCCAACCCGTACTGGGACGGCCAACCATCCTGGAAAGAAGGCTTCCAGGGCCCCGTCATCGCCAGCGGCACCGCGCCCGACGGCCATATCTACATGATCACCGGCGACATCGTCGGCACGGGCTTCTTCTACAACAAGACGGAGTTCGACAAGCTGGGACTGGAAATACCGGAGACCTGGGAGGAGTTCACCACGGTTCAGCAGGCCATCAAGGACGACGGGATGACGCCCGTCTCCATCAGCTATGGACCTGTCCGGCGGCGTCCAGCTCTACGGCTCGTGGACCACGCGCATCTTCCAGGATGTGCTCTACGACAAGCGGATGAGTTCGATCAAATGCACCACCGATCCGGTGGAACGCACCTGGAAGCCCGGCGAGAACCTGCCGCCGCCGGTCATGGTCAACGCGATCAAGGACGGGCGTTACGCCGCCACCGATGAAGAGTGGGGCGAGATGCTCCGCATCATGAAGGACTGGACGCAGTTCTGGCCCGAGGGCTTCTGGTCACTGCCGGTATCGCCAACCGATGACGTTTACCGCCTGTGGGCCGAGGGCAAGGCGGCAATGGCGTGGCAGGGAAGCTGGATGAACAAGCCCATCCGCAACGACCCGCTGATCACCTTCGAATGGGGCGTCCTGCCGAAGATCCCGCGCTTCACTGAAGAGACGTCTCCCTTCGGCGGCGTAGACTACCCGGCCATGGCCGGCGTCGGCGGCGTCTTCCAGTACGCTATCGCCGCCGAATCCGAGAAGCGCGGCGTGCTCAACGAGACCGTGGACTGGATGCGTTGGATCACGGCCCCGGCGAATAACGTCGCCCTGCTCAACGACCACGGCGGCTTTGCGCCGGGCGTGATTGACACCACGGGCGCCGACCCGACGCTGGGCGTCTACACGGACATGATGGTTGAATTCGGCACCGAACGCATCGAGCCGTTCGACAGCATGTTGACCCGCGAATTCGTGGACGTCATGTGGAACACCCTCCAGCAGTTCCTGGCGGGCCAAATCGAACAGAGCGCCATGCAGGAGACGATCCAGGCTGAGATGATGACTGCGGCCGATCAGCTCCTCGCCGAGAACCCGGACTGGCGCAAGGAATGCGCGCTGTAGTCTAGGTCCGAGCCTGTGTGCGCCCCGGCGCGCCGGGGCGCACACAATCAGACAGGGAGAACGAACATGACGCAGCTTGCCGCTGACGTGAAGCTGAAAGCGACCCCCCAGGAGAAAAGCAAGAGCCTGGGACAGCGCATCTGCAAAGAATTGGTTCTGCTATGTGTGGATCTTGCCTACGTTTTTGCTCTTGCTGCTGTTCAACTACTATCCGGCGGGTTCGGCGCTTTATCACAGCTTCTTCAGTTGGAACGGCGCCAACATCAAGCAGTTCATCGGGCTGGATAATTTCACCCAGTTGGTGACCGATTCGACCTTCTGGCTCTCCATGCGGAATATGGTCAAGTTGACCATTGCGTCGGTCATCATCAACCTGACCTTCCCGCTCTTCGCGGCCGCGCTGATCTTCCACCTCAAAAACTTGCGCATGGCTTATGGCTACCGGGTGATATTCGTCGTCCCGATGGTCGTGCCCGGCGTCGTCATCTTGATGATCTGGAAGTTCATCTACAGCCCCAACATCGGCGTGCTCAACCAGTTCCTCACCGGCGTCGGGCTGGAGCAGTTCACACGGCCCTGGCTGGGTGACTTCAAGCTGGCGCTCTACGCCATCATCTTCATCGGCTTCCCCTGGATTGCCGGCATCGGCACGCTGATCTATCTGGCCGGTTTCCAGGCGATCCCCGAAGAGCTGCTGGATGCGGCGGCGATTGACGGGGCCAGCACGTGGGGGCGTTTCTGGAAGATCGAAATACCCGCTGGTCGCCTCGCAGATCAAACTGCTGGTCATCCTGACGGTGATCGGCGCATTTCAGGGCTTTGCCACCATCCTGATCATGACCAACGGCGGGCCGGGAACGACGACCATGGTCCCGGGGCTCTATCTCTACCGCAATGCCATGTATTACAACAAGATGGGCTATGCGTGCGCGCTCGGCACGGTGATTTTCATCATCACTCTGGTGCTGACCTATATCAACACGCGCTACCTCAAGTCCAGCGTCGAATTCACCGGGGCTTGATTCGGAGGCTACCATGCGAAGCACTTTCAAACACGACTTGCCCATCAACATCATCCTGATGGCGGCGGCAATCGTGACATTCTTTCCCTTCTTCTTTCTCCTGATGTCGTCGCTCAAGACGACGCCGGAGTTCATCCACAACTTCTGGGGGCTCCCCATTCCCCCGGAGCTTGCCAACTATCGCGACGCCTGGACACGCGTCAGCCCGTTCGTGTTGAACAGCCTGTTCGTCTCCATCGTTTCGATGCTCGGCATGGTGCTGGTCTCCAGCCTCACGGCGTTCATCTTCGCGCGCTACAACTTTCCCGGCCGCGAGTTCCTTTTCTTCGCCGTCCTCGCGCTGTTGATGATCCCGTCCGTGCTCACGCTGGTGCCGGCGTTCCTGCTCATCAAGCGGTTTGGGCTGCTCGACACCTATTGGGCGCTGATCTTACCCTACATTGCCGGGGGGCAGGTGCTCTCGATTTTCATCTTGCGCAGTTTCATCGCCGGGCTCCCGGAAGAGCTATACGAATCGGCGCGCCTGGACGGGGCCGGCGTGTGGCGACTCTACGCTAACATCACCGTGCCGCTCTCCAAACCGATCCTCGTCACCGTCGCGATCATGAACATCCTGTGCACCTGGAACGATTACATCTGGCCGCTGGTCACCATCCCCGACCCTAATAAGTGGACCGTCTCGGTGGGCATCGTGAGCTTCGGCAGCACCTACGCCGGGTTGCAGAACTATGGGCCGATGTTCGCGGGCTACGCTATCGCGTCCGTCCCGCTCATCATCCTGTTCCTGTTCACCATGCGCTACTTCATCGCCGGGTTGACCTCCGGCGCGATCAAGGCGTAACGCGATGACGACGCTGACCAAACGCGAACGTGTGTTGCGCACCGTCCGTTTCGAGGAGACGGACCGCATCCCACTCTATGACATCCTCGAGAATGACGCCGTCATCGAGCACTACGCCGGTGAGCGGCTGACCGTCGAGAACGGCGATGTCGTCAAGGGCCGCGCCATCGGGCGCGTCCTGGACATGACGCGGATGCCGAACGGCCCCTCGGCGCCGGGCCACTATCGGCAAGAGAACGGCATCGAGCTGGACCGGGAACGCTGGACGACCTGGATCGTGACGCGCCCGTGGAGCGACACGCCCGGCCTGCTGGACTGGATCCGGGGTGAGATACGCCGGGCCGATGCGCTCACCTACGACCGCGCGTACGGCGAAAAGGTGCATGAGAACATTCGTTGGCGACAGGGCTTGTTCGCCGCCGGCGACCCGACCGGGCGGGACGACCCGACGGTGCTGATCCTCGAGAGCGGCGTCGGCCTCACCGAGATGTACTGGCAGGTCGGCATGGAAGATTTCGCCTACCTCATGGCCGACCAGCCCGATCTCGTGGAAGAATGGCTGGACGCGCGCCACCGCGCCGAGTTGCGGCGCGTCGCCGCCATCGCCGACCCGGCGCTTATCCCCATCGCCCTGACCTACGACGACATCGCCTACAAGAACAGCACCCTCTTCTCGCCGGCCTGGCTGCGCCGGCTTGTGGGCGCCGCGGCTGGCCCGGCTGGTCGCCGCCTGGCACGATCGCGACGTCTATTGCCTGTTCCACTCCGACGGCAGGCTGTGGGGCGTGCTGGACGATCTCGTCGCCGCCGGCATTGACGGGCTGAATCCCCTCGAAGTGATCGCGGGCATGACCGTCGGCGAGGTGCGCCGGCGCTACCCCCGGCTCTTCCTGACCGGCGGCATAGACGTGAGCCAGTTGCTGCCCCTGGGGACGCCGGAGGAGGTGCGGGCCGCGTGCCGCACGGCGATTGCGGAGGCCGACGGACGCGGCTATTTTCTCGGTTCCAGCACGGAGTTGCATTGGGACGTGCCGCTGCACAACGCCGCCGCCATGTTCGAAACCGCCTGGGAGACCGAGTCAACCCCTACACCATTCGAAGCCGCCTGAACCAAGAAAGGCATCTCATGAAGCAGAGCATGACCTCCAAAGAACGCGCCCTGACCGCCCTTGCCCGCCAGGAACCCGACCGCGTGCCGGTGGATTATCTCTACAACCCCGGCATTGACGCCCGCCTGAAAGACCACTTCGGGCTTGCCCCCGACGACGACGAGGGCCTGCGTCTTGCGCTGTGCGTGGATTTCCGATCCGTCGGGCGCGCCCTACATCGGGCCGAAAGCTTCACCCCGATGCGCCCGGCGTCGTGGTAGATACCTGGGGCATTCACCGGCGCTGGATCGAACACGAAACGGGCGGCTACTGGGACTACTGCGATTTCCCGCTCCAGAACGCGACGCTCGAGGAAATCGAGGCATGGCCGATGCCGTCGCCCGATGATTTCGATTACAGCCGGGTCAAAGAGGCCTGCGCGCACTGGGCCGACTATTGCCTGATTGCCGGGGGCGCGGGCACGGGCGACATCATCAACAGCACCGGCATGATCCGCAACATGGAGCGCGTGCTGGTGGACCTCATCAGCGATGACCCGGCCTGTCTCCGCTACATCGAGCGCAAAGTCTCCACCGATATCGAGGTGATGTATCGCACGCTGGAGGCCGCAGAGGGCGGCATTGACATGCTGATGATGGGCGAAGACCTGGGCACGCAGATCGCCCCGATGATCAGCCCCCGGCTCTATCGCAAACACCTACGCCCGCTGCATCAGCGCATCGTGGACGTCGGCAAGCACTTCGGCGTCCCCGTGATGATCCACTGCTGCGGTTCCAGCAGTTGGGCCTTCGACGACTTCATCGAGATGGGGATCACCGTGGTGGATACGCTCCAGCCGGAAGCGAAGAACATGGCCCCGCGCTATCTCAAAGAACGGTACGGCGATCGGCTGGCATTTCACGGCGCCATCTCGACCGCGGGGCCGCTGGCCTACGGCACGGTCGAAGACGTGGTCGCCGACGTCATCCAGACCCTCGAGATCATGATGCCGGGGGGCGGCTATGCCCTCGCGCCCACGCACCAGATCCAGGATAACTCTCCGACCGAAAATGTCGTCGCGATGTACGAGACCGCGCGACGCTATGGGAATTATTAGGTTTGGCTCCACCCCTCGCGGAGTAAGGCTCCCAGAAAGGCAGAACTCACATGTCTGAGATTTCAACGCCGCACTGGACGGGTTCGTGGATATGGTGCACCGAGGAAACGCCGGCGCGCAATGCCTTCGTCCGTTTCCGGCGCACGTTCCACTATGCCGGCGGCCCGGCCGAGCTCAACATCACCGCGGACGCACGGTATGTGCTCTGGATCAACGGCGAATATCTGGGGCAGGGTCCCGTTCGAGGCTGGCCGGCTCACTGGCATTACGATACCTACGATCTCACCCCGTATCTCAGGCCCGGCGAGAACGTGATCGCCGTCGAGGCCAATCATTACGGCGAATCCACCTTCCAGTATCTTCACCAGCCGCCCGGTCTGCTGGCGCATCTGGCGCTGGCAGATCAGGAATATCGTCACCGACGCCGGCTGGCGCGCCGCGCCCGACCCCGCCCTCATCAGCGCCGTGCCGCGCATCAGCGTGCAAGAAGCCTTCGAAGAACAGTTCGATGCACGCCTGGGCGACGCCTGGACGCTGCCCGGCTACGATGACGCCAACTGGCAGGCCGCTGTCGCCCTGCGGCCCGCCGACGATGGCGCACATCAAGACCTCACCCCGCGCGGCATCCCCTGGCTCACGCTGGAACCTGTGCTGCCCCAGCGCATCGTCTCCGCCGAAGCAGTGCGCTCTGTGCCTTATCGCCATACGATTTATGTCAAGCCCTATCTGGCGCCGGACGATTTCTCTTCCAACGCGAACGCGGCGCACGCCTATCTGGCGACGCAGGTCTGGTCGCCCATCGGATACGGAAGTGCGGCTTCTCGCGCCGCATAAGGTACCGTGGGGTCTCGATCGGCGCGTCTTCAAGGTCAACGGCAAGGCGGTCGAAAATGGGACGGCCCGTCTCGAGCGTGGGTGGAACAGCCTGATCGTTAACATCGCCGGAGCGTATCACCTGGCCGAGTTTGTGGCGTGCGTTGACGGGCCGCCGGGGTTGCGCTTCTGCGCGGCAGGCGACGCCGGAGGTTCGCCCTGGGCAGTGGTGGGGCCGTTCGTCATCCCGGACGAGATGCAGCAGATCATCCGCGACACCATCTTCGGCGATACGGCGATCATCGCACAACCGCGCGATAACATGAAGCGACGGCGGAACGCGGTGAGGCATTCTGGAAGGCGGGCGTGACGCCGCCCGTCGTCGGCGCGCCGTACTTCCAGCCCGTCGCCGCCGAGCATCTGCCCGCCGCCGATGTGTTTCTCCAGGCTTACACCGATCAGGTCGCCGGCCCGCCCGTGCGGCTGACCGAACCGGAAGGGTTGCTCTCCGGCGCGGATTGGACGACCATTCATCTGCCCGCAGACGGCGGCGATGTGCGCCTGCTGCTGGACTTCGGGCGCGAGGTGGTGGGGTTCCACGCGTTCGAAGTCAATGCCCCCGCCGGGACGGTGCTGGACTGGCACAACTTCGAGTTCATCCAGCCCGATGGCCGTTACAATTTCGCCGAGGGGATGAACAACTCCTTCCGCTACGTCTGCCGTGAAGGTCGCCAGACATACCAATCTTTCGTCCGCCGGGGCTTCCGCTACAGCTATCTGATCCTGCGCAACCTCACCGGGCCGGTGCAGTTCCGCGGGGTGCGGCTGATCTTCAACACATACCCGCAGATGCGCCGCGGGGCCTTCGCCTGCTCGGATGCGCGCCTCGAACAGATCTGGGAAGTCGGCGCACACACGTTGCGGTGCAGCGCCGAAGATACTTACGTGGATACGCCGATCTACGAGCAGACGCACTGGGTGGGCGATGCCCGCAACGAAGCGCTGGTGGATATCGTCGCCAACGGCGACCCCCGTCTCTGGTTCCGTTGTCTCGAACAGGCGGGGCAGAGCCTCGAACGCTCGCCGCTGGTCGAATCGCACGTACCCAGCGGGTGGCAGAACATCATCCCGGCATGGAGCTTCCTGTGGGCGCGCTCCTGTCGTGAGTATCTCCTCTATACCGGCGACCTCGCGGGCACGCGGAGCCTGCTCGATGACATCGAGCGCAATGCCGCCGGCATCAAGGCGCACCTCAACCCGCAGGGCCTCTTCGACATCCACGCGTGGAACCTGTTCGACTGGGCCGCCATGGACACCCCCAACTTCGGCGTCGTGACGCATCAGAACTGTCTGGCCGTCCAGGCGTTGCGTGATGCGGCGGAGCTGGCCGGGTGGCTGGAGCGACCGGACCTCGCCTCAGATTGGTTGGCAACGGCAGACGCCCTCGCGGCCGCGATCAACGCGCACCTGTGGAACGATGCGCGCAGGGCCTACACGGATTGTCTGCGCGACGGCAAACACAGCGAAGTCTACAGCCAGCAGACGCAGACCGCCGCGTTGATCTCCGGCGTGGCAACCGGCGCGCGGGAAGAACGTTGTCGCGATCATCATCGAGAACCCGCCGGAAGGCTTCGTGCTGGCCGGCAGCCCCTTCTTCGAGTTCTTCCTCCTGGAAGCCTATCAGGATGAAGGTCGCACGCTGGAGCTCGTATCGGCCATCCGGCGCGATTGGGGCTGGATGGTGGAAATGGGGGCCACCACCTTCTGGGAAAGCTGGAGCGGCGCTGGAGCAGCCGAAGAAGGCCGCCTGACGCGCAGCCATTGCCACGGCTGGTCGGCCGCGCCGACCTATTTCCTCAGCACCTACGTGCTGGGCGTGCATCCCGGCGGCCCCGGTTTCGATCCTGTCGTGGTCGAGCCGCACCCCGCCGATCTCACCTGGTGCCGCGGCGTCGTCCCGACGCCGCATGGCGATGTAGAGGTCCAGTGGGAGAATCCGCAGGACGGTGACTTCGCATTACGGGTACGCGCGCCCGAAGGGACGAAGCTGGACATACGGCTGCCCCGACCGGGGCAGGTGGATCTCAACGGCCGCAATACGACCCCAGGACGCCATACCGCATGAAACTGATGGAGCCCACCACTATGACAGACGCTATGACCCCTCTCGCGCGCTTTCTTGCCTCGATGGAGTATCAGCCCGTAGACCATGTCCCCAACTGGGAGCTGGGCGTGTGGCCGCAGACGAGAGACATCTGGGAAGTCGAAGCGCCGGAGACCCTGCACTTCCACTGGGATTGGTTCGCCGGGGAAGCCGCCCTGGGCATGGATCCCAAGGAGTTCATCCGCTTCAACGACGGCCCGGTGCCGAGCTATGAAGAGGAGACGCTGGAAGAAGACGAACGCACCATCACGTTCCGCGACGGGCTGGGGCGCGTCCGCAAGGCGTTGAAAGAGGGCACGCGCCACGGGGGCCGGCTCTCCATGGACACCTATATCAGCTTCCCGGTGAACAACATGGCCGATTGGGAGCGGATGAAGCGGCGCTATGAGATCAGCCCGCGACGCTACGAACCCAACTGGCCCACCACCCGGCTGAACGGCTGGCGACAGAGAGAGCATCCGCTGATCTTCGGGCCGAACTGCTCCACCCTCGGCTTCTACTGGTTTGCGCGCGATATGATGGGCACGGAAGGGCTTTCGTATGCCTTTTTCGATCAGCCCGACCTCGTGCATGATATCATGGAGTTCCACGCCGACTATCTGATCGAAGCCGCGCGCCCTGTCCTGGCGCAGACCGACGTCGAATATGTCTGTTTCAGCGAGGACATGGCGATGAAGACGGGACCGCTGCTCAGCCCGAAGGCCTACCGCACCTTCATCCTGCCGCGCCTGCGCCGGGTCATCGAGTTCTACAAGGGCCACGGCACGCGCTACATCGCCGTTGACACCGACGGCAACCCCGAAGTCCTGGTGCCGATGCTGATGGACGCCGGCGTGGACATCCTCTGGCCGCTGGAGCGCGCCGCCGACCAGGACCCGGTGCGGTTGCGACGCAAGTTCGGCAAATCGCTGCGGCTGTGGGGCGGCGTGGACAAGCGCGTGCTGGCGGAAGGCCCGGCGCAAATTGACGCGCACCTGCGCCAAATGGCGCCGGTCGTCGCGGAAGGGGGCTACGTGCCGACCGTGGACCACACCGTCCCGCCGGACGTGAGCTGGCCGAACTTCAAGCACTACATGGAGAGCAAGGCAAAGCTGCTGCGCGGCGAACTGTAACAAAATCACTATCCGAAGACGTAACGATAGGCGCGCCGGGTCGGCAGGCGCGCCGCCCAGGTTCATCACCGTCAGCGGAACCGCCAAGCCCAGCGCGACCAGCAGCGGCGCGACCAGGATCGGATAGTTCAGCGCGCCCGGAATCACCGCCGTGACGGCCCACAGCGTCAGGTCGAGCACCAGCAGATGCGTGAGGTAGACGCCATAGGAATGTTTCCCGACGGCTTCGAACTGGCGCACCAACGGGATGGACTGGCGCTGGATGAGCGGCAAACACAGCACGAAGGGGACAGGACAAAGATACTTCCCCAGCTCCAGCCCCCGGCCCACACTGAAATAGAGCGTCGCCAGGGCAAACAGTACAACGGTCGCGCCCACCAGGAGGAAGCGCAAACGCTTCAACACCGGCAGCCACGTGCGCGCGTGCATCCCGTACACCAACCCCAATGGGAAATAGATCGCCCACTCGGAGAGCGTGCCGCCGATGACCGGCGGCATCAGCGCGCGCGCCTGAGCCGGAAAGACGAATCCCAGACTCCCCTTATGCAGGATGCCGATCAACAGCAATTGCACGAGGCCGATGGCCACAAGCAGTAACAGGCCGCGCCGCCGCGCGGCGATCACGAGCAGCGGCGATACGAGATAGGAAAGCATGAGCAACGGCACGAAGTGATAGGGATACCCGGTCAGCAGATTCCTGGCATAGCCTGCGACTCCATATCGTTCGCCATAATGCAGCGCGACAAGGAGATAGAAAGCGGCCGACCAGATGAGGTACGGCCACAGGATGTGCGTCACGCTGCGCAGGACAAAGCTTCGCGAGAGGCCGGGCGGATCGCCGCGCGCCGCGTAAGCCACGAACGCGCCGGCGATGAACAAAAACGTGGGCACCGCGAAGACGCCCAGATCGCGCAGCACCACCAGGATCGCCCCGACCAGCCCCGCGGGCGGCGCGAAGCCCAACCGTTGGCCCGCCCCCAGCGTCAGGGTGATGGAATGATTCAGCACCATCAGGACGATAGCCAGGCCGCTCAGCGCCGGAAACTGACGGTTCATGTCACGAGCTTCCTCAACCACAGCGCCCCCTGCGCCGAAGCCAATCGCCCCGCGGCGCAGATAGTCGGTCGTCCGCTCTTTCCGCACGATGTCTGCGATCACGCGCGACACCTGCTCAGGCTTCAGGTCGAGGCTGGCTGCAATCTCCTCGATGGCGACGCCGCGCTCGTAGCCGTACCACACCGTATCCAGCACGGCGAAGGGCAAGCGGAAGAAGAACTCCTCCTGGGTGCTGCCCGCGCTATAGGTGTCCGAAGTCGGCGTGCGCTCTTGCACTTCGCGCGGGATATCCAGCGCCGCCGCGAGTTGATACACCTGGCTCTTGAAGAGATGCGCGATCGGCTGCACATCTACGCCGCCATCGCCGTGTTTCACGAAGAAACCCAGCGCATGTTCGTTCTTGTTGGCCGTCCCCACCACCGCGTAGTTGCGCGCCTCCGCGTGATAATAGAGCATCGCCATCCGCGTCCGCTGTTTGAGATTCGACGCCGCGACGATCTGGTAATACTCGCGCGGCGGCATGCGCCGGGTCTGCTCCTCACCCTCCGGCGACGCCACGGTCAGGTAGAACACGTTGAGCGTGTCCTCGTCCAACAGGTTGCCCGGCAGCGTGATCTTGGAGGTCCAGCCCGGCCCGAACTCCGGGAAGAGCCGCAGAATCGCCGCATCGCGCCGTTCGTAGCAGCCGAACCCGTCGAGCGCGGCCGTGATCTCCTCGGTGATGGTCTGCACGCCATAGCGCGCCGCGACCTCCGTTGCGAGCCGGGCGCTGTCGGGGCTGGAGTCGCGCTCCGGCAACAGCACCCCAAGCACTCTCTCCGGCCCGAATGCCTGCGCGCACAGCGCAAGCACCACCGATGAATCCACGCCGCCGCTGATCCCCACCACCGCGCCCGCACGCCGTAGCTCGCGATGAACGGCCTGATGCAGCGCGGCCGTCAGACGGGCGACCTCGGCCGGTGCGTCCAGTTCCAGCGCCGTGCCGTCAAATTGATCCGACCCTGTCATACGTGCTCGCTCGCTTCCTGGGTGCGATCCACAATCTTCAGGCGCGCATGCGCAGCCGGCGCGCCGGGCCTGAAGTCTTTGACAAACTGCCGGTAGACGAGTTGCGTGGATAATATCCCCGCCAGCGCCATATCTTCCACCTCGCTAAGCGGTCTGCCGGAAGCCGCCTTGCGCGTCAACTGCTCGACTGTGGCCGGGACGAAGATGCCGCTCTCTCCCAGCGCGCCCGGCGACAGCAGTTCCATCACATATGCGGGCGCGCCCTCGCCGAAAAAGCCGGCATGAATCGGCGCGCGATAGGGGCGCTTCGGGCGTCGCCAGATTTCCGCGGGCAGATGTTTGCTGGCGACCCGCCGCAACAGCCATTTCTCCATCAGACCCCGCAGCTTCACGCCCGGAGGCAGCCGGTTACAGAATTCTATCACGCGGAAGTCGAGGAACGGGTAGCGCCCCTCCACCGAGTGCGCCATCGCCACGCGATCGCCCTGCGACGAAAGGAGATACTGCGACAGGAATATCGTCATCTCCAGATATTGCGCCTGCCCCAACGCCGGCCACGCGTCGAAATCTGCGGGCAACGCAATGGCATCGGCCCACGGTTGCGCGCCATCGTCCGCAGCCGTCGTCTTCAGGAATCGGCGGTTGCGCCCGGTGTTCGACCAGCGCAGCGCGTGCGAATAATACGGCGAATCGGTCATCTCCAGGTCGCGCCGGAAGAAAGCGTTCAGATAGGCGCTGCCCGAACGGCTGAGCCCTCCGATATCCGGGTACAATCGCCGCAGCAGCAACGGGCGCATCTCCGACTCCGGGTTGCGCGCCCAAAACCGCCGGATCGCCATTTCCTTGAAGATGTCATAACCCGCCAGCACCTCGTCTGCCCCTTCGCCCGTCACCACCACCTTCAGGCCGTGGTCATGGACGAGCTCCGACAGCATGAAGAGCGGCGCAGGGGCCGTGCGCAGGATGGGCGTCTCCGTATGCCAGATCACGTCGGGAAAGACGCGCCCCACGTCGGCGTCGCTGCACTTCACCACGTGATGCTGCGTCCCCAGATAATCCGCCATCCGATACTGGAAGACGCTCTCGTCGAAGTCAGGGTTCTCGAACGCGATGGAGAAGGTTTCGAGCCGGCTGTCGGTGTAGTCGCGCACGATCGCCGTCGTCAATGACGAATCGAGGCCGCCGCTGAGATACGCGCCCACCGGCACATCCGCGCGCATGCGGAGGCGCGCGGCGTCAATCAGCAGGGCCTCCAGTTCCTCCGCATAAGCGGTTTCCGAGCCGTGAGTTTCCGGGGTGAAATCGGGCTGCCAGTAACGCTCGATACGCACATCGCCCCGTTCGGCCAGCATGTAACTGCCGGGCGGCACTTCGCGCACGCCCTGGAATACCGTGGTCGGCGTGAGGGTGCTCCAGTACGTGAAGATCTGCTCCACCGCGCCCGGATCGAGCTCCGCGCGGACGCCCGGAACCGCCAGGAGCGCCTTCACCTCGGAACCGAAGATCAACCGCCCCTCGCTGACGGTATAGAAGAGGGGGCGTATCCCCACCCGGTCGCGCGCCAGGAAAGAGCCGCCCCGCCTTCGCATCCCACAGCGCCAGGGCGAACTGGCCGTTGAGATGCCGCAGGCAATCGGGGCCGTATTCTTCGTACAGGTGGACGATGACCTCGGTGTCGCTCTGCGTGGTAAACCGGTGGCCGAGCGCCTCGAGTTGCGGGCGCAGTTCGACGTAGTTGAAGATCTCGCCGTTGTAGACGATCCAGAGCGAACCGTCCTCGTTGCTGATCGGCTGATCGCCGCCGGCCAGGTCAATGATGCTGAGCCGCGCGCTGCCCAGGCCAATCCGGTCATCCCGGTAGACGCCGTATCCGTCCGGCCCGCGATGCCGGAGCATCCCCAGCATCCGCAGCAGGGCATCGCGTTCCGGCGCGGGCCTTTCGGCCAGGTTGAGGACGCCTACAATGCCGCACATGAGTGAGTTCGCCTTGAGATCACGCCAGCCCCGTCTTCTTGATCTTGCCCGATTCCGTCTTCGGGAGTTCCGTCAAAAACTCAACCTGCCGGGGAACCATGAAGTCTTCCAGGTTCGCCCGGCAGTGCGCCAACACCTCCGCCGCCGTCAGCTCGCGGCCGTCGGTCACGACGAACGCCTTGATCGCCTCGCCCAGCACCGGGTCGGGCACGCCGATCACCGCCGCTTCGGCGACGCCATCCAACGCATACAAAATATTCTCGACCTCTTTCGGCGCGACCTTCTCGCCCCGGCTCTTGATGATGTCATCCTTGCGCGCAACGAAATAGAGATAGCCCTCATCATCGGCCCGGAACAAATCGCCGGAATAACACACGCGCTCGCCGGGCAGCGGGCCGGGCCGATAGCGCCGGGCCGTCGCCTCCGGGTCGCCCCAGTAGCCGCGCATCACGTGCCGCCCACGGATGACCAGTTCGCCCACCTCCCCCGGCCCCAGCCGATTCCCGGCCTCATCCTCCAGCCACACCTCCGTGCCCGGAATGGCGATGCCCACCGAGCCGGGTCGCCGGTCGAGTTGCTCCGGCGGCAGATAGAGCGTGCGCTTCGTTTCGGTCAGCCCGTACATAGAATAGAGCGTAACGCCGGGGAACGCGCGGCGCAGCGCCTCGATGTGGCTGGTGGGCAGGGCCGCCGCCGTATTGCTCAGGTAACGCAGACTGGAGAGATCGTACTGGCTGAGATCGAGCTTGAGCAGGACGGCGAAGATCGTCGGCACGCCCGGCAGCCCCGTCACGCGCTCCTCTTCGATCCGCTTCAGCGTCGCCGCGGGGTACGCGAAACCCTTCTCCAGCACCAGCGTCCCGCCGAATCGGAAGGTCATCAGCAACTGATACAGCCCGTAATCGAACGCCAGAGGCAACAGGCCGATGACGATATCCGCCTCGGTGTTCTCCAGATAGGAGATGATCGAGCCGCTGGCGAAAACGACGTTGCTGTGATCCGACATCACACCCTTCGGCTCGCCGGTGCTGCCGCTGGTGTAGATCAGGCACGCGAGATCGAGGTCAATATTCACCGGCGCAGGCCGGCGGGGCGAGCCATGCGCCTGGATCTGCTCGTACCACAGGACGCCGGAGAGATCGTCGGGGGCTGTTGGGGCGCCGGTGAGGATGATCACACCGGGCGCGGACAGCCGTCCCTGCTCGCGCAGCCGCAGCGCGAGCGCCTGCTGCCGCGCGCCGGTGATCAAAGCGACCGCGCCGCAGTTGCTCACCATATAGGCCAGCTTGGCCTCTTTGGTGGCCGCGTTGGCGACCACGAATACGCCGCCGGCTTTCAGCACCCCGAAAATCGCGACCACCGCCTCGACGCAATTCGGCAGGTAGATCACCGCGCGATCGCCGCGCCGGAATCCTGCCTCTCGCAGCGCGTGCGCGAGGCGGTTAGCCTGGGCATCCACCTCGGCGTAAGTCAACCGCTGCCCATCGCATACCAGACACGTCTTGTCGGGCAGCCGTTCGGCGCTTCGCTCCAAAAATTCCTGGACCAGCATCGGTCTCCCCTCCAGCCGGAATACCATCAGGCCGCGGGCTGCTTGCTTCGGACATACGCCGCAAGCCGGGCCACCGAATCAAAGTTATCGGGGACAATATCGCGATCATCCACCTTAACTCCGTATCGCTCTTCGACGAAGTTCACGAGTTCCAGGACGTTCATCGAATCCACGATGCCCTGATCCAGGAAGGAAACATCATCTGCATAGGGGTAGTCATTGCCGGTGAAGAGGATATTCTGAGCAATATACGTGCGAATCTGCTTTTCAACCGTGTCCATTCCAACTCCGTCTTCGTATGAACTCACAAGAAGCTCGCGCCTCTCACCACGCGAGCCGAACAATACAACGATTATAACACTGGAAACGTGTTTGTCTGTGTCTTGTATTTCTTTTGCTGCGAACCCCGCCTGCATCAGCGCAACAACATCGGCAAATAGGCTCGATAGGGACCGGCGCGGGAGGACGAGGCGTTGGCGGCGGCAGCCCCGGATTCCAGCCCGAAAGCTGCGCCATCAACACCCAGAACGCCTTGGCCGCGCGGATCTTGCCGAGGGAGACGCTGCCCAGATGCCCGCCATCCACCTCGGTCGTGTAGTGCGGACAGATGGCCGGAGTGTTCCGCCCATCATCGGGATAGTTTTCGCTTTCGGTTTCGCCCACATAGGGCCGCCCGTCCCGGTTGTCATAGCATGGATTGCCGTCCGGGTCATGCGACAGGATGTCGGCCACATCGAACAATGGCTTGCCGTTTGCGATGGCATACTGGCGCATCTGGTCGTTGAACGATTCGGCTTCCGGCGATCCAATCGCTCGAGACAGGCTCGTCGTCCAGTAGATGAACTCCATCTCGGGATGCGCCGCTTCGTAGGCCTCCAGATCATACACATCCAGCTTGCGTGCGCGTTATCCCAGAAGAAACCGCCGGGCCGATTCGCGATATCGGAGCCCTGCTGGACCTCGAGATAGCTGAATTGATACGAAACGACCTTGTACTCTGCTCGAGATGCTGATTCACATGGTCGAAGAAACAGCCGACCTCGATGTCTCCAGTTCGAGCAGCCGCCGGGCCAGAAGACGAAATCCCAGTTGGCGCGGCTATAGCCGCCGGGGCGACTCCAGTTCAGGTCGTCGCGGCTCACCGAGAAGTCGGGGTCCACATGCATATAGCGCACACAGTGATTCCTGGCCTACTCGTCGGTCGGGATAACTGAGACAGTCGAGACCCACGCTGATGTTGCCGCCCACCGAGCGATCCATGTAGAGCATCGAGGTCGCCTGCGCCGCGAGGAGGTAGTTTTCGGGGATTTGCTCGAACAGGGCGACCGAGTTGTGGTCTACGACGATGGGCGCCTGCGGGAGAGCAGACGGCTGCGTGGTTGCGTAGGCCGGGATCGTCGCGGTCAGCAGGAGCAAGCCCAGCGCGAGCATCCTTAAGGTTGACACAACGCGTCTCCTTGTAAGAAATTTTGTCGCTGTTACGCAAAATTCCCGGGGAGGCTGACATCCCCGGGAATTTGTTGCCAGCGGGAGTGGATGGGAGTCGAACCCACCCGGGACGGGATCACCGCCCCGCACCAGTTTTGAAGACTGGGGCCGCCACCAGGCGACAACCACCCCCATAAAGGCGCAGTAAACTGCGCACACACGAATGATGCTGTAGGATAATATGCAGAATGTCGGCGCGGGTCAAGTGTGACCGGGTCTGCGCACAGGCCTGGAGTCGAGGCTTCAGCCGGTTTTTGCGGTAATCAGGGATCATCCGCCCAACCGGCTAAAGCCTCCAAGTCCGGTATCGCTGAGTCTATGTCCGATCTTCTTCCAACAGGAACTGCACCCACGGCCCGGACATCCCGTCCGAAGTCACACCGTAGAAGATGCGAATGTTGCCGTCCGGCTCACGCAATACGAGGTCATAGCGCAGCCGGCGCGCCCGCTTGGCGACCTGCCACAGCCCGTAGCTGCCGCTCCAGGTGACGCCTGTCGGGTCCACCGGTTTCGTGGCCGCCTGGTTGATCGCATAGCTCCACAACTTGCGCGCCGATGACTGGGTGACGTTCTGCACCATGTTGCCGTTGCGCAGATCGCGAATCGCAAAGTACTTCGTCCCCTTGCGTTCTTCCACCGAGACGATCTCGACGCCCAGACGCGGGGACGACGAGGGAAGACGCCTCGGCTTCCGCAACCGGGGCGACCATCGCCTCGGCTTCCGGCCACAATTCCGGCTCCGCGGCAACCGGGGCCTTGACCGCCGGGGCGCGCCGAGAGCGCGTTGCGCGCGGTTTGACCGGCGCCGGAACCGACGGCTCGGCCACCGGCGGCTCGGCAACAACAGGTTCGACCGCCGGAGTTTCGATGACGACGGGGGCCGCGACCGTCACAGGGGTTTCGATGACGACGGGCGCTGCGACCGCCACAGGCGGCGCAGAGGTCACAGGCGCCAAAGCGTGCGTCGCCAATACCAGATTGACGATCTCATCGCGCACAGCCTCGGTGCTATCGGTTTCCTCGCGCACGTAAATGCGCGTCTGATCCAGCGCATAGGGTTTCTCCGTACCCCTGGGCACGGTGATCCGCAACACAGGGACGCCGGCGGTCTCCACAACGTTGACGTTGGCTTCCAGCGGCGGCGTGATGTGTCGTTCGATCTCGCGCTTGAGCGTGATCGCGTTCTCCGCAGGGTTCTCCACCCCGCGCGGCTCGCCCTTCTTCGCCACGCTCAGGCCCACGTAGACCGTGCCGCCCTGCGTGTTGGCCATCGCCACCACATCGCACAGCACCTTATGCAGGCGTCCGCCCTGCCGGCTCATGCTCTCATGAAACGACTGGACGATGGTGTTGCCCTGCTCGCGGGCTGCCTCGATATGATCGAAGGGCTTTTCGGCCAACGGGCGCGAAGGTCGCGTCCGCGAGAAGTCATCGCCTTCGAGCACTTCACGCAGCGCCTCAAAACTTACCTCAGGCAGCAGGATTTCCGAGGCGCGGTCGCCGATGCCCATGCGCGCCTTATCCCTCAGGTCGCGGGTCAGGCGATGCGCGTCCGAACCCTGGATGCAGTGCATCCGCCGCGGATATTCGGGCTTCGATCCGTCGAAGAAACGCGCCGTCGAACGTCGGCCGGGGTCGTCCAGATCGGTTACTTCGAGCGCGTCCAGATATTGATCCTGGGTGAAGGCGATCTTGGTCTGGCCGCCGAAGCTCACGCCGCGCATCCCGACGCCGTGCGTCGTATTCGCGTGCGCGGCAATGACCAGGCCGCCGGCCTCGTGGATCAGCCGGTACGCCGTGAGCACGTCGGTAGACGCGCCGATTTCGGTGCTGCCGTCGGTGAGCCGATCCACCGGCACATTCAGGCGCAGGAGTAACAACTCCATCGCGCGCAGCGGGGTTTCGGGGGGAAAATCGCCAGGATATGGAACCCGAAGGTCGCTGTGAACTCTACCCCGGGCAAAACCAGTACTTTATCGCCAATCCGGCGATACTCATCGAGGTCCCGTCGTTCCTGAGGCCGCAAACGATCATTCGCCTCTAACCATGTGAGGCGTTCGATCTCGGCTCTCAGCCGGGCAATCCCTTCCACGGTGTTATGGTCGGTAATCGCCACAATGTCCAGCCCACGGGATTCGGCTTTCTGTAGCCATTGCAGGTAGCTGACACCAGGCTCCTGCCAATCCGCCGATGCGGGGGTGTGCAAATGGAGATCCACCCGCCGCCAATCGCCCTGTACGGGCCGGACGGTACTTCTTATTCTATTTCGTGTTTCTACCACTGAGTGTTCTCAACACTCCTTTCATGTAGGCCGGTATGCTAAACCATGTCAATATTCATCCACATGGAGCGCAAACTCGGTGCATTTGCCTGACATCTAAACATACATACAGTGATGCCAGCTTTATATCAATCATTATGTTGACAATCTCGTTATTTGTCAAATGAGGACGCGAATCTCCCGCCGATTAAACGATCAAGGCTCCGACCACTCTTGCGCTCGGAGCCTTGATCCATGTCTCTATCAGATGGTTGCTTCGAGAACCGGCTCTGCGCCCGGGCTCTCCGCCTCCATTGGTTCATCCACGATGGGTTCGACGGGCAGACTCTCGGCTTCAGGGACCAGCGCCGCCCTCACGACATCATCCACTTCCTCGGCAAAGACGAAGTTGATCTTCTCCCGCACCGCCTCGGGCAGGTCCTCAAGATCGCCCTCGTTGCGCTTCGGCAGGATCACCGTGGTGAGACCGGCGCGGCTGGCCGCCAGCACCTTCTCCTTGATGCCGCCCACCGGCAAGCACCTGGCCGCGCAGCGTGATTTCACCGGTCATCGCCACATCTTTGCGCACGGGCCGCCCCGTCAGCAGGCTCACCAGGGCCGTCGCCATCGTGACGCCCGCGCTCGGCCCATCCTTGGGCGTCGCGCCCGCCGGGATGTGCAGGTGGATGTCCGACTTGGTGATCAACTCATCGTCAATCCCGTAGTCCTTCGCCCGGCTGCGCACCCAGCTCAACGCGGCCTGCGCCGATTCCTTCATCACATCGCCCAACTGGCCGGTGACGAGAAAGCCCTTGCTGCCCGGCATCCGCGTCGCTTCGAGGAACAGGATATCCCCGCCGACGGGAGTCCAGGCCAGCCCCGTTGCCACGCCCGCTTTCTCCACCGCGCTCCGCCACTTCCGCAGTGAACTTCGCCCGCCCCAGGTAGTCACGGACGTTGTCCGCCGTGATGACTACCGGCGCGGCCTCGGCGCCCTTTTCGGCGATCTTCGTGGCGACCTTGCGGCACACCGTGCCGATCTGGCGCTCCAGGTTGCGCACGCCGGCCTCACGGGTGTACTCGCGCACCATCTTCTGCAATGCGCCCTCTTCGAATGTGATCTCATCCGGGCGCAGCCCGTTTTCCTTGATCTGTCGCGGCACGAGATACCCCTGCGCGATCTTCACCTTCTCTTCCTCGGTGTAAGAGCTCAGGTTGATCACTTCCATCCGGTCCAGCAACGGCTGCGGGATGGTGTCCAGCCAGTTGGCCGTCGTGATGAACAGCACCTGGCTCAGATCGAACGGCACATCCAGATAGTGATCGCGGAACGCCGCGTTCTGTTCGGGGTCCAGCACCTCGAGCAGCGCCGAGGCGGGATCGCCGCGGAAATCACGGCCCAGCTTGTCCACCTCATCCAGCA
Organism: uncultured Chloroflexia bacterium; assembly: GCA_963695715.1. GTDB lineage: Bacteria > Chloroflexota > Anaerolineae > CG2-30-64-16 > CG2-30-64-16 > JBBQRS01. The sequence continues at coordinate 78,098 of CAVOHP010000003.1, forward strand.
TGAACACCGGGTTGCGACTCTCCGCGTTGCGCAGGCTCTGGATGACCCGGCCCGGCATCGAGCCGATGTACGTTCGCCGGAACCCGCGGATTTCCGCCTCGTCGCGAATGCCGCCCAGCGCCAGCCGGATGAACTCGCGGCCCATGGCCCGCGCAATAGACTGCCCCAGCGAGGTCTTGCCCGTTCCGGGCGGACCGACGAAACAGAGGATCACGCCTTCGCGCTCACGGCGGATGTGATCTACCTGCCCGCTGTTCTCTTCGCCTTCAACCTTGCGCTCCTGGCGCAACCGGCGCACGGCCAGGAATTCCAGGATGCGATCCTTGATCTCCTCCAGCCCGTAATGATCCTCATCCAACACCTGGCGCGCGTGCGCAATGTCCAGGTTATCCGGGGTGGTCTTCTGCCACGGCAGGCTCACCATCCAGTCCAGATAGGTCTTGATGACGCTATATTCGGCGGCCTGACTGGGCATCTTGCGGAGCCGGTTCAGCTCGCGCCGCGCCTCTTTCTCGGCTTCTTCCGGCATTCCGGCGGCCGCGATCCGCGTTTCGTAGTCCTGAATCTCGGCCTCTTGCTCGTCGCCTTCACCCAGTTCCTTCTGAATGGCCTTGACCTGTTCACGCAGGAAGTATTCCCGCTGCATCTTGCTCATCTCGTCCTGCGCCTGCGACTGAATCTTGCGACCCAGCTCGAGGACTTCCAATTCCTTCACGAGGAACGAGTTGAGCTTGATCAACTTCTCCAGCACAGGGTCGAGCTCCAGGATTTCCTGGCCCTGCTGCGGCTCCATGCGAATGCTGGCCGCAACCAGATACGCAAGCTGGCGCGCACTTTCGGCGTTCAACGCAGCCGTTTCGAGTTCTTCCGGCATGTGCGGCACGAGTTGCACCAGCCGCCGGAACAGATCCAGCGTGGCGCGCATCATCGCTTCCTGCTCGACCGATGCCACTTCTTCATCGGGCAGCACTTCGACCTTTGCGCGCAGATACGGTTCGGTCTGCACGTATTCGGTGATGCGAATGCGCTCCAGCCCCTGCACGATGAGGCGGATGCTCCCATCGGGAGCGCGCAACATGCGATGCACGACGGCGGCGGTGCCGACTTCGCTCACTTGCTCAGGGCTCGGCTCCTCGACTTCAGAATCTTTGGAGGCGAACAGGCCGATGATCCGGTGTTCCGATGACTCCAAAAGGGCGTCATCCACCAGATGAATCGAACGCTCTTGCCCGATGGTGAGGGGCAGCCACATCATCGGATAGACGACCACGCCCCGCAGCGGCAAGATCGGTAGTTCTTCCGGTATAAACAATTCAGCCTGATGATTGTCTGTCATTAAAATATCTTCCCTTCAGCGCTCCGACGATTCGTCCTGCACAACTTTCACAGGCACGTGACGGGTCTGTGCTTTTCGCAATGTGATGCACAACAGGCCGTTCTCGTAGACGGCGGTCTGTCCCGAGCTTTCCAGCGCCCAGGGCAAGTGCACCTCCGTCAGGAACCGCCCGTAGCGAATCTCCATTTGCTGATAAGCCAACTTTTCGGCGGGGTCATGGCGCTCGCCGCTGACCACGAGCATGCGGCCGTTCATTGAGATTTGAAACGCGCCCTCAACCAGCCCCGCGATTTCGACAATGACGACGGCGCTTTCGTCGGTTTCATAAACGTCCGTCGGCGGCCGCCAGACGCCCTCCACCTCTTTGCGCCATCGGATATTTGGCGTGGGATCACGATACATGGCTTTCTCCCTTTCTACCGGCGAATTCCGCCGGACGCAGCCCCGGCCGGTCGAGGCCATGAGCCTCGCGGCGCCCCCGGGCTGTCTGATGCTTCATCCCTCGACTATACCGCACACATGTTAGAACTTTGCATCAACAGTGTTAGCGTTTTATTAAGGCCGCCCACTCGACATCGCTGTGCGGCTTTTGGCCGGGACGCTTGAGAGGATTATAATCCTTTATGACATTCCGGTCACTTTTTTCGACACGCATTCCAAAAGGCCCTTTCAATGTCCGACGACAGCACCCACCTGCATCTCGCCGATCTCCCTGTCCGTGCGTTCCTGGATACACTCGCGGCAGCCACACCGACGCCGGGCGGCGGTTCGGCGGCGGCCCTATCCGGCGCGACCGCCGCGGCGCTCGTGCAGCATGGTCGCGGGCATCAGCCTGAAGAAGGGGACAAACCCGGCGGCAACCGACCGGCTTGCAGAGATCGAAGCACGCGCGACCGCTTTGCAAGCCGGCCCTGAGCGACCTGATTGACCGGGATGCACTGGCCTACGCGAGCATTCTTTCCGCATACCGGCTGCCCAGGGACACGGCGGCGGAAAAGGCCAACCGCTCCGCGGCCATCCAGACCGGTTTCATCCAGGCCGCACAGACGCCGCTGGATACGGCGCTGGCCTGCGCCGAGATACTGAAACTGGCCGGCGACGTCGCCGGGCTTGGCATCGCGAGCGCCGGCAGCGACGCCGCGGTCGCGGCATTGCTGGCCCACGCCGGGCTGCGCGGCGGCGCGCTCAACGTCGCCGTAAACCTGGAGAGCATCAAGGACGCCGAGTTCGTAAGGCGCGCCGATGAAGCGGTGGCCGCCATGCTGCAAGCGGGCGCGGCGGACCTCAATGTCGCGCTCGCCCACCTCAGCCGGGGAGATTAATCGCTTGTCGCTTGCCGCGTCGCAGCCCCGCAACGCCACCCGATCGCCTCGACGTGGCCCCATCATGGCCCTCGCCGCGCTGGTCGGTTATCTGATCCTGACCCTCGCGCTGACGTATCCGCTCGCGCGGCAGTTCGCTTCGGCCATCCCCGGCGATTCATTCGATGGCTGGCAAAATTACTGGAACCTTTGGTGGGTGCGCGTTGCCTTGCTCGACAATCACACCCATCCCTTCTTCACGCCCGAGCTCTTTCACCCCACCGGCGTCAGCCTGCTGTTTCACACGCTTAACCCCTTCAACGGGATCGTTGCCCTGCCCGTGCAAATCGCCTGGGGCCTGTTGCCCGCTTATAACTTCGTCGTCCTGCTGAGCTTTACGCTGGGTGGGCTGGGCGCCTATTTGCTGGCGCGTGAAGTTCTGGGGCCCGGCGCGCGGTGGCTCCCGGCCTTCGTCGCCGGGACGATTTTCACCTTCGCCCCCTTTCACGTCGCCCACTTGCTCGGTCACATGCAGGTCATCAGCCTCGAGTGGCTCCCCTTCTTTGCCCTCTATCTGCTGCGCGTGGCGGACGCGCTGTCTCGTCCGACCGGCGCGTCCGCGCGTGTGGGCCGGCCGCACGCGGCACGACGCGGCGCTGGCCGTCTTCTTCCTGATCCTGGTCGCCCTGTGCGACTGGTACTACATGCTCTATTGTCTCATCCTGACCGCCGTCGTCTTCGCCTGGGCCGCCTGGCGCGCCTGGCGCACCGGCGACGGCAAACCGGGGCCGGTCCATCGTTGGGCGCGCCTGGCGCTGGCCCTGGGCGGAATTTGGGCGGTCTTCGCGCTCATCCTCAGCCCGCTGCTGTTTCCGATGATGCGCGAGGCGCGCCGGTTCAGTTTCATGGTGCCCGACCCCAACCAGAGCCGCATTCTCTCAGCGGACCTCCTCGCATACGTCACGCCACAGGAATTTCATCCCCTGTGGGGCGAATGGGCGCGCGCACGGGCCGCCGTTTTCACCTCCACCGTCTCAGAGCATCAGGTGTTCATCGGTTATGCGGCGCTGGCGTTAGTGATCATCGCCCTGCTCTTCGCGGGGCGGAAGAGCGAGGACGCGCGGCGCGGCCCGTGGACGTGGGTGCTGGTAACGTTTTTCATCCTCTCGCTTGGCCCTGTGCTACACATCGCCGGGGAAACTCAATTGCTGCCGGGCGGCGGTGAGATACCGCTGCCCTACGCGGCGCTGGTGCGTGTGGTGCCCTTCATGGAGATCACGCGCTCCGTCAGCCGCCTCTCGGTGATTGTGATGCTCGCGACAGCCGTGCTGGCCGCCATCGGGTTACAATGGATCATGACCCGGGCGCGCTATGGGGCCGTCTGGGGGACGGCGGCGCTGGCGCTCATCCTCTTCGAATTCCTCCCGGCGCCCTATCCGATGAGCCCGCCCGACACGCCGGCCTGGTACGCGGAACTGGCCGCATCGCCCGATCGGGGCGCCGTGCTCAACCTGCCCATGAACTGGGATCGGCCGGGCTATCTGCTCTATCAAACGGTGCATGGCAAACCGCTCACGGTCGCCTACATCAGCCGGGAGGACCCGCGCACGCTGACGGAGCGCGCCCCGGTGTTACAGCATTTCCGGCATCTCGGCCCCGACATCATCCGCTTCGACCTGGCAAGCCAGGGGATCGCGCTCCTGAACGATCTCGACGTGCGTTGGGTCGTCCTGGATCGCTATAAGATGCCGGGCGGCGAGGAACGCAGCTACACCGAAGCCGCCGCCGCGGAAATCTTCGGCGGCCAACCGGCCCTGTATGAGGATGAGCGCATCACAGTCTATGCCGTGCCCGCGACCGAATCGAGTCACGCCGTATCTGATCCTCGGCGAGGGCTGGGGGCCGTTCGAAGCGCAGACTCGGACCCGCGCGTTCGCGGATTCGGCGGAACTGGTCGTGCGCGCACCCGGCCCGGGCCGGGCCGAATTGCACGTGCAGACGGCCGAGGGCAGCGGCGCGCTGGACGCCGTGGGGGCAGGATCGGGATCTTACGTGATCCCGCTGGAATTGCAGGCCGGCGATAACCTCGTGACGCTGCGCGCCATGACGCCCGACCGGCCGATCATCGTGAAGGAACTGGCAGTGACGCCATGATGAGGAGACGAAAATGATCAAGCAGCTTGAAACCGACCGGCCCTCCGCGATTGCGCCCGAGGATGTTCACGCCACCATCGGTCGCCACATGCTGGCCGACGGCGAACACCTGGTCGTTGACCTGCAAGGCTCGCACGGCCCATATCTGCGCGACGCAGCGACCGGGCGCGAGTATCTGGATTTCTACGCCTACTTCGCCAGCCAGCCCGTCGCCCACAACCACCCGCGCTGCGCGACCCGGCGTTTCGGCAGCGCATCGGCGACGTGGCGCTCTACAACCCGGCCAACTCCGACGTCTACACCACCTACATGGCCGAGTTCGTGGAGACCTTCGCCCGCGTCGCCATGCCGCCGGACATGCCGTATCTGTTCTTCGTGACGGCGGCGCGCTGGCGGTGGAGAACGCGCTGAAGACCGCCTTCGACTGGAAGGTGCGCAAGAATCTGGCCGCGGGCAAGGGCGAAAAGGGCACACAGATCATCCACTTCCGCGAGGCCTTCCACGGCCGCACCGGCTACACCCTGTCCCTGACCAACACCGCCGACCCGCGCAAGTACATGTATTTCGCCAAGTTCGACTGGCCGCGCATCATCAACCCCAAGCTGCGCTTCCCGGTCACGGAGGCGGTATTGCAGCGCGTGGTCGCTGAAGAAGCGCAGGCCATCGCCGAGATCGAGAAGGCCGTGCGCGACAACCCGGACGACATCGCCGCGCTGATCATCGAGCCGATCCAGGGCGAAGGCGGCGACAACCACTTCCGGCCCGAGTTCTTCCACGCGTTGCGCCGGCTGGCCGACGAACACGATTTCATGTTCATCGTGGACGAGGTGCAGACCGGGCTGGGCGCCACCGGCAGGATGTGGGCCATCGAGCATATGGGCGTCAAACCCGATATCATCGCCTTCGGCAAGAAGGCGCAAGTGTGCGGCATCATCGTCGGCGACCGCATCGACGAGGTCGCCGACAATGTCTTCGACGTCTCCAGCCGCATCAACTCAACCTGGGGCGGCAACCTGGTGGACATGGTGCGCAGCCAGCGCTACCTGGAGATCATCGAGGCGGAAGACCTGGTGAAGAACGCACAAGGCATGGGCGAGCTGCTCCTGGGCGGCATGATTGCCCGAGCAAGACTCCGACCTGATAAACAACGTGCGCGGCCGCGGCATGATGCTGGCCTTCGACCTGCCCGACGCGCGTTCGCGCGACATCTTCCGCGGCCTGCTGCTGGAAAACGGGCTGGTCGCGCTCAAGTGCGGCGAGCGGTCGATCCGCTTCCGCCCGATGCTCGACCTGGACAGCGCAGCCGTGGAAGAGGGCTTGGCGATCGTCGATCGTTCGCTCTACGACGCCCGCAGCGACGGCGCCCAACTCTGATGTAATTGCCACGAATTGCACGAATTGCGAATTGAGAAGGAGTCTACCAGATCCCTACGATTTGATCTTCTTCAATTCGTAAAATTCGTGCAATTCGTGGCTGTCTCTACACGGGACGGCGGGCTTTGATCTCGGAGCGATAGGCGTCGTAGAGGGTCAGCAGGTTGGCCTGATGCAGCCGGTTGACCAGGCCGCCGAGGGGAATGCGCGAAAGCCCGCAGTCTTCGACGGTAATATCGTTCAGCCCGGTGCGCGGGACGCCACGCGCGATGTGCTCGCGCACTAGCCGGTCGACGCAGCGCAGATAGTGGATCTTCGCGTCCAGCGTCTCGTCAATCTCGCCCCGCAACAGCACCTCGCCGTGACCCTGCACCAGGTTCTCCAGGTTCTCTTTCTTGATCGCCGTGAGCGAGGCGACCAGGTCGTCAAGATCGCCGCCGACGATGTAGGGCACCGGCATCACCGTGTCGCTGGCGATCATCAGGCGATCCTCGACCACGTGCACGGTGATCACATCGCGGCTATGGCCCGGCGAGTATTGCAGATCGAATCGTCCGACCGCCGATCCGCAACGTCATCGAGTCGTTGAACAACAGGTTCGGGTAGACGATCTTCACCTCGGCCAGTTGCGGCGTCTGTTGCCTTGCCCCCAGCAGCGCTTCCTCGGCGTGCCGCTCCATCAGCCGCCGGCACAGATAGTGCGCGACGACCTCGGCGTCGGGAAACTGATACGTGCCGTAGATGTGATCGGCATGTGAGTGCGTGTTGATCACATAGCGCACCGGCTCACCGCGCTGCTCGATGAACTCGCGGATCACGCGCGTCTCCTGCGGGAACGGCAGCGTATCCACCAGCACTGCGCCTTCGTCGGTGAATATCACGGTGGCCGTCACTTCGGCATACATGCCGCTGGTGAACACGTACACGCCGTCGGAGATGCGATTTCGTTTGAGAGGCACCTTGCGCTCCTAATCTGCGAGGGACGCCAGTGCGTCCTGGCGAGCAGAATAGCATAGGGCGCAAGGCATGTCAAGGGATTTGCGATTTTGCCTCCGTGCCGCGCCGCCATGTCATTCTGAACGCAGTGAAGAATCTCGCGACGGCAAAAGGCGCCCTTAAACCAGGACCGCCGGTCAATAATGACCGACGGCCAGATGATTCTAAGTGCCCCGCCGTGCCGTGTGCTCTAGGGTTTTGAACCTGCTTTCGCAGGTGGGGTTCTTGTCTGCCGTTCCTGCTTTGCAAGAACATCCGTCGCGTTTGGCGGCGAATGCAGCTACTGCATTCCCGGCTGAGGGAAGATCCCCTAATTGTTACTGTTGGCTCAAAACGTTAGGTGAACATCACGCGCACCGCAGGTGCATGCTTTTTATAGCATGTCTCACGCGGATATGCAAAATCCGCAAAACACCTACTTGACCTCCAGATGCAGCTCGCGCAGTTGCGCCGGCGAGATCGGCGAAGGCGACCGGAACATCAGATCGGTGGCCGACGCCGTTTTCGGGAACGCGATCACTTCGCGGATGCTGGGCGTCCCGGCGAGGATCGCGACCGTCCGGTCAATGCCCGTGGCGATGCCGCCGTGCGGCGGCGCGCCATATTCGAAGGCTTCCATCAGGTGGCCGAATTTCTCCTCGGCTTCCTCCAGCCCGATGCCCAGCGCCCGGAACATCGCCAACTGCTGCTCACGCCGGTGAATCCGGATGCTGCCGCCGCCCACTTCCCAACCATCCATCACCAGGTCATACGCCTTCGCGCGCACGCTGCCGGGATCGCTCTCGAGCTTCGCCCAGTCCTCGTCCATCGCGGAAGTGAACGGGTGATGCATGGCCGTCCAGCGCCCTTCGTCCTCGCTCCAATCGAGCAAGGGGAACTCGACCACCCAGCAGAGCGCGTGGGCGTCGGCGCGCACAAGCCCCAGTTGCCGCCCAACCGTCAGGCGCAATTCGCCCAGGGCGCGCGCCGCCGTGTCCCGGCGCTTGTCCGCGACAATCAGCACGAGGTCGCCCGGCCCCGCGCCGGTGCGCTCGAAGATCGCCGCGAAGTCCGCCTCGGTGAGGAATTTGGCCGCCGACGATTTGACGCTGCCGTCTTCCAGCCGGGCAATGTTGACCACACCCTTCGCGCCGTAGCGCTTCGCCGTCTCGCCCAGGTCATCGAGTTGTTTGCGGCTGAACCCGGCCGAACCCGGCGCAACAATCGCCTTAACTGCGCCGCCCTCGCTCACGGCATCCACAAATACCTGGAACCCGGTCGCGGAGGCAAGATCGCTCAAATCAACGATCTCCACCCCGAAGCGCAGATCAGGTTTGTCGGTCCCGAAGCGATCCATCGCCTCGCGATAGGTCAGCACAGGGAACGGTTTGGCGAGGATCGGCTTGCGCCCCAACGTCTCGATGATCTCCGTGTACAGCGGCTCGATGGTCGCCAGGATGTCCTCGCGATCCACGAAAGACATCTCCAGGTCGAGCTGCGTGAATTCCGGCTGGCGGTCTGCGCGCAGATCCTCATCCCGGAAGCAGCGCGCGATCTGGAAATAGCGCTCGTAGCCCGCCACCATCAGCAATTGCTTGAGCTGTTGCGGCGATTGCGGCAAGGCGTAGAACTCGCCCGGATGGACGCGGCTGGGCACCACGTAGTCGCGCGCGCCTTCCGGCGTCGTCTTGATCAGGATCGGCGTCTCGATCTCCAGGAAGTCATGCCGATCGAGATAATCGCGGATCAGCTTCACGACCTGATGACGCAAGATGATGTTCTGCTGCATGGGCGGACGGCGCAGGTCGAGGTAGCGATACTTGAGCCGCAGCGCCTCGTCCACCTCAATATCCTCATTGATGTAGAACGGGGTCGTCCGCGCCTCGTTGAGGATGCGCGCCTCGGTGACGATCACTTCCACGTCGCCGGTCGGCAGGTTCGGGTTGCGCAGCCCCTCGGGGCGCAACGCAACCACGCCGCGCGCCTGGATGACATACTCGCTGCGGCAATTCGCCAGCACGGCGTGCGCGTCCGGGGCGCTCTCGGCATTACAGGTAAGCTGCACGATGCCCGAACGGTCACGCAAGTCAATGAAAATCAGCGCCCCGTGATCG
>CAVOHP010000004.1:0-175776 GCA_963695715.1 uncultured Chloroflexia bacterium
CGTTGAGGCGGGTTTTGCACAGGCCCTGGCCCGTGTGGATTATGTCGTCTCGTTTGCCGCGATTGTGGATGAGACGGCGGTGCAGGCGGATATGATCTTGCCTGAGAGTAGCTATCTGGAGAGTTGGGGCTATCAAATCGTCAGCCCGCCCGCGGCGCACCCGGCAATCAGCGGGCAGCAGCCGGTGGTGCAGACTCTGTATGACACGCGCGCGCCGACGGACGTTTTCCTCGATCTGGCGGACAGGTTAGGCGGACCTGCCAAACAGGCATTGCCCTGGCCGAACACAGTCGAGTTCATGAAGGCGACGTTGGCGACTCTGGTCGGCCGGTCGGCTCCGTATGATACGAGCAACCCGGCAAAGATTTGGGCCGGTTGGCGACAATATGGCGGCTGGTGGGATGATAGCGTCTCGGCAGAGACGCCGGCTTCTGCGCCGAGCTTACCCGGGTCGATCCCGGTGGAACGCCCCGCATTCGAGGGGGAAGGCGGCGAGTATCCGTATCTGCTCTATCCGTACCTGGGCGTCACCCTGAGCGATGGCCGCGGCGCCGACCAACCGTGGCTGCAGGAAGCGCCCGATCCGATGACGACCACATCATGGCAGACCTGGGTCGAGATCAACCCGGTGACCGCGCAGGAGCTTGGCGTGGCGGATAATTCAGTCGTCAAAGTGACGTCGCCCTTTGGGTACATTGACGCTATCGTTTATGTCTATCCTGCGATTCGGCCGGATGTTGTTGCCGTGCAGGTGGGCAACGGACACAGTAATTATGGACGTTTTGCGGCCGGCAACGGTGCAAACGTCCTTGCGATTCTCCCTCCGCAGGCCAGCGGCGGTGAATGGGACTGGGGCAGCACCCGCGTCAAGCTCGAGTCGCTGGGCCGGGAAGAACGTCTGTCACGCATCGAAAACAACATCGGCGTGGAGTCGGCGCGTGAGGCCGGGCATATACCGCTGCGTTAGCGCCAACGCCGTTGCGATGAACTGGCGGGGAGTGTCGAGGAGTGATGACGAATGACTGAAACTGTCGTGAACGATCATCAGTGGAAGATGGTCATAGACCTGGATACGTGCACCGGATGCCAGGCGTGCGTCGTGGCCTGTCACGCCGAGAACAATGTCCCCACGGTCGGCGCTGAAGAGGTGCGCATGGGGCGCTCGCGGCATTGGATCCGGATCGAACGCTACTGGGACGGCGAGTACCCGGATATCAAGGCGCGGTTCATGCCGATGCTGTGCCAGCAATGCGGCCACGCGCCTTGCGAGCCGGTTTGCCCGACCTTTGCCACGTATCACAGCGATGTCCAGGATCTCAATATCCAGGTGTACAACCGGTGTATCGGCACCCGCTACTGCGCGAACAACTGCCCCTATTCGGCGCGTATCTTCAACTGGTTCGATCCTTATTTCCCCGATCCGATGCAGGAGCAGCTTAACCCGGACGTCACCGTGCGCGGGCGCGGCGTCATGGAGAAATGCACTTTCTGTATCCAGCGCATTCATCACGGCGAGGAGCAGGCGAAGGTTGAGGGCAGACCGATGGACGACGGCGACGTTGTTCCGGCGTGCGCGCAATCTTGCCCGACGCGTGCCATCACCTTCGGCGACCTGAATAACCCGCACAGCGCGATCCATGCGCTGATCGAAAGCCCGCGGGCCATCCGCTTGCTCAATGAACAAGGCACCGACCCTGCAGTCATCTACCTGAAGGGAGGCGACTCCAATGTTGGCTGACGCCCAGACCAAGTTCAAAAACCTCGTCTGGCCGCATGAGGAAGACCCCAAGGAGCGTCTCCTGCTGGATCCGATTCCCGCAGGAAGAGATGAACCAGATCATGCTCAAGCCGATGATGTCGGCCAGTCCGGCCTACTGGCTGGTGGTGGTTATCCTGGCGGGCATCGTCGCTATCTGTCTCTTCGCCTACTGGCTCTACATGATGAAGTGGGGCATGGGCATCGCCGGCATCCGGCGGCCGGTGGGTTGGGGCGTCTTCATTGCCACCTTCGTCTTCTGGATTGGTATCAGTCACTCCGGCACGTTCGTCTCGGCCATCTTGCGGGTGTTCAATGCCGAGTTCCGGCGACCCATCACCCGCGCCGCAGAATTGATGGTTACCATCTCGCTGGCGTGCGGCGGTTTGTTCCCGGTGATCCATCTGGGGCGCGCCTGGGTCGTCTACTTCATGGTGCCGATGCCCAGTCAGCGGCAACTCTGGCCGAACTTCCAATCGGCGCTGGTGTGGGATTTGCTGGCGATCACGACCTATCTGATCAGCAGCACGATCTACGTCTACTCTGCCGATGATTCCCGATCTCGCGATGGCGCGTGACCATACGACGGGTTGGCGGCATACGCTTTACAAAATCACCTCGCTGGGGTGGCGCGGCACGGAATATGAGTTCCACTATCTGCACAAGGCCCTCAACATCATGGCCTTTGCGATCATCCCGATCATGTTCTCGGTGCATACCATCGTGTCATGGGACTTCGCGATGACTCAGCAGATCGGCTGGCACAGCTCGATCTTCGGGCCCTACTTTGTCATCGGCGCGATCTTCTCCGGCGTCTCTGCCGTCATCACCCTCTTGCTGGTGGTGCGGCGCACCATGCACCTGGAATACTTCCTGCGCCCGGAACACTTCGATGCGCTGGCCAAGTTGGTGTTGATCTTCGCGATGGCCTGGACCTATTTCTTCTTCAACGACTTCTTCGTCGAGTGGTATGGCGGCGAGTGCGGCGGGCCACGAACTGCTCAGTTTGCAGATGCACGGCGCCCTGGCGCCGTTCTGGTGGACGATGTTGATCCTCAACATCCTGATTCCGTTGGGGACGCTGTGGAGCAAGAGAGTGCGCAGCAGCCCGATTGCCCTGTTCCTGATTACAATCGGGATCAATATCGGCATGTACCTGGAACGGTTCATCATCATCCCCGGTTTCCTGCAACGCAATCGCATGCCGTTCAACTGGGGCGAATACGCGCCGCGCCTGCCTGAGATTTCTATTGCCATTGGTACGCTGGCGTTCTTCATCTTGCTCTATATGCTGGCTTCGAAAGTCATCCCACTGATCCCGGTGTGGGAAGTACTTGAAGGTCAGTTGAGTCACTCGCGCCGCCGAATCGGTAAGACGGTCGTTACCTCCGTGGCCGAACTGGAATAGTCGTCGTCGAAGATCCTCGGAGAGGAGAGGAGGAGCCTGATGCCCCCACGCATGACTTTGCTGGGTCTGTTCAATACAAGCGGGCCGGGTCAGCCGATTGATTATCTGGGCCCGGTGACCGGGGCGATGGATTCGCTGCGGATTCTGGGCCTGCGCGAACAGGATATGGCCCTGATGATGGGCGTGCCGTATACATCCAGGATGTTAGGCCGCCCCAAGATTCAGGAACGGATTCCCTGGGCCACGCTGTTTGGTGCGCTCATTGGCCTGGGAACCGCGCTGGCGCTGACATTTGCCACGCAGTTCCATTATCCGATTCGGGTGGGAGGCCGGCCATTCTGGGGTACCCCGACGGCATGGATTCCCATCTTCGAGTTGACCATGCTCGGTCTGATGCTGGGGACGCTGTTCAACTTCCTCTGGAAGTGCGCTTTCCCTTCGACGCGACCTCAGGTATATGACCCCGATATCAATCATGGGCGTATCGCGCTGGAAGCGAATTTCGATATGCGCTATGAGGAAGATGTCCGGAGGGCGATGCTCGAGCATGGAGCCGAGCAGGTATATGAGCCGGAGAAGAAGCCGCTATGATACCACCAAGTGGATATCTTCGCCGGATGATCATAACTCTCGTGCTGCTGACGATTCCGCTGCTGCTGGGCCTGCCGTTCCTGTATGATGTGGTCAAGGTTAACTGGACCAGCACGATGGAAGATCAGATCGCGGTTGAGGCGCAGCAAGGCCCGCGCCTGTCGGCCCCGGCTGAGGCCGTGCGCTTCGATGGGCCGAGCCTGCCCAAGGATGGCGAGTTGCCTACCAACCCCGTGCCGGCCGATGACGTGTCGTTGGCGCGTGGCAGCGTGCTTTTCGCCCGTAATTGTTCAGTTTGCCACGGCGACGGCGGATTGGGCGATGGCCCCATCACCGAGTTCTGGAAGCCGGACATGAACCGGCCGGCGAACCTGACGGAACCCCGCATGGCCGAGCAATCGGACGGTTCGATCTATCTGACAATCTCGCAGGGCTTCGGCGCAATGCCCCCGCTGAACGAGAATCTCGACCAGCGTGAGCGCTGGGATGTGGTGAATTACGTAAAGAGCCTGAGTCAGTGAGTTCTCCCCACGCCGGCCTGGCCGTCAGTTGGGGCAGACGCACCTCAAAGAGGAAGCAGCTTATGAAGACACGTATCTTGCTCATTGTGATTATCGTCCTTTTGGGGCTTGCCCTGGCGGCCTGCCAGACTCCTGCGCCGTTGCCGGTCGCGCCGACGCCGATCCAGACGCTGATTCCTGCGACCTTGCCGCCTCCCGGCGCGCCGACAGCCATTCCGGGCATGGAGTCCATCACGTTTCCCGTTGCCCCGCCCGCGCAGCTTGCGGGCCAGGCTGTGTATGAGGCCAATTGCGCGAGCTGTCATGGGGCTGACGGCGTGGGCGTGGTGGAGAACGCGCGCGATTTCAATGACCTGGACTACATGCATGCTTCCGCGCCGGTTTCTTTCTACCAGTCCATCACCGACGGCAAAGAGACCATGCCTGCTTTTGGCGAGACTCTGTCGGAGGAAGATCGCTGGAACGTGACCTACTATCTGTGGCATTGGACCGTACCGCAGGCGGTGTTGGATCAGGGTAAGCCGGTCTACGATGCCAACTGCGTGGCCTGCCACGGACCGGACGGCCAGGGCGCGATTCCACAGGCAGCCAAGTTCACGCCGGAGTTCGTCTCCAAGTTCCCATCCGGTGAGTTCTATGCGGCGGTATCCGGCGGCAAAGGCATCATGCCCGCCTGGCAAGATCGCTTGAGCGAAGAAGACCGCTGGGCGTCCGTCGAGTATGCGCGCGCCTTTGCTTACCAGCCGCTGGGAGAATAAGCTCGCGTCGCGCCGGAGCGCCTGCCTGATTCGGTTTGGATAGAGATACTGACCGGAGTCACTACCTGAGTATTCTGGAGGTCGTCCCGCTACGGTGAAAACCCGGTTCTGAATAAACCGTGAGCTGGTAAGCGTCCGATGTAATTGCATCGGACGCTTTTATTATTCGCCATGCAGGCGCGCCCTTTGTGAGTGCTTGGCGCTAACACTCCACGGCGAGCCGGGTCATGCGCCGACAGGCTACATGTGCGGTATAATGCGAGTGACGGATATTGGAGGAGGTCTACTGTGGCGATTGCCGTCGAGTCTTTGGTCTTCCTTTTGGGCGGGATTATCCTCGCTGTGTTGTTGTGGCAGGTTCTGGGCCGGCCCAAACCCACACCTCCAGATGGCGCGCCCGGCGTCAAGCTGGTGCGCATGCCGCGTACGGCCGATGGCCGCGAGGAGACCATCCTCACGATCAATGACCGCGCGGTCCTGACGGTGAATAACGAGGATGTGCGGTTCTCCGAATTCGCCGATCGGCTCGAGCAACTGGAAGCCGTGGCGACCCGCATCGCCGCGGCGCTGGGCGTCAGCGTGGAATTCACGCGCGTCGACCCGCAAACCCCCCAGGATGCGGGTATTCCGATCACCGACTTACCCCTGACCACCGACGCCGACATCGAAAGCGCCGATGCCCGCACGCCGCGCCCGCCATCTAACCGTGGTCGGGGTGCAGCTTGAGCGCCTGAGCGCGGGTCGCACTTTTTAGCAAGCCCTCTTTCCGATGACCGATAGCCCACGCCCATCGCGTTTGTGTGTTTTGTCCCAATTAATTGTGAAAACCTTGACAACCGCGCGTTTTGGGTTAAAATAGGCTCACCCTTTCTCGGATTCGCCTTGCTCGATAGGAGAAGCATATGGATCCATTATTCCTCGCCCGGGCGCAGTTTGGCATCACGACGATCTACCACTTTTTCTTCGTGCCCCTGACCCTGGGGCTGGCATGGCTCGTCGCCATCATGCATCTACAGTATTATCGCACGGGAGACGATACGTGGCGGCGGATGACGAAGTTTTGGGGCAAGCTGCTCCTGATCAACTTCGCGATCGGCGTCGCCACCGGCATCGTCCAGGAGTTCCAGTTCGGCATGAACTGGTCGGAGTACTCGCGCTTCGTCGGAGATGTTTTCGGCGCCCCGCTCGCCATCGAAGCCCTGATGACGTTCTTCCTGGAATCGGTCTTCCTGGGCGTGTGGTTGTTCGGTTGGGATCGTATCCCGAAAAAGGCGCACCTTGCCTCGATCTGGCTGGTGGCTCTTGGTTCTACCATGTCGGCTTTCTGGATCCTCGTCGCCAATTCGTTTATGCAGCAGCCGGTAGGCTACGTTGTGCAGGGTGGGCGCGCGGAGATGGTGGATTTCTTTGCGCTGGTCACCAATCCTAACCTGTGGACGCAGTTCCCACACGTCTGGTTTGCCGGCCTGACGACGGCCGGATTCTTCATCCTCGGCATCGCGGCCTGGCGGATGCGCCGCCCCGACGCCGATCTGGCTCTTTTCCGCAACTCGTTCCAAATGGGGGTCATTGCCAGCCTGATCGGCGCCGTGTTGGTGATGCTGGTCGGCCACAGTCAGATGCAGCATATGGGGCGGATCCAACCGATGAAGCTGGCGGCGGCCGAGGCCCTGTGGGATACCGAGGACCCGGCTTCCCTGTCGCTGTTCACGATTGGCGATCTGGAAAACCGGCGCGATGTCTTTGCGATTCGCGTCCCTGCATTGCTGAGTATTCTCTCCCTCAATCGAGCCAACGGCACGGTGCAGGGGATCAATGACCTTCAGGCCCAATATGAACAGCAATTTGGCCCCGGCAACTACGTGCCATTTGTGCCGCTGATCTACTGGAGTTTTCGGGCGATGGTCGGCGCGGGCGTCTTGATGTTGCTCCTGGCCGGATGGGGTCTGATTCGTGCGCTGCGAGGTAAGACGGATTCGCCGGGTTTCTATCTGCGCTGGATGCCGCTTGCGCTCTTGCTGCCATATCTTGCCAACTCCACAGGTTGGATCATGACGGAGATGGGCCGGCAGCCCTGGATCGTTTTCGGTCTGCAACTGACGCCCGCCGGCGTCTCGAACACGGTGACGGGCGGCATGGTGGCGCTGTCGCTATTCACTTTCACGGTTCTCTATGGCGCGCTGATCGTCGTTGACGTTTATTTGATGGCAAAGTACGCGCGCGGTGACACGACCGAAATCGCTTCCGGCGAGGTCCCTTCCGGCGCCGTGCCTTCTGTGGCTCAGGCCTGATCGAGGAGGAGATTAAGACATGCTCAATACAGTCTGGTTCATCCTTATCGGCGTGCTCTTCACCGGCTTCTTCCTGCTCGAAGGCTTCGATTACGGGGTGGGCATCCTGCTGCCTTTCATGGGCAAGAACGACCGGGAGCGCCGCGCCCTCATCAACACCATTGGGCCATTCTGGGACGGCAACGAGGTCTGGCTGTTGACGGCGGGCGGGGCGATGTTCGCCGCGTTTCCTGAATGGTACGCGACCCTGTTCAGCGGCTTCTACATCGCGCTGTTGCTGATGCTGGCGGCGCTGATCGTGCGTGCGGTGGCGTTTGAGTATCGCAGCAAGGATCTCCGGCCCGAATGGCGCAACGCGTGGGATTGGATGATCTTCATCGGCAGCTTCATCCCGGCGCTGCTGTGGGGCGTGGCGCTCACCAACATCGTGCGCGGCGTGCCCATCGACGCGGACATGAATTACGTGGGCGGGTTCTGGAATCTGTTGAATCCTTATGCCCTGCTCGGCGGTCTGACCACGCTGAGCATATTCACCCTGCACGGGGCGGTCTTCTTGACCCTGCGCACCACGGACGAGTTGCTCGAACGTTCGCATCGCGCCGCACAACGCCTGTGGCTGCCCGCGGTGATCATTCTCGTGGCGCTGGTCGTCGCATCCTACTTCGCCACCGATATCTTCACCCGGCTGGGCGTCAATCCGGGCATCAGCGCCGTGGGTGCGGCGGCGGCAATTCTGGCGGCGGGGTGGTTCATCCGGCAGCGTCGCTCGGGCTGGGCCTTTGCCATGACCAGCCTGACGATTTTCCTGACCGTGGTCACCGTGTTCCGCGGCCTCTACCCGCGGGTGATGGTCTCCAGCCTCAACCCGGCGTGGAGCCTGACGATCTACAATTCGTCTTCCACGCCATATACGTTGACCGTGATGACCATCGTGGCGTTGATCTTCGTCCCGATCGTACTACTCTACCAGGGGTGGACGTACTACATCTTCCGCAAGCGCGTCAGCACCAAAGAAACGCTGACCTACTGAACCCCGGATCGGACCCATCGAAAAGCCCCGGCGTCACCATGATGACGTCGGGGCTTTTCTGAGCGTTTTTCACCGATCATGCACCCTGATCGGGCGTTAATTCACAGCTTCTTCCGGCGGTTCCTGCTCGATACTGCGGCCCCTACGTCAGGCAGAGCGCTTTCGGCCTGCCGGTATGAGGATCTCCCGCGGGTCGCCGCGCGATCAGGCTTGCGCGCACGCCCAACCCCAGGTAGAGCCAGAACAACACCGCCATGTGCGGATAGACCAGATTGAACAAGTAGTGATCGAAAATACCGCCGACCATCACCCCGGCGACCGCCGCCCCGATGCCGAGCAGGAGCGCTTCGAGTTGGGGGTTTGATTGTCCGCTGTGCGTCAGGGCGCGCCAGCCCTGCCACAGGAGCACGAAGAATCCCATGATGACGCCGAGGAAGCTCAGGACGCCGATCACGCCCATCTCTTCCGCCATCAGCAGATACAGGCTGGAGACGCCGACGTACAGGTCGGCATCGGGCGACCCGGAGAACCCGACGCCGAACCACGGATAACGACTGATGAGGCCCAGGGCGTCACGATATTCGCCCAGCCGCATCAGGGTGGCGCGATCCTGAAGCAGAAGGCCCTCGGTGAAGCGCGCGACGTATGCCTGCGCGGGCGGCAGCAGAAGAAACAGCGCCCCCGCCGCCAGAGATAACCACAGCAGTTTGCGATAACGCAGGACGCCGATCACTACGACTGCGGTCGCCAGCCCAAGCAGAGACCCCCGGCTATACGTCAGATAGAGCGCCGCCAGCTCCAGCCCCAGGAACAGCGCGATCCACCGCCGATGGAACAACGGTTGGGCGCTCACCAGTTGCGGCGCGGTCAGCGCAGCGATGAGGATCATGAAGCCGCCCAGCACGTTGGGGTCCACCATCGTGCCGATGGCGCGCATGGCGTTTGCGGGGTCATCCTCGATGTAGCGCAGCGCCCCCGCGCCGCCGGGATAGTTGAACCGGCCCAGCGCGTCGAGGATGCGCACCGTCCACGCCTCAGGGATGATATAGAACACGACTGCGATGGCCGCCGCCGCCGCGCCCATCACCATGATGACACGCGCCAGGAAATAGAGTTGGGGCTCATCTTTCGCCCAGCTCAGTACCACGAAGAAACAGAAGATCGCCAGCCCCAGCTCGGCGATATTGCGGATCGTCGTCACACTGGGGAACCCGAAACGCAGACCGTTGAAGAAGGCGAAACCGGCCAGCGCCAGGAACAGAAAGACCAGGATGTTGATCCCTGTTCCGGGCAGACTTTCTTGCCGGCGCGTGGCGATGCGCAAAATCCAGACGAGGTATAACCCTGCCAGGGCCACATCGAGAAACGTCGGGGTGAAGACGATTTTGACGGGAAGCGCGCCGAAAGGAACCAGCGCCACGACAGCCAGCAGCGCGATGAAGCCCCAGCGCATGTCGCGCAGCACAAGCAGCACGCCGGCGACGCCCAGCAGGGCGGCTATGGCATACAGAGGCCCCGCAGCGGCGATCAGCAATGCCGCGGCCAACGCCCCCGCGAAAATGAGCGCAGCCAGCATCAGCCCGGATACTCGCCGGTCCGGGCTAAAAAACGCTCCTTCGATTCTGTTCAGCGCAGTTTGCACGATAGTCATCGCCCTGACGCAATCATACAATATCTCACGGCATCGTCACAGTTCCGAGCGTCACGAAATCCGCGCCGTCCTGCGTGACGATGCGCGGCGCGCCATCCTGCCCGGGATCATACAACGCGGCAATGACGCGATAACTGCCCTGCGGCAAGGTCCATGGGAGCGTGATGGCGTGTGGTTGCGCGTTGTCACCCGGGTTGAGGTCATTTGTCGGTGAACGGCGCGTCGGTCTGTGCGACCAGCGCGCCCGCTTCATCCAATACCTGCAAGGTCAGTTTCTCGCTGCCGGTCAAGCGGGTCGCGTCGCCATCCCATAATAGATAGACGATCAGCAGCCCGCCGGGTTCCAGTCGGTCTTCTTGAATGGCGGCGTGTGTCAGCGTCACGCCGTTTTCGAATGTCGCGTCCATCGCAGCGAGTTCACCGGGTGGTCGCACGTATGTCTCCAGCCGCCAGCCGGCGACCTCCTGTGTATGCGCCAGGGTATAGGCTTCGGCCAATGCCGCCTGAGCGATGCCCTGTTCGTCCCAGGAGTCGTCGGGCTGCAACGCGATGATCACGCGCTCGATCCCTGCCTCGGCCAGACCGGCGACCTCACGCTGCGCGGCTGCGGCGTCGTTGGCGGCAGGCGGCAGCACCAGATGCTCGACCGGGCCGGTATAGTACCACAGCACCGGATCGGGGTAGCTCTGCGCGAGCCGGACGCGATCGGCGTCCATGCCCCCCGCCTGCACCTCCATCGCCCGCGCCAACTCGCGCCAGCCGCGCGTTTTGCTATAGGCCGGGTCCATGTAATAACGTCCCAATGACGCCAGCATGCCCATCCCGAGCAGGCCGAGCAACGCGGCCGCAACGAGGTTCAATCGGCGCGCGGCCGCAGGCTGCTGCGCCGTGTAGCCCAGCACGGCAGCGGCCGCCAACAGATAAAACGGCGGGGCCGCGGCGATCAGATAGCGTTCGTTGAAAATGGGCCGGTCGAGCGCGCTGAGCCAGGCGACGAATACCGGCGCGCCGAGGTAGAGCGCCAGCAGCAACAGCGCCCGCGCGCGCGGCCGCGCCGCCACGCGCCAGCCGTACCGCCGCAATGAGCAGCAACACGCCGGCGAGGATCGGCCCACCCTAGCCGCTGCCCCGCCGGGATGGTCTCACCGACGGCGAAGACGCTCACGGCGCGCTCCAGCATGGATGCGAAGCCCGGCGAATCGCCATTGCCGCGGTAGCCCGTCAGCGTGTCGCGCGCGGCGATCAACCACGGCAGGTAGAGCAGCGCCAGCAGCGCCATCGCGCCGATCCAGCGCAACAGGTCGCGACGGGCGGCTTTATTGCTCACTGCAAGGATCGCGATGAAGAGTCCGTGCGCCAGCAGCACGAACGCTGCGAAATAGTGGATGTGGAGCGCCGCCCAGCTCACGCCCACGTAGCCCGCCCACAACCACCAGTCTGCCCCTGCGCAGCGCCGCCACGAAGTAACAGTGTGCTTGCCAGCGTCAGCGCCATGCTGATGCTGTACATGCGCGCATCCTGGCTGTGCCAGACCGCGTACGGGCTGACGGCCAGCAGGGCTGCGCCGAGGGTCGCCGGCGCACGCCCGAAACCCAGCTCGCGCCCCAGGCGATAGAGCAGGGCGACGGACAGCGCGCCGAACCAGGCGCTCAGGAAGCGCAGGGCGAACTCGCTGTGACCGGCCGCCGACCACCACGCTCCCTGCAACAGGTAGCTGCCCACCGGGTGCGGTTCGCGCAATGCGATCGTGTCGCGGATGAGCTGCGCGACGGGCGAACTCCGTGAAGAAGTAGCCGAACGCCTCATCGCCACGCAACTCTTGCGCGCCAAGCCGCCAGACGCGCAGCCCGAATCCCAGCAACAGCGCCCCACCCAGGGCCAACGTCCATCCCGTTTGGGTCTGCGCCGCCGTCCCTCGTCCCCATCCGCTGATCCGGTTTCCATCCGTTGCCCTGCGCCGCCATAGCCATGCGAGCGCCAGCAGGGCCAACGTCCCCGCGCTCAATGCCAATCCGAGCATGACGCTGGTCGGACGATAGACCAACTCGATCTGCGTCGCCCCGGCGCGCACCGGGAGGCCGAGAAACGTCAGATCGGCGCGCATGACGGGCAGGGCGAACGCCCCCGGTCGTTGCGCGCCAGCCCGGCATCCAGTTCTCGCTGACCACCAGCAGCCCGCCGTGTTGGCTGTTCACGTCAATCATCAACCGGTTCGGGGCCAGGCGGGTCAAGCGGACGGCGTTTTGCCCGGGAGCGGCCAATGCGCCGTCGCCGGGCAGCGCCGCGCCGCCATCCGGGTCGGAACCTGGGGGAACGATTGCGATGCGTTCCAGATCGAAGTCGCCGTCGGCCAGCAAGCGTTGCGCCTCCTCGTCGGGCGCGATATGCACTTGATTCACCACCCAGGCGCGCGGGTTCACCGTGGGCAGACGGTGGAGATAGGTCGTTTCGGTCTCCAGAGGGAACTCGGCCAACAACTCGCTCGGCGCAAACAGGTCGCGCCGCCACGTCAGGACGTGTCCGACGCCGGTCAATCGCCACATGCGGTCGAGCGGGAATTCGTCGAACAATGCCGCATAGCGCGCCAGCCGCAGCGGGCTGGAACCCCACACGTCTTCGACCCCGGCGAGCATCCCCCAGTCCTCGTACACGCGATACTCGTTATAGACACGCCCCGGCAAGCCCAGGTTCACCGGCCCCGCCTGGCCGACTGCCGCCGCCGTCGCGATAGCTTCCGGGGGCAGCGCGGCCTTCTGTGCGGGCGTCCCGGCATCGAGATTGGTCGCGTAGTTCGCCAGGAACAGGTCTGTGACGATCAACGCCAGCAAGGCGACGTGACGCAGGCGCATCGCAAAATCGGCGCGGGCCACCACGACGAACCCGACCAATAGCGCCAACGCCGCGGCTGACCCGCAGCGCGAACGCCTGTGGCGACACCGCGGTGTGCCCCCCGCGTTGTCCGAACCAGTAGAATAGCGCGATCCCCGCCGCAGCGGCGAGTGCATAAATGGCTGTCCAGCGTGTCCGCTGTGAGCGCGGCAAACCGTCGAGCGCGGCTGCGCCGTATGCGACCAGGACGCTGAGCCCAAAGGCCACGAGGTATGCGGCGCGCTCCTGTCCGCGGAAGAGGCCCCAGCCCGGCGCAAAGCGATAGAACAGGGGATACAGGAACCCGTTGCCGCCGTAACTCACCAGCAGGGCGATCAGCGCGAGGATCGCGAAGAAGAACGCGCCGGCCCGATAGCTCACAACGGCGGGTCGGAACGCGGCAGCGCCCATCCCGATCAACGCCAGCCCCAGCCCGACGACGCCCACGTAGAGCGGCGAGAAGAGCGTGCGCACCCCCGGCAAGAGCATCTGCCACGTGTCTCGCACCGGAAAGCCGCCGCTCAAGAACGCATAATCGGTCGCGGCGCGCACGCTGAGCCGGGTGAACTCGAGGCTGGGCAAGAGCTGCGCGGCGCTAAGACCCAGGAAGATGGCGTAAAAGACCGCGACGCGCCCGGCCACCGCCGCCCACGTGAGCGCCCCGCGCCGTGTCAACGCCAGGGTCGCCAGCCATGCGGCGACGGCATAGCTCATGAACAGGAAAGTCTGTGAATGGCCCGCAAGAAACGCGACGGCATAGGCCAACGCCGCGCCGATCCACCAGCGCCAGCGCCCCGGCGCCTCGAACGCTCGCCACAGCAGCCACAGCACCAGCGGCAGCCAGATCGCAGTACGCAGCACCGCCAACTGTAAGGGTGGATAGCCCGTGAGATACCCGGAGAGGGCGAATGTTGCGCCGGCGAGGAAGGCTGCGCCGGCGTTCTTCGTCAGGGCGCGCGCCAGTAGATAGGTGAAGAAGCCGGCCAGCGCCAGGTGCAGCGTCGCCTCGACCTCGAGCCAGTAGAGGCGCGCGCCGGGGTCGGCCCAGGGCAGCGAAAGACCCAACATCAGATTGCTCAACGGATAAAAGACGCCCGCCTGGACATCGGCCAGGAAGGGGTGTCCGGCATAGGTGTAAGGGTTCCAGAGCGGCAAGCGGGCGGCAAGGATCTCGCTGCGCTGGAACAGGCTGAACGGCAGGAAGTGCTGGTTGAAATCGCCGTTTGGGAAGGTGCGCAGGCCGAGCAGGAGCGGCAGGTAGAAGAGCACGGCCAGCGCGAGGTAGCCCAATAGCGCCCGCGCATCGGGGTTCAGGCGCGGGCGAGGCGATGACAATTTGACAGGCGTGGCGCGGTCCTGGGCCAAATGACGATACTCCGGTGGAGGCAGGGAGCGCAGACATGCGCTTCCGGCTGTCCCGATTATAGCATACGACGGGCCAGAATCCGGTTTTCAGCGGCTGCATCACAGGCTTACCGTCATTTCAGTGGGCCTGCGCCTTGACAAGCGGGCTGAAGTGGGCTAAAAGCCATTGGAGCGGTGTGTGTTCGCCGCCACACAAATGCCCATGACAGCCCAGCCCGATTCGCCGGATTCCCACAACGCGCGCACGCGCGGGATCATCGCGTACCTGCGCGACGTGAGCCATGTCAAGAACCTCCTGTTCGCAATGGCAGGCGGTTATGCGGTCGCGCTCTTCGCGTGGCAACTGACCCATCACGCGACGTTGGAAGAGTTATATCCTGACGAATCAAACGATCGGCGGGGCGCGACCGTCATTCGTGTGGTTGGCGTCGGCTGCATTGATCGCGGCAGGTTTGTGGTTGCTGAGCGGGTATTTGCGCGGCCGCGGGGGCGGCGACCCCATTGCCTGGCTCGACCGGGCGTCCGGCGGTTTGCTCGGGCTGACGCTATTGCCATTCCTGCCCATCCTGATGCTGAACGGGCTGCCCGCACGCCGTCCCTGGCTGACGATGGGTTTGATCGCCGGCATGGCGCTGATCGCCGGGCTGGCTGCCGCGACCCTGCGCTGGCCTGCGAATGGCGCATTTCTCGAACGCCGCGCATTTGCAGGGCGCGGCCCTCAGGTAGGATTGCTCATTGTTGGTGTGCTGGCTGCCCTCTATGCCGTTTACATGACCTGGCTGACCATCACACGGCACAATGCCTTCATGACGCACTCCTTCGATCTGGGCATCCACGACCAGATGCTCTACACCTTGCTGCATGGCGGCTACCCGCGCTCGACGCAGCACGGCGCCGAGGCGATTAATTACCTCGGTGAGCACTTCATCCCCATCTTCTATCTGCTTGCCCCGGTGTATGCGCTGTATCAGGATGCGCGGATGCTGCTGCTGATCCAGAGCATTGCGCTGGGGGTGGGCGCGATTCCGGTGTACCTGCTGACGCAGCGCATCACCCGCAGCGCCCTGCTTGCGGTGGCGCTGGGCGGGGTCTATCTGCTCTATCCGGCGCTTCACGGGGCCAACACGTTCGACTTCCACCAGATTGTCCTGGCGACGCCGCTGCTGCTTTTCAGCCTCTACTTCCTGGAGTCGGGGCGCGACCGCGCGTTTGTCGTCTTCCTGTTGCTGGCGATGTTGGTGAAGGAGGAACTGGGCTTGACGGTCGCCGCGATTGGCGCATACGTGTTCATCGGCAAGGGGCGACCCCGGCTGGGCGCAGCGTTGGCCCTCATCGGCCTGGCCTATTTCGTGATTGTCACCCAGGTGATCATGCCCGCGTTCGGCGGCGCGCCGCAGCTCAACCGGTTTGAGGCGGTGATGGCGCCCGGCGAGTCGGGTCTCTCGGCCATCCTCAGCACGTTGCTCACCAACCCGTTCTACGCCGTCACGCTGATCTTCTCCAACCCGGATCGGTTGATCTATCTCGCACAGATCATGCTGCCGCTTCTGTTCCTGCCGCTGCTCGGCGGCAGCGCCTGGATTGCCGCGATTCCCGCCATCGCCGTCTCGCTGCTCACAAACGCCGAGACGCAATTCAGCATTGCCTATCATTACCCGGCGATTTTCATCCCGTTTGCGTTCTATCTGGCGGCGCGGGGGCGCGAGTCGTCTTGTCGTTGCGGCGCGCCGAATTCCCGGCCGCGCCGGTGATCGCCGCCGGCCCGTTGGCCGTCGGGCTGATCGTGGCCGGGCTGGCGATGAACTACAGCTATGGCTGGATTCTTTCGCAGAACTTCACCGGCATGACGCTGCAAACGCAGCGCGCCGCGGCCGTGCGCGAATGCCTCGGCGTCATCCCGCGCCATGCGTCCGTCTCGGCGATGAGCGACCTCGCGCCGCATCTCTCCAGCCGCGACGAGATTTATCTCTTCCCCATCGTCAAAGACGCGGAGTATATCGCCTTTGACGCCGACCCCGCGGCGAATTTCTGGCCTTTCATCGAACAGGACGGGCGGCTGGACGCGATACGCAACCTTGCGCCGTATATCGTCAGCGGAGAATACGGGCTGGTGCGCGAACAGGAGGGGTGCCTGATCCTGCAACGCGGCGCCGATCCCGCATCCAACGGTGCGGCTGTCCGCGCCCTGCTCACCAGCCGGCACGAGGCCGAAGAGCTGCGCAGCGATTTCCCGGATTCGATCATCGCGGACCAACTCGCTTCTGAAGGACGCGCCCGCCGCGTTGATGCCGATTCCCGTCACGAGGATGAGAAAAACGCGTTGACCTACGGGCCGTACGAAGCGCTGTTTCCCGGTAGATATCGCGTTGAGTTCCTGTTGCGGCATGAGGGCGAGGGTCTGAAAGATTCACTCGCGACGGTGGATGTTTTTTCGAATGCCGCCGGGGGGGCGCTGGCAGGCGAAGATGTCTATCCCGGCGACGTGGCCGCGTCGGGAGGTTATATCGGGTTTCCATTCATCGTAGAATTGCGCGAGATCTGGCCCGATCTGGAGTATCGCATCCTTTATCACGGCGCGGGCGACCTCTGGGCGGATCAGGTGCGGCTGGCGCCGGAAGCGGCCGACTTACCCGCAGGGCAGTTCGAGATGGAGGATGCGCCGGGTGATCCGGCGTTCGGCATCGTCACGGATGAGGGCGCATCGGGCGGGGAGGCGCGCTTCGCCGGTCAGGATGCGCCGCCAGGCGTGACCATCGAAGCGCCCGTCGGCGACCTGGTTCCCGGCGATTACCGGGCGGAGTTCACCCTGAGGGCCGCGCCGGGGGAAGACGCCGGTTCCGTTGCGACGCTCGAAGTCCTCTCCGGCGGCGACATCATCGCCTCGCGGACGCTCTCTGCCGGGGATTTCGCGTCACCGGACGCTTATCAGTCCTTCGCCGTTGAGTTTGGGGCCGCAGGGCCGAACCTGCTGCCGGATGTGACGTTGCGCATCCGGCGTGAGGGCGTGAATGACCTTTGGGCGGATGTGGTGCAACTCGTCTACAGGTATCACGAACCGGGCTGACGAGGCATCAGCTCACCGCTGAATTGCCTATCGGCCCCTTCGTAGGTGACGGCTTCGGCCGTTGCCGGCACACGGAGTCACGACGCAGGGAGTTTTACCTCACCGTGATCGCGGTCAGCGGCGCAGCGTCGTTTGGAATCGAGACGCCGCCGGCGTCCGTTGCGGGCAGCCGCGCCCCGCTGATGGGATCATACAAGCCCACGAACAGACGATAATCTCCCGGGCCCGGCGCGCGCAATTCGTGCCGGTCCACCACCACCTCGCGAGCCAGCCAGCTCTCGGTGGGCGCGGCGCCGCCGGCGGGAATCGCATCCGATTGCGCGACCAGATTTCCGTCAGCGTCCAGCAGGTGGACGAACACCTTGTAGGGCGTCGTCACGCGATCCTTTGCCTGCCAGTAGAGCGTTAGCTCGATCGGCTCGCTCCAATCTGTGACCGTGGTCAGATCGTAGCCGCGCAAGGCAATGGCGTCGCCGAATGTCATATCCACAGGCTGCTCCATGCGCGGCAGCCGATAGGCGCGCGGACGGGCTTCGACTGCCAGCCGGCCCGCTTCCCACGGCTGCCCCAGCGTTGCGCCCGCCTCGTCCCGTAGCGCCAGACGCAGCCGATATTCGCCGGTTGCCGCCGCGGCGTCGGGGGTGAGCGGATAGCGCTCGCGGACAATTTGACCCGGCGCCCAGCTTGCCGCCGATGCAGCTCAATGCGTGCAGCCCGCCTGCGATCACGCCGTCGGGGCCTTCCAGTGTGATTTCCACCTGGCGCGCGTTCATCGGAACGCTCTCGGTCTGCCACCAGACGCTCAACTCGCCGGTTTGCCCGGAACGCAACGGTTCCGGCGCGGCGGCGACGCCCAGAAGTTGCAAACCGCCTTGCGGCTCGTTTTGCACGCGGTGGGTGATCTCCAGCGCCGCCGGGGCAACCGGACGTATGGCGGGTATAGTGGTTAGCTCCGCCAACGTCACATCCGGGCCGGCATCCGTGATCACCGCTTCACCGGTCGCCGGGTCATACAGCCGGAGCGTGACGCGGTAGTCGCCGGGGGGCAGGTCTGCGGGCAGCAGCAAACCGCGCCGATCTATCTGCGCAGCGCCCGTTTGCCAACTCTCGGTGGGGGTGAAACCGTCGCCGGGCGTGTAGTCCTCCGCCGCCCACACGCGGCCCGCGTCATCCGTCAGGCGCAGGCTGAACCGGTAGGCGGGAGGCGGCTCGCGCACCTGCCACGTGGTTGTGACGCGCATCAGTTCGCCCGCGGGACAGGCCGGTATGCCATCTTGCTCGCCGCCGCGATCGCATACCACATTGCTTCCGGTGATATTCAAGGCGGGGCCGAAGTCTTGTCCGGGCGTAGAATCCACCGCTATGCCGTGGTCGTCATCCGGGGCCAGACCATATAAGGTCACGGAGATACCATTGTGCAGCGTCTCGGCGGCGGGCCAACCATTGCGTGCGAGCCATGCCTGCACCGGGCCGGGCGCGTGGAAATAGAGCAGGCCCCACGCGCGCGCCGCGCCGCGTGTGGCCTCACTGAGCATCGCGTCCACCTCCGCATCGGTCGCGCCTTCCAGCGCGCGCAGGTCTACCACCCTGGCGTCGCCGCCGTAGTAATGCAGGAACACCTTTTCGGGGTCGGGGCCATCCACCAGTACGACATCGCCGGGCGCGCCCAGGTCGCTGATGCGTTGCGCCGCGGCTCGAAAGTCGGGCTTGTGCAGGGTTGCATCCGTATAGAATCGCTGGAGCGCGAGCGCATTGGCGGCGACCAGACCAACCAACCCCAGTATGCCGAGCGCCTGCCGGAGCGCCACGCGCCTGCCCGGTTGTGCAGGGAACAATCCCGCCGCGACCAGGATGATGATCGGCGCAGAAGCCATGATGGTATAGCGCTCGTGATAGTCCGGTTGGCGCAACGCGAGCGCCACCGCCCCGGCAATGGGGAGCGCGGCGCTCAGGGCCAGCAGCAGCCCGCCCATGCGTCGGGTTCGACCCCAGGTGAGCAGCCCCAGGATTGCCAGCGCCAGATAGACCCAGGGCAACCACTGATGCAACAGGTCGGGCATTGCGTCGCTCGCCGTGTAGGCCGCCCAATAGCGCCCCGGAATCGCCCACGGGCTTTGCGGGGCGCGCCACCCCGAGAACTCGAAGATGCCCAGGAAGCGCGGCAGCCAGGCGGCATAGAGCAGCAGGACGGCGAACCCCGCCGCCGCCCAGCGCAGTAGCCCGCGCCGGTTACGTGTGACGATGAACCAAAGGGCGACAAAGAGGGTATGGATCAGGGGCACGAGGAAGCCGAAATGGTGCAGATAGATGCACGCCGCCAGCGAGAGGATATAGGCGATCCATGCGCCCCGGCGCATCCGGTCGCCCCCCGCCGGCCCTTCACCGAAGCCCGTCCCCAGCACTTTCGGCAGCATCCAGGTCGCGATCAAGGCGGCGACAAGCAGCCAGCTATACATGCGCGCTTCCTGGGCATAGGCTGCCTGGAAGGCGTTGGTCGCCAGCAGAGTTGCAGCCGCCAGCGCAGCCGCCCACCGCCTGCGCTCGCCCAGCTCCAGCGTCAACCGGTAGGTCAGCGCGACCGCCAGGACGCCGGGCCACAGCGAGAAGATACCGCACGGCGAAATCGCTCGTTCCGGTGAGGCGCAGCCACGCGTTGAGGCCCACGAAATAACCGGGCGCGTGTTCTACCGGCATGTCGCGCAGCATCTCGCCCACGGGGCGGGATGCGCGTAACAGGCTGATTCCTTCATCGCTCCAGAAGCTCTGATAGTCCAGGTGGTAGACGCGCACGAAGAAGGCCAGCAGCAGTACGGCGAGCATGAGCCCGCGGGGTAGCGGTAGTTCGCGTTGCGCGGATGTAGATGCGGGCGCAGCGTCGGTCATGGCAGTTGCACCTGCCCCAACGGCGCGGCCCCATCGGGAACGGGTTGTCCTGCGACGTCACTCACCGGCAGCCGCGCGCCGGTCAATGGATCATACATGCCCGCCGCCAACCGATAGGTTCCCTCGACGTTCGGGGGCAGGGTGAGCAGATGTGCATCGGTCACCACTTCACCGGCAATCCAACGGCCTGTCGGATAGTCACCGGCGGGTGTGGCATCGGATTGCGCGACCAGTTTTCCGGCTTCATCCATCAGGTGTACGAAGACAGTGTAGTCGGCATCCGGTGGGCGCAGCGCCTGCCACACCAGCGTCACGCCCAGCGGTTGACCCGGCGCGCCCGGCTGCGCAATGGTTGCGCCCACGAGTCTGATCGCGTCGCCCAGGGCGGCATTAACCTCGCGCTCCGTCGGGGGAATGTCATAGCTTCGCGAACCCGGTTCCAGCGAGATTTCTGTGATCGGCAGCGAAATGCCCTCGGAGGTCAACGCCAGGGTGTAACGTCCTGCCGGGGCATCTGCGGGCAGGCGCAGCGGCAATCGGCGGCACAGCACTTCTCCGGCGCGCCAGACGGCTTCCCGGGGGGCAACCGTGCCTTCCCAGAGGTTCTGCGGCGACGCACCGTCCGGGGCGGTTGGCTGCAAGGTCACCTGCATCGCCCGGCCGGCTACATCCGGCGCGCATTCTCCCTGGCCCGCGTCGCATCGCCAGTGCAGATCAATCGCTAACGGCGCACCGGCCTGCATGCTGTCATCCTCGATGCTGTAGCCGACGAGAGTTAACCCATCTCCAAACCGCGCCTCGATGGACTGCGCCGGCTGCGTATCCGGCGCGGAGCGCAAGGGGATGACCGTTTCTCCGGCAAGGGCCATATCGCCCAGATCCATCCAGCCGCGCGCGGCGCGTACCACCTGCGGCAAGCTCATACCAACCGGCCATCACCCGGACGGGCCGGTCATCGCGACAGGCCTCCATGATCGGGCTGTAACGCTCGATGACGCGTTCGCCGGGCTGCCACGCGGGCGTCAGGTAGCCGCCGTCGCCGGGTAGTTGATCTATCTGGCCCACCTTGCGCCCGTCAGGGTCTATCAGGTGGAGGAAGGCCGTCAGATTGCGCGCCATGAGGTCTTCGGCGCGCCAGACCGCCAGCAGATCGCCGCCGTCCCGGCGCATCCCCAGCAAGGTCGGAGCGTCATCGAAGGCCGCCTCTACGGGTGTTTCCGGTTCCATCTCCGCAGGCCAGCCTGCTGCGCTCGCCGCGTCCACGGTGACCAACTCCAGCAGCGGTTTGCCGTATCGGTCACGCGTCTCTTCCAACTGCGCCGACGGCCACAGGGCGGCGATCTCCTCGGCGCGGCGGCGCTGCTGGGAGGGGAAGGCGTACGCCGCGCCCTTGCCCGGCGGCGGCAACACCAGCGTCCGGCTGCTGTCCAGCGAACGGACATCGGTGTCGCGCCGCAGGAATTCCAGCGTCGAATGTTCGGCCCACAGTTGAGAGAGATAGACCGCGTCCACGCCCCTAAGCGCCTCGATTTGCGCCCAGGCGTCGAGCTTGTCCACGTCATACGCATAATAGGCTTCAGGGTCAGAAGGGAAGCGGATGAAGTAATCGCGAAACGTGAAGAGTAGCGCTGATGATCAGGATCAACGCAGCCACGCCATAACCTGACCAGACGCCCCGCCGGTCGCCGCGGAAAATGCGCGCCACGAAGTCTACGATAGCCGCCAGCCCCAGCCCGGCGGGCATAAACAGGGCCGGCAGCGCCGGCAACGAGCGCGAGAAGTTGGGCGCATCGTCGCTGAAAATGGTGGGCGTCAACATGACGCCGGCCCACAGCGCCAGCATCACCAGCGCATCGCGGTCGGGATCGGTGCGGCGCAGCAGCCGGCGCGCGTAGACGATCACGCCGATCCAGAATGGGATTGACATAACTAAATCGAAGACGGGACGGCCCGGCAGATTGTGAATCCAGGCCCGGTCGCCCGCGACGCTGAACATCCCCAATACGGCGACCGCGTGACGAACCAGCGCCGCCAACGGCGAGCCTCCGCCGACCCGATCTGCGAAGACTGACACGGCTTCGGCATGACCGAAGAAAAGATCGGGATGCCGATAGAACTCGATGCCCAGCGGCAGGAAGACAACGAATGCGATCGCCCCGGTTAACAGCAGTCCCCATACCGGGCCGATGCGCCGCCGTGGGGCCAGAGCCAATTCCCCGGCGAGGTTGGATTTGCGTCCCGTCCAGATGACCCAGAGGGTGTAGAAGAGCAGCACAAACGGTGTCAGTCGTCCGGTGGGATTGTTCCAGACGCTCAACCCGGCCAGCGCCCCGCTGACGATGTAGGCCCAGGGCGCGCCCGAACGGCAGGCGTACCAGAAGAACCCGAATAGCCCGCTGTAGATGACCGGCATCAGGATCACGCGGATGCCGTAATGGCTGAAATGCAGATGCCAGAAACTGATCGCCAGCACGATGCTGGTGAATCCCGCAACGCGGCGGCTGTCTACGCGCAACATGCCCCGCAGCAATCCGTAGGTCACGGGCACGGCCGCAATCCCCGCCAACGCGGAGGTCAACCGTAAGACGGTGACGTTAAGGCCAAAGATGGACGCGAGGCCCGCCTGCAAATAGGTATAAAGCACCTCGCGGCCGCCGTTGCGCGGCAGGAACAGCGGACGCTGTCCCTCCAGCACCGCCGCCGCGTCGAGCGCATTGAACGCTTCGTCGAACTGGAAGCCGGGCGGGGTGACGCCCAGGTGATAGAGTCGCAGGGCGGCCGCGAGCAATGTCACCGCCAGCAGGATGATCCAATCCAGCGATGTCCAGCCCGACGCGTTCGCCTGTTTTGGCTCTATCTTTCCGTTCAACGAATCTCCAGCCTCATGGGCAAGGCGATATGGTCTGCGCCATCGGGGGTCGCCAGGCGTTCACCGGTCGCAGCGTCATAAAGACCTGTGACCAGCCCGTAACTGCCGGCGGGCAGCGCCCCGGTGTCCAGGACGACCGTATCGCGCACCGTTTCGCCCCGGACCCAACTTGTCGCTGAGTAACCGCCGGGTTGGCCGTCTGCTTGCGTCACCGGGCGACCTTCGGCGTCTACGACGTGCAGGAAACGGACCAGGTCGCGCTCCGATTCGGCGGCGGCCTGCCACCAGAGGGTCAATTCGAGCGGCGCGCCGGTCGGCAGGCACAGCGCCTCGCCGCAAAGTGACGCCTCCCCGCCGGCTTCAAATCCGACGAAGCGTGCGGCGTCGCCCAGCGCGACATCCAACCCATAGGTTACAGCAGGCGCGGCGAAATCGTGCGCCCGGTCGCGCACCGTGACGTCGCCCAGGTCGAGCAGGGGGCGTTCGCCGTCAGGCGTGATCGCCGTCAGGCTCAAGCGATAGTCGCCATCCGGCGCGCCCGCGGGCAGCAGTGCGGTCCAGGTGTCCCGCACCAGCTCGCCCGGCGACCAGGCGTCCGGCGGATAAGCCCCGCCCAGCGTGTGACCGCGGCTGCGTTGCGCGTAGCCGTTCGGGCCGGTCAGGCGCGCCATGATCTCAACGCCTTCCGGCGACTCCTCGCCGGCGCGCCACAGGAGCGATACCGGTATGCCCTCTCCGGCGGTCACTTCCGTGGTCGGCTCCCATTCGTAACCTAGTAGTTGCGGGCCGCTCTCAGCGAGCGACATCGGGCCAGACAACACATGCTCCACGCCGAGGTCAGCCGCGTCTGTCGGGTATCGTTCCGGCTTCACAACACGCAATGGCGCCAGCGCAGATACGATTGCCGAGCGGGCCGTTCTCGTCGTGAATGTCCAGCGTCTGATCCAACGATGGTGAGAAGAAGCCCACCTCCAGCGTGTAGTCGCCGGGCGGCGCGCCGGGCGGTATGCGGATCAGGTTGGCGTCGCGCAACAACTGACCCGTTCTGCCATCGGTTCACCGGCGCAAAGAACCCTGCCGGGATCGCATTGGCGCGCGCATACAGGTTGCCCTGCGCATCGCGAAGGCCGACATATACGCTGAAATCATCCGCCGGGAAGGGCGCAAGGGACTCCCAGAATAGCGTGAGAACGGCGTCATTGCCTGCTGCGACTTCCGGCGTCTCCACATCATGCCCTACCAGCCGGGCGTAGTCTCCGAAGTTCAACGCGGAGGGATTGGGCAACGAGTCCCGATCTGCAGGGCGCACGTTGGGGCCGGGATAAATCTTGACGTAATCGGCGCCGCGCCATTGCACCACATGCAGCGGGCGTTGTGGCGCAAAATAGTCCACGAGATTTGCCGGGAAGCGTCGCTGCAACTGGTTCGAGTAGACGACGACATATTCCATATCGGGCAACGGCCACGCGCCCGTGTCGGGATCCATGACGATTTCCTCAACGCGCCCATCATAATAGGGCGCCATGCTCGCGGAGTAATCGCGTTGCCCCACCCGCGCATCCGCAGGGACATTCTGTTCCAACCAGCCCGCCGCCTGATCCAACAGCTCGCCGTTGCCGACCATCACCAGGCCCTGTGCGCCGCGCGGCCCCCCCACCAGAGGGCTGAAATACGACAGATAATAAGGCAGATGTGGCAATAGAACGACAAGCTGCGCCACGATGACGACGGTCAGGACGACGGGCGTCGCGCGCTGTGGATGCAGTAACGGATTCTCCACGTCGCCCTTGCCATGCCCTGACGCCGGCCCAGATGCCGCCCGCAGCCGTGAACGCCAGACCGGGAATCATCGGAACGATATAGCGGTCGTGTTTCGAGTCGAACAGGCTGACGCCAAGCAGAATGACCGCAGTCAACAATAGCGCGGCCCAGGTCGCGCGGCGGTGCGTGAAGCGGCTGGCGCAGACCGGGCGCAAGCAGGGCGATCACCCCCCATATCGCGCCGATGAACAGCAGCGGCGACGAGCGCGCAACCAGGACGACCGGATAGTAGAGTGGGCCAGGGTTGCGCGTGTATTGCCCGAGCAAGAATTGATCGTGCCCGGCCACCTCGCTGCTGAGACCACTATACCATATGGACAATGTTCCCAACGGATCGACGCGGAGCGCGGGCCACAGGGCCAACGCAACCACAATGGCCGCCCCGCCCCAGAGCAGTGCGTCGCCCAGGAAGCGCGGCCATCTGCGCGCGTCGCGCGCCTGCCACGCCGTCGCCAGACCGACCAGCGCGAACGCCGGCAACGTCAAAACGGTCGTCACCTTGCTCAGTACGGCCAGCCCGAAAAACAAACCGGAGACCAGCAGCCACGCCATCGCTCTATCTCGGTCACTTCGCGATCTTCGCGCTTCGCGATCTTCGCGCCCTTTCGCGTTCTTCGTGTTCCAAATGCCGGCATAAACCAACAGCGCCAGAAAGCTGATCCACATGAAGTTTGTCTGGTTGGCGTCGGTGGTGATCGAGCGCTGATAGGCGACGAAGAACGGCTCAAACAGCAGGATGACCGCTGCCGTGAGGGCGACCGTTGCGCCATAGACCTTGCGGCCTAAAAGGTACAACGCCGCCAGCGAAGCAGCCGTGACGAAGGCGGACGCCCAGCGCGCCGCCGTGTAGGCGCTCAACGGCGTGACGGGCGCGGCGACCACTGCGCGCAAGTAGTCTACCAGCCCGGCGCTCTGCGAGATCAGCGCATCCGACGGCGCCAATTCGCGCAGCCAGTAACGCAGGCTCAGCCCTGCCCCGATGATCCACATGTTGGTGACGCCGGGGTGGTGCTTGAGATACGTGCCCGCCGGATCGCCCGTCAGCAGGGCGACGTAGAACGCCGGCCCACGCCGAATCCAGACGGCCTCGTCAATGTTGATGGGCACAGTCACCCAGAGCAGGCGCATGACGAGCGCGACGAAGAAGATCGCCGCCGCGATCCATAGAGCTCGTCCCCGCGTCTCTTCGTGCATCATCGTGTCAGGGTTGCGCCTTTCAATTCTCGATCCGAACCGTTCCCAGCGGTACACGCCCATCCGGCGCGACGTTGCCATCGCTGAGCCATGCGGGGAGGCGTTCGCCGCCCCCCTGTGGATCGTAGAAGCCAAGATATAGCGTATATTCCCCCGGTTGCGCGTCCGGGCTGACCCGCAGTGTGATCGAGTCGGCGATGTGCTCGCCGGACGCCCATGTCGAGGTCGGATTTACGCCATCCTGCGGCGGGCTGTCAGACTGCGCCGCCATGCCGAGGCCCGCGTCGTGAAGGTGCAGGAAGCGGGTGTAATCGGTTCCGGTAGCTCCCAATGCTTCAAGATGCACGGTTACGGTCAACGTATCGCCGGGGCGCACGCCTCCTTCAGGTGGATGTAAGTCATATCCCGTCAATGCCGCGAGATCGTCGAAACGCGCCGACAGCTTCATTGCCGGTTGCCCTTCCCGCGCCAATATCTTGATGGGCGGCAGCTTGAAGTCGTCCATCGGTGGGGCATCCGCCGCAGCGCGCGCCGGCAGGCGCTCCAGCGCCTCATCGTACATCCCCACAGCCGGCCAGTAGAGTCCGCCCGGCGTGTCGTCGGGAATCAACAGCCGGTAGTAGTCGGGTCGCAGGGTGATGTTGTTCCACAGGCGCGGCGGGCTGAAGGTCGGGCCGGGCAGATGATCTTCCTGCGCCACGGGCCGGCCCTGCACATCCACCAGATGCACGAAGGCGTGGGCGCTGTCCTCCGGCGTCCGGTCGGCGCGCCAGTAAAGCGTAACCGTCAGGACGTCTCCGGCGCGCGCGACGGCGCGCTCGTTCACCTCCGGATCTGTCATCGCGCCGGTCAGATCATAACCGGCCAGCCGGAATACATCTCCGAACGTTGCATTTGCTTCATACTGTGGCGTCGGCGCGAGCGCCGCAGGCGTTTCCAGAATAACCGAACCGACCACGGTCGCCGGAGCATCATCCAGCGATACGGCCAGCTCATAGGTCCCCGCAGGCAGGTCAGATGGCAACGACAGGCGATAGGCGTCATCGGCGAGCGTGCCCGGCGGCCAATTGCTGCCCGGTGATGTGTTATACCACGCGCGCGACGTGAGTTCAACCACTGGACGGCCCGTCGCATCGCGGAGTTCCCAGCGCGTCCGCGCGCTCTCCGGCGGCGTCTCGCGCACCAACCAGTAAGGGTAGATGTATAGATGCGCGTCGTCCTGTTCGGCCCGATAGCCGAGCAACTGCACGCCGTCCACGTCCACCGGTTTGGTCGGCGCATTGATGGGCTGCATCGGCGGTGGGCCGATCAGCGCGACCACCACACCGAGCAGCGCCAGCGGGAGCAATGCCTGGACGCGCCGCCGCGCGACGAACCAGGCGACCGCTGCGACCGCGCCCAGCGAGATCAGGCTCACGGTCGCGGCCGCTCGCTGTGACGCCGTGCCGACCCAGGTCACGCTCAGCGAGTGCGCGCCGGGCGGCAGGTCCACGGTGAGCAAGCCGAGGTTCGTGCTCGGATAGGTTTGGAGCAGACCGGCTTCGGTTTGCACCCGCCAACCGGGATAATAAAAGGTCGTGAAGCGCAACGGCCCGCCCGCGCTCTCAAGCTGCATCTTGAGATCGAGAGCGTTGCCCTGTTCGAGCGTCATCTCCAGATCGCGTGCGGCGGGTGCAGCTTCACCATCGTACTCCAGCGTCGAGCCGGCCCAGCGCGGCCGGAACTCCTGGAGGGTGGTGTTGCCTTCTGCCCCGACCAGCGCGTCGCGCTCCAACTCCCACTGCGCCATCACCGCGGGGCTCAGGTCTACGCTGCCGGATGCGTAGACGTCTTTTGTCGCCAGACGCGGCCGTTGCGCCACGATGATCAGCGTGATCGCCAGGGCGGTCGCCACGAGGCGCCAATGGCTGTGTCTGAACGGCAGGACAACCCCTCCCGTAAAGAGCGCCAACGGCAGCGACAGCACGGCCAGCACGCGCCAGGTGAATTGGATCGCCGTCAACGTCTCCGAGCTTTGCCACAGCGGCAGCGCCCAATGCGTGCCCAGGATTGCCGTCGCCGTCGCGACCGCAATAAAGTAGATCCATTCGGCGTCGCGACGGCGCGCCAGGATGACGCCCGCCCCCGCCAGCGCAAGCTGCACGAAGCCGAACCGCACGATCGGCCAGGCCGCCTGATAGGCGTAGGTCAGTCCCGGGTCGAGGAAGTTGTTCCCGCGCCAGGCGCTCCCCGGCAGCCAGACGTCTCGCGCCAGATCGTAGCCGACTGCGCCGAGGAATGACCGGTCGGCCACGACGGGAAGCCAGTAGAAGGCGCTGACCCCCATTGCGCCGATGAGGCCCGCCAAGGCCCACGCGCCGCCGCGGGCCGACCGGCCCCCCAGGAACCAGTGCAGCGCCATGTAGCCGGCCAGGATCGGCGTCGTCAACATCAACACCAGCGGGTGACAGAGCGCCAGCCCCGCGATGATCAGGACGAACGGGATGAAGTAACGCCCTGGATCGTCTGACCGCAAGATGCGCCGCGCGACCCACAGCGCCCACGGAAAAAGCCCCAATGCGAGCACTTCCGAGAAGTCGCCGCGGATGTATGTGTCTACGAGAAGATAGGGCGCATAGAGATACGCCGTCGCCGCAACGAGCGCCGCCCAACGGCGTTTCTCGCCGAAAATGTCGGCGGCGAGGAAATACATGCCGAATCCCGCCGCGGCCAGCCCGATCACGAAGCCGAGGATGAAGGCTGTGTAGAGCGAGAAACCGAGCCGGTGTAGCCCGTAGACGAGGTAGTATCCGGCGGGAGCGTAGAAGCCGAACCGCGGATATCCGAACCCCAACAGCATCTCCGGCATCCAGCGGGGATAGAAAATGCCATGACGGACTGCCGTGTCGAGCAACCCCAGCCGCAGCAGGTGGTTCTCACCGTCGGAAGACCGCGGTAGGCCATAGGCGAGGAAGGGCCACAATGCGGGCACGGTCAGCGGCGCGATCAGCAGCCAGGCGTGCGCCCCCAGCCAGTCCAGCGCGGCCATGATGCGAGAGGCGAACGCCGATTCTGTGCGCCCGGTCTCGGTGGTGCGCGCTGCCGAAATACTCACGGCGAACCGACCTCAACCGTCCCCAAATCAACCCGGCCATCGAGCGTGACGGGGTTCACCGGCAGGTTGATGGCCGCGCCGGAGGCGTCTACGGCGTACATCCCGGCGCGCAGGCCATAGGTTCCGGCGGGCAGACCTTCGGGCAGGGGCAGGCGATGCCGGTCGGGCGCGAGCTCGCCCTGCATCCAGCGGGATGTCGGCGTATAGCCGCCGCCGGGGTCGCCGTCATGCTGGGCAATCACCTGACCGTCCGGCCCCAGCAGGTGAACAAACGATTTGTAGTTGGTCCCGGCTTCCCTGAGGGCAAACCAGTACAGGGTCACATCCAGCGCGCGCGCGCCGCGCGCCGGCGCGGCATCGCGCCCGATCAACAGCGCCACGTCGCCCAGCGCGGCCTGCCCGCCGACAGGCTGCATCGGCGTCCAGCGGCGCTGCCCTAACCCTTCGCTGTTCAGAGCGAGAATCAGGACGAGGGCCGGCAACCCGACGGCGGCCACGCGTATCCATCGCGCACGCCCATCGCCCCCGGCTCGCCATGCCAATACAGCCCAGATCAAGGCGCCGACCAAACACAAGATCCACCCGGCGCGCCAGCTCGGCGTTGGGCCAAACTGGAAGGCGACTTGCTGCGCGCCCGCCGGCAGATCAACTGTCGCCAACCCCAATTCTCCGCCGGGGTAGGTCGGCGCCGATGCGCCGTTCAACGCGGCGCGCCAGGCGGGCAGGTAGAATTGATGCAAGCGCACTGACAGGGGCGCAGCGGATTGAGTGGCAAGCTCAACCCGGTCGTATCCACGTTCCGTGATTTGCACCGTTGGACGCGGGTCCAGTGCAGGCCCATCGGTTGCACCCTCGCGCGGGCGGCCCAGCGCCCAGCGCTGTTCGCGCACGGTGAGCGGCAGGAACTCGCCCGTCCACGTCGCGCCCACCTGGCCTGCTTCTGCGTCTTCGCGCCACATGCGATCCGGCGCCCATGCTTCTGCCGCGGTGATAGGCAATGGCGTCGCGGGCAGGTTGAGCAACGGCTGGACGAGCAGGATCGCC
Organism: uncultured Chloroflexia bacterium; assembly: GCA_963695715.1. GTDB lineage: Bacteria > Chloroflexota > Anaerolineae > CG2-30-64-16 > CG2-30-64-16 > JBBQRS01. Next base: position 30,209 of record CAVOHP010000004.1, read on the forward strand.
CCTACGAGCGCGATCAGGCCCTGTCTGAGGCGTCGCGCCGACGGCTCAGGCCCATCGGTGGATAACGCCGAGCAGGGCAGGAAGCGCCGCGGCCAGCCCCATCACACCGACCCCCGTCAACGTGAGGAAGCGCCAGGGATATTGCAGGTGCGCCAGGAGCGGCTCCAGCGGGATCCACAAGGGCAGCGACGGCGCGGTTGACATGAAGGCTGAGCCGATCGTGAGCAGGAAGAAATAGGCCACGAGCCAGCCCCCGCGGATGGGGAGCTTTCTGACCATGCGCCAGGCGGCCAAACCCGCGACCAACGCCAACAGCGCGACCGTCGTCCACGGCAACGGGTGATTCGTCGTATCGCCTTGCACTTCGCGATACCGGTAGAGCGCCGACGCCTGTACAGCGTCCGCCAGTGGGACCAGATGCTCGCGGTAGCCTTGCGAAGGCCCCAGGGCGATGCCCACCTGCCCGCTTTCCGCGAGGAAGGGCAACCAGAGCGGCGCACTCAGCAGCGCGCCCAGCGCCAGCGAGACGGACACCCCAGCCGAGGAGAGGCCGCCAATTTCGGGTCCACAACCCCAGCGCGACCACGTATAAGGCCGCCGTCGGGATCATCAACAGGGCAGTCAGGTTGTGCGTCAGCACCAACCCTGCCCATGCAAGAGCCGCGCCCAGCGCCGGAATGACCGTGCATTCTTTGTCCGGTTGTATTCCATCGGTCGCGGGGTTCGGCGCCGAAGGCCGCTGTGGGTCGCGATACTCGTTGTCGCCCACAGGATCAGCGGGAGCCAGATGAACGCCATGAATTCCGGGGTCGCGCCCCGCACGTAGGCGTCGGCCAGATGATATGGGAAGTAGGTGTAGGCGACCGCCGCCATGACGCCGCCCCACGCGCCCCAGACGGCCCGCCCGAACCCGTAGGCCGCCAACGCTGCCAGCAAGAACCCCAGCGCGATGGTCGCTTTCGCCGCCCAGATGGGACTCACGCCCAACACGGAAAGCAGCGCGCCCGGCGCATAACTCAGCGGCGCGTAGTAATTCAGAACTGCCTGCCCATAACCGAAGCCGAAGTCGGGGAACAAACGCGGATAGAGCGCGCCATGCTGCCAGGCGTCGGCCAGCGCCGCGATGCGATAGACGTGGAAACGGCCGTCATCGGTGACGAGAAAGCCGGCTCGAAGCAAGGGCCACAACGCGGGCAACGTCAACAGGAGCGTCGCGAAGAGACCCCAATACTTCCGGGCTCGGTTATCTGTCGGTCTGGGTTCCACCTGAGTCATCTCATTGCACATCTATTTCGGCCAGCGGGATGAAGTCGCCGCCCGGCCCGATGAGGCGTGGGAGGCCTTCCGCGTCGCCCTGATAGAAGCCGGTGATCAACCGATATGCGCCCGGCGGCAGGTTGAGGGGCAGGGCCAGGTTATCGGTGAATACCTGGCCGGCCTCGAGCGCGGCGGTCGGGTAAAGACCGTCGCCGGGCCAGCGATCCATCTGCGCCACGACCTGCGAATTTGCATCCAGCACTTGAACGAAGGCCGTGTAATTGGCCGCCGGTTTGCTCTCGGCGCGCCAGTGCAGCCCGATCTGGAGCGTATCGCCCCCCCGCGCCCGGATGCGCCCGTCGTCAGCCGGCTCTGCGGCCGCATCCTTGCGCTCGAGGCCAAGCGTCGCCCGTTCCAGCGTAAACTCGCCCAGCGTTGCGCCGGGCGCAGCGTCTTCTCCTACAGCGCCGGGCACGGAGAAGAGCAGCAACCTGGCCCAGTCATCGTAGCGCTCCTCGCCCAGTTTGTAGGCATTGGCCGTCAGATAGCGCTCCCACTCGCGGCGGCCTTCGGCGTCGTCGGATGCCGCGTCGCGGTCGCGGCCCAGCCAGATCCGGCCGGCGCGTTCGAAGAGTCGATCTGCCAGCGCCTCATCTACCGGCTTCGCCTCCAGCCCATACCAGAGGACGCGCCCGCCCAGGTGATTCAGGAAGTAATCGGTCAGCGCCGGGTCGGGCATGAGGAACGCGTCGTTGCAGACGGCGCCGTTCCAGCCCGCCGCCGTGCAGCCGTCCGTTTCCAGCCGTTCCGTCATCGGTTGCAGATAGCGATCCACGCCGTAAGGGTCGAACCGGGCGTCGCCCTGCCGGTAGATGAGCAGCAGCGCCGTGGACGCGGCCAGCGTCGCCAGCGCGATCAGCGCGGTCGAAGGCCATGATCTGCCGGATGCAGTGGTTTTTCCGTTCTGTTGCGGCACAGCGAAGGCGACCTCTCCGTCGGCTCGCCAGCGCCTCACAAACACGATCAGCGCCAGCCCGACCAGCGCCAGCGACACGAGCAGTCCGGCGGGCTTGAGCGCCCATTGGCCTTCGGGTCGAAGCTGCACCCAGGCAAAATCGAGCGGCTGCGTGCCTGACAGCAGCAGTCTGATGTGGCCGAGGATCGGCGAATGCGCCGGTGAGAAGTAGAGCGCATCAATGGCCTCGCCGATGCCGCCATAGATCGCAGCCTGTTTGAGCAGCCAATCCACCTCCCACGCGCGCACGTCGAGGCTGACGCCCAGGACCTGAATCGCCACGCTCACGAGGATCAACCCCCAGACGGCAATGCGTAACAGTGTGGCCCATGCGGATGCGCCCTCTGTGGTTGCCGACGCCTCGCGCCACTTCACGCCGCCGCGCGGCTGGTCTTTCAGCAGCCAGGCCCACACCGGCGCGGCCAGCATCACCAGGAATGGGATCACGGGCAGCATATAGCGCGAACCCCAGGCCACGCCGCCCGACCAGTAGTTGTAGCGGCTGTAGCCCAGGAAATGGGCGGCTACCAGCCCCAGGAATGCCAGACCCTCCCACGGGAAGCGGCGAATGAACGGCCATGCGCCGACCAACCCCAGCAGCAGCACCGGCGCATACCAGAAGAGGCCCTTATAGGGGCTGATGGACAACCCGACGAGCCCGCGCATCATGCGCCAGGGGACCGATTGGGAAATCTGTGGGTTGGTTGTGTAGTCCACGATGTCGCGGGCGAATAGCTCGACGCCGACCAGGGTGGTCTGGGTGTACCAGTAATTCACCAGCAGGCAGGCCGCCAGCGGCGCGGCCGCAGCGATCACGGCCGCGAGCCGATTTTTCCACGTCCCATCGTCGCGATTCCGCTCCGCCGCAAAGGCCAGCAGCAGCCACGACGGGATCAGCGCGATGCTGATCTGCTTGGTGATGATCGCCAGCCCCAGCATCCCGCCCGCGATGGCCGGCCAGATCATCCGTCGCGCGCGGTCATAGCGGTAGCGCAACAGCGCATACACCGCCCCCATGTATGCGAAGACCGTCAACGGTTCGCGGAAGAAGGTGCGGCTGTAGGGCCAGGCCAACGTGGCAAATGCGAACACCAGCGCGGCCAGCAACGCGGTGCGCCGGCGATAGCGCAGTTCGATCAGGCACAGATAGACCAGCGCCGCCGCGCCCGCCATGACCACCGGCGAGAAGAACATCGCTCCCTGCACCGCCGCGTTTACACTGCGGCCCCACAGGTAGAAGGGTGTGGCCATGATCATCTGCGCCGGCTCGTAGTTGGGCACCATGTTCCCTTCACTGGTCAACATGCCGACGTTGGTGTAATCCCAGTAAATTTGATTGACCGTGAACTCGCCGCGTTTGACCAGGCTATCCGTGCCGCTGAACAACGCACGCTCGTCATTGCTGATGAATGCGCCGACATAGGTCACGATGTAGAGGGCCAGCACCAGGAAGAAGAGCGGCGCGGCCAGGCGGCGATCCGCCTCCAGGCGCAGACGATCGGTTGGCGTCGCGGCGGTCATGGGCGCACCTCGATGTTCGGCAGCAGCACCGACCGCCAGAGGATGCTCAGCGGCGGTTGAATGGCCTCTGCGACCGGGTCAAGCTGCTCACCGGTGCGCGGGTCGAACCAGCCGACCTCGAGGTAATACTCGCCCGGCGGCATCTCTTCCGGCAACGTCACGCGGAATGAGTCCAGATACAGCTTGCCCGGTACATACTCGGTGGTCGGGAAGCCGCCCGGCGCGACGTGCTCATCCTGCGCCCATAATTCATTTTCGGTTTGCGGGTTCATCGGCCAGCCCTTCTGACTGTTACGCACGTGGACGAAGCTTTGCAATGCAGCTTCGACGCCCTCTTCGCCTTGCCAGTACAGGTCTATCTCCACGCTGTCGCCTGGCTGCACCGTCTGCGATGACACGGCGAATCCCCGCAGCCGGTGTCCGCCGGCGAACGGTGCATCCACCGTGTTCGCTGCGCCGCAGGTGCGCTCCGGCGTCGAGGCGCAGCGCAGCAGGGTCGTCGAAGTGTCAACGAACAGGAACTTGAGAACCAGCAACGCCGCCAGGCCGCCCAGAAGCCATACCGGCACGCCAGGCTCTGAAACGATGGACGTCGGCGCGGTCGGGACGACGAAGGACCGGCGTCGCGTCCGCACCGCACGTATCCCCAGGAATGCTAACGCGGCGACCGTCAAGCCGCTGACGGCCAATCCAATCGTCTCGGCGGCGGTGCGCCCATACCTGAGGGCAACCACGTGTTCGCCTGCGGGCAGCGCCACCTGCATCAGCCCCGTGTCTGTCTGCGGGTGCAGCAGGGCGGGCTTCCCGTCCAGCGTGGCCTGCCATCGTGGATAGTATAGCAGGTTCAGCGTCAACGTCATCGGCGCGGCGGCCCGCACGGTTAAATCCCATGCGCCATCGCGCACGCGCGTCGAGAGCGCCTCGACGCCCCCCGGCTCTGCGATGGGCGTCTGCTCTGCGTTGAAGTCCGCGCCGTGTGCAGCCATGAACGCATCGTCGAACGGATCCTCGCGCCAGATCGGAGTGAACTCTCCGAACGCGGTCAGCGCGCTGCCCCCCATGCGAATTTCGCCCGCCCGCGCCTGCGCCATGTCAGCCGGTAGATCATAAATAACCCACCGATGCTGCAATTCCACGTAGAGCGCCGTCAGCGCCGACAGGATGAACAGGGCGATCAGGCCGATGCTCACGGCGCGTTGCCGCTGCGGGGGCAGGAGCGCGACGATCAGCCCGGCTGCGCCCGCCGCCGCCATGGCCTGCAACCCCATCAGCCGCGTACGGTAGAGCAGGCGGCCCAGCACCGGCGCGCCGACCCGCCACACCGGATCGGAGGTCGAAGTGAAGAGCCAGAACAACGTCAATCCCAGCACGCTGAACGCGATGAGCGCCGCGGCCAGTCGCCGGTCGCGTCGCCAGGCGTAAGGATCCCCACGATCAGCCCGACCAACGAGCGCCAGTGTTTGAGCGATCCCCACGCGATCTCCGCTGCGGTTGTTGTCGCGCGCGATGTCATACACAGGCGGCAGGGCGAGCAACGCGTCCAGGCGAATCGGGTTATCCGCGGGAATGGATTCGGCCTGGGTGAAATCGCGCTCGACGTGAACCCATGCCTGTTCCGGGATCATCGGCGCCCAGATGAATGCCGTCAATAGACCGCCTGCCAGCAACACGCCGACCGGCGCGAGGGTGCGATAGCGCCAGATGAGGATTCCAGCGAAAGCGAGCGCCGCCGGGAAGAGCATCAGCGGCCCCAATACGTGCGAGGCGATGCAGGCCGCCCAGATCAGCGTCGCCGCGATGATGCGTCCCGCCGTTGGCTGCCGGGCAACCCATAGCAGGCTCCACAGGACCAACGGATAAAGCGCCATGCTGAACGCCTCGTTCGAGCCGCGCTCCAGCGAGTTGCGTAATACATAAGGCGCATACAGGTATGCGGTGGCCGCGACCAGGGCGGGCCACCGGCGGCCGGTCAGGTCGCGCACCAGCAGATACATCCCGCCGAACGCCGCGACCAGCGCGGCGGCGATCAGGACACGCCAGCCGAGGGGGTGCGACAGGCCGAGCCGGGAAAGCAGGTCCATCCCATAATAGGGCAGCGGCGGTTGGAACGTGAAGAGCGGGCTGCCCAGCCCGATGTGCAGATGTTGCACCCAACGCGGGTACAGCACACCCTCCGAGATCGCATTCGAGAAGACCACGCCGCGAAATACGTGCTCCGTCGCCGCGTCGTAGGCCCGCGCGCCGATGTCGCGAGTGAGCGCCGGAACGACCGCGGGCAGGACCAGCAGCACGATCAACGCGGCCCAGGACCACCGGCCGATACCCCGCGATGCGTCATTGGCATCCGCCGCCGGCAGTGGGGTCGGAGTGGGTGTCACGGCGAAACCTCGAGCGCGAGTGTGTCCTCGCCGTTCACCGGCAGCCATGCCTCCTCGGGGAACGGGCGAACGCCGATCTCAAGGCGCTGCGCGTTCGTGGCAATTTCTGCCGGGATGCGATATACGTCTGCGAATACACGATCGGTCGGCCACCGGTCGGTGCTGCGGCGGCCCGCGCCGGGCGAACGCTTCCACTCCCATAACAGCGCGCCGTCGCCGTCTATCAGGCGAACGATACTGCGCAGATCGGCGGGGATGGGCCGGAGCGCCTGCCAGTAGAGGGTCAGCTCGCGCGGGTCGTCGCCGTTCCATGAATAGCCCAGAAGCTGCACATCCTCGCCGAAGTCTGCCATGATCGGTGTAGCGGCTTGACGCTTGCGCCGGGGTGGGTTCAGGCCAGGGCGCGAAGGGCCGGATGATTCCGTACGGCAGCGCGAGCAGGGCGATGGCGAGCATTCCCCCGCCGAGCCAGAGAGGCAGCGTCGCCTGGCGCCGGGCCGGCAGCCAGGCCGACACGCCGCCCGCGATCCACAATCCGATCACGGCGAGCGCCGGGAAGAGCAAGCGACCCTGATCGGTGCCGAGCGCCGTGCGGCTGTAGGAGATGATGGCGAGGGCCGCAGCAACCGGCGCGCCGAGCATCACCACCCAGCCCTCCGGCGCGATGCGAGATGCGGGGGTCGTCCGTCTTTGTAGCACAATGGCAAGCCAGCCAATGCCGGTCAGCAGCAGGAGCGCGCCCCAGACCCAGTAGAACGGGGCGGGCAGGGCGATGTGACCGGCTCCGCCGAATTTCCCCCAGAAGCTCAGGAACCAGCCGCGCGCCAGCCAGCCGTAGTCGTTGAGGGAGAGGGGCGCGGTGCGCTGATCAATGGTGGCCAGCACCAGCGGCCAACCGAGCAGGTCGCCGTAAAGCCGCTGGTTGCGTACCAGCCACGGGGATGCGATACCCAGAGCGACTGTACCGGCCAGTGCGGGAGGCGCAATAGACTTGATAATGTTATGTAAATTCCGTTGTCGTGTCTGGTGTGTCACGCCAGACGCGCACCAGCATCGCGAGGCAGACCACGGGCCATAAGGCCGCCGCGCTCGCTTTGGTGAGCATCGCCAGCCCCATGCATACCCCGGCCATCAGCGCGGAGAGCCATCCGGCGCGTAGCCCCAGCCACAGCGCGAGCGTGATCCACATGGCCGCCAGCATATCGTTGCTCATGGCCCCGCCGACGAACAGCGCTTCGGGCAGGAAGGCGACGAATGTCGCCGCGGCGAGCGGCCCCGCGTACCAATGGGGCCAGATGCGCCGGCCCAGCGCATAAGCGGCTGCGGTCAGCACAACGCCCGCCAGGACGGAGACCAGGCGTCCGGCGTGCATCGCCAGCGGCCCGCCGCGCCAGGGCCATGCCTCCAGCCGGGTGTGGATGAAGAAGTTGGCGGCAAGGGCGTCGGGCGTCACGCCGACATCGGGATTGGCGCGGAGGAAGCTGAAATCGGCGGGCGCGCCGGCGAGACGCGCTGCGCCGGCAGCCAGCAGATGATAGAGCGGGGGGTGTTTGCCCTGCGTCATTTCCGGGCCGACCGGCAGCCGGCCCTCTTGAGCGATGTAGGCCGCGTACGCATAGTGATCGGCTTCATCCGGCGCTTCGCCCAGCGGGTTAATGGCGCTATAACCGAGGCCGAGGAGCAGGCGAAGGAGCAGGAGGATTGCCAATCCATACCGGGCAGTTCGGGGCGCGAGGTCGGTCTGGTTCACGCTGCCCTCGTTGGCCCGGGCAGCGTCATACGCACTACCCACGGCCGCACAAGTTGCTGACGCATCTCAAAGAGGATACCACCACGCGGGCCTCTCGTCAAAAGCCGGGGCGTGGGCTGACACGGATTGGCAACACGGATGCACGGAGCCAACACGGATGCCGGCATGGAGGGTTATCGGCGTTATTTCTCTCTGCCCGCAAAGGCGGCTAAAATAGCTTCGTGTCTCGTAGCAAGATGTTACCCCTCTTGATGGCGCTGCTGATCGGCGCGGCGCTGCTCCTGCGGCTCTGGTCGCTGAACGATGCGCCCCCGTGGCTCTGGTGGGATGAAGCCAGCCAGGGTCTGGATGCCCGCGATCTGATGGACGGGCATTTTCGCGTCTTTTCTCGCGCGCCGAGGGCAAGGAGCCGCTTTACGTCTATCTGACGGCGCCCTTTGTCGCCGCATTCGACGGCGAACCGTTCGCCGTGCGCGTCGCCGGCGCGCTGACCGGGGTCGCGATGATCCCCGCGCTGTACGCGGCGGGTCGGGCATTATGGCGCGAACGACCTGCGGCGGGCGCATGGGTGGGCGTGGCCGCCGCGGCGTTCTGGGTCACGAACTTCTGGCCGCAAAGCATCAACCGCATCGGGTTCCAGGTCAACACGCTGCCGCTGATCCTTACACTGGCCGTGGTCGCCTGGCTCAACTGGACCTATCGGCCCATCCGGTCGCGGGCGCTGTTCTTCGGCTTCCTGGCCGGGCTTGTTTTCTATACATATCTCGCGGCGCGCATCACGCCGTTGCTTTGGGCGGCGTTGATCATCACGCTGCCCGCCGCCCGGCGCAAGGCGCTGCGCCCGACGTGGGGCTGGGCGCTGCTGGCGTTTGCCCTGACAATTGCGCCGCTACTGGTGCATTTTGCCTTGCACCCCGAGGACGCGTTTCAGCGCGCCGGCAGCTTTGCGGCCTTTTACGAGGCTCCCGACACCGGCGACCGCCTCTCTCTCCTGCTCGATAGCTTCGTGCAGGTCGCGGGCGGTTTTCTCGGCTATGCGGGCGACCCCATCCCGCGGCACAACATCCCGAATCGCCCGCCATTCTCGATCCCGCTGGCTCTGCTGTATGCGACCGGCGGACTGCTGGCGCTGGCCGGGCTGTTCCGGGCGAGGGGCGAATCGTCGCGTCTGCTCCGCTCACCGAGTTTGCAGCGGAGCTGGACGCTGCTGGCCTGGTTCGGCATCCTGGCGTTTCCGGCCTTCCTGAGCGCCAATTCGAATCCGCACTTCCCGCGCCTGTTCGGCGCGCTGCCCGCGGCTTTCTTGCTTGCGGCCTGGCCCGTCGGGGCAATCGCTGAAGCGATGACTACAAAGAAATCGGCGCTGGCGTTTGCGCTCATGCTGCTGGTCGGTTATGAGGCTGTGCGAACCATCCCCGCATACTTTGTGACGTGGGCGCATGACCCGGCGCTTTTCACCGCGTTCCAGGGCGATCTGTGGCAGATGGCCGAAAGGATTCAGCAGCCGCCGCGCGCGATAGGCGTCGTACCCATAGACCCGAGCTCGGCTCAAACCCTCGATTATGCATTTTCCGATGCTACGATTGCGCATACGCCGGTGGAGCCGGCGACCGTGGAAGGATGGCTGCAAGGGACGCTGGCGTCTTATGCAGGCGACACGGTGGGCGCGACGACCTGGGAGACCGAGCCGTACATCTACGCCGATACGCAACACGCCATTCCCTTCTATCTGGCGCGCGAGGGGATGATGACCGATGAGAACCACGAAGATGGTTACATCCTCAACGATTACCGGTTGGGCGACGCGCCCCAGTTTGCCGCTGTGGGCCAGACAAGCCAGTTGCAGGCCGGTTTTGGCCCCGGTTTGACGCTAATCGGCGCGCGCCGGGGGGCGGCCTATCCGAACGCAGACCGTAGTGGGGCCGAAGCGGCCGCAGGGACGCCCGTCTGGGTCATCCTGGAGTGGCGGCTCGACACTCCGCTGCCGGGGGTGCGAGTCGCGGTTGATCTGGTGGATACGAAGGGCCACCGATTGGCGACGTTGGAGCAGCCGTTGATGCTGGAGGATGCGCCGCGTACCACCATGCCGCCGGACGGCGTCCTGCACACCTACCATCTGGTGGAGCTGCCCGTTGCGCAACCGCCGGGCGAAATCCGGCTCGAAGCGCGCGCGTATGACGCGGCGACCGATGAGGCGCGCCTACCCGATGAAGCCTCCCCGCGTGACAGCATTGACCTCGGCGCGGTGCGGGTTGCGCCGCCATCACAGATCTCCGATGAGGGAATAGAGGTTAGCGTCCCGCTTGAGAGCGCGCCGGGCGCGGGCGTGCGCCTGCTGGGCCGCGACGCGTGGCCGGACAGGGTCGCGCCCGGGCAAGATGTGACGTTTCGCGTGTATTATCGGAGCGATACGCCGGCGGAGTCTGATCAGGTGTTCACGCTGGCGTTGGACGGCGCGCCGGTCGGGGAGCTGACCTTGCCTGAGCCTGCACCCGGACAGACCACGCAGGCGTTCGCGGATCTGCGGGTTCCTGTCGAGACGGCATCCGGCGATCATCGGGTGACGCTGATTGCGCCTGGCAGGCGATGTGGTCGAGTTGGGGGCGCTCACCGTCGCGGGCAGGCCGGCCAATTTCGAGCCGCCGACCCTTTCACAGCCGGTCGAAGGTCGGTTTCGGCGATGCTGTGGCGTTGACTGGCGTGGCGGATACGCTCCCTGCCATCACCGTCGCGCCGGGCGAAACGATCACCGTCACACTGGTCTGGCGCGCACTGGCGACGCCGGAGGGCGAGCTGGTGCGCTTTGTGCATGCGCTCGGGTCGGATGGCAAACCGGTCGCTCAAATGGATTCCGCGCCGTGTGAGGGCCAATGCCCGGCCCCATCCTGGCGCGAGGGCGAATACCTCACCGATGTGGTGCGCATCTCGATCCCGGCTGACGCCGCGCCGGGAGACTATCCGTTGGCCGCCGGCTGGTTCGATGCGGCAACGGGCGTGCGCCTGCCTGCCTACGATGCCGCAGACGCGCGGCTGCCGGATGACGTGCTGCCGCTGCCGGTGCGCGTCGTCATCGGCCCCGCGGGGGGCGGCTCATGACGGTGCGTTCTCGCGGCTATCGCCGCCCGACGTGGGATTGGGGCGTCGTCCTGTTGCTGGTTGCCGTGTGGACCGTCGGGATTTCCTATCTGGCTGTGCAGCGCTATCTTGCCATGCGGACCGAGTTCGATCTGGCGGTCTACAGTCACGTGATCTGGACGACGACACAGGGGCGGCCTTTCTTCGTCAGCCTGGTAGACGGCGCGACCAATTATCTCAGTCACCACTTCACGCCGTTATTGTTGATCTACGTCCCGATCTACGCGGCCTGGGCCGACCCGCGCGCGCTGTTGATCGCGCAGACGGCGATCCTGGCGTCGGGCGCGCTGCCGCTATATGGGTTTGCGCGAGGGCGTATCGGCGTTCGGTTGGGGTTGGCGGTGATCGTAGCGTATCTGGCCTCGCCGCTTCTGGCTTATGTCGCGTTCGCTGACTTCCACGAGATCGCGCCCGCGCTGCCGCTGTTGATCGCAGCAGGCGCGGCGCTGCTCGACCGGCGGTCGCGCGCCGCGGTGATCTTCCTCGTGTTGGCGCTGCTGGCGAAAGAGGAGATCGCGATCATTGCCCTGGGCTTCGGCCTCTACGCCATGTTCATCCAGCGGCGATGGCGGTATGGATTTGCGATTGCTGTGGGCAGCGTGGTGTGGGGCGCGCTGGTCTTTCGCGTGCTGATGCCGTTGTTTTCCGGGAGCCTGGCCGGAGGCGATGATTTCGGGTTCCTGTGGCGCTATCAGGCGTTGGGGGGAACTCCCGGCGAGATCGTCACGACCGTCATCACGCGACCCGGCGAGGTTGCGCGTAGTCTGGCAACGCCGGAACGCGGGATGTATCTGTGGCAACTTCTGGCTCCCCTGGCGTTTTTGCCCCTGCTGGGCCAGCCGGCGTTCCTGTTGGCGCTGCCGCCGCTGGCCTATCTGATGCTCAGCGATTATGCATTTCAGTATTCGATCTATTACCATTATGCCACGCCGGTGATCCCGTTCATCTTCCTGGCGACCGTTGTGGCGCTGGGATATCTGCGCCGGTGGGATCGGCGCATCGCCGCCGGGGCGGCGGTTCTGATGCTGGCTGCCACACTGGTTGCGGCGTGGCGTTGGGGGCCGCTGCCGGGCCAGCAACGATATCGGCCCATGGAGTACGCCGTCACGGATGCGGCGCGCGAGGCGCTCGCCCTGGCGACGGCCATTCCGCGCGATGCGAGCGTTGCCGCCGACTCGTATCTCCAGCCGTGGCTGGTCAACCGGTGGCGTATCGGTAGCCTCGACTGGGTTCCATTCGGCCAGTTCCCCGGCGAAACGCCGGACTATCTGGCGACGCAAGAACCGGGGCCGGACGCCGTCGAAGCGCCGCTCTATCCGTGGTTGCAGCGCGATACGGGCGACAACCCCTTGCTGATTCCCCGCTTCGCGCGCGAGGAGGTCACCCCGGATGGCGGCGTGGCCCTGTGGCGGCGGCGCGGCGGCGAAGACGTCGCGCTGGCGCGCTATGACGCCGACTTCGAGGGTGGGCTGAAGCTTGTGGGGGCGGGCTTGCCGCCGGAGGCCGGGAATTGGAGCGAGACGTTACGCGCCGACGCCCGGCGATACGTTGCCGATCTGGATGGCGTGGGCAGCGACCTCGCCGGTGGGCCTGCCGCGGATCACGTTCAGCCTGCACGTTGTTGATCAGAATGGTGAACGCGTGGCGCAGGCCGATTCCGAAATGGCGGGCGGACGCTTCCCGACGAATTTGTGGAACACCTGGGTGGATCGCCCGATGTTGGCCGATGCCTTCCCGGTGACGCTGCCCGATGACCTGCCGCCGGGCCGCTATCGGTTGCTGGGCGGCGCGTTCGAGACGGAGGCGGTGCGGGCGCTGGCCCGGCCCGACGGCAGTCAATGGGTCGAGTTGGCCGAAATTGAGGTGATGCCATAGTGAAGACGACAACGCGAATCAACGCCTGGTGGGCGCTGGTACTGGCGGCGTGCGCCGTCTACCTGATCGCCGCGCTCTACCAGTTGGATCTGCCGGGACTAAACTACGATGAAGTGCTGGACGCCGTCCCGGCGATGCAGGTCGTGCAGGGGGTGGACGCCGACAGTTACGGTGTGATTGACATCGGGGGGCGCGCGTGGCCGCTGATGACCATGCCCTACGTCGGCGTCACTTCCACCTACTTCCTCGCGCCGGTGTTCGCCATCTTCGGCGTGAGCGCGCTGACGGTGCGCGGCGCGGCCGTCTTCCTGGGGGTTCTCTCGCTGTTGATGGGGTGGGGCTTCCTGCGGCGCTATCTGGATGACCGCGCGGCCGCGGTTGCGATCTTCCTTCTCGCCGTCAACCCCCTGTTCGTCTTCTGGACGCGGATGGGGGTATGGGTACAGGTGGTGCTGGTCCCCATCACCATCGGGGCGATCTGGTTGCTTTTCAACTGGTATGAGAGCAGGCGCACTCGAAGCCTCGTCTTCGGCTCTCTTCTGGTCGGTTTGGGGTTGGCAACGCACATCCAGTTCATCTGGGTGTGGGGCGCGTTGATTGCCGCCTGGCTGGTCCTCAGCCCGTGGTTGAGCGAGGCGTACGGCCTGCGTAAGTGGTTATGGCCGCTGGAGCGGGCGCGGCCCGGCGCGTGGGCCCTGGCGGTGATCGCGCTGCTTGTGGGGATGACCCCGTTGATCCTTTTTAACTTACAAGACGGCGGCACATTTAGCTACACGCAGGAAATCCTTTCGACCTCCGAAAGCGGCTGGATGACGCTGCGCGGGCTGTTCATCGAGCTGCCGAAGCTGGCGCTGGGCGCGTTCGAGACGTTGCTCAGCGGCGATTGGTTCGTCTCGCGCATCGGCGGGACGTTCCGCAACCCGCTGGGGGTGATCGCGTTCGTGAGCGCCGTGGTCGCGATCATCGCACTGGCCGTTCTGCGCCGGCTGCCGTACTCCGCGCGGCGGCTGGCGTTCTTCGGCGTCTACATCGCCGCCGTGGTGCTCCAGAGCGCCGTGATCCATAGCGCTGAGAGCGCGCATCACCTGTTGGTGTTGTGGCCCATGCCGCAGGCGTTGGTCGCGGTCGCGTTCTTCGGGGTCATGGACTGGCTCACCGGGCGTGCGCCGGAACGCCGCGCCGTGTGGATTGTCCTGCTCGGGTTGATGCTGGGCGCGCTGATTGCAGGCGAAGCGTGGACCACTGCGCGCTACCACCGCGCGCTGGCGCAATCGGGCGGTGAAGGACACTTCTCGGATGCGATCTACCAACTTGCCGCCGACCTGGAACAGCCGGGCGCGCCGCGACCGATTGCCATGGATTGGGGCTTCCGGCGCAACATGCAGATCCTGACGGAGAATCGGGTGGACCCGACCGAGTGGTTCACCTACTACACGCCGCCGACCGTGGGCTTCACCGACTATCTGACGCAACTGATCGGCAGCGCGCCCGGCGCGCTCTATCTGTTTCACCCGCCGAAATATGATGCGTTCCCCGGTCACTGGGAGTTGTTCGTCGAGGCCGCCTATCGCAACGGGTTGACGCCCGCCCTGCAGAAGACCTATTACGAGCGCAACGGCGAGCCGGTGATCCTGGCGTATACTCTGACGCCAACTACGCCGTCTTTTGAGGAGCCAAAAGTTTCCCGGCCCCTCGATGTGCGTCTCGGCGACGGCATCCGGCTGCTCGGCTATGATCTGCCGGCCGATCAGGCGGGGCCGGGCGGCGAACTCGCGATTGACGCTGCACTGGCAAGCGATCGCCGCCGGAGACCGCAGCTATAAGGTCTTCGTCCATCTCTTCGACGACGCGGGCAAGCTGTGGGCGCAACACGATAGCCCGCCTGCTTATGCGGCGCGCCCTACGGATACGTGGCTGGCAGGCGAGTACGTGTCTGACCCCATCCGGCTGCCCATCCCGACCGATGCGCCGCCGGGGACGTATCACCTGTTTGTCGGGATGTATGACGAGGAAACCGGCGAGCGGTTGCCGCTGATGCAGGACGGCGCGCGTTTGCAGGGCGACACGCTGGGGCTGGCGGATGTGGTGGTGAAGTAGATAAGGAGACAGGAGACAAGGAAACAAGTACAGGCACATATAACCTTGTCTCCTGTTCTCCTTGTCTACTCATTTATTCTTGGCAGCGTCACGATGGCTATTTCGGCATCGCCGGTGGCCGCGTTATCGCCGGTGCGAGCGGGCAACACGCCTTCCCGGTCATCGTATACGGCGAGCCGGACGCTGTAATCGCCGGGAGGAATGTCGTCCGACAGGGGTAAGGTGAGCGTCTCTACCACCCGGTCGCCGGGCTGCCAGGTGCGATATGGCATCCGCGCGGCGACATCGTTTTGCGCCCACCGATACCCCGTGGCATCGTAAAGCGAGACGGAAAGCTTGGGGGGCGTCGGCGCTTCGCCGGGCGGCGGCTGGAAAGGCCACGGCCCGGTGACTTCCCATTCGGTAATGATGCCCAGTTCCTCACCGCTGTTCTGCACGCCTGTCGCCGTCAGCCGCAGCGCGTCGCCATAGGCGGGAATGATCTCAAACGGTTGTGCGCCACCCTGGGCCAATAACCCATCCACAGCATCCGAGCTGATCCGCAAGGCGCGCAGCAGGACGTAATTGCCGGTCGGTCCCGTCAGGGTCTCGTCGGTCGTCGCAGCAGGCGCGAGGAGCGTCAGTATGGGGGGCAGGTCGGCCCCGCCGGGCAACAGATAGCGCGCGCCGCCCTCACGCGGCAGCGGCGGGTTATCGGGCAGATAGAACCAGCGTGCATCGCGGCGGGCCGGATTGTAGAGCTGGTACGTCCGCTGATCGAGGTCGAGCTGCCGGTCGCTGCCGATGAAAGCGGGTTCGGCCGATGCGCTACGCGAGAGATAGGCCGCCGCGGCGCGATAATCGGCGTTGTAGATGCGCTGCGTGGGTTCTGCGGTCGCCCACGCGACGAAGTACGCCTGGCCGGTAGTCATCCATTGCGCCGCAATCAGGGCGACGACCAGCCCGCCCGCGAGCCGGCGCGCCTCCGGCGGCACGCGGCCCCGGCGGTGCGCGATGAACCCTGCGGCCAGTTGCGCGATCCCTTCGACGCCGCGCGCCGTCAGCAGGAAAATCAGCGGGAGCGCGACCACGCCACGCATGTGCAACGCATCCGCGCCGGTCAGGATCACCGGCGCCATGCCCAGCGCCAGCCCGACGAGCAAGAGGAACTCGCCGGCGCGCGCGGCGGCTTCCGGCGGGCGCAGCCAGCGCCAGACCGTCCACGCAAGGCCGATCAGGAACAGCAGCGCCAGGATCGGCTGCAAGACAGGCCGCCCCGGCAGGTTGTAGTGGTAGGGGATCGCGGTTGAACCGGCCCAGAGGACGGCGGATGCCGCTTCGACAGCCTTGTCTGCGACGGGACGCAGGTCGCCGCGCAATGCCGCGGTGATGGGGCCGCCCAGTTCGCCCAGGCGCTGGTCCGCGATGGCGGCGTTGGCCCGCACGTACCAGAGGATGGGGAGACTGAGCGCCAACATCACGGCGGAGGAGAGCGCCAACCCGCGCGCGTTGCGCCGGTGGTTCTGCGCCGCGTCTCTCCCGTTGCGGCGAGCGATCCACCATCCCGCGATCAGTTCATGGATCAGCAGAGCCGGCGCAAGCAGGAAGAGGGCGCGGCCCGCGAGATAGGTGTAGACGGTGGCCGCGGCGGGGACGCCTGCCAGGGCAAGGTCGCCCAACGCGCTACGGGTCAGCCCGCGGTGCATGAGATAGAAGGTCGCGGCGGCCAGCGGGGCGATCAGCATCGGTTCGAGCCCCAGGCGCGCGGTGAAGAGGAACCAGAACGACCCGGCCATCAGCCCGACGGCCAGCAGGCTGCCCCAATGCGAGAGGACGCGCCGCGAGAGGGAATATGTCGCCGCGAGCGTCGCCATACCGGCCATCACCGCGCCGAAGCGGAGGCCCCACACATCATGCCCACCGGCGATGCGCAAACCCAGCGCGCTCAGGTAGATGCCCAGCGGCTCGCGACCGAAATTGGCCGGGTAATAGAGCCGCAATTTGCCGCTCAGGACCTCCAGCGCGTCGAGCGTATTGAAGGTCTGGTCGTGCTGAAAACCGGGCGGGATGGCGTTCAGCCGGTAAAGCAACAGCGCCCACGCCGCGAGCAGTAGTCCGATGACTGCCATCCGCCGCACGGTGGTTACTTTTTTGCCATCCGGGGTCGCCTGGCAAGAGCGGCCACCAATTCATTTCACCTCCACCGTGCCAAGCAAAACACTTTGGTCTTTCACAAGTTGGTTGCTGTTCGTGATTCCCAGGCGTACTTGTCCTTCACTCTCGACAGGATAGAGACCAGCCCAGAGATGATAGATACCTCCCCGAAGGCTGGGCTGTAGGCTGAGGCTGAACTCATCCATAATGCGATCGCCGGCCTGCCATCGACTGGTTGGAAATCGCCCTGTGGCTGGCGGCTGATCATGTCCGGATACCTGTTTTCCCTCTGAATCAAGCAGGTGCACAAAGGCGATGTAGTCCTGCGTCGGTGTGCCGCCGGCTTCCCAGAGCAAGGTGACCGACAACTGGTTTTCAGAGCGGTGAACCAACTCAGGGAAACCTCGACCTACAAGGCGGATGCCATCGTCGAAGCTCACATCAATCGGCATCAGCCCTAGAGCCGCAGCATCCGGCTGTCTGGAAGGCATGACATCAACCTGCCCGACCATGCCGGATGCTTCGGCGCCCTCGGCGGTGCGACGCCGCCAAAGGCAGTACAGAATGCGGCGAAGTGAACCCCACGTAGACCACTGCTTGGAGCGGAGATCGGTCGTCAAGGGGCTCAGAAATCGTCACTGCGTAATGATCTTCATACAAGACGCCTGGTTCCCACAGGCTGGTCGGATTGCGGCCCCATCCGGCCTGCGTCGTGATGTTTCCAATCGGCGCAGCCTTCTCGTCCAGTAACTGAATGAAGAGAGGCAGATCGGTGGTCAGTTTCTGTTTGCTTTGTAGGTATAATGTGATTGGCACGGCTTCGCCCACTTTGAACCGTCCTTCAGGTAGCCTGATTCCCACCAACTCGATTTGATCATCGAAAGTGAGATGTAATGGCTGTGCCTCCTCCGGCAACGTACGTATGGCCGCTTGTGAGTGGTAGGCGTTTGGCAACACGACTGCCAATGAATAAAGTGAACAACCAACAAGGAAGACTGGGAGCAACATCAGCGCGGCCGACCGCCACCGATAGGGCAGAAACGCTGTCCAGAAGCTGAACCCTGTTACCATCAACACGCCAAACGCGCTGAGTAGTGGAAAGAGCAATCGCCCCTGGCTACTGGTAGCGAAGGTTGACCAATAAAGCATGAAACCTGTCAGGGTTACTACCCAAAGCATGAGAAGACACTTGACGCGCGCCATTGGCTGTTCGAGCAGTGCCCGCTTGTGAAGGATTGCGCTCTTGAGTCCCGCAACGCCGAAACCAACCAAAGCAAAGATCGTGACAGCATCCAGAATCTGGTAGACCCAACCCGGCAAGATGATGCTGAACCAACCGTACAAGGCCCAGAATGAATAGCGCATGCCGCGCATCTCGCCGACGAACCCTCTCCAACTCCTTGGCGTCGTTCGAAGACCGTTGATAGTCAATAGCGTTTCGGTCCCCAGCCAATCGCCGTACAGGTTGAAGTTCCGCCAATACCACCATCCCGAGATTGCCAGGGCCGGCAGCAACACCAGAGAGGTAGAAGTAAGCAGCAACTGCCAGGATCTGCGCTGCCAGGCTATCCACAGGATAACGATGATCGTCGGCGCGAAGAGCACCAGCCCTTGTAGCTTACTGAGCGCCGCGAATCCCAGGCCGATTCCCAGAACACCCCACTCCCACCACCTCACTCGGACGGATTTATCTCGCGCGGCCAGTCGGGTCAACCAGAAGATCACTGCTGTACTGGTCACGGTGATCATGGCATCGTTGGATACCGATGAACTGATGAAGGCAAACTGCGGGATACTGGCGATGAGAAGGGCGCTCAGCAAAGGCAGCGACGAGTAGCGAGGGAACGCCAGTCTAGCGGTCAAATAAGCCAGAACGATCGTGAGGCATCCTAATGTCAACGAAAACCAGCGGCCAACGTGCACCGCCAGGTTTGTCCCCTTTAGCGGCAACGAACGCGCGCTGTAGAGCATATAATTCTTGTTGCCGGGGTACAACGGATTGCCCAGATTGGCATGCGGGTTTCGTATGCTGAGTTGATCGAAATCGCTTTGAGCAATCGTAGCAGTTAATCGCCCTACCAGGAGGTAGTAGAGCGGAGCCTGCGTGCCTTCGTGCGACCATGGCTCGTTGGCTTGGAGGGTTTGCACCGGAAGGGGATTGCCCTGCGCCAAGGTGCGCGCGAATGCGTAGTGAAATACCTCATCGGGTTTCTCGAAGATCGGCACAGCAAGGCTGTACCACAAGCCGAGAACGACGAAAAGTGACAGGATTGCCGCAAGGGCGAAAAAATCAGAGCGCTGTTGTTTCGAAATTGTGGTTCTACCGTCCATAGGGCAATAACAGGGTCTGTCCATCGTCCACAACTTCGCCTCCCTGGGCTTCCGTGATAGGAAGTTTTTCCAGGGTTTCGGCATCATAGATTTGGAGCGCCAGGCGTGATTGTTCACCTGTTGTTCGGCCGGGAGGAATTGGTGGCAGGCTAGTGTATTCTACAATCGTCTGACCAGATTGCCATTGTATTGTGGGCAGGTTGCCGTCATAGGGCTCGCGTTCAGTCATGCTCAACGTCTCAGATCCACCGGCGTTGCCGTCGGATTGCATCCGCAGGATGTATTTGTAGCGTCGGTCGATAGGACGAACCGCCTGCCAATAGAGTGTAATCGGAATCGGACTTTCAGGTGTCAACGGCTGCCCAATTTCATAGCCTGTGAGGCGAACCTGATCACCGAAAACGACATCCGTTGGATGCTGCACCGACTGTGGGATAGAAGCTAACACAGGCTCTTGTGGCAAGAACAGCATTAGCCGCAGAACTGTGTTCGATTGGTAATTACTCTCTCGTGCCAACCACGCATTTGACCGGAGCCAATCTTCCGCGAGATGCCGTGATGGGTTGAAAGGCACCATCCCCGACACGACCAGCCAAACGCGGCGATGCCGATTCAGAAGACTTGCGAGCTGTTCCTCGTTCGCTTGTGACGATGCATTGATCAACGGTGCACCCTGCCACTCAAGCAGTGGTTCTGAATCTATCGGCAGATAATAACGATAGAGGCGGAGCATTTGGTATGGCACCAGCACCACTGCATCGCCAGGTTGAATCTCTCGACCTAAGTCGGCGCCCAACTCGGCGAAATTGTCCTTCGCATACACAGGCGAAACGAAGTAGTTAAGAGAGCTATAAAGCGTGCCCGCCAGTAGCGCCATTACAAGAATGCCTCCAACCCAGACGCGCCAACTCCAGATGGCGGCAATTCCTCCGCCGAGCAGCAGCACAAACACTCCACTCACCAGGCTCATGTGGCGGGCATTCATGTAGGCAGGCTGCACCAGCTGGATCACTTGAAGAGATATAATGGGCAAAAGCAACAAAGCCGGCAACAGCCATGCATCGCGCTGGCCGGACTTCTGGACGACGCCAGCACCATAGCACACCAACCAGGACAACAATGCCGAAGACGTAATCCAACCAGCGCACCCGTGCAACGTCTACGCTCAGGCCCAGACTGAAGGCATTGAGTAGGTCGAATGTCATAATACTCAACGAAACCGAGCTAAAGTTGGAGCCGCTGCCTGGCGCCTTCAGACCTACTGCGCCGGCAACGATTCCGAACACGAGTCCCAGCGCGAGGGCCCCGAAGGCGGTGAGAATCGCGCCCCGACGGTTATATGGCCACAAAGTGGAGAGTAGTAGCCCCGCGTGAATCGGTAGCAACAAGACCGAGAGATAGTGGGTGCTCAGTAACAAGGCCGTTGCCAAAGCATATGCGATGAGGTAACGCCGAGCATTGGATTCCGGATAGGCCTCACGCCAACGCATGAGGAGATAGATGCTGAGCAGCGATAGAAGGCTGACAATCGTGTACATCCGGGCTTCGCGCCCGTACCAAAGAAAGAACGGGTTGACCGCAGCGAAGAGAGCAGTCCAGAGTGGCGTCGTACGCGGTAGAAACCTGTTTCGTGCTAGAAGCTGCGCAAATGCCCACGACATCGGAACAAGGAGCGTCGCCCCCAAAACCGACGGAAAGCGCAAAACGAATTCGCTCTCGCCGGCCACGCGCACCAACGCCCCCAATAGGGCGAAAAACGTAAACGGATGTTGATCTGTAGTGAAAACCTGTGTTACGCTGTCGTCAAAACCAAGCCAACCCACCAGAAGCGTAGGCCAAGGAGACTCAGCACGCTGCAAGCTGAGGCTTTCGTCCCACCAAAGGCTTTTGGAATCCAACTGCCATACCAATCGCCCGAAAGCTATGAGAATCAGCGCAAGCAATATCCAGTGCTCTAGCCTGTCGTGGCGAGAAGGCGCAACGGATATTCTACGCGCCATCAGCGTCCTTCCGTAAGTTGATCATATAGTTCATGGTGCTTCCGCGCAATCGCTTCCCACCCGAAGTCCAGCGAAAGGGTCAGGGATTGCCGGCTCATGCGGGCGCGCAACGCGGCGTCCGTCATCATCCGCGTGACTGCTTCCGCCAACAAGATCGGGTTTTCGGGCGGGACGAGTAAGGCATTCACGCCGTCTTCCACGGATGGGAATGCACTCTCGTCGGGCGTGGTCGCGGCGTGAGTTTGCGTGCTGACGATGGGCAGGCCATGCGCCAACGCGGCCATCAGCGAGCCGTGCCGCAGGGTCGCGCCTTCCCGATAGGGCAGGACGGCGCAATCGGTCGCCAGGAGGTTGGCCGATACCTGATCGTTCGAGGTGAAACCGGTCCACTGGACGCGCTCCGTCAGGTCCAGTTCGTGGATGAGCTGTTGAACGTGCTCCAGGTAGGCGCGATTGGTGGGGTCGCTGGCGCCGACCTGGCCGCCGACCATCAACAGCCGCGCCGGGTAACCGGTATGCACCAGCTCGGCCAGGGCGCGGATCAGTGTTTCGCCGCCTTTATCGGGATTGAGAAAGCCGAAATAGCCGAGCAGCCAGTCATCCGGTCCGGCCCCCCAATGCGCCCGGCGCGCGGCCCGGTTGTAATTGGCGGGCGGCTGACACTGGATGTTGCTGCCGATTGGAATGGGCACGAGTTTGGGGGCCAGCCCGGTGTGGATGAGCCGGCTCCAATCGGCGGGATTGGTCAGGACGCAGGCGTCGCTGCCGCCGGCCAACGCCGTCACGCTGCGCCAGCGCAATGGCCCGGCCTTGGGGAAGAGATAGGGATAGCGCAGATCGTGGAAGGTGGTCGCAATTTTCAGCGTGCTGTCAGACATGTGCAGGCGTGAGGGCATCAGGTTGACGGCGGGGTGCAGATTGTAGGCCGCCGATTGATACTGGATGTGCAGCACATCTGGCGCAATCCGCTCGATCATCCGGTTGACCGCGCCCCACAGACCCCAGCCCGGCGCGTCGAGTTCCGGGTAGACTGCCGGCTCATAGGGATCCGCGGGCAGGCGCAGATGATCTTCGCCGGCATCTACCGCCGTGAGGACGTGGACATCGGCGCCGAGCGCGCCGAGCGCGCGACTGAGCTTCTGCGTGTAATCTCCCACGCCGCCCTGCATGACAGGGTACTCACCGCTGACAAATAAGACTCTCACCTGCATCTCCCTGCTTGATGATCCGGCATCGTCTCCACGGGGCGTTCACGAATCGGCTTTGATCAGCGCCCGGCAGACCTGGCCGTAGGCCGCCATGCGTTGGCGGCGCAGTTCGGGCCGGGAACCCAGGATGCGCTTGCCGCCCTCCAACAACCATTCGCCCGCAAAGAAGCTGATGAGCGCCAGCCGCAGAACTCCCGCGGCGACCGGCCCGTGGAACTTGCGGAAATAACGCACTTTGCTGGTCTGAAAATAGATATGCCGCGCCGCGGTGACCTGTTCGCTCGATTTTCCCTCATGGTGTACGATCTGCGCCGAGGGCAGGTAGGCGACTTGCCACCCGGCCTCCTTGCGCGCGCCGCTGCCAGTCCATCTCCTCCGAGTACATGAAGTAGCCTTCATCGAAGCCGCCGATCTGATCCAGCGTCTCTCGCCGGGCCAGCAGAGCCGCGCCCACGACCCAGTCTACCACATCGGACTCGTTCGCGGTGGTTTCCTCCATGCGATAGCGGCGCGCCCAGGGGTTGTCAGGCCAGCGCCACGCGATCGGCGTGCTCTCGAAGATCCCTGTCATCAGCGTGGGGAAGCGACGGCGCGAAGATTGCAGGCTGCCATCGGCGTAACGCAACTCCGGCCCCAGCGCGCCGACCTCAGGATGTGTTTCCAGATAGTCTAGCATGGTTGGCAGCGCATCGCCTAAGACTTCCGTGTCGGGGTTGAGGAACAATACGTAGCGGCCGGTCGCCAGCGCCAACCCTTGATTGTTGCCGCCGGTGAAGCCGCGGTTGGCGTCGTTCGCCAGCAGCCTCACCCAGGGGAAATCGGTCGCCGTCATGGTCGCGCTGTCGTCCGCTGAAGCGTTATCCACGACGATCACTTCGACCGTGTAGGGTCTGTCGGCGGAGGCGTCGCTCGCCGGGCTTGCGGCGGCCGCGAACTCGAGGCGCGGGCTCATTTGCAACGAACGGAGGCAGCGGGCCAGCAGGTCTCGGACGTTCCAGCTCACGATGATGATCGAAAGATCAGGGGGAGTTTGAGCAGGCATGTCCCGGCTTGTGATATGGGTGACGGCCTCGATGCGCGCAGCGCGCAGCGAGGCCAAAATCGGACGGTTCCTAGACGTGGCGGGCGACGACGAAATCGGGCAACTCGACCAGGGCCTGCCAGAATGCATTACGCGGCAACGGCGCAAGGTCTGCCCTGGCCGTCTCGGCGAGCTCTTGAGCCTCGGTCAAGGCCCGTTGGATCGCGCCCGATGTCCGCACTTCGGCGATGATCTCGCTCATATCGGCGCCGTTTTGCCTGACAGCCGCATCTAGCCGGGCCGCCAGCGCCGACGGATCGCCCTGTGTCTGGGCGTAGTAGAAGAACGGTAGGGTGACGATGCCCTGGCGCAGGTCGCCGCCGACGGGCTTGCCTAACTGCGATTCGTCGCCGGCATAATCCAGCACGTCATCCACGATCTGGAACGCCATTCCCAGATGCCGCCCGTATTCGTAGAGGGCCTGCTCCTGTTCAGGCGTCGCCTCGCCCAGGATGGCCGCCGAACTGGTCGCCGAGGCGAACAGCGAGGCCGTCTTGGCGAAAATGCGCGTGTAGTAGGAATCTTTGCTTTGCAGCCATTGCCGGCTGGAGAAATGCTGGCGCAATTCGCCCTCGCAGATGATGCGCAGCGTATCGGCGAACAACTGCACCACGCGCACATTGCCCGTCTCGGCGGCGAAGCCGGCGGCGCGCGCGAAGAGATAATCGCCGGCCAGCACCGTCGCGCCCTTGTCCCACACGGCGTTGAGCGTGGTGTTCCCGCGGCGCAACAACGATCCGTCAATCAGGTCGTCATGCACCAGCGTGGCATTGTGCAGCGTCTCGACCGCGGCGGCCAGCGCAATGGCGCGGTCGTCCGACTGCGGCTGGAATAGGCCATAACCGGCCAATGCCAGTGCAGGACGCAACCGCTTTCCGCCGCTGCTGATCAGTTGCAGAAAAGCCTCGGCCAGGGGCGCATACGCGCTGTCCGAGACGGTGCGCATTTTATCCTCAACCCGAGTCAGGTCATTTCGAACCAGGTCTAGTATGGTCAGCTCTTTTATCATTCGCTACTCGGCCAGAAACATCGTTCAGCGGTTTCGGTCGTCTCGCTCGCCACGGCTTCAACCGGCGCGCCTTTCAGCGTCGCCAGCGCACCGGCGATCAACGGTATATAGGCGGGCTCGTTACGCTGCCCGCGATGGGGATGCGGCGCCAGGTAAGGTGCATCGGTTTCCAGGATCACCTGGTCGGCTTGCAGTTGCGGCGCAAGCGCTCTGAGCGCCCGCGCGTTCTTGAATGTCACCGGCCCGCCCAGCCCCAACACAAGCCCCGACTCGACGGGCCAGTTGCGCTTCAGTCGCATCTCCTGAGAATGCGTGCCATACCCCGATGATAGCACCTGCGTCGCGTTCTTTCCGTATCTGAGGCCACCATTGCGCCAATTCCCACAGAAGATCGGCGTGCGAATCGCGACTGTGCAAGATCACCGGCAGCCGCAATTCCAACGCCAGCGCCAGTTGCGCCCTTAGCGCCGCTTTCTGATGCGCGGCGGGCACGCGATCCCAGTAATAATCCAGCCCGATCTCGCCGATGGCGACGACTTTCGGGTGCTGCGCCAGGTCGCGCAGCGCGCCCATCTCCTTCGGGTCGAAGTCAGCGCAATCGTTCGGGTGCACCCCGACGGCTGCATAGACGCCGGGATAGCGTTCGGCCAGCGCCACGACCTTGCGGCTCGACGCTACCGTGATCCCGGGACAGATGATCCGCTCGACGCCTGCTTCGATGGCCCGTTCGATCACGGCCTCGCGGTCGGGGTCGAACTGCGGCATGTCGAGGTGGCAGTGCGTGTCTATCACTTCACGGTCGCCTCACCCCAACCCTCTCCCGGAGGGCGAGGGAGTCAAATGCCGGCCAGCTTCAGGCCGTCTTGCAGGATCGCCTGCACCTTGTCGCCGTGCGTCGTCTCAGTATACACGCGAATCAGCGGTTCGGTGCCGGAGAACCTCACCAACAGCCACCCGCCGTCTTCCATGTCGAACTTGTAGCCGTCAATGGCGCTCTTGCCGGTGACGCGCAGCCCGCCGATGGTCTCGGGCAGGACCGCATCGAGCCGGGCGCGGGCGTCTGCCTTCATGGCGTCGTCGCGCAGGCGAGTATCAATGCGGTCGTAATAGTGCGGCCCGCCCACCAGGTCAAAGAGCATAGCCACCAGTTCGGACGGTTTCTTCCCGGTGCGGCGCATCAGGTCGAGCAGGTACAGGTTGGCCAGGATGCCGTCGCGCTCGGGGACGTGGCCGCGGAAGGCGTAACCGCCGCTCTCCTCGCCGCCGATCAACCCATCGTGCTCCATCATGGCCGGCGCGACATACTTGAAGCCGACGCCGGTATGATACACCGGAACGTCGAAGCGCGCGCCGAGCTTGTCGAGCATGGAGGTGGTGCTGAGGGTCTTGATGATGGGGCCGCGCTCGCCGCGTATCGCCAGCAGATACATCGCCAGCAAACCGTAAACGCGCAACTGATCCACGAACTCGCCGTTCTCGTCGCCAAAGCCGCAACGGTCGGCGTCGCCATCCATGATGCAGACCGCGTCCGCGTCGATTTCGCGCCCCTTCGCCAGCCCGGCGTCAATGTTGGGCGGGATCGGTTCGGGCCGTTGCATCTCCGGGAAGATGGGGTTGCGCTCGGCGTGGAATTCCGTGAGTTGCGTGGCCCCGCCGGCGATGAACCGGCTGAGGTAGCCTGCGCCGTTGCCCCACATATTGTCCACCAGCACGTTGAAGCCCGCCGCCTTGATCGCTTCCACATCTACAAGGCTGCGGATGCGCGCGTCGTAGCCGGGGAGGGGATCGTAAATGCGAATCAGGCCTGCTTCGACCGCGGCCTTGAAACCCATCCGGGCCACATCGTCGGCTGAGGCCGGGATGCGCGCTTCGATGGCTTTCAGGCCGTCCGGGTCAATCGCGCCGCCGTTGGGGTCGCGCACCTTATAGCCGTTATCCGTGGGCGGGTTGTGGCTGGCGGTGATGTTCACCGCGCCCAGCGCGTGGGTCTCGGTGACGCCGAACGCAATGACGGGTGTGGGAACGCCGCCGCCGCAGTAGTGCACCGGGATGCCGTTCGCCGCCAGCACCTCCGCCGCCGCGGCCGCAAAATCCTCCGAGCGGAAGCGCCGGTCGCCGCCGACCACCATGCCCCGCGCAAGTTCGTCGGGATACGTGGCTTTGAGGTAATCCGCGAAGCCCTGCGTGCAGCGCCGCACGTTGGCGAAGGTGTAATCCTCCGCGATGCTGCCGCGCCAACCGTCGGTGCCGAAGATGATATCAGACATTGTTCCCTGCCCGATCAGCCCACGTGGGGCGTGTGATTCCCTGATTGTGCGAGTTGCTCCAGATCGGCGTCTACCATGATCCGCACCAGTTCATTGAAGGTGACGGATGGCTCCCAGTGAAGGATGCGACCGGCCTTGCTCGCGTCGCCGACCAATAAGTCCACCTCGGCGGGGCGATAGAATCGGGGGTCTACCACGACGTACTGTTCCCAGTCTATGCCGACGTAATCGAACGCCTCCTGGCAGAACTCGCGCACCGAGTGCGTCTCGCCCGTGGCGACCACGTAGTCATCGGGCTGGTCGTGTTGCAGCATCAGCCACATCGCGCGCACGTAGTCGGGCGCGTAGCCCCAGTCGCGACGCGCCTCCAGGTTGCCCAGGCGCAGCTCATCGGTCAAGCCCATCTTGATGCGCGCGACTGTCTGGGTGATCTTATGCGTCACGAATTCGAGCCCGCGGCGCGGGGATTCGTGGTTGAACAAGATGCCCGAACACGCGAACAGATCGTAGCTTTCGCGATAGTTAATCGTGATCCAGTGGCCGTAGACCTTCGCGACGCCATAGGGGCTGCGCGGGTGAAACGGCGTGGTTTCGCGTTGCGGCGTCTCGTGCACCTTGCCGAACATCTCGGAGCTGGATGCCTGATAGAAGCGGATGCCGCGATCCACCGTGCGGATCGCGTCGAGTACGCGCGTGACGCCCAGCGCGGTAAATTCGCCGGTGAGCACCGGTTGGGTGAAACTGGTGGGCACGAAGCTCTGCGCCGCGAGATTATACACCTCTTCGGGGCGGTGTTCCTGGAGGATGTGAATCAGGCTGACCTGATCCAGCAGGTCACCCTGCACAATGGTCACCCGATCCTGGAAGTGGCGAATCCGGTCGAAATTGACGGTGCTGGTGCGGCGCACCATGCCGAGCACTTCGTAGCCCTGATCCAGCAGAAATTCCGCCAGATATGAACCGTCTTGCCCGGTGATACCGGTGATCAGAGCTTTTGGCATATTCTCCTCATTCTATGGCCCGTTGCGCAGAAGGCTGCGCATACGAGCAAGACGACTACGGCGCGATGCGCGGCTCGAGGCGCATTTCGGGCGGCGTGGGGTCGGTCGCGTCCAGGCGCACCTGTTCGCGCCAGTAGTCCATCACGTCGCGCAGGCTGTCTTCAAAAGAAATCTCGGTGCGCCAGCCGGTCAGGGCGCGCAATTTGCTGCAATCCGACACGATGCTGGGCGTGTCTGCGCCGCGCATCCGCGCCGGGTCTTGCACCACGCGGATCTCCATGCCGGTGAACCCGATCAACGTATACAGCATCTCGCGGATGCTGTGAGCGCGGGACGCGCCCAGGTTGTATACGTCGCCCGGTTTGCCATGTAACATGGCAAGATGGTAACCACGCACGATATCGCGCACGTCGCTGAAATCGCGTTCCACATCCAGCGCGCCCACCATCACTTCCGGCGGGCGCAACCCGGCTTCGATTTCCGCGATCTGACTCGCGAAGTCGGGAGCCACGAAACCTTTGCGCTGGCGCGGCCCGATGTGATTGAAGGGCCGCACGCGAATCGCTTCCGTGCCGTAGGCGATCTGATATTGCAGGCCGAGGTAGTCCTGGGAGACTTTGCTCACCGCATAGGGTGTGACGGGGCGCAGCGGCGCGTCCTCGCTGAGGGGCAAATCAGCCGGGCGAACTTGCCCGTACTCCTCCGACGACCCCACGACCAGCACCCGGCACGCCAAACCCGTCTCGCGCAGCGCCTCCAGCACATTGAGCTGGGCGCGGATGTTGTTTTCGAGCGTGAACCAGGGGTCGCGCTTCGAGAGCGCCGGGATGGGTTGGGCCGCAAGGTGGAAGATGTAGTCGGGCCGGGTCTCTTCGATGATTAACCGGACGACTTCGATGCGCGATAATTCGGCCGGATAGAGCGCCAGCCGATTTCTCAGGTGGGCAATATTATCCGACCGGCCATAGACCGTGCCCGCTACCTGCCAGTCGGTTTGGTAGAGCAGGTATTCGGCGAGATGGCTGCCGACGAAGCCGGATATCCCTGTGATAAGCGCTCGCAAAAGTCTCTCCCCTCCACCGTCGCCTGCGCTCCGCACGTCACATGCTGCGCAATCGCGCGCGTATCCGGTGGATTATATCGCACGGACAAGGTATCCGCAAAGCGACCCGGCTCAAACACAAATCATCGGACGCAGAAGCGACAAAATGTCTTCGTTCTGCGTCCGTGATTTTACAGTGTTTGCACGGTTGTCCGGGGCGCTGCGCTTACAGCCCTGCCGCTTTCTTCAGCGCCGCCACCTTGTCCAGTCGCTCCCACGGGGCGTCAATGTCGGTGCGCCCGAAGTGGCCGTAGTTGGAGGTCGCCCGGTAGATGGGGCGGCGCAGGTCCAGGTCGCGGATGATCGCGGCGGGGCGCAGGTCGAAGTGCTCGCGGATCAGTTCCACGATGCGTTCATCGCTGATTTTGCCCGTGCCGTAGGTTTCGACCGCGATGCTGAGCGGCTGCGCCACGCCGATGGCGTAGCTCACCTGGATCTCCAGCCGTTCGGCGATCCCCGCAGCCACCAGGTTCTTCGCCACATAGCGAATCATGTAGGCCGCCGAGCGATCCACTTTCGTCGGGTCTTTCCCGGAGAACGCGCCGCCGCCGTGCCGCGCCACGCCGCCGTAGCTGTCCACGATGATCTTGCGCCCGGTGACGCCGGAGTCGCCCATCGGCCCGCCGATCACGAAACGGCCGGTCGGGTTGATGAAGATTTTGGTGTCTTCATCGAGATAACCGTTCGGCACGACGTACTTGATCACGCGTTCGTACAGGTCAGCCTCGATCTTGCTATGCTCCACGTCGGGGCTGTGCTGGGTCGAGATGACGATGGTGTCCACCCGCACCGGCTTGCCGTAATGGTATTCGACGGTGACCTGGCTCTTGCCGTCGGGGCGGAGATAGGGCAGCGTGCCGTCTTTGCGGACGTGCGCCAACCGCTTCACCAGCTTGTGCGCCAGATCAATGCTGAGCGGCATATAGTTCTCGGTCTCATTGCAGGCGAAGCCGAACATCATACCCTGATCGCCCGCGCCGATGGCTTCGATCTCCGCGTCGCTCATCTCGCCGCGCTTGGCTTCCAGCGCCTTGTCAACGCCCAATGCGATGTCGGCGCTCTGTTCCTTGACGCTGACGATCACGGCGCAGGTGTCGGCGTCGAAGCCGAACTTGGCGCGCGTGTAGCCGATGTCGCGCACCACACCGCGCGCCAGATTGCCGATGTCCACGTAGGTGCTGGTCGTGATTTCACCCAGCACGGCGATCAGGCCGGTGGTGGTTGCGACTTCGCACGCCACGCGCGCATCAGGGTCTTCGACGATGATGGCGTCCAACAACGCGTCGGCGATCTGGTCGCAGATTTTGTCCGGGTGCCCTTCGGTCACCGATTCCGAAGTGAAGTAGAACTTCGCAGAGTTAGAAAAGGTTGTGGTCATGTTGGTTGCTCCCTATTGGTTTGGGTGACGGGTGATGTGGGAACGGGTATCGGGTATCGGGTGAAGGGTATCCAGGAATGGGCAGCAGGTGCAATTCCCAATCCCTGATCCCTGATGCCCGATACCCGTTCTATCACGTCCCCATCCGCCATTCGTTCAGATAGGCTTCTTGTTCTGCGGTCAGCGTGTCAATGTTGACGCCCATCGCGGCCAGCTTGAGCCGGGCGATTTCTTTGTCAATGTCTTCGGGTACGCTGTAAACAGTGCGTTTGAGGTCCTTGTAGTTTTTCGCCATGTACTCCGCCGATAATGCCTGGTTGGCGAAGCTCATGTCCATCACGGCGCTGGGGTGGCCTTCGGCCGCAGCCAGGTTCACTAACCGGCCCTCGCCCGCAACGTACAGCCGCCGCCCGTCGGACAGGATGTATTCGTCCAGGAACTCGCGCACCCGGCGGACTTCCGTCGCCATCTTCTCCAACTCGGGCAGGTTGATCTCGACGTTGAAGTGGCCTGAATTGGCCATGATGGCCCCGTTCCGCATCGCCTCGAAGTGATGCTTGTCGAGCACGTTGATGTCGCCGGTGGCGGTGATGAAGATGTTGCCCTGCGCGGCGGCTTGCTCCATCGGCATGACGCGGAACCCATCCATGACGGCTTCCAGCGCCTTCATCGGATCCACTTCGGTGACTACCACATCGGCGCCCAGGCCCTTCGCCCGCATGGCGATGCCGCGGCTGCACCAGCCGTATCCCGCGATGACCACCGTTTTGCCGGCGATCAGCACATTGGTCGCGCGGATCACGCCGTCCATGGTGCTCTGGCCTGTGCCATAACGGTTGTCAAACAGGTGCTTGGTCATGGCGTCGTTCACGGCGATCACGGGGAACATCAGTTCGTTGTCGTGCGCCATGGCGCGCAACCGGATGACGCCGGTGGTGGTCTCCTCGGTGCCGCCGATGATGCCGTCCAGCAGTTCTCGGCGCTCTTTGTGCAGCGTGCCCACCAGGTCGGCCCCGTCGTCCATCGTGATGTGCGGTTGGAAGTCGAGCGCGGCTTTGATGTGATCATAGTAGGTGGCGTTGTTCTCGCCCTTGATGGCGTAGACGGGCATTTCATAGTGCGCGACCAGTGTGGCGGCCACGTCATCCTGCGTCGAGAGCGGGTTGGAGGCGACCAGCACCACATCGGCGCCGCCGGCCTGCAACACGCGCATCAGGTTTGCGGTCTCGCTGGTCACGTGCAGACACGCCGAGACGCGCAGCCCGGCCAGCGGGCGCTCTTCGGCGAACCGCTGCTCGATCAGATCCAACACCGGCATTTCGCGCGCCGCCCACTGCATGCGATAGCGGCCCTTCTCTGCCAGGTTGATGTCCTTGATATCGTAATTTTTAGCCATTAAGTAGTGTCTCTCCTTGTTGTTGTCGGGTGTCAAGTATCAGGGATCGGGAATCAGGTATCGTGGAGTGAGGTGTTTATGCATCGTTCTTTGCCATGATACGCGTCTCCCATTCCTGATTCACGTTATCCGATCTCTGATAGCCGCTCCACCAAATCCGCCAGCTCTGGCGTCTCGCCGAAGTTCTCACGATAGCGCGCGACGAACTCCGGCAGGGTGTAGCGATGGCTCATTGTGCCGGTCTGCTCCAGCGCGTAGGTGGCGGCCAGCGCGCCCAGCCGCGCGGTGACCTCCCACGGATAGTCGCGCACCAGCCCGACGATCAGCCCGGCGCGGAACGCATCGCCCACGCCGGTCGGTTCGATCTGGCCGTTCGGCGGAGCCACGGGTGAGTCCACGCGGCGGTCGCGTGACATGAGGGTGGAACCCTCGGCGCCGCGCGTGACGATCAACATGCCCACGCGCTCCATGAGTTCCTGCTCGTCGAGTCCCGTCTTCTGCTTGATCATCTCCAGCTCGTAGTCGTTGACGGTGAGCGCGTACGCGCCCTCCATCGCCCCACGCAACTGCGGGCCCTCGAGCCACGGCAACTGCTGGCTGGGGTCGAAGATGAAGCGGATGCCCAGTGCGCGGCACTCGTCGGCGTATTTCAGCATCGCCGCCGGGTCGTTGGGCGAGATGATCACGAGATCAATGGTCGCCGGGTCGAGATCGTAGAAGCTCAATTCGTGCGCCCGGAACATCGCGCCGCCGTGGAACCCGGCGATCTGGTTCTGCTCGTCGTCGGTGATGACGGTGAAGGTGGCAGTGAAGTCCTCCATGTAGGCGCGCACCAGCGAGGTATCCACGCCCTGCGCTTCCAGCCAGGCGCGGTAGTCGCCGAAGTCCTGGCCCACCGTGCCCATCAGGCGCGGGCGCTCACCCAGCAACGCCAGCGAGTAGGCGATGTTCGGCCCACAGCCGCCGCGCGACATCTGCTTCTCGTTGACCAGGAAGCTCACGCTGAGCTTGCCGGTCTGCTCGATGAAGATGTGCTCCCGGAACTTGCCGGGATATTTCATCAGGTAGTCGGTCGCAATGGACCCGGTGACGATGACGGACATGATACCTCGATGGTTGACTGGTTTTCTACTCGACTGCCGCAATGCGTTTAGCGGCCAGCGCGGCAGTACTCTTCCGATAGTTCGTAGCCCACGTAGCGCCGGCCGGTGAGCGTCGCGGCGACGGCGGTGCTGCCCGATCCCATGAACGGGTCCAGCTCGACGTCGTCGGGCTGCGTGTAAAGCAGCATCAACCGCCGTGGCAGTTCCACCGGGAAGGGCGTCGGGTGACTCACGCCGGTCTCCGTGGTCATCTCCCAGATGCTCGGCCCCGGCTCCG
Source organism: uncultured Chloroflexia bacterium (assembly GCA_963695715.1). Classification (GTDB taxonomy): domain Bacteria; phylum Chloroflexota; class Anaerolineae; order CG2-30-64-16; family CG2-30-64-16; genus JBBQRS01. Next base: position 63,523 of record CAVOHP010000004.1, read on the forward strand.
TGGCCTGACCCCACACGGCGCGAGCGATGGATTCGGCGATCCACGCGTCGTCCTTGTCGCGCCGACGGGCGTCGGTCAGCTTCCCCTCGATCTTTCGGCGCAAGTCTTCCAGCATTTCCTCGGGCCGCCACACGCTGCGCGTCCAGGTGACGAACTGGTCGCCGCTGACGCCGGTCAACCCGCCGCCGTCCAGCTTGAGTTGATCCTTGCTCCAGACGGTGATGTATTCATGGACATCACGCAGAGTCGGGTTGCTCGATCGCGCGAAGCTGCCCCACGCCGTGCTGATGCCCGCCGACGCGCCTTTGTCCCAGATGATGTGACCGCGATGAAGCCAGGCCGATTCACCGGTGCGCAGTTGCTCGTCAATCAGGCTGACCAGCGACAGATAGGGCTTGCGGTCGGTGTTCGCCACGTTGATGCACAACCGCCCGCCCGGCTTCAACACCCGGTAACACTCGCGCCACACGTCATTCAACAGACAGAGATACTCGTCGAGGTCCAGGTCGTCGTTGTGGTCGGTATAGCCCTTGGCGACGTTGTACGGCGGCGAGGTCACCACGAGGCTGACGGACGCGTCGGGCGTCTGCCGCATGTCACGCGCGTCTGCGTTGTAGATTTGATTCCACCAACTCGATGTGTCGTCGCCCATCTTTGTCTCGTCGTTCCTTCGCAATGAAAATCCCTACCGCGCCCACAGTATCCGGTTGTCCACCCGACGCACCAACCGGTAGATCGTCGTCTCGAAGCCGAAGCGCGGCCACAGGCGAGACGCCTCCAGGTTGGTTACGCGCCAGTCAGTGATACACGTCTGAAGGTTTTGCGCCTTCAGGTCGGCCAACCCCGTCCATGTCAACGCGGTGGCAATCCCTCGCCCACGCTCGCCTGGGCTTGTCGCGCCCACCGCGAGACCGGCGCACGCATCACCGACCTGCAAGTCGTCGTCCAGAGGGGCTTCGCTGTAGAAGATGGCGACTCCCAACAGTCGCCCTTCGTCCTCGGCGAGCCATGCCGTCGCCGTCGTATCGTCCACGATGGTGAGATACTGCTCGCGACGCTCAGCCACGCGCTCGGGCAGCGCCGCGCCCCACACCGGCGCCGCCGCCAACCGGCGCGGGATCCATTCCGCAGCCTCTGCCAGCATATCGCGGTCGTCGGCTGTGGCCTTGCGAACGGTCCACGGCCCGGCGCTCACCGGCGGCGGCACGGTCAGCGCCGGAAGGTCGCAGATGGCGTGCGCCTGCTCCTTGCCGAAGCTCAGCGCGAAGAACGCCTCCAGCGCGCCCCGGTCGCCGGCAGGGAGCAGGACAAAATGGTCGAAGTGGCCCCGCTCCAGCCAGCCCTGGCCCGCTGCGGCATACAGATCGCGATATAGCTCGGGGTCTACCCCATCAGCGAGCGCGTGGCCCGGTAGCCGCATCCAGACGTGTCGCCCACGCTGCGCGTCAACCACGCAGTCGCCGAACAGGTAGCCGACCATCGTGTCGCCATCGAACGCCGCGTAGCCGCTGCTATAGGGTCGTCGCCCAGGTCAGCTCAACCGCTTGCGCGGCGACCTCCGGGTTCTCGAAGCGCGCGGGTAACGTCGGCATGGCCATGCGGTCACGCCGATGGCGTTGGGCCAGCAGCCCTCCAGCCGCGGCGATCATGCCGGCGTCGAACGGGCGCAAGTCGAATCGCTTCATGCGGCCTCTGCCCCTCTGCTCCTCCGCGCCTCCGCCGCCTCAACCGCCCGGCGCAGGCTCTGCTCGTAAGGCGGGTAGCAGACGCCTTCCTCGGTGATGATGCCGGTGAGATAGCGGTGCGGCGTCACGTCGAAGGCCGGGTTGTAGACCGGCACATCGTCCGGGGCGATCTGCTCGGCGCCGACCTTCGCCACTTCATCCCAACCGCGTTCTTCAATCGGGATCAGATCCCCGTGCGCCAGGCTCAGGTCAATGGTCGAGGTGGGCACGACCGAATAGCAGGGGATGCCGTGCTCTTTCGCCAACACCGCGATGTTGTATGAGCCGATCTTGTTCGCCACGTCGCCGTTGGCCGCCGCCCGGTCTGCACCGAAGAGCACCAGGTCGACGCGGCCGCGGCGCATCAACATGCCGGAGACGTTGTCGGCGATGAGCGTCATCGGGATTTTGTCGCGCATCAGTTCCCAGGCGGTCAGGCGCGCGCCCTGCAAACGGGGGCGCGTCTCATCTACCCAGACGTGCACCGCTTTACCCGCCTCGACGGCGGCGCGCACCACGCCCAGCGTCGTGCCGTAATCCACCGTCGCCAGCGAGCCGGCGTTGCAATGGGTCAGGATGTTGGCCTGTGGCGGCACAACTTCGGCCCCGTTTGCGCCCATGCGCCGGTTGATGTCTATATCCTCATCGGCGATGCGTTGCGCCTCGGCAAGCACGGCGGCGCGGATGTCGGTCGCGCCCCGCGCCGCTTCAAGGATACGGCCGGTGGCCCAGCTCAGGTTGACGGCGGTGGGACGGGCCGCGTCCAGTGTCTCTTTGGCGCGAGCCAGGTCGGCCAGCAGGGCGTCGCGCTCCGTGGCCGGGCCGGCGTTCGCAGCCAGCGCCATGCCGAAGCCGCCCGCCGCGCCGATGGCCGGCGCGCCGCGCACCACCATGTCGCGGATCGCCGTCGCGACGTCTTCATATTGCGTGTAGCTCTCGATGCGGTACACCAGCGGCAACACCCGCTGGTCAATCATCTTGAGCTCGTTATTATCCCACCACAGTGTCCGCGACATCGGAGTCTCCTCAAATCGCACAGCAACGGATGGAAACGGATAAGCGGATGCAGGTGCAGATTTGTCCGCTCGCATCCGTTGCCGTAAATAAAAATGCCCTCCGGCAAGAGGAGGGCACACGCGCAAACTGCTTGCCTCTCATCTTCCGGTTCGCGCGGTCAGCGACCGACGGAATTGGCACCTGCCCAGCTCTTTGACCGTGTTCGGCAAGTGATGCGTCTCACAAAGCCCGTTGACAGGGGCAGACGCAAATCACTCTCCGCGCAACCGGTCTCCGGGGCTCCAGGTGGTTGCCGGGGGTTCACAGGGCCGTCCCCTCCCCCCCTCTGGATAAGAGTGTCCAGCTATTGACTTGTCAAGCCCGCGTCTTTTTGGAGCAGGCACCGGAAGAGTTTAGCACAGCCGCCGCGGGCTGTCAAAAAGGGAACCTAAGCGAGCGATGGAGGATCATGCCCACTCGATGACGACTGCGCCGTGAACCTCGATCTTTGGGATTGTTACCGTGGCCCACGCGCCGTTTTGATTCACGCTCAATGGGTTGCCGTCGGGCTGTAGAGTAACCTGTTTGGCCTCTTTGCCCTCCGGTGTACGGAAACGCACGACCAGATCGTATACGGGCAGGATTTCCTGGATCACATGCAGGCTTTCCCGCGTGTTTTGCCCCACGCCGCCCTTGATGGTCAACGTGCGCCCGATGTCGGACTGCACGTTGACCAGATGGATCACACGCCGGTTCTCCGCGGCTTGATCCCACGCGGTGACCTCGACGCAAAGCGGCGCGTCTATCTCAACCGGCGCGGCTGCGTTTGCCGCCCAGCGCACCGCATTGACCAACAGCCGTTTGGCCTCCCAGTAGCTCCAGTTGGCGACCATCGCGCCAATTTGAGATGCGAAGTAGACCGCGCGACCGGCGCCATACTTGTTGGCGACGATGGCGGGACGGGTGGTCTCTATCCCCGGCGGGTTGTTGTGGATGCTGACGTAGCGATCGGGCGTCCATTCGGTGTAGGGATAGACGATGTAGCCCAACGCCTCCGCGTCGCCCGTGGCCTCAACCAGCATTTGCTGCGCCATACAGGTAATGGGCCGCTGTCGGTACAATCCCTCGGCGACCGGATGTTCCCCCTCGGCGACCCGAAAATAGGTGTCGGTATATTGACTGGTATCGCCCAACACGCGGATGCCGAAGACGTCGCTCAGGGCCGGCTGCGGATAAGGCTCGTTCCACGCATTGCCCGCCGAGACCTGATATGTGCCCACCAGCCCGCCCCCATCGGCGACGTAGCGGCGCAGGAGATCCACTTCCTCCCGGCTTAGGCAGGCTGTGTTGGGCAGCACGATGGCCTTATACTTACCCGCTTCCACCAGATTGCGAGGGGTCACGATGTCGAAGAGGATATGCGCTTCCTGTAGCGCCTTACAGACGCCGACGAACTCGGCCATGTAGCGCACTTCGAAGTCGTCTTGCCCGTAGAAGTCGCGCGTATCCTGGCTGAAGTAGACGCCGACGTAGGGCAGGGGCTCGCCGCCGGTGAACTCCTGCCGGACCGCGATCTCCACGTTGAGCCGCTTGAACTGATCCCAGTGATCCTGATACAGCCCGCCGTCCGGGTGGATCTGGTCAATGTAGATGATCGCGCCGCCATTCGCCAACACGCTGCACGTCTCGGCCAGCATATGAACATACGGCTTCATGGAGGGCATGTCGCGCAGACCCACCACCGGCCGGGAAATGAAGACATCGAAGGGGTGAACGGGCGAGGTCGCCTGAAACAGTCGGGGTTGCAGACTCATGTGGATATGCCCGCTGGGGTAATACACGTCATGGCTGGGGATGCCGCCGCTGTCGGCCGCGTTGATGTCGTCGCCCATGATCCAGCCGTTGTGAATCTGGTTGGGGCACTGATAGCTGACGACGATGCCCGGCCGATATTTGTGCAGCGCGGCGACGCAATCTCGGATGAAGCCGGTCATCACGCCATAGCGCCAGCGCACGAACCGCTTCCAGTCGGGATCGTTCCAATCCTTGCCGGGGATCGCCCTGCCGCCGGATGCGTCGCCCCAGGCCCTTTGACAATGTTCGCACCCGCAGACCGCCGTCCAGAAGGTCATATCGAGGAAGGCGCCTTCGATGGGATAGTTCGCGGCGATCTCCTCAAGGGCGCGCACCGTATATTCACGATAGGGGCTGTTGGGGCACACTTGCTTGTAGCGGCTGGCCTTGCCGATACGGGCAATGTCAGCCAACCAACCGGGATGGAAGGAACGAGCGCCGCGTGCTACCGGGACGGGCGCACAATCCATGATCTCACACTCTTGGGGCGACCTTAACTGGTCGGCAATGGCCTGTTGGAGCAGGATATAGGCACCCCACAAGCGGCGCAGCCGACGATTGAACGCGCTTTGGCTGGTCATGCCTGGGAAATAGGGGCGCAAGTGCTTCAGCGCATAACGCACAAAGCCGCGCTCGGTTTTCCAGGCCACACCTGAGCGCCATTGCGCCGCCAAACCCAGGCACAGCACTTCTGAGTCGCTCAACTTGGGCTCCGGCCCGCCGCTCTTTGGCAACTGCGGCAGAATAACGGTGTCATACAGATCGTCCGTAATGACGTACAATAGCGTCAGGAAGGTTTCGAGATCGAGTTCCATGGCAGCACCTCGCAAGGGTTTTGCCTACTCTTACTCGAACCTTCTCTCTCTTCCAAGTCATGCCATCGGGCGTGACAATATGCATCAAGCGTCTAAGGGAAGGACCAGTCAATGCAGGGGGTGACTGTCGTTCAGAGAGTGTTTCGATCTCTGAAACAAGCGCAGCCGAGAGGTGCTTCACACGACCTGTGCTCAAGAGCGTTCGGATAACCGGATCAAGTATTTGTTCTTTTGAATGGGTCTGGTCCGGATTCTTTGTCATCGGTTCTGTGTACCAGTCATTGTTTCGCCAGCGACGTGAGCGCCAACCGCAACCGCTGCTCCACATCCACCACGTCACGCGGCAGCGCCTGGACGGCGCGCTGGGCTTCGACGATGCTGTAGCCGAGCACGGTGAGGGCATAAATCACGGCGACGTTCACATCAAATCCCCAACAGTTCGAACATCTCTCCGGCGTTTTCCACGCGAACGAGATTGCGCCCCGCGTCGGTGTCCTCAAACGTCTTTAGCGTGATTGCGTTCGGAACCTGTATTTCGTCGACCATTAGAACTCTGCTTTCTGATATTTGAGCGCGACGCATAGGCCGGATTGAACGACGCTCCTACTTCGCCAGCGACGTGAGCGCCAACCGCAACCGCTGCTCCACATCCACCTCATCGCGCGGCAGCGCCTGCACGGCGCGCTGGGCTTCGACGATGCTGTAGCCGAGCGCGGTGAGGGCGTCAATCACGGCGGCGTCGGCCTCGGTGAGCGCGGCCAACCCTTCGGAGACCTCCATCGGCGCCGATCTTGTCCTTGCAGTTCGAGCACGATCTTCTGCGCGGTCTTCTTGCCGACGCCGGGCACGCGCGCCAGCAGGTCCGGTTGATCCTGCCCGATGGCGAGCCGGAGTGCATCCGGGGCCATGAAGGATAGCACGCTCAGCGCCAGCTCGCGGCCCAACGCCCTGCACGCGCGATCAAGCTTTTCGAAGAGCCACAACTCCTCTTCACTGCCGAATCCGACCAACGTCAGGTCGTCCTCGCGCACGATCAGGTGCGTGTGGAGGCGCACCCCCTCGCCCGACGCGCGTTCGGCCAGCGTGTGCTGCGGGCAGAGGACGCGCAGCCCCACGCCGCCGACCATCACGATCAGGCCGGTTTCGCTCTTTGCTGCGACGTAGCCGTCCAGCAGTGCAATCATGGTTCCTCCGTGGGGATCAGGGATCGGGGAGCAGGTATCGGGGATAGGGCATCGGGTGGCGGGTGTCAGATCATGCGAACCAATTCCTGATCACTGCTCCCGATCCCTGATCCCTGATGCCCGATCCCCGTCACCCATCCTCAATCAACCGCCGCAGCCGCGCGCTGTGGAGGTGGCAGATGGCGACGGCCACGGCGTCGGCGGCGTCGTCGGGGCGGGGGATGTCGGGCAGGTCGAGCATGATGCGTACCATCTCCTGGATCTGATGTTTGTCGGCCCCGCCGTAGCCCACCAACGCCTGCTTGACCTCGCGCCGGCTTGTACTCGATAGACTCGGCAGGCCCGCCTGCGCTGCGGCCAACAACACCACGCCACGCGCCTGGCCCACCGTCACGCGCTGTGCTGACGTTGCGGCCGAAGAAGAGTTCTTCCACGGCGACGGCGTCAGGCCGCGCCTCAACCAGCAGCGCCGACAATTCGCGGTACAATTGTCAACAACCGTTCGGGCATGGGCGTGCCGGCTTCGGTCAGGATGACGCCGTAACGGTCGAGCCGGGCGTCGCCGCGCCGCATCCTCAGTACACCAACCCGAAGCCGGTCGTCGCCGTGCCGGGGTCAATCCCCAATACCAGCACCGTTACGCCTCGAGCCGCCGCCAGCGCCTCCTCGGTGATCTCCAGGTTGGAATGGACGCTGGGCCATGTCGTCCAGCTCCTCCAGCGCCTCGATGAGGTTCATCACCTGCAGCGTGTCCGCGGGGCTGAGCGCGACGCTGGTCTTGGGCAACATCGAGAGTTCGGCGTTTTCGATCTTGTAACCGGCATCCAGGAACGCCTGGCGCACCGGTCTGCAGATCGGACGGCTGCGTGTAGACTTCGGCCAATCTCTTCGCCGAAAGTGTACGTCCTCGGCCCCGGACTCCAGCGCCAGTTCGAAGACCTTGTCCTGGATCTTGGGCGGTGACAGGGACCGTGACGTAGCCGCTTCGACTCGAACAGCCACGCCACGCTGCCCGACTCGCCCATGTTGCCGCCGGCCCGCGTCATCGCGCGCCGGATTTCGGACACGGTGCGGTTGCGGTTGTCGGTGACGATCTCCATCAGGATCGCCACACCGTGCGGCCCGTAGCCCTCATAGACGATCTCCTCGAGCTGCGCTGCCGTCGCCGCCCAGGCCGGCGCCGCGCTTGATGGCGCGGTCAATGTTATCCTTGGGCATGTTCTCGGCTTTGGCCTTGTCAATGGTCAGCCGCAGCTTGAAGTTGAAGTTGGGATCGGCCGCCGTCGCGCGCGGCGAACTCGAGTTCGCGCGCCAGCTTGGTGAAGATCTGGCCGCGCTTGGCGTCGGCGGCCCCCTTCTTCCGTTTGATCGTCGCCCATTTTGAATGTCCAGACATTTGTTTCTCTCCTTCGTCGGCCATCCCGTCGGTGGGATTGTTAGATGCCGTATCGGTTATATGTTGTCTCCGGTTGTGACCGGTTCATTCCAGCGGCAGACGTCAATGTCCTCATACCCGGCTGTTTGCGATAGGCCGCCTCGCAGGAACGCGCCGAACAGCGGATGCGGCCGGTTCGGGCGCGAGCGGAACTCCGGGTGGAACTGCGTGCCCAGCATCCACGGATGGAGATCGTGCGGATCAGCTCCGCGATTTCCACCAGCCGGCCGTCGGGCGAGAGGCCGCTGAAGACCATGCCCGTTCGTCGATGGCCGACGCCGGTAGCGATTGTTGAATTCCCACCGATGGCGATGGCGCTCATGGATCATGTCGTCGCCGGCGCGTAGGCTTCGGCGGCCAGCGTTGCTGTCGGGTTGCAAGACGCACGGCCACAGAGCCCAGCCGCATCGTGCCGCCCATATCCTCGATGCCCCGCTGATCGGGCATCAGGCCGATGACGGGGTGGGCGTCTTGGGGTTGAACTCGGTGCTGTTGGCATCGGCCAGGCCGCAGGACGTTGCGCGCAAACTCGATGCACATCACCTGCATGCCCAGGCACAGGCCGAGGTAGGGCACGCGCTGCTCGCGCGCATAGCGCGGCCGCAACGATCTTGCCCTCGATGCCGCGGTAGCCGAAGCCGCCCGGCACCAGGATCGCCTCCACGGCTGCCAGCCGCTCGATCCCGCCGGCCTGCTCCAGGCTCTCCGAATGCCGATCCAGTCGATCTCCACGTCGCGATCCAGCGACCAGCCCGGCGTGACACAGCGCCTCGCGCACGCTCATGTACGCGTCTTCCAGCTCGACGTACTTGCCGACCAATCGCCACCCGGATCGGCCGGCTTGGGCTTGCGCGACTCTGCGCCACCAGCCGCCGCCAATCGGTCGAGCCGGGCGTGGTTCCACCGGCAACCCCAGGCGCTCGGCGATGAAGTCGGCCACGCCCTCCTGCTCCAGCATCAGCGGCACTTCGTAGATCGCTCTCGGCGGTGTAGGCCGGCACCACGGCGCGCGTGCTCCACGTCGGTGAACAGGGCGATCTTCTCGCGCACGCCGTCGCTCACGGGCTGATCCGAGCGGCAGACGATCATGTCGGGCTGGATGCCGATGCTGCGCAACTCGCGCACGCTGTGCTGGGTCGGCTTGGTCTTCAGCTCGTTGCTGCCGGACATGCACGGCAGCAGCGTCACGTGGACGTAGAGGGTGTTGTTGCGCCCCACGTCCTTGCGCATCTGGCGGATGGCCTCCAGGAAGGGCAGGCCTTCGATGTCGCCCACCGTGCCGCCCACCTCGACGATCACCACGTCGGCGTTGCTGCTGCCGGCCCGCGTCCATGATGCGCGCGCTTGATCTCGTTGGTGACGTGCGGGATCACCTGGATCGTGCCGCCCAGGTAATCGCCGCGGCGTTCCTTGCCGAGCACCTGGCTGTAGATCTGGCCGGTGGTGATGTTGTTCGCCTGGCCGAGGTTCTCGTCCACGAAGCGCTCGTAGTGGCCCAGGTCGAGATCGGTTTCCGCGCCGTCGTCGGTGACGAACACTTCGCCGTGCTGATAGGGCGACATCGTGCCCGGGTCGACGTTGAGATAGGGGTCGAGCTTCTGGATGGACACGCGCAGCCCGCGGCTCTTGAGCAGCCGCCCGATGGAGGCCGCCGTCACGCCCTTGCCCAGCCCGCTGACCACGCCGCCGGTGACGAAAATATATGCGGTCACGCTACCCCCCTTCTCTCGGAACCCCGTTTGCACGAATCCATCACAAAAAAAGAGAGACACGGAGATAAGCTCCCCGTGTCTCTGGCGAGTTTCAGCGCAAATGCACCCGGATCATCGGGTACTTGAGAACCATCTTCACAAGCCTCATGGGGTGATTATACTCTATTCCGAATCCGAGGTGAAATTCGCAACGTCCTGGGCGCGTCGGGCCGGTTCCTCCAGCAGCGCCCACAACACCACGGCACAAACCGCGAGGATGACTCCCGTTGACATAAAACGGCATGCTCGGCCCCTGCGTCTGGTACAGCCACGCGCCCTCGCAACGGTCCAATCGTTGCGCCCAGCCCGCCCATCAGCGCATAGACGCCATAGGCGCGCCCGTGGTCGGCGCCGGTCAACTCGGCCACCAGCGCCTGCTCCGCCGGGTCGCCCGCCGCCGAGAAGAGCGCCAGCGCCGCCCACAACAACGCCAGCATGATCCAGTTGGCGAGGGAGGGGATCAGGAGGGAGACCGCCGCCGCGCCGATCAACCCGACCACCATGAGCTGCTTGCGTCCGAACCGGTCGGCCAACGTCCCCAGCCGCGCCGGCAGCAGCGCCCACACCAACCCGGACGGCAGGAACGCCCACGCGAGTTGATCGGTCGGCAAGGTCAGCGTGTCTTGCAGGAAGATGATGAGGATGGGCGAGACCATGCTCCACGAGCGACCCCGGTCCCCAGCAGCAGCAGCACCCACCCGCGTCCGCGTCGGCCGCGGCCGCTCACGCCGGCCGGGTTGGTCTCCGGCAGGAAGCGCCACGCCAGCGCCAGCGCGATGACGCCTGCAACGGCGTAGATCAGGAAGATGGCGCGCCAGTTGCCGCCGGTCTCGCCCTGGCCGCCCGTCCGCAGCCCCATGTTGATGAGCGTCATCGCCACGAACGCGCCGACGATCGAACCCTGGCTGCTGGCCTGCGCGATCCCGCCGAAGGCGTGCGCCCGCCGCGCCTCGCCCGCCACATCGGCCACGGTCGCGTTGGCCGCCAGCCAGAGGAACGAGGAGGCGACCCCCTGGATCGTCCGGGCCGCGACGATGCCCCATGTCTGGTCAATGAAGGCGAAGGCGACCCAGGTCAGCGCGTAACCGGCCACCCCCAGCAGATAGAACGGCCGCCGCCCGAAGCGGTCGAGCCCCCAGCCGACGAAGGGACGCAGCAGCACCGTCATCAGGGAGAAGACGGCGAAGAACAGCCCGATCTCGACGACGCTTGCGCCGATCTCGCGCCCATAGATGGGCAGCAACAGTCCCAGGATGAAGAACGGCAGCGACACCAGCCACACTGACCGGCGCAGCGTCCGCAGCGTGGAATCCGCGAATTTGTTTGTTTGGGCCATGGATTCCCTCAATACCGAATCCAATGATGTCTCAACGATTCTATCATTGATTGTCGGGTTACGTTGAGTCAGTCCGGTTTGATTTCGCCGCTCGTATCCGTGTTATAATCCCTCTGGCCGCTCGAACACGGCCCTAGAAACGGAACTCTACGTGCCTCGCACTTACGTCGCTCTTGACCTGGAAACCACCGGCCTCAATCCCGCGTGGATGCGATCATCGAGGTCGGCGCGGTGCGCTTCGCGGACGGTCTGCCGACCGAAACGTTCACCACGCTGATCAACCCGGACCGGCCCATCCCCTACGAGATCACGATGCTGACCGGCATCACCGACCGGGACGTGCTCGGCAAGCCGCGCTTCGAGCAGATCGCGGCGCAGCTTCGGCGCTTCGTCGGCGCGTCGCCGGTGGTCGGCCACAACGTCAGCTTCGATCTGGGTTTCCTGCGCGCCCAGCAGCTTTTCTACGAAAATATCGGGCTGGACACTTGGGAACTGGCGACGATCCTGTTGCCCAACATGCCGGGCTACAGCCTGGGCAGCCTGGCCGACCGGCTGGGCATTCCCATGGAGAGCCGGCACCGCGCCGAGCATGACGCGCAGGCCACCGGCCTGTTGTTCGCGCATCTGTGCGACGAAGCCGCCCGCCTGCCGCGGCCCACGCTGGTGGAGATCAACCGGCTGGCGCGCAACAGCGATTGGCCGCTGGCCGCCGGTGTTCCGCGAGGCGCTGGACGCGCGCGGGGGCGGCGCCGTGGGCGCGCGTCGAGCCGCACGCTGGAGCAGATCGCGCCGGACAGCGCGCTGTTACAGCCGTTGCGCTTCGCCGAGCCGCTGATGCCGGTGGAAGACCGCGGAGAGCCGGTGGATGTGGCCGAGCTCATCGCCATGCTGCGAAGCCGGCGGCGCGGTCGGCCGCGCCTTTCCGGGCTATGAGTTTCGCCCGCCGCAGGTGCACATGCTGGAAGCCGTCGCCGACGGCTTTCAATCAGGAGCATCACTTGCTGGCCGAAGCGGGCACCGGCACGGGCAAGTCAGTGGCCTATCTGCTGCCCGCCATCGCCTACGCCGTGCAGAACGACACGCGCGTCGTGGTCAGCACCAACACCATCAACCTGCAAGACCAACTGTTTCAGAAGGACCTGCCCGACCTGCAACGCATCCTCGCCGACGCGTGGGTCAGGATCCGCCGTTCCGCGCGGCGCTGCTCAAGGGCCGCAGCAACTACCTGTGCCCGCGGCGCTTCCTGGGGTTGCTGGCGCGGCCGAGCCTCACCCAGGACGAACTGCGCGGGGCGGCCCGGATGCTCGTCTGGCTGCCGCGCACGCAGACGGGCGACCAGAGCGAGCTATCGCTTGCCGCTCCCATCCGATCGCTTCGTCTGGACGCAGGTGGCCGCCGAGAGCGCGGGGTGCTCGCTGGAGCGCTGCCAGCGCGAGATGGGCGGGCGCTGCTTCTTCTATCGGGCGCGCCGGCAGGCCGAGGCGGCGCACATCCTGGTGGTCAACCACTCGCTGCTGATGGCCGACGCCGCGACCGAGAACCGGGTGCTGCCCAAATATAACCGGCTCATCCTGGACGAAGCGCACCACCTGGAAGATGCGGTCACCGACCAGTTGAGCTTCCGCGCCGATAGCCAGACCTTGCTGCACCTGTTCACGACGTTGTCTCCGCGGGGCAGCGAGGGGCCGGGTCGCCGCGAGGGTGGGCTGCTGGCCGACGCGCTGGGGGCGCTGCGGATGGCGCGCATCCCGCCGGAACAGTACGCGGTCGTCCAGGATCACGTGATGCGCCTCCAGGCCGATGTCGAGGGCATCTATCTGCGGGTGGATGACTTCTGGCAGATCGTCGCGGAAGCCTTCCGTGACATGGGCGTCAACCCGCAAGATCGGGGCGGCGGCGCCGACTACGATCTGCGCCTGCGCATCACCGAGGCCACGCGCAGCCAGTCTGTATGGGTAGATATCGAGATCGCGTGGGAGAACCTGGGCGGGCAGTGGCAGACGATGACCAAACGGCTCGATGATCTGCGCGGCGGCCTGGGCCAGTTGCAAGAGGCGGGGTATCGAACCGGCCAACCTGGAGGCCTGACCGAAGAGCTGGATGTGGCGAGCCGCGAGCTGGCCGAATTGCACGCCCAGATGGAAGCCTGGGTGATGAAGCCGGCGGGGAACCGGGTCTACTGGGTGGAGATCGGCTCCGAAGAACGGCGCGCCCGGCGCATCTCGTTGCACTCTGCGCCGCTGCACGTCGGTGAACTGGTGCAGAAGCACATCTTCGATGATAACTACACGGTCATCATGACCTCGGCCACCCTGCGCACGGCGGGCAGCTTCGATTATCTGCGCGACCGATTGTCTGCCCACGACGCCGACACGGCCACGGTCGGTTCGCCCTTCGACTACAAGGGCAGCACGCTGCTTTACTTACCCACCGACCTGCCGGAGCCGAACGCGCCCGGCTATCAGACGGCCGTCGAGCAGACGGTCATCGGGCTTGGCGAAGGCGATGGGCGGGCGCACGCTGGTGCTGTTCACCTCGTATGCGCAGATGAAGCGCACCGCCCAGGCCATCACCCCCGCGCTGACCGAGGCCGGCATCACCATGCTCACGCAGGGCAGCGGCGGCTCGCGCCATCAATTGCTGGAGACGTTCAAATCGTCGCAGCGGACGGTGCTGCTGGGCACGCGCAGCTTCTGGGAGGGCGTGGACGTGATCGGGTCGGCGCTCAGCGCGCTGGTGCTGGTGCGCCTGCCCTTCGCCGTGCCGAACGACCCGATCGTCGCCGCGCGCAGCGAGACGTTCGACGATCCGTTCTACAACTACCAGGTGCCCGATGCCATCCTGCGCTTCCGGCAGGGCTTTGGCCGGCTCATCCGCAGCAAGACCGACCGCGGCGTGGTGCGTGGTGCTCGACAAGCGCGTCACATCCAAGGGCTACGGGCGGCTCTTCCTGGAATCGCTGCCGGAATGCACCCTGTTCCGCGGCCCGCTGAAGGACGTGCCCGCGCAGGGGCAAGGCTGGGTGGACGGCGGGTAGCGTTTCGTCCCTACTTTTTTGACACGACGCAACCGAATATGCTATGATACGTAACTCCTCCGGGGCGCAGATGACCTCGGAGGTTTTGCCGCCCCGTGGCGGACGTACGGATAGAGGAGCAACAGGCATGATTGGTGTACAGGACCTGCGCAAGGGCGCAACGTATCTCGAAGAGAACGATCTCTGGCGCGTGCTGGAATATGAACACGTGAAGACCGGGCGCGGCAACGCGACGATCCGCGTGCAGGTGCGCAACGTCCGCACGGGCGGCAGCCAGGTCAAGACGTATCCTTCGGGAAGCCGGGTGCAGGATGTCCGCGTGGATCATGACGAGGTGCAGTATCTCTTCCATGACGGCGACCTGTACTACGTTCATGAATAACGAGACCTACGAGCAGCCGGTGCTCCATGCGGCGATGCTGGGCGACGCCGTGAACTTCCTGACCGATGGGATGACCGTCGAGCTGGAGAGTTACGAGGGCGAGATGATCAGCATCGAGCCTGCCCACCACGGTGGACCTGGAAGTGATCCAGACCGACCCCGGCTTTGCGGGCGATACGGCCACGAATGCCACGAAGGCGGCCATCGTCAGCACGGGCTATCAGGTGCAGGTGCCGCTGTTCGTCAGTATCGGGGACAAGATTCGGGTGGATACGCGCACCGGGGAGTATCTGACGCGGGTGTAGGGGTTGCCCCCTCTCCCCGTGGGAGAGGGCCGGGGTGAGGGCATCAGGTTGCCACCCTAGCTCAATAGGTAGAGCAGCGCATTCGTAATGCGCAGGTTGGCGGTTCGATTCCGCCGGGTGGCTTGATGAAATTGGGGAACGGGGATCAGGATATCGCGATACTGATCTCGATTCAGGCGTTCCTGTTATCATTCGCAATCCTGCTCCCCGATACCTGATCCTGATCCTGATTCCTGCTCCCCTCACTAACGCCGGCGACCCAGTTCGTCGGGCCGATGACGGTGCGTGCCGTCGCAGAGCGGCTTCATGCTGGAGGCGCCGCAGTTGCACAGGGTGACGCGGTTGCGCGTCTCCATGGGCTGCCCGTCCGAGCGCTCGATGGGGATGCCGCCGGTGACCCACAACGGGCCGGCGATCGGCCCCTCCGAGGTGATCTCCGTGGAGTCGGCGATCTGTTGCGGCAGGTCGGGCTCGATATCCGGGGCGTCGGCCTCGATGCGGTAGCTGAGCGCGCCGGATGGGCATCGCTCGACCATGCCGATGGCGATGGAGCGCGCCTGTGTGTCTTCGGACGCGACGACGTAGTCCGCCAGACCCGCCTTGACCATGCCGCAGAAGCCGGACTCCATGCACAGGCTCTGGTCTTTTTGCACGATCAGGCGCGTGCCGCCGCGGAAGGTGCGCCGGCGGTCGGCGGAGAGACCGGTATCCGCGGTCTCGGTGCCGTCGAACCCGACCCTGCGGTGCGACCCGTCGCAGAATGGCTTGTCCTTCGAGTGGCCGCAGCGACACAGCCAGTAGGTCCCTTCTTCTGTCGGGAGTCTCGCCTTCCTTTTCCCAGCTCAACGGCTCGCCGTATTCGGAAACGACCTGCCGTTTGCGGACCAGCGGCACGCCGCCCTGGACCTCATAAGGGCCGTTTTTTGAAATGATAATGCGCGGTTTGCGTGCGTTCTCATTCTCAGGCGTTGTCATGCACATCTCTCCTTGACCAGTGGCCGGCAGTGAGTGTTATCGCATTATTCTATCTGTGCGGCGAAGGTTTGACAAGCGCGCTGTTGTGCGGTAATTTAATGGCGTTGCGCCACCCTAGCTCAATAGGTAGAGCAGCGCATTCGTAATGCGCAGGTTGGCGGTTCGATTCCGCCGGGTGGCTCCTCATGCTACTGGCCCCGACCGTCCGGTTGGGGCCAGCGCTTTATCCGGCCCAACGGAACATCATGGCCACCGAAAGCAGCGATCTCCGATCCACAGCGACGATCTTCGACGGCGTGTGGCGCGTCTTCACCGACTTGCGCGTCACGCTGGGGTTGTTGTTGGCGGGGGCGGGGCTGCTGGTGTTGTTGATCCTGGTTCCGACGGTGATGGGCGGCGTGGGCGGGCCGGCGTTGCGCGTGATATCGGCGCTGCTGGCGTTCAGCCTGGCGCTGCGCCTTGCCCTGCACATCGAGCGGGCGGCCCATCTGCGAGCGGGTCGTTACATGGCCCCCGATCCCGCCCTGCCCGCAGAGACAGTCGTGTTGGAGGTCACGCCGGACGAGGCTCGAACGCGCGTCGAGGCGGCGCTCAGCGGGGCGTATGACCGTGTGATCGTGGTGGACGAGGCGTTGACCCGGTGGTGGGGCGTCCGCCGATCCTTCGGGGTCATCGGGCCGATCCTGGCCGCAGCGGGTGGGTTGGTGATCCTGCTGGGACTGCTTGTCAACGCGACGTGGGGATATGCGGCGCGAGATCTCCAGTTGGCCGCGCGCGCGCCGGCGATTGTGACGGGCGAGGGTGGGGTCGCTGTGGGGCTGACGGACGGCTCGGTCCTGATGGTTGAGCGACCCGGACGCCCGGCGGCATACTTCACGGCGACGCCATTGCGCCCCGCGCTTTCCGGCCCCTATTGGATTTACCCGCGCGCCGGCGGTTCCACGTTGCAGGTTTCGGCGATAGATCGCGCGGGACAGGCGGCGGCGTTGCTGGCTCTCGAATCTGCGACGGCCGCGGACGGTCTGACGTTGCCGTTTCGCGCGAATCAGACCGAGCAGACGTTCACCGCGCCGGATCAGGGGCTGGCGTTTCGCGTGGTCAGCTATCCGGCGTTGCCCGAACGCGGCGTGGCAGGGCCGGTGTTCCTGGTTGAGGCGTATCGGCAGGGCCAGGCCGAACCGGCGCTGAGCGAGTTGGTGGAAGATCGGGGCGACCTCATCGTGGGGGATACGACATACGCCCTGCGCCGGGGCAGGTATGTGACTGCCGATGTGGCGTATGCGCCGGGGTGGCCGCTGCTGGTGTTGGGTGGGCTGGCAACCCTTGCAGGGCTGGCCGTGGTTTTCTTCCTGCCGGCAGAGGAGGCGTGGGTTGATCTGCCGCGCACGGGAAGGCGAGTGGCCGCGGTGACGCGCACGAGCGGCGGGCTGGCTCCCGGCCGGGCAGCGGACGCGTTGGTCGCTGGCATTGAACGAGACGGAGGGGCCATGAGGCCGATCACCATCGGGGTGGCGGGGGGCAGTGGATCGGGCAAGACGACGGTCGCGCTGAAGATTCTGGAGCGAGTCGGCTTTGACCGCGTGGCCTACGTGCCGCACGATGCCTATTATCGCGATGCGTCGCACCTGCCGCCCGCGGAACGCGCCCGCCTCAATTTCGATCACCCCGATTCGCTGGACAATGATCTGCTGATCGCTCATCTTGAGGAATTGCAGGTGGGCCGGCCCATTGATATTCCGGTGTACGATTTTGGAACCTACACGCGCACTCCGGAGACGCGCCGTATCGAACCGCAGCCGGTCATCATGGTCGAAGGCATCCTGATCTTCGCCGACAAACGGCTGCGCGACCTGATGGAGATGAAGATTTATGTGGATACGGACGCCGACCTGCGCCTGATCCGGCGGTTGCAGCGCGATATGAGGGAACGCGGGCGTAGCGCGGAGTCGGTCATCGCGCAATATCTGGAGACGGTGCGACCCATGCACCTCGAATTTGTGGAGCCGAGCAAGCGCTATGCGGACGTGATCATCCCGGAGGGCGGCTTCAACGAGGTCGCGATTGATATGGTGGCCGGGCGGCTGCGCGGGTTGGTGGCGGAGGCGGGGTAGGGGCGGCCAACACGGATTAGGGACGCGGCCAACACGGATGGGGAGAGACGGTCAACACGGATTGCGGGGCGCGGGGTGAATATGACGCAAGACAAGCGATCGTATTTTGCGCATGAGAGCGCGTATGTGGATGAACCTTGTACGATTGGCGCGGGGACGCGGATCTGGCATTTCAGCCACATCATGCCGGGCGCGCAGATCGGGCGGGATTGCAACCTGGGGCAGAACGTCTACGTGGGGCCGGGCGTGGTGATCGGCGACCGCGTGAAGATTCAGAACAACGTCTCGCTTTATCCGGGCGTGACGCTGGAGGATGACGTGTTCTGCGGGCCGTCGTGCGTCTTCACCAATGTCATCAACCCGCGGTCGCAGATCGTCCGGCACAGCGAGTTCCTGCCGACGCGGGTGCGGCGTGGGGCGACCATCGGCGCGAACGCGACCATTGTGTGTGGTTCGACGGTCGGGCAATATGCATTCATCGGGGCCGGGGCGCTGGTGCGCCGTGATGCGCCGGATTACGCGTTGATGCTGGGCGTGCCGGCGCGCCAGACCGGCTGGATGAGCCGGCACGGCTACCGGTTGGGCGCGCCGGATGCGGATGGGGTGATGGTTTGCCCGCAGAGCGGCTGGCGCTATCGAGAGGATGCGGCGGGTCAAGTGCGCTGTCTGGATTGGCCGGAAGATCAACCATTGCCGGCCGTGGGAGCCTGATGCGCCGACTGAAGGTCCTGTTCATCACGCAGTGGTATCCTGTCCCCGAGCAGCCGATGAAGGGCATCTTCGTGCAGGAACATGCCCGCGCCGTCGCCGCGCGACACGATGTCATCGTGTTACATTGCGCGGGGAAAGACCCCGCGCTGAGCGCCATGTGGCGGATGGAGCAGGAAACCGATCCGAACCTGACGGCGGGCCTCCCCACGTATCGAATGTGGCGGCGCAGCGGCCCCGCGCCCGGCGTCTCATCGGCGGCCTATCTTCAGGGCGTAATCGGGGCCTATCGGCGGTTGGCGGCGGACGGGTTCCGGCCCGATATCCTGCACGCCAATGTTTACGAGAGCGGCGTCCCCGCGGTGCTCATCGGGCGACAGATCGGCGCGCCGGTGGTGATCTCGGAACATGCTTCGGATTTCATGCGGCGACGGTTGCCGCCCTGGCAGGTGCAGAAGGCGCGTTTTGCGTTCTCGCGTGCGGCGCGGGTGCTGCCGGTGAGCGCCACGTTGCAGGGCGCCATCGAACGTTACGGCATCCGTCGCGCGCTTCACGGTGGTGCCGAACGTGGTGGATACGGAGACTTTCACGCTGCCGGAGTCGCCCCGGCCGGCGGACGGTATCCGCCGGTTGCTCGCTGTGGGATCGCTGACGCCGATCAAGGGACACGATCGGTTGTTGCGCGCGCTGGCGTTGTTGCGACATACGCGCGATGATTGGCGATTGAGCATCGCGGGCGAGGGGCCGGAGCATGAGGCGCTGGCGGCGCTGACCGGCGAACTGGGCCTGGCCGACCGGGTGACTTTCCTGGGCTACCAACCCAAGCCGGACGTGGCGGCATTGATGCGGGAAAGCGATCTGTTCGTGTTGGCGAGCCTCACCGAGACCTTTTCCGCGGCGACGGCTGAGGCGTTGGCGAGCGGGTTGCCGGTGCTGGCGACACGTTGCGGCGGCCCCGAGGAGTATCTGACGCCGGAACTGGGTCGCCTGGTGGCCGCAGATGACGTGGAGGCGTTGCACGCCGGGCTGGTGGAGATGCTGGCAAGGCCGGCCGACTTCGACCGACCGGCGCTGGCTGCGTTCGCCCGGGGCCGGTTCTCGCCGGATGAAGTGGGACGGCAGATCGACGCAGTGTATGAGGAATCTCTGGGCGGAGCGCAGCGCATTGAAATCGCTGCCTGATATGGAAAGCCGGCTCGAAGCCGGCTGGGGTGGGTATGCCTGAAGAATTTCAACCGCAAAGCTACTGGGAGGAGCGCCTCTCGGCGAACCTCGGTTTGACCACCGTGGGTCATGCCGGGCTGGGCTATGCCTACAATGCGTGGCTCTATCGGGCGCGCTATCGCGCGTTGCGGCGCGCCCTGGCCGCCGCGCAGATCCGCGCGCACGGCGCAGCCGTGGCCGAGATCGGCGTGGGCAGCGGGGCCTACATCCCGTTTTGGCAGGCTGAGGGCATCCGTCGCCTGACCGGACTCGACATAACGCAGGTGAGTGTGGGGGCGTTGGCCGCGCGTTATCCCGAATACACCTTCGCCCAGTGTGACATCGGCGTGGCGTTGCCGGAGACGGTCGGGCGCGATCACGACATCGTGACGGCGTTCGATGTGCTGTTTCACATCGTGGACGACGCGCATTTCGCCGTCGCCATCAGCAACCTCGCGCGGCTGGCGCGGCCCGGCGGTCATCTGCTCATCAGCGACAGCCTGGCCGACCGGGCGTGGGGACCGACGATGACCGAATACCATCGCACCTACGCGCATTACCGCGACGCGCTGGCAGATGCGGGTGTGCGTGTGGTCAGCGTCGAGCCGATCTTCTACACCATGACCACCACATTCGCGGGCAGCCCGGCCCTGTCGCGCTTCACACGGCGGACCACCCGCGCCATCGGCAAGCTGGCGGCCCGGCCTGCGACGGCGTGGGCCAACCAGTTGAGCGGCGCGGCGCTGTATGCCGCCGACGGGCTGCTGACGCGGGGCGGCGAGCGCGGCCCCAGTCTCAACCTCCTGATCGCCGTGAAGGACGGCGGCGATGCTGCAACGCCTTAGGGGGCAACTCCGGGGACAATTCCGGCGGCAGGTCGGTTCGACGCTGCTGGCGCAACTGGTCTCGCTGGTCCTCATCGTCGCCAATTCGGCGATCATCGCGCGGGCGTTAGGCCCGGCGGGCAAGGGGTCACTGACTCTGGCGACGCTTGCGCCGGCGATCCTCAGCCTGTTATTGGGGATGGGCGTGGGCGTGGCGAACGCTTACTTTGCCGGGTCGCAGCGCATCGCAACGCCCAGGCTCACGCGCAACAGCGTGGGGCTGGCTCTCGTCGTCTCGGTGGTTGGGCTGGCCCTGGCGGCGACGCTGGCGCTGACCGGCGTGCTGGGGCGATTGCTGCCGGGCGTGCCTGTGGGCGCGGCCGCGCTCGCGATGACGGCGTTTCCTCTGATCCTGCTGACGGGCTACTTCACCTCGACCCTGCAAGGGCTACAACGCATCTATGCCGTCAACCTGGTGACACTGGGGCAGGCGGCGGCCAACCTGACGCTGACCGTGTTGCTGGTGGTGTTCCTGGGGCTGGGGCTGATCGGCGGCGTGCTGGCGTTTGCGGGCGCGGCGCTCACGGGCCTCTTGCTGGCGGGGCGCTTTCTGAGGCAGAGCGGCGCGTCCTATCGCCCGGCGCTGGACCCGGAGGTGGTGCGCCCTACGCTGGCCTTCGGGGTGCGCGGCTATGTGGGAAACGTGCTCCAGTTTTTCAATTACCGGCTGGACGCGTTCCTGGTGAACTTCTTCATGGGGCCGGCGGGCGTCGGCATCTACAGCGTGTCGGTGGCGCTGGCCGAGATGCTGTGGTATCTGCCGAACGCGGTGAGTTTTGTCATCTTCCCGCGTGCCGCGCGCAGCAGCCAGCAGGAGATGAACACCTTCACGCCGCGTGTCTTCCGCGCGACGTTGGGGCTGACCATGGTGGGGGCGCTGCTCCTGGCGCTGTTGGGGCGCAACCTGATCCTGCTGATCTATGGCGAGGCGTTTGCGGCGGCGTATGGCCCGTTGCTGGCGCTGCTGCCCGGCGTCGTCCTGCTGGGCGGCGCAAAGGTGCTGACCAATGAGATTGCCGGGCGGGGATATCCCCTCTATAATTCCATCGCGTCGGCCCTGGGGTTGGTGTTGACCATCCTTCTCGACCTGGCGCTGATCCCCCGGTACGGCGTGATCGGCGCGGCGATTGCGTCTAGCCTCGCGTATGCGGCGATTTTCGTGGCCGCAGTGGCCTTTTATTTACGCGTCAGTCGCCGCGTGGTCGTGACGCCCGCGGCATGATCTGGAGTTCTGCGTTTTGACCCACACGCGTGTCTGTATGCTGGTTCGTAACGACGTTCGCACCGACTATCGCGTCCTGAAGGAGGCGGGGTCGGTGGCGCGTGCGGGCTATGAAGTCACGGTGGTGGGCATGAATACCTACGGCCCACTGGAACGCGAGCGGCGCGACGGCTTCGAGATCGTGCGCGTGCCGGTTGAGCCGGCGCGCACCCCCTGGGGCAAGATCAACAATCTGTTCGTGCGCACCCTCCGGCGGATGGCCGACTATGCCGCCGGGCTGGAGGCCGCCGTCTACCATGCGCACGATAGCGATTGCATCCTGCCCGCAGCGATGGCCGCCCGGCGCGTGCCCGGCGCGAAGCTGATCTACGACGCGCACGAGGTCGGCTTTTGGGGCTTCCGAGAGAGCTTCTCGTCCTATCCCTTCAAGCTGCCCGGCATCCAGTATGGTTGGAGCCTGCTCAACGACCGCATTGTGCGCGATGAGGTGGACGCAGTCATCACGGTCAATCAGCCGCTGGCCGAGGTGCAGGCGGAACACTACGGCATCCCGACGCCGCGCGTGGTGATGAACTGCCCGCCGCGCTACAGGGTGAACCCGGACGCGAAACCGTTGCTGGCGCAGCGTTTGGGGATAGACCCGGCGACGCCGATCGCCATCGCGCAGGGGATGTATACGGTCGGGCGGGGCGACTACCCGCCGCTGGAGATGACCGTGCGGTGCGCGCCATTGCTGGATCATGGCGCAGTCGTCGTGATTATCGGCAATGTGGGCAGCGCGGATGCGTGGGCGCCGCTACGCGAGCTTGGCCGGGCAGCCCGAATACGCCGGGCGCGTCTTCATCCTGCCGCCCGCGCGGCCCACCGAACTGCTGGACTACACCGCCGGGGCGCAGGTCGGGTTGATCCCGTTCAACCTGTCGGGGTTGGCGCGCTATGCGCTGCCGAACAAGCTGTTCGAGTATATGGCGACCGGATTGCCGATCATCAGCCCCGACCTGCCGGTGATCCGGGGCATCATCGAGGCGTATGGTTGCGGCATCCTCTGCGATTTCGCGTCGCCGGAGTCCGTGGCGGCGGCGATCAACGGGCTGCTGGCGGACCCCGAACGGTATGCGGCGATGGCTGCGGCCTCATTACGCGCGGCTGAGGAGTATAACTGGGAGACGCAGGAACGGGTGTTGGTGGGCTTGTATCACGAGCTGATCGGCCCTCCCGCCGGGACGTAGGGGTGCGATGCGCGTATTGCTGGTGATGACGGCGCGGCAGATCGGTGGGGCAGAGTTGTATGCCCGCCAGCTCGTCGCGGCGCTGTGCGACCGGTGCGCGTTCACCGTGGTGATTTCCGATCACCCGGCGATGGCGCCGTTGCGCGCGGCGTTGAGCGAGACGGCGCGTGTCGTCCCGTTGCCCGTGGATCGGCTTTCGGCGCTGCCGGGCGTCGCGTCGCAGGTGCGCCGGCTGGCCGGCGAGCACGATGTGGTGCAACTCATCTCGAACCACCCGGCGAGCCGCCTCGGGATCATGATGGGATTCATCCTGGGCGGGACGGGCGCGCCGTTGATTGTCGTGGAGCAGCGCGCGACCCCCATGAGCGATGTGAAGACGCCCGCGGCGCTGACGCCCTTCCTGCCGGCGCTGTTTCGCCGGTCGCGGCGCGGCGCGGCGCGCGTGGTCGCCGTATCGGAGGAAAACCGCCGGACGCTGGAAACGCTTTACGGGCTACCGGCGTCTAGCCTCGAAGTCGTTTATAATGGGGTGGACCTGGCGCGGTTCGCGCGACCGCCCACGACGGACCTGCGAGCCGAGTTGGGCCTGCGGCCCGAACAGCCGGTCGTGTTGTGCGTGGCCCGCCTGTTGCCCAATAAGGGGCATCGTGATCTCGTTGCGGCCGCACCGGAGATTTTGCGGCGCTATCCCGACGCGCATTTCGTCTTCGCGGGCGACGGCGACGAGCGCACAGCCCTTGAGGGGCAGATCGTTGCCCTCGATCTGATGGGCCGTTTTTCGTTGATCGGATTTCGCCCGGATGTGGAAGACCTGCTGCGCGCGAGCGATCTCTTTGTCTTGCCGTCATTGGCCGAGGGTTTCGCGCTGTCGCTGATCGAGGCGCTGGCGGCGGGGCTGCCTGTGGCGGCGACGCGTGTCGGCGGCGCGCCGGAAGTGATCGAAGACGGGGTGAACGGTTATCTGGTTCCGCCGGGAGATGCGCCCGCGTTGGCGCGAGCCGTGGTTCAGGCGCTTGGGCAAGACGATGCGGCGCGCCGGCGCATGGCGGAAGCGGCGCGGGCGACGGCAGCGCGCTATTCGGTGGAGGCAATGGCCGATCGGATGCTCGCGCTCTATCGGGAAGTGAGCGGCGCCCCTGAGGAGGGGGCTACTCGGATGGGATCTCATGCCGATTTATCTTGACGTCTCGGCGGCGGTACACCAACGCGCCGGGCTGGGTCGCTATGCGGCCAGCCTGACCGCCGCGCTGGCGCCGCGCCTGCCCGGCGACCTGGCGCTCTTTTACAACGCGGAGCAGGGTATTTTTCCCGTCCCGGAGTTTGCGGGTTTACCGGCGCAGACCGTATCGTGGAGTTACAAACCGTGGCGCATGATGGTGTGGGCGGGGCAAATTGCACACGGCGTCGCGCCGGGCCTGGTAGCCCGTGTGAGCAACGGCCTGACGCCGGGTGTGACGCTGTTCCACGGCCTCGAACACCTTCTGGTTCCGGTGGGCAATGCCCCGACGGTGTTGACGGTGCATGATCTGATCTTCGAGCGGCTGCCCGACCACCATAAGGCGCTCAATCGCTGGTACTTGCGCGCCGCGATGCCGCTATTTTGCCGCCGCGCAACCCATATCATTGCCGTTTCCGAATACACACGCAGCGATCTGATCGAACTCTATGGCATCGCGCCGGGGAAGATCACCGTGATCCCTGAAGCGGCGGACGCGCGCTTCCGCCCGCAATCTAAAGAGCGTCGCGACCAGGTGCGGACGAAGTATGATCTGCCCGCCCGGTATTGGCTCTGCGTGGGAACGATCGAGCCGCGGAAGAACCTGATCCGGCTGTTGCAAGCGTGGGAGCCGCTCTATCTGGCGGGAGAAGCGCCGCCGTTGGTGATCGTGGGACGGCGCGGATGGTTGTACGAAGATTTCCTCGCTGCGCTGGAAAGCTCGCCGGCGCGCGATGGCGTGCTTTTCCCCGGGTGGGTGGTGGATGAAGACCTGCCGGCCATCTACGCGGCCGCCGAGTTATGTCTGGTCCCCAGCATCTATGAAGGGTTCGGCCTGCCGGTGCTCGAAGCGATGGCTGCCGGCGCGCCGGTGGCCTGCTCGAACACGACGGCCATCGCCGAGATCGCGGACGACGCGGCGCTGCTCTTCGATCCGTATGACGTTGGGGCGATCCGCGCGGCGTTGCAGACGGCGCTTTCCGATCCTGCCCTGCGTGAGGACCTGCGGCAGCGCGGCTACCGGCGCGCGGCGCAGTTTTCATGGGATCGCGCCGCCGATGAGACGTTGGCGGTATACCGGAGGCTGATCGAAGACCATGCCTCATATCGTCCTTGACGCGCGCACCGCATCGCCGCATTTTCCCGGCATCGGGCGCTATGTGGTCAACCTCGCGCAGGCGCTCACGCCGTTGCTGCGCCCCGGCGATCGCCTGACCGTCCTGGAGGACCCGGCGCACCGCGTGACGCTCGGCCCGCAGGTCGCGCGCGTGCAAGTGGGCGATTCGCCGTTCGGGGCCGCCCAGCAGACCTCCGTGCCGCGCCTGCTCAAGACGCTGAACGCCGATCTCTATCACAGCGCCTATCTGCTGATGCCGTATCGGCCCGGCGTGCCGACGGTGCTGACCGTGTACGATCTGATCCCGCTGCTCTTGCCGGCGCAGAGCAGCGCGCGGGCGACGTTGTTCTTTCGTTCGGCGATGCGATTGGCGTTGCGCGCGGCGCACCAGGTCATCGTCATCTCGGAATCTACCCGCGCCGACTTGCTTTCGTATTTTCCCATTTCGCCGGATCGCGTCACGGCGATTCCGCTGGCGGCCGACCCTGTGTTTCGACCGCAGTCCGAGGCTGTGGTCGCTGAATTGTGCAAGCGTTACGGTCTGCCGCCGGGCTACGTGCTCTATGTGGGCAGCAACAAGCCGCACAAGAACCTGACCGGGCTGGTGGATGCGTGGACGCAGATCGCCGCGTCGCCGGACGTTGCCGGGCGCACGCTGGTGGTTGCGGGCGCGTGGGATAACCAGTACGACCATCTGCGCGAGCGCGCCGCGGGCGCGCCGATCCGTTGGCTGGGACCGGTGGCCGAGGCCGACCTTGCCGGCGCTTTATGGCGGGGCCGCGCTGTTCGTCTTCCCGTCGTTGTACGAAGGGTTTGGGCTGCCGGTGCTTGAGGCAATGGCCTGCGGCGCGCCGGTGATCTGCTCTGACGGTTCGAGCCTGCCGGAGGTGGCGGGGAACGCCGCGCGCCGTGTGGATATGCGACATCCGGCGGCGCTGGCCGCGGCGATGGAGACCGTGTTGGCGAACGCCGCGTTGCGCGAAGAGATGCGCACGAAGGGTCTGGCGCAGGCCGCCCGTTTCAGTTGGGAGCAGGCGGCGCGGCGGACGCTGGAAGTGTATCGGACAATCGCATGAATATCCTGCACATCTACAAAGATTATCCCCCGGTGATGGGGGGCATCGAGAACCACCTGCAATTGCTGGCCGAAGGGCAGGCGCGGCGCGGCCACACGGTCACGGCGCTGGTGACGCTTCCCCGGGGCAAGCACACGACCGATACGATGGAGGGCGGCGTGCGGGTGGTGCGGGCGCGTCGTTTGACCACCGTGGCTTCCACGCCGTTGAGCGCCAGCCTCGCGCTGCAACGGATGCGCGAGCAGCCGGATATCGTCCATCTGCACTTCCCCTATCCGGTGGGCGAGATGAGCCAATGGGCGCTGGGGCGCGGGACGCCGTTCGTGCTGACCTATCACAGCGACGTGGTGCGGCAGGCGAGCATCCTCAAATTCTACAGGCCGCTGATGATGCGGGCTTTGGACGCCGCCGACGCCATCATCATCGGCAGCCCGCCCATGCATCAGAGCGCCTACCTTGCGAGCTTCCAGGCGAAGCTGCATCTGATTCCCTACGGCATCGCGTTGTCGCGTTTTGGCGCGCGCCCGTCCGGATTCGGAGATGGCGCGCATCCGCTATCGCTACCTGGGCGCGCAGGCGGCGGCGACCGATCCGCTGCCCATCCTGCTGTTTGTGGGCCGGCTGCGCTATTACAAGGGACTGGACACCTTGATCTCGGCGCTGCCCCGCATCCGGGCGCGGCTGGTGGTGGCAGGGAGCGGCCCCATGCGCGCCGAGTGGGAAGAACTGGCGACGCAACTGCGCGTGGCCGACCGTGTGACCTGGCTGGGCGATGTGCCCGATGACGACCTCCCGGCGATCTATCACCTGGCCGATCTGTTTGTGCTGCCCGCCAGCCATCCCAGCGAGGCCTTCGGGTTGGTGCAGGTAGAGGCGATGGCGGCGGGGTTGCCGGTGGTGTGCACCGAACTGGGCACAGGGACGACCTACGTCAATCGCGACGGCGAGACGGGCCTCGTGGTCCCGCCCCGCGAACCGGCGGCGTTGGCCGACGCGGTGAACCGTCTGCTCGGCGACGCCGGGTTGCGGCGCGAGTTGGGCGATGGAGCGCGTGTGCGGGCGCGCGAGTTTGACCTGGAGACGATGGTGGATCGCACGCTGGGGGTATATACGCAAGTGTTGCAGAAGTAGAGGCTTTGTCATTTGCCCGCCGCTGCGGTAAGATGGCTTCGCACCCGGCCATGCCGGCCTGCACCGAGACTGGCGCCAGGAAATCATGCAGACACGACTCTCTCGCATTTGTGATGCGGTCATCGAAGCCGGCTGGCTGGCCGTGCTCGTAGTCACACCGCTATTTTTCAACACCCTCACCAGCCGCGTCTTCGAGCCGGACAAGATTCACCTGCTCCGTTCCATCGTCCTGGTGATGGCCGTGGCGTGGGCCGTGCAGTGGCTCGACGGCCTGGGCCGGCGCGATGCTTCGGGGCCGGGCCTGTGGTATCGCATCCGTCACACGCCCCTGGTGTTGCCCGCGCTGCTGCTGACTGCGGCCTACATCCTCAGCACAGTCCTGTCCATCGTGCCGCGGATCAGCCTGCTCGGCTCCTACGTGCGCGGCCAGGGACTCTACACCTTCCTGTGTTATCGTGGCCCTCTTCTTCATGGTGTTGACGCATCTCCGCACGCGCGCCCAGTTGCGCCGGCTTTCCTATGCGGTGATCGTCGCCAGCCTGCCCATCGCGTTATACGCCGTCATCCAGCATTACGGGTTGGACCCGTTGCCCTGGGGAGGCGATACGCAGGCGCGCGGCGGCTAACCTGGGCAATGCCATCTTCCTGTCGGCTTATCTCCTCATGGCCTTTTTTATTACCCTTGAGCGACTGGTCGCGAGCACGGCGGACCTGCTGACCGCCGAAGAGGGCGGCGCGGCGCGCGCGCTGAGCGTCGGAACCTATTTGTTCGTGCTGGTGATGCAGTTGGCGGCCATCCTCTTCACGCAGAGCCGCGGGCCGTGGCTGGGGCTGGCGGCCGGCGTCTACATCTTTGCGTTGTTGGGCATCTGGCTGGCGGGACGGTGGGCCGCCGCGCACGAGGGCGCGCCCGGCTGGCTGCGCGGCGGCGCGCGACCGCTCCTGTTCGGTTTGATCGGGTTGACGAGTTTCGTTTTGATCTTCGTGGTCGTTGCCAACCTGCCGCAGGGGCCGCTGGCAGGGTTGCGCGACCGGCCCTACGTCGGGCGCATCGCCACCATGCTGGAGACCGGGTCAGGCACCAATGCCGTGCGCGTCCTCATCTGGGAGGGCGTGGCCGACATGATGCTCTCGCCGCATGAGCCGATTGCTGCGCCGGAGGGCCGGCCCGACGCGCTGAACGTCATTCGCCCGCTGGTGGGTTATGGGCCGGAATCCATGTGGGTCGCCTTCAACCGCTTTTATCCGCCGGAGTTGGCCTACTACGAGTATCGCAACGCATCGCCGGATCGGTCGCACAACGAGACATTCGATTCGCTGGCGCGCACGGGTTTCCTGGGGTTCGCCGCGCAACTCTACCTGTTTGTCAGCATTATTCTACTGTGCGTTGCGCTGGCTGGGGTTGATGCAGACACGGCGAATGCGTAATTTGTTCTTCGCGCTGCTGGGCGGCGGCGCGCTGCTGGGCGTCATCATCCCCCGGCTGACGGATGGGAGCCTGCGGCTGGCGGGCGTCGGGTTGCCGGCGGGGCTGATGGCCGGGTTGCTGCTCTACATTACGCTGGATGTACTTATAGGCCGTGGGGACGCAACGCCGAACGCAACGGACGCAGCGTGACCCCGCGGGTGGGCGGACTGTCGCGCGGGCAGCGTGCGCTCCTGATCCTGGCGGCGCTGGCGGCCATCGTGGGGTTCTTCGTGGAGACCAATCTCGGCATTGCGATTGCCGCAACGATGGCGTTGTTCTGGGTGTTGGCCGCCGTTCTGGTCGTAGTGGGGATGGACTGGATCGGCGAGACGACGCTCGAAGCTGCGACCGCGCCGGTCATCGCTGCGGCTCAACCGGCAGCGGCTGCAAGGGCGAACGCTCCCGGCGGCAAGCGCGGCAAGAAGAGCCGAGCGGGCTGCAAACGTCGCGAAGCAGCCGACTGCCCAATCCTGTCGGGCAAAGCGCCGCCATATGACGCATTCCGGGCCTTCCTGCCTTTCGCCGCGGTGATGAGCATCGTCACGCTGACGCTGACGTGGAATTTCCTCGTGAACCAGGTGAACAGCACGGGGGCTTTTGCGATCCTGTGGGATTCCTTCACCACGCGCATTGACCGGGCGACCTTCGATGTGGCGCGGTCGCCGTTCATTCTGCTGATGATCGTGATCACCTGGGTGGTGGGCGGCGTGCTGGCACTGACGGCGAGCGCACAACTCGCACCGAACGGGCGGCGACGCTGGGGGTTGTCGGCAGGGGTCTATCTTGCCGCAACGGTAGGCGTATTCGTCGTTTACGGCTTGCTCCAGGCGACGCGCATGGGCGCGGCAGGGCTGGAGGGGATAGATGTGATCCGCCGCGTGGCCGCACACGTCGTATTCTTTGACCTCATGCTCCTTCTGCTGATGCTTGCCCTCGCCGCGGCGCTGTGGCTGGCCGATCCACGCCCGCGCCCGGCGCGCTTCACGGCGGGTTCGCCGGCCATCCCGCTGGTGGGCGGGGTTGTGCTGGGCGCGCTGGCGTTGTTGCTGATCTATCGGGTCAATATCCGGCCCATCCAGGCCGACACCTTCTATAAGCAGGGGTTGGCCTACGAGCAGGCCGGTTCGTGGGAGGGGGCGATCGTGCTCTATCGCGAGGCCGCCGCACTGACGCCGCGCGAGGATTTCTACGACCTGTTCCTGGGGCGGGCGCTGCTCCAGTTCGCCGGTATGCTGCCGGCGGGCGGCGAGGCCCGGCTGCCCGCAGACGTGACCGGGATGCCGGTGGATCGGCTGCTTTCGGTGATTGACCAGGGGATCCAGAGCCTGTCGCGCGAGGATATCTACCGCGCGACCAACGCGGCATTGACGGCGGCGCGCACCTCGAACCCGCTGAACACCGATCACAGCGCGAACCTGGCGCGCCTCTATCGGGCGTGGGCCTTCGAGGGCGCGGTTGCGCCGGGCCAGGCGGCGGGCAACGACACGCTGCGAGAGATCGTGCAAAGCCAACCGGAACGCGTTGATCTCGATAAGCTGCGGCAGGCGCAGACGTATTACGAGCAAGCGGTGGCGTTGAGCCCGCAGAACGCGCAGCTTCACAACGAGTTGGCGACCATACAGTACATTCTCGGCGACAACGCCGCAGCGTTGATGACGCTCGACCGCTCACTGGAACTGGACCCGCGGTTCGGGCAAAGCTACCTGCTGCGCGGCGACGCGTTGGCGGCGTCGGGCGATGCCGAGGGCGCGCTGGCTGCCTATCAGCAGGCCGCCGAGATTGCGCCGGACGATTTGAACATCCAGAGCGCGATCGGCGTGTTGAGCGCCCGGCTGGGTCGCACGGATGAGGCGGTCGCCGTGTTCGAGCGTATCACTGCGGCGGATGCGGCCGACCTGGCGGCGGCGGAAGCGGAGCTGGGCCGGCTGGACACCGAAGCGGCGACGGCGGGCGGGTACGACACGCTGCCGATGGCCGCGCGCGAGCGCCGGGATCTGCTCACGGCGCAGATTGCCGCGCTGCGGTCGCAGCTTCACCTGACGCATCGGAATGTGGCGCTGGTCTATCGCGACGCCGGGCAGACGGATCAGGCGCTCCTTGCTGCGGGGGAGGCGCTGCGCTATGCCAACTGAGACGCAGCGGCCCGCCATCGAGTCGTTGATTTCCGATCTGGAGCAAGAGAGGGGCGGCGAATGACCGCTTATCTGTTCATCTTCGTGAGCGCGCTGATATTGGCGATCGGGGTGACGCCCCTCATGCGGCGGACGGCGCAGCACTACAATTTCGTGGATCAGCCCAACGCGCGGAAGCAACATGTGACGCCGACGCCGTTGCTGGGCGGCGTGGCGATCTACCTGGCGTTCATCGTGGCGCTGCTTGTCGGTGGGGATCGTTTTTATGTCAACCAGATCGCCAGCATCTTCCTCGGCGCGACGCTGGTGTCCTTCATGGGGTTGTGGGATGACAAGCGCGGCCTCAATGCATATATCAAGCTGGGCGGGCAGTTTTTGGCGGCGAGCCTGTTGGTGCTGGCCGGGGTGCGGGTCGGCACATTCCCGTGGGAGCCGGTCAACGTCGCGGTGACGCTGTTGTGGGTGGTGGGCATCACCAACGCGTTCAACCTGCTGGACAACATGAACGGCCTGACGGGCGGCATTGCGGCGATTGCGGCCACGTTCTTCCTGCTGTTCGCCGCGATGAGCGATCAATACCTGGTGGGGGCGCTGGCCGCGGCGCTGCTCGGCGCGTGCCTGGGTTTCCTGCGCTACAACTTCAACATTGCCAGCATCTTCATGGGCGACACGGGCGCGCTGTTCCTCGGCTTCACGCTGGCGGCGACGGCGATCAAGCTGCGCTTCCCCGAGAACTCCGGCTTTGTGACGTGGATGGTGCCGCCGCTGGTGCTGGCCGTGCCGATCTTCGATACCACGCTGGTGATCATCTCGCGGTTGCGACGCGGCGTCAACCCGCTGACAACGCCCGGCAAAGACCATCTGAGCCACCGCCTGGCGCGCAAGACGGGCAGCACGCGCGAGGCCGTATTGATCTGCTATCTGTTCGGGTTCATCGGCGGCGTGCTGGCGACGTTCGTCACCCAGGCGAACATCCTGGAGGGGTATCTCGTCGGTGGGTCGGTCTTTCTGCTCGCGCTGTTCGGGATATGGCGGCTGGAGAAGAAGCCATTGTGAGGCGACTTACGTATCCGCCGCGCTGCAAGCGTTACAATAAGAAGATTGGCCCGCGCATTGTGAGGGCTATACCGCGCACTTTCGAAGGAGTTTTCGATGCACCGTAACATTTCCCTTGTGTTCTTGCTGGTTATCGCGCTGGGGCTGGCAGCTTGCGCCCCCATTGCGCCGATTGCCCCGCCCGCCGCGCCCACGGAAGCCGCCGTCGCCGTGGCGACCGAAGCCGTGGTCGAAGCGCCCACCGCGGAGACCGATGCCGCGGCGAGCGAGACCTCTGCGGACGCGCAGCCCGTGCCGACCCCGCCGAGCGACGGCAGCCGTCCGCTGGCCGATCTGACGCCTGCGGAGCGCGTGGACGCGTTCTCCGGCCCGGCCGAGACCTTCGTCAAACCGGATACCGTTTACACGGCGACGATTGTGACCGACAAAGGCGACATCGTGGCTGAGTTGTACCCCGACACACCGGAAAGCCTGAACAACTTCGTCACCCTGGCGCTGAACGGGTTCTATGACGGGCTGACGTTCCACCGCGTCGAACCCGGCTTCGTGATTCAGGGCGGCGACCCGCAGGGCGACGGCGGCGGCGGCCCCGGATACACCATCCCCGGCGAATTCACGCATACGCACCCGCGCGGCGCGCTGGCCTGGGCCCGCACCGGCGATGAGGTCAACCCCGAGCGGCGCTCGAGCGGCAGCCAGTTCTACATCACGCTGACGGAAACCCCGTTCCTCGACGAGGCGTACAGCGTGTTCGGCTATGTGCTCGAAGGGATGGATGTGGCGGATCAGATCGCGATTGGCGACAAGATTCAGCGTATTGACATCGTGGAAGGCGGGACATCGCAACTGCCGACCCCGCGCCCCCACGCCCGAGCCGAAGGCCCCTGTGAGCGAGGCGGGCCGCCCGCTGGCGGCGATGGCCGTCGAGACGCGCGAGGGCTTCTTCAACACGCCGCCCGAGACGGTGACGCTGGAAGAAGGCAAGACCTACGAAGCCACCATCAAGACCTCGAAAGGCGACATTGTGATGGAGTTGAACGCCGAGGGCGCGGCGGCGACCGTCAACAATCTCAAGTTGCTGGCCGACCTGGGCTTCTACGATGCTATGCCGGTCTCTTACGTCGAGCCGGAAACCTACGCGCTGTTCGGATCGCCGGCGGCGCGCCCCGATAGCGACGTGGGCTACCTCTTGCCGCTGGAGGCCGACGCGGCCGCCAGCCAGATCGTCACCGGCACCGTGGCGATGTATCCGATCCCCGATCAGACGACCGGTGACCTGATGGCGAGCGGCAGCCAGTTCTTCATCTCGATGGTGGAGTTGCCTTCGGAGGGCACGCCGTTGAACGTCCTCGGCAAGATCGTCGCCGGGTTGGAGATCGTCTCGCAGCTCGCGACCGGCGACGCGGTCGAGAGCATCACCATCAGCGAGAAATAGCTCGATTGAGATTTTCATCCGA
The DNA here is from genome assembly GCA_963695715.1 of uncultured Chloroflexia bacterium. Classification (GTDB taxonomy): domain Bacteria; phylum Chloroflexota; class Anaerolineae; order CG2-30-64-16; family CG2-30-64-16; genus JBBQRS01. Next base: position 97,327 of record CAVOHP010000004.1, read on the forward strand.
CGGACCGCGCGATCGCGTGGTTCGTCGGATGCCATTACCATAATCAGGAGAAAACCATGGCTAAATACAGCAAGCCGTTCGACCTCACCATTGACCTTACGAAGAAATACAGCGCGACCATTGACACCGTGCGCGGGCCGATCGTCCTCGAACTCTACGCGGCGAAAACGCCGCGCACCGTCAATAACTTCGTCAACCTCGCGCAGGACGGCTATTACGACGGCACGACCTTTCACCGCGTGATCCCCGACTTCATGATTCAGGGCGGCGATCCCACGGGAACCGGCCGCGGCGGTCCGGGCTATACCTTCAAGGACGAGTTCGACCCGACCCTCAAGCACAGCGGCCCGGGCGTGCTCTCGATGGCGAACGCCGGCCCCGGCACCAACGGCAGCCAGTTCTTCATCACGCACGTCGCGACGCCCTGGCTCGACGGCAAACACTCCGTGTTCGGCAAGGTTGTCAAGGGGCAGGATGTGGTGGATGCCATTCAAGGCGGCGACGTCATCAACTCAGTGAAGATCTCGGTCGAATAACGTGGAATCTGACTCGCTCGCGCCGGCCGATCTGGATGCGCCGGCCGCCGATGGGCCGCTGAACGAGGCGGCGCCGGTAGCCGACGTGCCTCCACGACCTGCGCGCGCGGGTCAGTTGTTGCGGATCGCTGTGGTCATCATGGTCGCGGCGACCACCCTGTCATTCGTGCTTCTGCGAGATCACCTGGGGCAGTTCGCCGGGCTGGGCTATGCGGGGCTTTTCCTGGTGGGGGCGCTCGGCAGCGCCACGGTGATCTTGCCCATGCCGGGGCTGGCCCTCGCTTTTGCCGCCGGCAGCAGTCTGACGCCCTGGATGGTAGGGCTGGCGTTCGGCACCGGCGCGGCGCTGGGCGAGTTGACCGGCTATCTGGCCGGTTACGGGGGCAGCGCCATCCTCTCGGATCAATTCTTCGTCGGGCGCATCGTATCACTGCTGCGGCGCTGGGGCGCGTGGATGGTGTTCGTCCTGGGCATGATCCCCAATCCGTTCTTCGATGTCGTCGGGGTGACGGCAGGCGCGTTGCGCATTCCGGTCTGGCAGTTTGTGATCGCGGCGTGGGCGGGCAATGTGGTCAAGGCGACGCTGGTGGCGTATGCCGGGGCCGGGGCCGTCGGTGCGCTGGCTCCGCTCATCCGGCAATGGCTGGGAGAGTGACGGCGGCGCGGCGCGCTGGACAGACGAACGCGATGAATAACGCCTTTGACGCCGCTCTGGTGTTTGCCTTCATCAGTTTCTTCAATCTGTGGGGCGGGGCCGCTTTTGGGGCCGGCGTGCGCGCCCGCCGTTGGCTGCCGGTGGCCTGGGGATTGCTGATCGGCGTCACGCCGTTCTATTTCGGCATCGAGCGCGGCCTCGCGCTGGGCGCCTGGGGCGGGCTGATCTGGCAGTTCGGGTGTTTTGCGATCGCTGCGCTCGCCGTGGCGTACCGGATGCCGCGGCTGCGGGCCATGTTTCTGCGCGAAGGCGCCGCCGCCCTGATGACGGGGACGTTCATCATGGCGCTGGGGGCCGTCCTGGGGGCGCTTTTCTTCCGCAACGGTTCGGAGACCTTGTCGCTGATCGTCGGGGGCGCGGCGTTCATGTTTGGGGCCATGTGGTTTGGCAGCGGTCTGAAACAGCTTCGAGGTCGGTAAAGAGAGCTTTCATGTTCGAGCTGGTATTTCTGGGGACGGCGGCCTCTGCGCCATCCATCCAACGCGGGCTATCCGCCGCGGTGCTGATGCACCGTGAGTATCGCTTCCTGATAGATTGCGGCGAGGGCACGCAGCGGCAGATCTTGCGCAGCGGGCTGGGCTTCAAGCGGCTGGACCGCGTGCTGTTGACGCACGGCCATCTGGATCATGTTTTGGGGCTGGGCGGGCTGGCCTCGACCTTTGCGCGCTGGGAAGCCATCGGCGATATGCAGATTCATGGCGGGACCTGGGCCTTGCAACGCGTGCGTGATCTGATGCGCGTGGCCTTCGGGCCGGGCGAGGCGCACCTGCACGTGCAATATCACCCCATGTCGCCGGGGCTGTTGATGGAAGATGAGCAGTTCGCGGTGCGCGCGTTTCCCGTCGAGCATCGCCGCACCGAGGCGTTCGGGTTCAGCTTCGAGGAGAAATCGCGCCGGGCATTCTTGCCCGAAAAGGCGGAGGCGCTGGGCGTGCCGGTTGGCCCGATTCGCCGCGATCTGGTGCGCGGCATCCCGGCGACGCTGCCCGATGGGCGCGTGGTCACGCCGGATGATGTGTTGGGGCCGCTCAATGCGGGCGCGCGCGTGGTGTTCATCGGGGATGCGGGGCGGGTAGATGACCTGGTGGCGGATGCAGCGGGGGCCGATCTACTGGCAATCGAGGCGACGTACACCGAGGCCGAACACGAGACCGCCGCCGAATTCGGCCATCTGACGGCGCAGCAGGCGGCGTGGTTGGCGCGCGAGGCGGGCGTCGGCGCGCTGGTGTTGCACCATATTTCGCGGCGCTATGCGGCGCGGGAGATCCTGGATGAGGCGTGCGCGGTCTTCCCGCAGACCATGGTCGCGCGGGATTTCGATATGTTCCGGGTGGTGAAGCACCGCGAGATCGAGCGACTGGACGTGCGCCGGCGCGCCGAGAACGAAGGTCGCGAGCGAGTTTTCAGCGGATTAGCGAACCGCCCTCCGCAGCCCGTCGGCCACTTTGTCGTGACGGCATCAGCCGTTACTACAAAGGGATAACAGGCATTATAAAATGTAGCCGATCAGGGCACGGCGTCGGCGGGGGGCGGCGTGGGGAGTTCGGCCACGGGCGTGCTGATCCAGCGGCCCCCGGCGTCAATCAGCATGACGGGGATATCGTCTACAATCGGATATTTGCGGCCGCAATCGGGCTCACGGCACACCAACCAGCTATCCTTCACGAGTTCCAGTTGTCCGGGGTCGTCGCCGGGCCGGCGGGTGTCGCCGGTGACGCAATGCGGGCAACGGAGTATCTCAAGTAAATCCTGTGGAATCATCTTCCTCTCCTGAACCAGATCCAGCCTGCTACGGGCCGCATACTGCGATCGCAGTATGCGCGCAGTATAGCACATACCACTCCGGCCTCACAACTTGCCCGCTACGGGGTGGTCTAGTATAATCAACTTTCGGCGCAAAGCGCCAAATCTACACGCCTGCCTATCCGCCGGCCGTGCCCCGTATCGGGGTTCCGGCGGTCTTTGCGGCCTCACAGGTCGAAGGACGAGGGCAGCGCGGAAGAAAAACGGAAAAGGAGAAACAGAACGTGACAGTCGTCTCAATGAAGTCGTTGCTCGAAGCCGGTGTGCATTTCGGACATCGCACCCGCCGGTGGCACCCCAAGATGCGCCAGTTCATCTTCACTGAGCGCAATGGCATCCACATTATTGACTTGCAGCAGACCATGCGCCAGGTCAACACCGCTCATGCGATCACCCGTGACACGGTGCGCGCGGGCGGCATCATGCTGTTCGTGGGCACGAAGAAACAGGCCCAGGAAACCATTCGCCAGGAAGCCGAACGCTGCGGCATGCCGTACGTCAATCATCGCTGGCTGGGCGGCACGCTGACGAACTTCCGCACGATCCGGCAGCGGGTGGATTACATGGTCGAACTCGAACGGCGCGATGCGCGTGGCGATCTGGATCGGCTGCCCAAGAAGGAAGCGCTCTTGCTGCGGCGTGATCTGGAACGCCTGCACATCCGTATCGGCGGGTTGCGCAATATGGGCCACGTGCCGGACATTCATTTTTGTGGTGGACATCCAGCGTGAAGAGTTGGCCGTCGAAGAAGCGAACAAGCTGCAAATCCCGGTGGTCGCCATGGTGGATACCAACTGCGACCCCGACCGGATTGATTATCCCATTGCCTCCAACGACGACGCGATCCGCGCGATCAAGTTGATGACGGGCAAGATGGCCGATGCGGTCATCGAGGGGCAAGAACTGCGGACGGTGGATGACGCCGACCGGGCCGCGTCACAGCCTGCGGCTTACGAACCGGAAATCATCGAAGAATTCGCCGACGAGAAACCCCGTGTGGCCATCGAGGGCGATCTGGATGAACAGGATGAGTACCTTGGGCCGTCCATTCTCGCCCGCCTGGCCGAAGGCCTTGACGACGATAACGAGGACGACGCCAAGTCGTAACCGCCTCACTGCCGGTCGGTCTAAGCGGGCCGATCCGAATCCTGACGTAACCGCTGTTGCGTATGCGCTCGCGAGCGCATACGCAACAGGTTGATCTTTCTTAAGGCTTATCATACGAACATGGTTAGCCCGCGATGGCGGGAAGGAGTTATGCGTGGAAATCAGTGCGTCCATGGTGAAAGAGCTGCGCCAGCAGACCGGCGCAGGCGTGATGGATTGCCGTAAAGCCCTGGAAACTTCCCAGGGCGACATGGCGATGGCCGCAGAGTTGCTGCGGGAGAAGGCGTTGGCGACGGCGGCCAAGAAGGCGGACCGGGCGGCGCTCGAAGGGATGATCGGCTCTTACATTCACATGGGCAGCAAGGTCGCTGCGATGGTGGAACTCAACTGCGAAAGCGATTTCGTCGCCCGCACGGATCAATTCCAGGGCCTGGCGCGCGATCTGTCAATGCAGGTCGTGGCGACGCGACCCACCTGGGTCAGCCCTCAGGATGTGCCGGCCGAGGTTGTGGCCGAGCAACGCCAGAATGCCCTCGATGGCATAGACGGCTCCAAGCCGCCCGAGGTCGTTGAGAAGATCGTGGAAGGCAAGCTGGCAAAGTTCTACGAAGAGAACTGCCTGCTCGAACAACCCTTCATCAAGGATGATTCGATCAAGGTCAGGGACCTGGTCACGGAATATATTGCCCAGATGGGCGAGAACATCATCGTCCGTCGCTTCTCTCGTCTCGAAGTCGGGGGGTAATCAATGAGCGCCGTCCATTACAACCGGGTTCTCCTCAAGTTGGGCGGCGAAGCTCTCGCCGGCGAAGGCGGTTTCGGGATTAATCCGGACCGGGCCGACGACCTGGCAGAAGAAATCAGCCGGCTCCGTGAGATGGGCGTGGAAATCGCCGTCGTCATCGGGGCCGGCAATATCTGGCGCGGCATTGACGGCCTGGAACATGGCATGGAGCAAACCACGGCCGATCACATGGGGATGCTGGCGACCGTGATGAACGCGCTGGCGCTCGCCGACGCCATTCGGCGCCGCGGCATCGAGGCGCGGGTGATGACGGCGATCGAGATGCGCAGCGTCGCCGAGCCTTACATCCGTGGCCGCGCGATGCGTCACCTGGAAAAGGGTTACGTGATCTTGCTGGCCGCCGGCACCGGCAACCCCTATTTCACCACCGATACGGCTGCCGCGCTCCGCGCCATGGAAATCCACGCGGAGGTCGTCATCAAGGCCACGAAGGTGGACGGCATTTATGACTCCGATCCGAAAAAGAACCCGGATGCCAGGCATTTCGATCGCCTGAGCTATATTGATGCGCTGAACATGCGGGTAGGGGTGATGGACAGCACTGCACTGACGCTGTGTATGGACAACGACCTGCCGATCATCGTGCTCGATCTGTGGCAGCCTGGCAGCCTGGAGAAGGCCGTCAAGGGTGAGCCGGTGGGTACGCTGGTAGGTCCCTGATTTTAGGGAGGGAGCACGGTGGTTAAAGATGTTTTGCATGAAGCAAAGGGGCGGATGGATAAAGCCATTGAGTCGCTGCAAAGCGACCTGAGGGCCATTCGCACGGGGCGCGCCTCGCCGGCGCTGCTTGAGAAGCTCCAGGTTGAGTATTACGGCGCGCCGACGCCGCTGAATCAACTCGCGGGAGTCTCGGCGCCGGAACCGCGGGTGCTGATGATACGTCCTTATGATAAGAGTGTCGTCGGCGCGATCGAGAAGGCCATCCAGAAGTCGGATCTGGGCCTGACGCCGTCGAACGATGGTCAGGTGATTCGCCTGATCATCCCGCACCTGACGGAAGATCGCCGGAAAGACCTCAGCAAGCAGGTGAGCCGGCGGGTGGAAGAGGCGCGCGTTGCCGCGCGCAATATCCGGCGCGACGCCAACGACACCCTCACAAAGATGGAGAAGGACAAGGAGATCAGTGAAGACGATCTCCGGGATGGTCAGAAAGACGTGCAGAAATTGACCGACGATTGCATCAAACAGATTGACGAGATCGGCAAGGCCAAAGAAGCCGAGATCATGGAAGTTTGACCCAGTCAATGGATGCTCACGCAACGATGCAAGAGCGCTATCCGGGCATCACGCGCGTGCCATACCATGTGGGGATCATCATGGATGGCAACGGGCGTTGGGCCCAGGCGCGCGGCCTGCCCAGGTTGGCCGGGCACCGCGCCGGAACTGAGAATATCCGGCGCATTTTGCGCGGGGCGAAAGAACTGGGCATCCAGATCCTGACCATCTACGCGTTTTCCACGGAGAACTGGTCGCGACCGCCGGACGAAGTGCAGGGCCTGATGAACATCCTCGGTCAGTTCATCCAGCGTGAGGTGAAAGACCTGCATGCGAACGACGTGCGGATTTTGCATAGCGGGCGGTTGGAAGGCATCAATCCCAAACTGCAGCAGCAGATTCAGAGCGCGTTGCTGCTGACCTGCAACAATCAGACGATCACGTTGAACGTCGCCCTGAACTATGGCGGGCGCGCGGAGATCGTGGATGCCGTGCGCCACATCATCCGTGACGGCCACACGGCCGATGCGGTGACCGAAGAGCTAATTTCGCAGTATCTCTATACCGGCGGCCTGCCGGATCCCGATCTGATCATCCGCACCGGCGGCGAGTGGCGGTTGAGCAATTTCCTCATCTGGCAGGCTGCCTATGCCGAGTATTACGCCACGCCGACCTATTGGCCGGATTTCAACGAGGACGATCTGGCTGCGGCGCTCGAGGTCTACAGTCATCGCGACCGGCGTTTCGGCAAGGTGTCCACGACAAACGAACATCAGCAACACCCATAGGAACTGAACCTCTCTTTCATTCTTGAGTCACCAGATCGGGGAAACTCCTTTGATCCGGACGCGCATCCTGACAGTCTTGATACTTCTCCCGGTTGTCGCCCTCTTCGTCTACCTCGGCGGCTTTGCCTGGCTTTTCGGTATTCTCCTGGTCGGCATTGTCGCGTGGCTCGAAATGAGCGGTCTGTTGCAGCGCACGAACTTCAAGGTAGATTACGCGCTGGGCTATTTCTTCATCATCGGGGCCATCATCGAGGCGTATCTACAGGCCACGGGCCGGGTTTCGACGGACCTGCTGAGGCCGCTGCTGGCGGCGCTCATCATGTTCTCGCTGATCTGGGCCTTATTCCTCCGCAGTGAACATGCCATTGCCGATTGGGGCGTGACGGTCGCCAGCGCGCTCTATCTGGGCTTCATGCTGAGCCATTTCATCACCCTGCGCGAGCTCCCCGACGGTTTGCAGTGGATCATACTGGCCTTTGGCGTCACCTGGACCATTGACATCGCGGCCTTTTTCTCGGGCCGCCTGTTTGGCCGGCACACCTGGTGGCCGCGGCTCAGCCCGAAGAAGACCTGGGAAGGGTTGATCGGCGGCAGCATCGCCGGGATCATCGTGGCCGCGGCGGCCGGATATTATCTCGTCGGGATGGAACTGTGGCAGGGGTTGCTGCTCGGCGTGCTGGCGGCGATTTTCGCGCCGGCAGGCGATCTCGCAATCTCGCTGTTCAAGCGCAGCGCCGGCGCCAAAGATACCGGGCAACTCATTCCCGGCCACGGAGGGATACTCGACCGCCTGGACAGCTTGCTCTTCGTCGTGCCGCTCGTCACTTATTTTGCGATTCTCATCACCAGAACAGGTTAACAATCAATCCGAAAGCTGCGTACGGCCCGCAACCCGATTCATCGGGTTTTCCCCTGTCTCAGCCGGGCAATTCATTCGGCTCGGCGGCCCTGCTCCGGCGGCCCTGCACGGCGGCCCTGCCCGGCGGCCATGCCCGGCGGCCCTGCACCGGCTGAAGCCGTCACTGCGAAGGTAAAGGAGCATCGCGTCATGGAAGACACCCCTTCCCGCCGCCAGGCCATTCGCGCATGGGTGATGTATGACTGGGCCAACTCGGCGTTTGCCACGACGATCATGGCGGCCGTGCTGCCGACATTTTACAGCGCCGTGGCGGCGAAGGGGGCGCTCACGCCCGTGCAGGCCAGCTCGGCCTGGGGCTACACCAACACGATCGGCATGTTGCTGGTGGCCCTCGCCGCGCCGATCCTGGGCGCAATCGCCGATTACAGCGGTTCGAAGAAGCGATTCCTGGCCGCGTTCACGATTCCGGGCGTACTGGCCGCGTCGTTGTTGGTGTTTGTCAGCACGGGCAACTGGCTGCTGGCCTCCGCGCTCTACATCGTGGGCGAGATCGGGTTCTCCGGCGCCATCGTTTTCTATGATTCGTTGTTGCCGCACGTGGCGCGTCCCGATGAGATTGACCGCGTCTCGACGCGCGGGTATGCGATGGGCTACCTGGGCGGTGGGCTGCTGCTCCTGTTGAACGTCCTGTGGATCACCTTTCCCGATGCCTTCGGGATGACCGCGCTGGGGGCGCGCTTCGGCGTCAGCGGGACGGAAATGGCGAGCCGGATGAGCTTCTTGAGTGTGGGCATCTGGTGGGCTGTTTTTGCCATTCCGTTGTTTTTGAAGGTGCCCGAACCCCCGGCGTCGCGGCTGGCCTCCGAGCAGCGCGAGAACCCGGTCAGCGGCGGGTTCAACCGCCTGCTCCGCACCTTCGGCCACCTGCGGCTCTATCGCCAGTTGTTGATCTTCATCGTGGCTTTCTGGATCTACAACGACGGCATCGGGACGATCATCAAGATGGCGACGATCTACGGCGCGGAGATCGGGATCGGGCAAACCGATCTGATCGGCGCGCTGTTGCTGACGCAGTTCATCGGCATCCCGTTTTCCCTGCTGTTTGGCCGGTTGCCGCGCACCGATGATCCGCGCCAGCCCTTCTTCCTGAGCCTGGTGCTGTATAACGCGGTCACCATTCCGCTGATCGGCATCCTGGCCCCGCGCCTGGGCATCACCAGCGGCCCGATGGCGGTGGCGCTTGCGCTGGTGAATATGATTCCTGCGGTTCTGTTCTCGCGGTTCATCGGGCAGAATTTGCTGGCGGGGCCGGCGTCGCGCATGAACACCAAGAACGCGATCCTGGTGGCGCTCGCCGTTTATTGTCTGGTCTCGATCTGGGGCTTCTTCATGTACTCGGCCGCGGAATTCTGGCTGCTGGCGATGATGGTGGGGCTGGTGCAGGGCGGCAGCCAGGGGTTGAGCCGCTCGCTGTTCGGAAACATGGTGCCCCGCACGCAGTCGGCGGAGTTCTTCGGGTTCTACGATATGAGCTCGAAGTTTGCGGGGCTGCTGGGGCCGTTGCTGTTCGCCGTGGTCGGCCAGATGATGGGGTCGAGCCGGTTGAGCATCGTCTCGCTGATCATCTTCTTCGTCGTGGGCGGGTTGGTGCTCAGCCGGGTAGATGAGGAAGAGGGTGTCCGCGTGGCGCGCGCCGCCGATGCCGCTGCAATGGTGGTTGAATAGTATTTGACTTGCGGTGCAAATTATGTTATCGTTGCGTCTGTTGATGTAAGGCATCGGTTCACCCCCGCCTTTATTTGGTACATTCGTCCCAGAAGTATTTGCCGGAGACCACATTCTGTTTGTCTCACACGGCGCTTTCAGGATTTTTCACACCACCTTGCATTTCCGACGTTCGCGTTGGACGCGCTGATTCACATCACACTTGATCACCCATAAAATTTGCATCGCCATGAAGTCGCGTTGTCGGGGCGAGTCTCTCGCCTGAGCCTTCTCGCGTGCTGTCCGATTGTCAAACGGAGCCTATTTATGAACATTTCTGAAATGGAAACCAAGACGCTTGCCGAGTTGCAAGATACTGCACGTGCGCTGGGCGTGACGGGTTACACGCGCTTGAAGAAGTACGATCTGATCATGCGCCTCTTGCGCGCCGAGACGGAATCGCAGGGTCTCATCTTTGGCGGCGGCATACTGGAGGTGATCCAGGATGGCATCGGCTTCTTGCGCTCCAGCAAGATGATGATGCCGGGGCCGGATGATGTCTACATCTCGCAGAGCCAGATTCGCCGTTTCGGGCTGCGCACGGGCGATTTCGTGATCGGCCAGGTGCGCCCACCGAAGGAATCGGAGAAGTACTACGGTCTGCTCAAGGTTGAGGCGGTCAACGGGCTGGACCCGGAAGAGGCCAAGAAGCGACCGAAGTTCGAAGATCTGACGCCGATCTTCCCCCATCAGCAGTTGACGTTGGAGACGCAACCTTCGATCCTGGCGACGCGCCTGATTGACATGGTGTCGCCCATCGGGCGCGGCCAGCGCGGCCTGATCGTATCGCCGCCCAAGGCCGGCAAGACCACCATCCTGAAGCAAATTGCCAACGGCGTCTCGGAAAACTTCCCGGACGTGCATCTGATGGTGCTGTTGATCGGCGAGCGCCCCGAAGAAGTGACCGACATGGATCGTTCGGTGGAGGCCGAAGTCATCAGCTCCACGTTCGATGAGCCGGTGCAGTCACACGTGCGCGTGGCCGAGATGGGCCTGGAACGCGCCAAGCGTATGGTGGAAGCGGAGCGCGACGTGGTGATCCTGCTCGACTCGATCACCCGCCTGACACGCGCCTATAACTTGACCGTGCCTGCTTCGGGCCGCACGTTGTCCGGTGGTATTGATCCGGCGGCGCTGTATCCGCCCAAGAACTTCTTCGGCGCGGCCCGCAAGATCGAGGAAGGCGGCAGTCTGACGGTTATCTCGACCTGTCTCGTGGACACGGGCAGCCGTATGGATGATGTGATCTACGAAGAATTCAAGGGCACCGGCAACATGGAACTCCACCTTGAGCGCCGCCTGGCCGAGCGCCGCATCTTCCCGGCTTTCGATATCGTCCGTTCGGGCACGCGCCGCGAGGAACTGATGCTCAGCTCCGAGACGCTGCAACGGGTCTGGACGCTGCGCCGCATGATTGACATGCTCCGGCAGACCGGCGAGGATCCCCTCGAACCGGTGCTGGAACGCCTGCGCCGCACCCGCAATAACAAGGCTTTCCTGGAGACCCTGGCGCAGAGCAGCGTGTAGCGAGTAACCAAGTAGACAGGTAGGCAAGGAAACACGGGGAAGCTATCGAAATTTCATGGGGCCGAGTCTCCACTCCATCATGTGGAACGCCTTGCCGCCTGCTTTGCGCATATGGCAGAGCGGGCTTATAATGGCTCGATCGTTCGCCCGTTCGACCTGGGCGACTCAGGAGCAGCGCGCGTATGCGCGAAGAAAACTTAACGCCCCTTCAGCCCGTCGTCTCTCCACAGGAGTGGGGGCCGGGTTATGAAATATGGCAGTCCTTTCGCACCCTGCTGACCAGGCGCGGCTCTGAGGGTAGCTCCTCGCTGGTGCGCGTCGGATCGCACCTCATGCTGGTGCTGGTCGCCCTCGGCGTGCTGGCCTTCAGCCGTCTGACCTTGCCCGGTTGGGACATCGTGCAGGTGCGCGAGGAAACCACCGATATTGCCCTCGAAGACGCCGCCCTGACGCTGGACGCCGCGGAAGCGCCGGCAGCCGAGGCGGAAATCGCGCTCGAACGGCGCGCGGTCCCATTCACCCTGATCCCCGAACGCGCGCGCACCGGAATCGTCACGCATACCGTCGTCGCCGGTGACACGCTTTACGCGCTGGCGAAAGCGTACGGGGTCGGCGCGGAAACGCTGATGTGGGCGAACAACATGGAGCTAAACCCCGACCTGCTGCGTCTGGGGCAGAAGCTGATCATCCTGCCGGTGAACGGCGTCTATCATACCGTCGGTCCGAAAGACACCCTCGAAAGTATCGCTAAGAAGTATAAGACGAGTGTTGACGCCATCGATCGCGTACGAGCCGAACCAAATTGATGTCAAGAATCCGATGATCCAGGCGGGGCAGAGGCTGGTCGTGCCGGGCGGATCGAAGCCGGTTGTTGTGAGGCAAGCTCAGGTGTATGGCGGGCCGGTGCCGGCCGGCGCATCCAAAGGCTCGGGGCGCTTCGTGTGGCCCGCGGCGGGCTACATCTCGCAGGGGTTCAAACCGTTGCACCGCGCGATTGATATCGCGGGCAGCAATGGGCGACCCGTCAAGGCGAGCGACTCCGGCTACGTGGTTGAGGCAGGATGGAGCGGTTCCGGCTACGGCAACTTCATCGTGATTGATCACCGGAACGGCTTTCAGACGCTATATGCCCACCTGAGTCGCATCCTGGTCAGCCCGGGACAGTCGGTCGGGAAGGGCGCAACCATCGGCTTGATGGGGTCTACGGGACGCTCGACCGGCCCGCATCTTCACTTCGAAGTGCGCCAGCGCGGCACGACGAAGAACCCATTCAGTTTCTTGCCCTGATTACGCCCACAAGGGACTCGACTGCGGGTCTTTTGACAGACAGGTCATAAACATAAACCGGCCGGAGGTGAATCTCCCGGCCGGTTTTATGTTCCCGTTGCGGCTTCCAGCCGCACGGGGCAGACTCTACCGAATGACCTCGACGCGCACCTCTGCCCGCGCGGTGTTGGCGTTGTTGTCATATACGCGCAGTCGGAGCGTGTAGATCCCCGGCGCCAGCCCGTCCGTGTCCCACACGCCGAGAACGCCGCCGGGCACGGGTTGCAGGCCGGGGTTGCCCACCGGCAACCAGTCCGCATCGGCAGGGGCCGATCCCGGCGCGAAGAGCAACTCATAACCGGTGAAGCTCGGCCCCTCTGCGATTCCGATGATCTCCACCTGGCCGATCACCCCGCCATTCTCGAGCGGCGAGAGGATCGCGGCTGTCAGCGCGCCCGCGACGGGCTGGGTTGGCGTCGGCGTGGGGAGTTCGGGCGTCGGGCTGCGGGCGTCGGTGTCTCCGTCATGACCACCGGCGTCTCGACCGGCGTCGGCGTGGCGGTCGGCTCCAGCGTCGGGCCTGGCGTGGGTTCGGGGGTCGGCGCTTCAACATAAACGTAGACGGCGTTTGAGACGGCGACCGGCGCATCCATGTTCGCCGGGTCGTAGGCGGCCAGACGCAGCGAGAAATCGTTGCTGCCATGCTGCGCGACGGTCGCCGCGGCGTCCCATTCGCCGATCAGCCCGTCCATCTCGCGGATATCAGAGGTCCCCAGGATGCCCCACCCGATGGGCGCCGGCCCGACGCCATACTCCGTGCGCCAGATGAGCGGCTCCGGCAGATGCACCCGACCCCAGATCTGCGCCATCGCGCCGACTGTCGTGTCGTTGCGCGGCTCCGACAACCTCCAATTCCGGCAGAAAAGCGTACTTCGGCGGTTGCGGGTGAATACCGGGTAGCCGTGCGCGATGGCCCATTCCTGGTATTTCGGCGGGAAGATCATCACGTCGCGCTCTTCGATGCGGTCGGCGGGCGTGGCGTCGTTGGCCGGCTGCCCCGTCAGCGTGTCGAAGCGGATACGCTGGTGCAGATCGTAGCCGGCGGGCAACGGGCCTTGCCCCGCGGCGAATAGCTCCTCGCGCGTGTTCGGGCAGGCCGGCGAGGGCAGCGTGCCCGAATCGGCGCAGACCTGGAGATGCTGGATGCCGGGCGGCTCGACGAACATGGCCACGGGATACCCGGCCAGGCTGCGCTGCATGATGTTGTGCCAGACCGGCGCGGCCCCCACCGAACCGGCGATCTTCTTCATCGGCGTGTAGTCGGCGTTGCCCACCCACGCGCCCACGGCCAGATCGGGCGTGTAGCCGATGGTCCATGCGTCGCGATAGTCGTTGCTGGTGCCGGTCTTGGCCGCGGCGGGCCGGTCGGGCAGGCCGAGCAGATCGGAGACGGAGCCGAACATCGGGCGGCGCGCCTCGCGGTCGGAGAGGATCGAAGTAATCAGATAGACGTGTTGCGGGTCCAGTACCTTTCGAGACGGTTCGGGGGCGACGGCGGGTTGGCCCTGGGCCTGCGCGCACGCTGTGACGTCATCCGCGCCTGCGCCCAACCATAGCAACGCGCCCGTGGGGTCGAGCACGCAGGCGACGGCATTGGTCGGTGCACGGACGCCGCCATTCGCCAGCACCGCATAGCCGCCCGTCAGTTCGAGCAGCGCCACATCGCCGCCGCCGAGCGTCAGCGAAAGCCCGTAGTCGGGGCGGGTGAGGGTGGTGACGCCGACACGCTGCATCAGATCTTTGAAACGCGGTATCCCGGCGTGTTCCAGCGCCTTGACGGCCGGGATGTTGAGCGAGTTCGCCAGCGCCGAGCGCACGCTGACCATGCCATGCTCGCGGTCGTCGTAGTTGGTCGGTTCATAGGGTGGGTTCGCCCCATCGGGAAATTGCGTCAGGATGTCCATGATTGCCGTGGACGGCGTCCAGTAGCCCGGCGGCTCGATGGCGGAAACGGGGTTCGCATCGGGCGCGGCGTCCGGCGCGGGGGTAGGCGGGTTCGGCTCCGTGACCTCGGCGGGCATCTCGAAGGCGGCGAGATAGGTGAACGGCTTGAGCGCCGAACCGGGCTGGCGCGGCGAGATTGCCATGTTGATCTGCCCGCTGATGGCTTCGTTGTTGAAGTCGGCGCTGCCGACCATCGCCAGCAACTCGCCGGTGGTCGGGCGAATCACCACGGACGCGCCGTTGGTCGCGCCCTGGCCGGCCAACTTCGTCACCTGCGCGGCGACCTCTTCCTGCGCGATCTGTTGGATGCGCGGGTCGAGCGTGGTGTGGATACGCAACCCGCCCTTGCCGGCCAGCTCCGGCCCCAGCACGCGCTCGACCTCGCCGCGCGCGTAGAGCGCGAAGTGCGGATATTTCGAGCTGTAGGTCTGCCGCAACGGCTGCAACTCGAGCGGCTCTTGCCATGCGGCGTCGGCCTGCGAAGGGGTGATGTAGCCGTGTTCGACCATCAGTCGCAGCACGTCGGACTGGCGCTCTTTGACCAGGCCGGGCGAACCGTCGGCCTCCCACAGTTTGGTGTAAGGGTCGTAATAGGCCGGGGCTTGCGGCAGCCCCGCCAGCATGGACGCCTGGGCCAGGTTGAGGTCGGCGGCCTTGATCCCGAAGTAGGTTTCGGCGGCCGCCTCGATCCCGTAGGCCAGGTTGCCGTAGTTGATCTCGTTGAGGTAGATCGCGAGGATGGTGTCTTTGGGATAGCGGCGCGTGATTTCCGCCGCCAGGATGGCCTCTTTGGCCTTGCGCGACAGGGTGCGTTCGGGCGAGAGATAGGTCAGCTTGACGAGTTGCTGCGTGATGGTGCTGCCGCCGGGGCCGGATGACAGGTCGCGCTCTTTGACGGCGTAATAGAGCGCGCGCGCGATGCCCACCGGGTCTACGCCGGGGTGGCTGTAGAAGTTCGGGTCTTCCGTGGCGAGGGTCGCGTCTACCAGGTAGGGCGAAATCTCGCTCAGGGCGACCACCGTGCGGCGGCCATAGTTGGGGTCGCCCACTTCGGTGAGCAGGTTGCCGTCGCGGTCATAGATCAGCGTGGAGGCGAACTGGCTGGCGCGGGCTTGCAGTTCATCGGGGCTGGGCAGGATGCGCGCGACCATCGCGTAACCGATCAGGGTCAGCCCCACGAACAACACGGCCAGCAGCCCCAGGGTCAGCAGGATACGCGAGCCACATCCGCTGCGCCGTGGGGGGGCCGGTGGGCGCGCGGGCTCAGGTCGTGGGCGCGCGGGCCGGGTTGCAACCGGACGGACGGGCGCGGGCCGCGCGTTGACCGGCGGTTGCGCCGGTTTCGGCGCCGGGGTTGCGGGCCGCGCCGGCGGCGGCGTGGCCGGTCGTTGCGCGGGCGCAGGCGGCGCGCCCCAGCCGTCCGCTTCGGGCGGTGAGAGTGGGGCCGGCTCCGCGGGTTTGGGCTGCGGGCGCGCCTCGAACGCCTCGGGGCCGCCGGGCCAGTAGGGTTGCGCCGGTTGCTCCGGTTTCGGGTCGGGCGGGTTGTTCGGTTCTATGGGAAGATCACTCATGAAATAAGATCGCCTCAAGCCGACGGCTGCAATGATACGGGATGATCGTGCGATTACCAAACTTAGACGCCGGGGAGGGCGTTTGGTTGCAAGGGATTCTTGGCACCCGTCTGTGTATGTTTGATGATTATGACAACTTGACTCGAACATGCGTTCGTGGTATAATGATGTTGTCATCGGCGAACTTGCGACATTCCGACATTCCGACATGGATACGTTTCGCCGGGATAGATGGGTAGGGGCCATTCTGGGCCTTGATTCTTAAAGAATCACTACCCTGGCTTTGACGCGTCCGGATTTCTTAACTCACGCATGGTTTAAGCTCCATGCGACAGACCGTAGTGGAATGGAGCCAGGTCGGAATGTCGGAATGTCGGAAGTTCGGTAGCGGCCAATATCTTGACAAAGCGAACAGACGTTCGTATACTTGGGCTCAGAGATGTGTCGCAGATACGGGAGGTACGAGCATGGATATCCGCGAGAAGCTCAACGTGCTGGGGCAGGCGGCGCAATATGACGACCTGATGGGGCGCGGCCTCTTCGCGCCGCCGGTGAGCGACGATCGGCCGGCCCGCGACATGACCCCCTGTGTCTCACATCTCACCACGCCCGACGGACGGCGCAAGCCGATCCTGAAGGTGCTGCAAACCAGCGCCTGCGAGAACAACTGCCGCTATTGCGCGTTCCCGCGCCGGGCGCGATTTTCGGCGCGAGACGCTGCCGCCCGATGAATTGGCGCGCGCGTTCGACTTGATGTATCGTTCCGGCATTGTGGATGGCCTGTTCTTGAGTTCAGGGATTGTGGGCACGGCGCGCACGATGGATCAAATGATCGCGACGACGGAGTTGATCCGCGAGCGCTATGCGTATCGGGGGTATATTCACCTCAAGCTGTTGCCGGGCGCGGAGACGGCGCACATCGCGCGCGCGGTGGCGCTGGCGGATCGCGTGTCGGTGAACCTGGAAGCGCCCACTGCGGACGCGCTGGCGGTGCTCGCCCCGCAGAAGCGGCTGGACGCGCTCACCGGCCCGCTGCTCGCCGCGCATGAGATCATCGGCAAACTGCGCGCCGATGACGGCGGGCGAAGACCGGCGTCCGGCGGCGCGGGGTTGGGGATGTCCACGCAGTTCGTCGTGGGGCCGGCGGGCGAGACCGATCGCGAGTTGCTCTCGATGGCGCAGATGCTCTACCGGCAGGCCGGGCTGGCGCGCACCTATTACAGCGCGTTCAACCCGGTGCCGCGCACCCCGCTTGAGGAGGCCGCGCCGACCGATCCCCGCCGCGAGTTCCGGCTCTATCAGGCCGATTTTCTGCTGCGGCAATACGGGTTCGCCGTCGAGGAGTTGCCGTTTGATGCGCGGGGCCGCCTGGATGAGGCGCTGGACCCCAAAGCGGCCTGGGCGCGCGCTCACCCCGAACTATTCCCGCTGGAAGTCAATCGCGCCGCGCCGCGTGAGCTGATGCGCGTGCCGGGCATCGGCCCGAAGTCGGCGCAGGCCATCGTCGCGGCGCGACGCCTCAGCCCCATCCGCGGGCTGAACGAGCTGCGCCGGCTGGGCGCGCGCGCCGATCAGGCTGCGCCGTTCATCCTGCTGGCCGGGGTGCGACCGCCATATCAACCGCCTCTCCCGCTTCCGCCGGGGGGCGCGCCGATGGGACGACCATGACCCTGTGGGCCATCGTGTCGGATGTGCATTCGCGCGGCGACCGGCTGGGCCGCGTCCTCGATGACGTGCGCAACGCCGGCGCGGAACGCGTGCTGTCGTTGGGCGACGTGGGCAGCCCGGCGGTGATTGATATTTTGGATCGCGTCGAAGCCGGCGCATATCTTCGGTAACTGGGAAGCGTCGGGGCTGCGCGGGTTATCGCAACCTTATCGCGGCGAGGTTAGCGCCTGGCCCGCCTACCTCAAGATGGACGGCTTCTGGGCGGCCCACGCCAGCCCGGTATGGCCCGAAGGCCTGGGGATTCAGGGCGTGGTCGAGTATCTGCGGCAGAACAAACTCCACTGGACCGACCTCTTTCCGTCATTCCTGCGCTCCGAGGATGCGCGATGGGCCGCCTTCGCCGAACTGGAAGCGGCGCAAATCCCGGCCTTCTTTCACGGCCATACGCACGTGCAGGACACGTGGGCATGGCGACCGGGGGCGCGCCCGAAAAGATGGAGGCCGCCGAATTCGAGATCCCGGAAGACGGCAGCCGGTGGCTGATCGGCGTGGGCAGCGTGGGCGATGCGCGCGACGGCAGCGGCGCATGCTACGCCCTGTTCGACGACGCATTGCGCCGGGTGACGTTGCGTCGGGTATAATGGGCGCATCTCAACTTACAGGAGTGCGCCATGTTCAGCGTCGGCTTCGCCCAGTTCCAACCGGTGCGCTATGATGTGGAAGCGAATCAGAACGCAGTGACAGCCTTGCTGCGCGATGTCCGCGCCGACCTGCTGGTCCTCCCCGAACTGGCAAATTCCGGTTATCTCTACGCCGCGCCGGATGAGCTGGCTCCGTTCAGCGAGCCGGGCGACGGCTCCGGCCCTTTCCTTGCCACGTTGATCGCGCTGGCCGCGCAGACGGGCGGCGCGATCGTGACCGGTTTCTCAGAATGGGCCGACGGCAAGCTCTATAACTCCGCGGCCGCGGTGGACGCGGGCGGCGTGATTCAGGTGTATCGGAAGACGCACCTGTTCGCGGGCGAGAAAGACCTCTTTGCCCCCGGCGATACCGGCTTTCAGATCTTCAACTATCGCGATGTCCGCGTAGGGATGATGGTCTGCTTCGATTGGCACTTCCCCGAATCGGCGCGCACCCTGGCGCTGCGCGGCGCGCAGATCATCGCGCATCCATCGAATCTGGTGCTGCCTTACTGCCAGACGGCGATGGTCACGCGCTGTCTGGAAAATCGGGTGTTCGCCGTCACCACGAATCGCTACGGCACGGAGGATATTCCGGGGCAGAGTTTGACGTTCACCGGCGCGTCGCAGGTGATGACGCCGAAGGGTGAGCGGCTGGCGGAAGCGCCGGTGACGGGCGACTGTGTGCGCGTCGTCGAGATTGATCCGACGCTGGCGGATGTGAAGCAGATCAATCCGTATAACGACTTATTGGCGGATCGCCGCCCGGAGTGGTATTCGATTTGAGCGAGGCAGGCTGAATGACGACTCCTACGGGTGTGGGTCGGTTGGAGGCCATTGACCAGTTTCGCGGCTTCGCGATCTTGCTGATGGCGCTGGCCGACTATCTGGCGGGCATCGAGCGTGTACCGGCGTGGCTGAAGCACGCGCCGGACGTGGGTTACACCGTGATTGATCTGATCGCGCCGATGTTCGTGTTCGCCATCGGGCTGACGTTCGGGCTATCATTCCGAAAACGGGCCGCGCGTGACGGCTACTGGCGCACGTACGAGCATTTCATCTCGCGAAATCTTGCCCTGATCGGCCTGGGCTTCCTGCTGACCCTGGGCGGCGACCTGACGGGCGTCTATGGCAGCACGGTGAACTGGGGGCTGTTGCAGGCGCTCGGCGCGGCCGGGCTGATCACGCTGGTCGTGATCCGGTTGCCGTTGCCCTGGCGGGCGGCGGCGGGGTTGGGGCTGCTCGCAGTGTATCAAATCCTGCTCGATCGCGTCTGGCTGGCGGATGTCATCGCCGCGCCGCACAACGGCCCCTGGGGCGCGTTGAGCTGGGGGGCGATGCTGACCCTGGCGACCGTGCTGGCCGACCTGTATTTCGGGGATGTGTCTGTCGTTCGGGACGCCGAGCGCGCGCGCCGGGCCTATCCCTGGGTCAGCCTGGCGACGCTGGGCGCGGGGCTGGCGCTGGCGTTCGTCGTGCCGATCAGCAAGCACCGGGCCTCGGCCAGCTTCGTGCTGGTGAGCCTGGGCCTGAGCGCGCTGATCTTCTATGGTTTTCATCTCCTCAACGCGCGGACGGAGCTTCGCCTTCCGATTCTGGGCGCGTGGGGCGAGAACGCGCTGCTGCTCTACCTGTTGCACGGCGTCGTCATCGGGCTGTTCGCGCTGCCGCCGTATCCCGGCTGGTATGCCGAGGCGTCCTGGCCGCTCATCATTGCGCAGGCCGCCGCGTTGCTCGGGATACTGAGCGCGATCGGGCTCTACCTCGATCGCCGCAAGTTGTACTGGACTCTGTGATGGATCGCCGGCGTGGATCGTGACGCTCATGCTGACTCAAGAAATTGACGCCCTGAACGATCTGGCCTGGTCGCTCAGCGACACCGACCTGAAGCGATCGTACGCGCTCAGCGAAACGGCCTATACCATGGCTGCCGCCGAACAATATGAAATCGGCATGGCCTATAGTTTGCGTACGCAAGGCTATATCAATCAGCGGTGGGGCAACTATCCGCTGGGCCTGAGCCAGTTGCTCAAAGCGCAGGAGATTTTCGAAGCGGCCAAACTGGACGATGGGCTGGCCGATGCATTGGATGGAATGGCCGGCATCTATGCCCAGATCGGTAACTTCCCCGAAGCGCTTACCCTGATGTATGCGCAGTTGGACGCCGCGCAGCGCATCGGCGACCAGCGGCGTGTGGCCAACGCCTACAATAACCTGGCCAATGTCTATCTTGAGTCAAAGGAGTACGAGCGAGCCATCGAGACGCTGCATCGCAACCTGCAGATTGCCGGGGAGATCGGCTATGGGCGCATCGTGTCCCTCTCTTATCTCAACCTGGCCGAGACCTATCTGTCGGCAGGCGATGGCGAAAAGGCGCTGGAGAATGCATTGCACGGATTGCGCGCGAGCCAGGAGACCGGGTTCGAGCTGTTCGAGGTATATGCCTTCGATTTCATCGGAAAGATATATAGACAGTTGGGCAATCCGTCGCAGGCTGTCGGCTATCTGGAACAGGCCCTGGCGCTGCTCGCGGAGAGTGGAGTCAAAGGTCACCGAGCCGCTGATCTTATTGAGCCTCGGCGAGACGCACCGCGATTTGCGACAACTCGACCGCGCGCAGGCGTACGTTCAACAGAGTATCGCCATCGCGGAATCCATAGACGCCAGGAATGAACTCTACAAAGGGCATCTTCTGCTCTCTGAAATCTACCAGGAGCAAGGGAACCTGGCCCAGGCACTACACCATTTCAGACAATATCACGCCGTCCGCGAGCTCGTCTTCAACGAGGAAAGCGACCGCCGATTCAAGGTTCTCCAGGTGATGCATGATACCGAAACGGCCCGGCGAGAAGCTGAAATCCTGCGGCTGGAGACAGAGCGACTCGAGCAGGAGATCACCGAGCAGAAACTGATGGAGGAAGCGCTTCAGGTATCACACGATGCGCTGGAAGGCCAGGTCAAGGCGCGCACGGCCGAGTTGAGCGCCACGATCACTTTGCTGCAACAGGAAATCACCGAGCGTGAGCGGGCCGAGGCCAAAATCCAACAGATGGTGGAGACGCTGGAGCAGCGCGTGGCCGCTCGCACCGAAGAGCTGGCTACATTCTTCGATCTGATCCTGCTGGCCGGTCAAGGTATCAGCTTGCCCGAAGTCCTCGAGCAGGTCTTGCCCCGGGTGATAGAGGTCACCCGCAGCGAGGCCGTTGGCATCGATCTGCTTGATGCTGACCGTAGTGCATTGCAACTGGTTGCGAAACAGAATCTACCTGAGGATATCCCGACGCTATTGCCGATCGCGGAACTGCCACCGGAGTTCCAGCGCTGGCTACAACGGCCGAACGATCCGCTGAATATGCTGGACGTCGAAAACATGTCGTCCTTGCATTCAGCTTTCCGCGCCGCGGGACTTCAGACCTACCTGGGAGCGCAGATCAGGATTGGCCAGCGCACCGAAGGGGTGTTAAGCTGTTTCCGGTTCACCGAGCGCGGGTATAGCGTGGATGAGACTGCCCTGATACTGGCCCTGGCCCATCAAATCGGGATGATCCTGGAGATCGACCGCCTGCGCCAGAACGCCGAGGCAATGGCTGTGCTGGAAGAGCGGCAGCGGTTGGCCCGCGACCTGCACGACTCGGTCACCCAATCGTTGTACAGCCTGTCGCTCTTCAGCCGCGCCGGGCGCGAGGCCGCCGAAGACGGCGACGCGGATCGCTTGAACTACAGCCTGGCTGAGATGGAGCGCAATACCCTGCACACCCTGCGCGAGATGCGCTTGCTGCTGTACGAGCTCCGTCCCGCAGACCTGGAACAGGAAGGGCTGATCCGGGCGATCGAATTGCGGCTGAACACCGTGGAGCGGCGCGTCGGCCTGCAGCTCGATGTCCGGTTGGACGAGTTGCCGGGATTGTCGCGCCAGTCATGAGGTGCAGCTTTATCACATCATCGTGGAAGCGCTGAACAACGTCATCAAGCACGCCGCCGCCACGCGCGTGACCCTGCACCTGACGCGGACTAACGGGTATTTGCACTTGCGGATCACCGATGATGGCCAGGGTTTTGACCCGGCGCAGACCACGGGCGGCATGGGGTTGCGAAACATCCGCGAGCGGGTTGCCCGGCTCGAACGGCCAGATCGTCATTTCCAGCCAACCGGGCGGCGGCACGCAGTTAGAGGCGATGATTCCCTATCAGACGGAGGAAGCGCCATGACCGATTTGATCCGTATTTTGATCGCCGATGACCACTTCGTCGTGCGGCAGGGATTGGTCACGCTTGTTGGCGCCTCGCAACGGCATGGAGGTGGTGGGTGAGGCCGCCAACGGCCGGGAGGCAGTGGAGCTTGCCCGCGCCCTGCGACCGGACGTGATCCTGATGGATATGATCATGCCGGAAGTGGATGGGCCCGAAGCCATTGCCCTCATTCGACGGGAAAACCCGGAGGCTCGAATCCTGGTGCTGACCAGCTTTGGTGAAAGCAAGCAGGTCGCGGCCGCCATCGAGGCCGGCGCAATGGGCTATCTGCTGAAAGATTCCTCGCCCGATGACCTGCTGCACGCCATTCACAGCGTCAATCGGGGCAACCTGGTGCTGCCGCAGGATCTGGCCCTGAAGCTGATGCAGCCCCGACAGACCGAGGCGGCCCTCGACCAACTCACCGAGCGTGAAACCGACGTGTTGCGGCTGCTCGCCCAGGGCCAGTCAAACCAGGAGATCGCCCGAAATCTGAACATCAGTGCGACCACCGTGCGCTCGCATGTGAGCAACATCCTGGCGAAGCTCGGCGTAGACAACCGGACGCAAGCCGCCCTGATCGCCAGGGAGCGCCAGATGCTCTAGCCCCTGCTGCACTCTCCGCCGCACCCCTCACGATCCCTTCTCGACAGGCGCTGACCCCCTACATTTGTAGGGGGTCATTTTCATGGGTCAAAACTATCCCGATGTCCGATGACAACGCGCCCGGCGACATGCTAGATTGGATGACATGAAGACGGATCGCGATATGGAACCAATCCAATGATTGAAAAGACGCTTCCGAGCGATCGGCCCGTCCCGACCGCCGTCGTCTCGCGTCCCGGCATCATGGAGCAATCGCTGCGGGCGTCGCTGGCCGCGTGCCCTGCGATTGTGGTCATCGCCTCGTTCGGGGATGGGCTGACCGCGCTGAATCACGTGGCGGCGCATGCGCCGGCGCTGCTGGTGATCGATTCAAACCTGCTCGATCAGGAAGTGGAAGCCCTGCTGGCTGCTGTCAAGGCGAAGCAACCGGCTACGCGCTGCCTGGTCCTCACCCGATCGCAGCTCAACGGGAAGCGTGGGCGCTGGGCATCCGGCGCGGACGCCGTCATGCCGCGCAACAGTTCGCTCAAGGACCTTGCGATGGTTCTGGCTCGACTGCAGAACTCTTAATCAGGAGAACATCATGAAATCTCTCAAGTTGGCTACAATCATGCCGGTCTTGTTGGTTGCGCTGCTGGTTCTGTTGGCCGGCGCAACTCCTGCGCCGGCGACTGTCTTTGCGGCGCAATCCACCCCTGCGCCGACACAGGCCCCTGCTGCAGCCGCACAGGGCGATGTCAAACCGGAACTCTACACGGCCGAGGTGATCCCCTGTCCTGCCGACATCCTCAACGGCGGCCGCCTTCACCGACCGCGATTACGCCGCCGGTTACGGTCTGACCAACCTCAACGGCGAAGTCGAAGGCGAAACCATGGAGTGCGGCATCGTGACCGTGCCGGAGAACTACGACGAACCGGATGGGCGCACGATTGAATTGTTCTACATGCGTCTGTTCAGCACCAGCAAATCGCCGGCGGCTGACCCGCTGATCTATCTCTCCGGCGGGCCGGGGATGTGCCGGCACACACGAAGTGGCAAGCACCCCGATCGCGTTGTCGAGCCTTAACCAGATTCGCGAGCGCCGCGACATTGTGACCTACGACCAGCGTGGCACCGGCTATTCCAACTACCTGATCTGCGCACCGTTCACGTCGGCGATCGGTATGCTGTTGCAACGCAACACGGATGAGAAGGTAGCGGCGCAATTCGAGGCGATTGAGAACGACTACGGCGCAACTATTGCCATGAAGAATAACCTGTGCGCCGTCATGTATGACGAGTTGACCGACGTGGACCTCGGCCAATACAACAGCGTCGCCAGCGCGCAGGACATCCTGCACCTGGCTGAGGCGTTGGGCTACTCCGAAGGCTACAACCTCTTCGGTACCAGCTATGGCACGCGCCTGTCGCAGTACGCCATGCGCACCACGCCTGAACAGGTGCGCAGCGTGGTGCTGGATGGCGCCCTGGCGCCGAACCAGGCCAATTCGACCATGAGCTTTGCCAAGCGCTACGAGCAGTATCTGAACATCTTCGCCCAGTGCGCCGCCGACGATGCGTGCAACAAAGCCTATCCAAACCTGGAGGAGCGCTTCGCCGCCCTGCTGGAGAAGATCGAAGCAAACCCGATCGCGCTGGATCCGCCCCTCGTGGTGAATCCCGCGTATACATGGCAGGCCAGTCTGCCCGCGGTGATCGAGAAGATCGATCCCAGCTTCTTTTTCGGCCTCGCCGGGCTGAGCAACGGCTTCCCGGATGGTGGACCGGCCAACCTGGCGCCGCGCACGATTCTGGCGCTGGAAGAAGGCGATCTTGACTACGTGCGCAGCGCCTTCGGCGCGCCTGATGCGCCTGCCGCGGATGCCGCCGCGCCCGCGCCTGTGGCGCCCCCTGCCGCCGCCCAGCCGACGTTCCAGCCGGATCAGCCGCTCTTCCAGGCGCCCTTCAGCACGCTGGTCAGTTTTGCCCAGATCCTGGCCGCCAGTGGCGATAGCGGCATCGACACGCACTGGCTCGCGATCGCGCTGAACGACCTCCAGGCGCGCCTCGCGGCCGGTGAGGACCAGGTCGACTTGATGGAGGACCTGATCACCTTAAGTGTGACGCCGAACATGGGCGTGGATGCGCAAACTCTCATCGACTATGCCAACGAACACCTGAGCGCGGACGCGGCCAAGGCGGCGAATGCGGTGGTTGCGCAAATGAGCCACCACGACGTGCGCAAGACCCTGTGGGGCATTCAAGACATCGCCATGAATCTGGGTGGGCCGGAGTTACGCGCGAGTTCGACTGCGCTGCAATTCGCCGTGAACTGCGCCGAGGACACTGCGTTCACGACCCCGGAAGAAGCCCGGGCCTATCTGAAGGCCTCGCCGTTCCCGCAGTTGGTCCTCTTCTCGGCGGAGACCAACGACATGCTCTTCAAGAGCTGTGAGTTCTATCCCAGGCCGCTGGACGAAAGCATTGTCCAGCCGGTGAAAAGCGATATCCCAACCCTGGTCTTCCAGTCGGCGATGGATGTCCAGACGCCGCTGTCGTGGGCGCAAGCCATCCTGGAGAACCTGAATAAGGGTTACTACGTTGAATGGCCCAACTTAGGCCATGTGGTCTCCGGCAAGGACTACCATGGCTGCGCCGGCGACATCGCCGCCGCCTTCCTGGACAACCCGGATCGTGAGCCGAACGCCAGTTGTGCGCAGGGTGAGGACTACAGGCTGAAGTTCGTCCTGCCGGAAGGCACGCCTGCTGCGGAGAGCAGCAACTAGCCGGTATCAACAAGAGTCTACGCAGTAAGAGCTTCCGGGTCTCACAGGCTGCGCAGCCTGTGAGACCCGGAAGGCTGTAAGCCGGCGGAGTCACAAGCAGGGCTCGGGTTATTCGAAGAGTGGAAATTGATCACTCTGCCTGTGAACGCATCTGTAGGGATGGCAACCATGATGAAATCACGAATCATTACAATACTAGGGGTAGGCCTGCTGGCGCTTTCCGCCGTCATTATGCCGGCGCCGGTATCCACGGCCGCCCCCGCCCCTCTCGTGGCGGCAGCGACCGCCGTGCCGACGCAAACGCCGGCGACGGTCACACCGACACCGGCCGTCGAACCTGGCGCACTTCACCCGACGGAGACCGTTCCCTGCCCGAGCTCGATCGCGAAAGGGGCTGCGTTCGCGGCCGTCGGGCGACGAGGTCGAGGGCCAGACGTATTCCTGCGGCGTCGTGACGGTGCCGGAAAACTATGCCGAACCGGACGGCCGGACGATCGAGTTGTTCTACCTGAAGCTGCACAGCAGCAGCCAGTCGCCCGCACCTGATCCGCTGGTCTACCTGGCCGGCGGTCCCGGAGGGGCCGGCAGTTTCGATCTGTCGGCGAACCCGCTCCTCTACCAGAACCTGAACAAGATCCGCGAGCGCCGCGACATCATCGCCTACGACCAGCGCGGCACCGGCTACTCCAACTACCTGCTGTGTGCCCCGTTCGAGTCGGCCCTCGGCATCCTGCAGGACCGCGACAAGAACCCGGAGATCGCCAGTCGATCGAGAATCTCCAGGAGACAGAGCTGGGCGTCGGCTATGGCGCGCTGCGCGCCAACCTGTGCGGCGTCGTGACGCGGCTGCTGGCCGGGGTCGACCTGAGCCAATACAACAGCGAGTCGAGCGCCCAGGACATCGTGCAGCTGGTCAAAGCCCTGGGCTACACCGAGGGCGTCAACCTCTATGGCACCAGCTACGGCACGAGGCTGGCGCAGTTCGCGATGCGCAGCGCTCCCGACAGCATCCGCAGCGTGATCCTCGATGGGCCGACCGTGACGCAGCCCGAACACCATGTGGAGCAGCCTCAAGAGCGTCACAGCCCTATGTCGAGCTGTTCAAGCAGTGCGCGGCGGACCCCGCCTGCGCCGCCGCGTACCCGGATCTCGCCAAGCGCTTCGGCGCCCTGCTCGACAAGCTGGCAAAGAACGCCGCTGGTCTTCGATCCGCCGCTCGTCGTCTATCCCCCGCTGACCGTTGCGCTCCCGCCGGTGCTGAAGCAGATCGACGCGGACTTCTTCGTGAAGATGGCGGCGATCAACAACATCGCGGTGAACGGCGCGTTCGCCATCCTCGATGCCGCGCCTGATCCTCGCGGCGGAGCAGGGCGACGTCGAGTTCTTCCGGACGTCCAGACTGGCCGCCCCAAGACTGACTCGAAATCCGCCACGCAGCCCTTGCAGACCGCTGTCCCGGTTGCGCAAAGATCCGACACCGGACTTGCAGGTGGATCAGCCGCTGTTCGAGGCGCCGTTCCAGACGCTGCTGTCGCTGGCACAGGCCGCGGCGGCACAGGCCGATGCCGGCATCGA
Source organism: uncultured Chloroflexia bacterium (assembly GCA_963695715.1). GTDB lineage: Bacteria > Chloroflexota > Anaerolineae > CG2-30-64-16 > CG2-30-64-16 > JBBQRS01. The sequence goes on from CAVOHP010000004.1 coordinate 124,812, forward strand.
CAGCCAGTGGCTGTCGGTCGTCCTGGGTGATCTGGCAGCGCGGCTCCAGGCCGGCGAGAATCAGGCCGACCTGATGGAGGCACTGCTCCGCCTCACGGTCGTGCCCAACATCGGGACGACAGCCCAGAACCTCACCGACTACGCGAACGCCAACCTGTCGCCCGACCGCGGCCAAGGATGCCAACGCGGTGGCCGGGCAGATGACGCGCAACGACGTCCGCGCCACGATGTGGAGCATCCAGGACGTCGCGATGATGCTGGGCACGAAGCCTGATGCGCGGGCCTTCTCGAACGGCATGCAGATGGCGTTCAACTGTGCCGACCAGGTGGCGTTCACCTCGCTGGACGAGGCGAAGGCCTACCTGGACGAGTCGCCCTACCCGCAGTTGGCCGCCTTCCCAATGGCCGTCAACGAGCAGTTTCTGGCCAGTTGCCTGTCCTACCCGACGCCGCTCGATCACAGCGTGACCGAGCCGGTGGTCAGCGACATCCCTTCACTGCTGTTCCTGGGCCAGTCTGGACAACGAGACGCCGGTCACCTGGGGTCGATCCGTGGCCGAAGGACTGAGCCGGTCGACCGTGGTGGAGTGGCAGAACCAGGGGCACATTGCGGCTGCCCACGACCCGCAGTTCTGCGCAGGGGACATCGCTGCGGCCTTTCTCGACAATCCCGACCGTGAGCCGGACCTGACCTGTGCGCAGTCGGATGCGTACAAGCTCAAGTTCGTCCTGCCGGAAGGCGCGCCCGCGACGAAGAACAGCAACTAACCGGCCCCAGCAGGAGTTTACGAGGTAAAGTTTCGGGGTCTCGCAGGCTTCGCAGCCTGTGAGGCCCGGCAGGCCGCAAGCTGACTTTGAGGGGACTTACTGACAACTCTCGGGCCTACACCTACCATGGGAATTGATCGCTCAACCTATCAATGCATTTGAAAGGATTGACAGCCATGAAATCACGAATCATTGCGATACTGGGAGCGGGCCTGCTGGCGCTTTCCGCCGTCATTATGCCGGCGCCGGTATCCACGGCCGCACCCGCCCCTGTCGTGGCGGCGGCGACTGCCGCGCCGACGCAAACGCCGCCGACGGTCACACCGACACCGACCGCCGAACCCGGTGCCGCCGAACCTGGCGCACTGTCTTCGACGGAGACCGTTCCCTGCCCGAGCTCGATCGCGAAAGGGGCTGCGTTCGCGGCCTCGGGCACCGAGGTCGAGGGCCAGACGTACAGCTGCGGCGTGGTGGTCGTGCCGGAGAACTACGCCCAGCCCGACGGCCGGACGATCGAGCTGTTCTACCTGAAGCTGCACAGCAGCAGCCAGTCGCCCGCGCCCGACCCGCTGGTCTACCTCTCCGGCGGCCCGGGAGTCGTCCGGCAGCTGACGAGGTCGGCCAACCCGGCCTCTACCAGAACCTGAACCGGATCCGCGAGCGCCGGGACATCATCGCCTACGACCAGCGCGGCACCGGCTACTCGAACTACCTCCTGTGCGCACCGTTCGAGTCGGCCCTGGGCATCCTGCAGGACCGCGACAGGAACCCGGAGATCGCCAGCGACGATCAAGGACCTCCAGGAGCACGGACTGGGATCGGCTACGAGGCACTGCGCAACAACCTGTGCGGCGTCGTGACGCGGCTGCTGGCCGGGGTGGACCTCGGGCAGTACAACAGCGTGATCAGCGCCCAGGACATCGCGCAGCTCACCGAGGCCCTCGGCTACACGGAGGGCTACAACCTCTACGGCACCAGCTACGGCACCCGGCTGGCGCAGTACGCCATGCGCGGCACCCCCGATCGCGTCCGCAGCGTCGTCCTCGACGGGGTGAGCGGCACTGAGCGTCCCCAACATCATGTGGAGCTTCGCCAAGCGCTTCGAGCCGTACGTGGCGGTGTTCGAGCAGTGCGCCGCGGACGCCGCCTGCAACGCCGCCTACCCGGACCTGGCCGCGCGCTTCGGCGCCCTGCTGGACAAGCTCGAGAAGACGCCGCTCGTCCTCGACCCGCCGCTCGTGGTGAACCCCCAGCTGACCTTCGCCCTGCCGCCGGTCCTCAAGCAGATCGACGCGGACTTCTTCGTGCAGCTGGCCGATCTGAACAATCTGGTGTTCGAACGGCGGGTTCGCCGGGGCGATCCCGCGCCTGATCCAGGCCGCGGAGCAGGGCGACGTCGACTTCTTCCGCGACCTCCCAGCCTGGCCGCCACCGCGCCCGCGCCGAGGAGCGTGCAGACGGTCGACCCGCACGAGCCGGCGACGCGACGCCCGCGGTTCCAGGCGGCTCAGCCGCTGTTCGAGGCGCCGTTCCAGACGCTGCTCGTGCTCGCCCAGGCGGCGGCGGCGCAGGCCCAGACCGGCATCGACAGCCAGTGGCTCTCGATCGTCCTGGGTGACCTCGCTGCGCGGCTCGCAGGCCGGCGAGGACCAGGCCGACCTGATGGAGGCGCTGCTGCGCCTGAGCGTCGTGCCCAACACCGGCACGACGGCGCAGCAGCTCACCGACTACGCGAACGCCTACCTCTCCCCGTCCGCGGCCGCGGCGGCCAACGCCGTCGTCGGGCAGATGTCGCGCAATGACGTCCGCGCCACCCTGTGGGGCATCCAGGACATCGCCATGATGCTCGGCCCGCAGCCGGACAGCCGCGAGCTATCTCGAACGGGATGCAGACGTGCGGTCAACTGCGCCGACGAGGTGGCCTTCACCTCGCTGGACATGGCGCAGGAAGTACGTCGCAGACTCGCCGTACCCGCAGCTGGCCGCCTACCCGATGACCGTCAACGAGGCGTTCATCGCCAGCTGCCTGTCCTACCCCACGACCCTCGACCGGAGCGTCACCGAGCCGGTGGTCAGCGACATCCCGGCGCTCATCTACCTGGGCCAGCTGGACAACCAGACGCCGGTCACCTGGGGCCGGGAGGTGGCGAAGACGCTGAGCCGGTCGCACCGTGGTCGAGTGGAACAACATGGGCCACGTCGCGATCCGCCCACGACCCCAAGCTCTGCGCGGGTGACATCGCCGCAGCGTTCCTGGCCGATCCCGAGCGCAAGCCGGACCTGACGTGCGCGCAGTCGGACGAGTACAAGCTCACGTTCGTCCTGCCGGAAGGTGCGCCTGCTGCGGAGAGCAGCGACTAACCGGTTTCAAAGGAATAGCAACGATGAAAACTCGAATCATTGCGATGCTGGGGGCGGGCCTGTTGGCGCTTTCCGCCTGCACCGTGCCGCCGGCGATATCAACGCCTGCGTCTGCCCCGGCCACGATCGTGGAACCGACGGCCGCGGCCACTTCGGTGGCCGCGGCGCCGGCGCCCCTGGCATGGAAACGCTGCTCGGAGCAGTTGCCGGCCGAACTGGAATGTGCGCAGATGCAGGTGCCGATGGATTACGCCGCACCGGACGGGCCGACCATCACCCTGACGTGACGCGCCTGAAGGCGACCGATCCGGACAAGCGCATCGGCAGCCTGATCGTCAATCCGGGCGGGCCTGGCGGGGCTGGCAGCGACATACTCATCGCGCAGGCGGCGAACGGCTGTCCCCTTCACGCCCAGACTGCGCGAGTACTTCGACCTCGTCGGGTTCGACCCGCGTGGGGTTGGCCTGAGCACGCCGGTCAAGTGCGACCCGGAGATCTGGAACGAAGGCGGTTCGCTCTTCCCCAAGGACCAGGCGGCCTACGACGCCATGGTTGCGCACAACAAGGCCTTCGGCGCGAGCTGCCTGGAAAACACCGGGCCGCTCCTGGCCCACCTGGACACCGTGTCGGTGGCGCGCGATCTGGACGCCGTCCGCGCCGCGCTGGGCGACGAGAAGCTCAATTACCTGGGGCTGTCGTACGGCACCATGATTGGCGCCCAGTATGCGGAATTGTTCCCCGACAAGATTCGCGTCATGGCGCTGGACGGCGCGCTGGATCACTCGCAATCGGAAAACACCTTCCACTTCGTCGAAGTCAAGGCCTACGAACAGGTCTTTGAGCGCTTTGCGGCCTGGTGCGGTGCAATCCGAGGATTGTGCGCTCAACGGCAAAGATGTGCTGAAGGAATTCGACACGCTGATCAAACAGGCGGATGCGACCCCGATTCCCGCGCCCGACTGCGTGGCTTCCGGCGCGTGCCGGCCCACCGTCACGGGCGACGACATCCGCTCCGCCGTGCAGGAGAACTTGCTGAGCGTTGCGAGCGTGGCCGGCGCTGGGCGAAAAGCCTGGCCAAGGCCATCGCCGGTGACGCCAGCGCGTTTGCCTTCAAGCTGAAGACAGGCGCGACCGACCCCGACTTCTCCGAGACGGCTATCCAGTGTCTGGACTGGCCGGCCGCGACCAACGCCACCTTCGAAGGTTTGCAGGCGCGGCGCATCTTCGACGTCGCAACGGCGCCGCATACGCAAGGCGCGGCCCAGAGCTGGCGCGCCCAGACCCGCTGCATGGGCTGGCCGGTGCCGGTGACCAATCCGCCGCGGCCGCTGGTGGTGGAAAGGCGCGCCGCCGATCCTGATTGTCAACGCCACCTATGATCCTTCGACCTCCATGCAGTGGGCGCTCGAAATGTCCAGCCAGCTGCCCAGCGCGGTCCTGCTGATTCGCCAGGGGTATGGGCACACCACCTATGCGAACCCCGGCGCCAGCCAGGTGCGTGACGCGATCGACGAATATCTCATCACCGGCAAGACGCCGCCGCCGAATACGGTGCTGCCGAACTGACCAAGGGGCTGCGACGCGTCAGATGTCAATCTACGCAACCAAATGACTGTAAAGGAACTATCATGAACAGGAGTAGACCCACCGTGATCTTGCTGGCAGCGCTGCTCGCACTGCTGGCGTTGGCCGCCTGTGGGGGCCAGGCAACGCCGACGCCGGCGCCCGCCCCGACACCCACCGCCGTCCCCACGTTGGCAGCGCCAACCGCAGCCCCGACCGAAGCACCCACCGCGACGCCGACGGCCGCCCCGACCGAGGCGCCTGCCGCTGTGCCACCGCCCACTGAGGAATTGGCGCAACTCCGCGCCAATCCTGGCAATGGGTCTCTTTCACCGGCCCGATCGAGACTTTCGAGATCGAGGCGCCGGAACTACACGGTTACCTTCAACACGGACGCGTCCCTGGCAATCACGGCCGACTGCAACACGCGGCAGGCTCCTACCAGGGAGAGGGAGGCAAGCTGACGGTCGAGATCGGCCCTGTGACCGCGGCCGCGTGCCCGCCCGAATCGCGCAGCGAGCAGTTCCTCAAGCTGTTGGGCGGCGGCGCACAGCTACTTCTTCCGGGACGGCAATCTGTACATTGACCTGTTTGCAGATGGAGGCACGATGATCTTCGCCCCGGCGTCCGCCGCATCAGGGACGCAAACGACCGCTGAAGCATCGAACACGCCTCGCCTGCGCGCGCTGGACTTCGCGCCGTTCGAGAAGGATCTGGCCGCGTTCACGCCTCGAGCGCGCCGCGGCGGTCGACGCGATCGTCAAGGATGCGGACATCGCTGCAGGTGCAGGATGCCGTCAAAGCGGGCAAGCTGACCTATGCTGAACTCACGCTCTACTTCCTGGCGCGCATCCAGCAGTACGACGAAACGCTGCGCACGATGGTCGAGCTGAATCCCAACGCGCTCGAAGAAGCCCAGGCGGCGGATGCCCTGCCGCAAGGAAGGCAAAGCTACCGGCCCGATGCTCGGCATCCCAGTGACGCTCAAAGACAACATCGAAACGGCTGCGCCGATGCACACGACCGGCGGCGCGGAAATCCTGCTGAACAATCAGCCGCAAAGCCGACGCCTCCTTCGTCAAGCAGCTCCGTGACGCCGGCGCGGTCATCCTCGGCAAGGCGAACCTGTCTGAATTCGCGGGCGGCGTCTCCAGCCACGGCGGGTTTCAGCGCGGTCGGCGGGCAGGTGGTCAATCCGCACGGGAACTACTCTCCGGCGGGTTCCAGCGCCGGCAGCGGCGCGGGCACGGCGGCGTATGAGACGATGGTCAGCGTCGGCTCCGAGACTTCGGGCTCGCTGATCGTGCCCGCCAGTTGGAACGGCGTGGTCGGCATGTATCCGGGGCACGGGGTCGTGGACGGCGCGAACGTGATTCCGCTCGTCAAGAACAACGACTCGGCGGGTCCGATGGGACGCAGCGTCAAGGACGTGGCCGCGCTGCTCGCTGTCATCGACACCAAGGACACGGACTATGTCGCGGGCCTGGACGCGAAAGCGTTGAACGGCGTCAATGCCGCGTTCCTCAAGAGCGACGTGCTTGCCCAAAAGCCCAGTGCGCTTGAGGACACTTCCGACAATGCTGCGGTCGCGCAGTTGGTCGAGAAGAGTTTGACCCAAGCCGGCGCCAAGGTGACCGCCATTGAACTCACTCCTGCCGGAATCGGTCAGCAGGTCAACGTGCTACTCGGCGGCATGCTGATTGGCGGTGTGCGCCACGACATGGTTTCCTATCTGGTGGACGCTGGGAGCGCCGGTCAAGACGCTGGAAGACCTGGCTGCTTATAACCTCAAGGAACCCAAGACCCGCATCCCCACCGGACAGGGAACGATCGACGCATCTCTCCCGATCACTCAACTACTGGCCCTCAAGGACTACCAGGAGTTCGTTACCCAGGGCAAAGAGCTTGCCACTACCGTGCTGGATGCCGCGTTTGCCGATAACAAGGCGGACGTGCTGGTTTCCGTCACCAACTATCACTCGCCGCTTTACGCGACGGCGAACTATCCGGCGATCAGCGTCCCGCTGGGCCTGCGCGTGAACGGCATGCCCGTCGGCGTGACCTTGATCGGCAAGCCGGGGTCGGAAGCCAAGCTGCTGTCGTATGCCTACGCGTTGGAGCAGGCGACCAAGCTGCGCGTGAATCCGGTTGTGACCTCGCCCAGCGCCTGCTCGGGCTCGCGCTCTTTCAGGGCGATGCCGGCAATCCATCTCTGTCGGCGGCCGTCGTCGTGACGGAATAGTCGGACTCGGCACACACCGGGCATTGTCGCTCCGTAACCGCTATCACGGCTGCCAGCAGCGGCCGCAGGGGGCGCACCACGCTCTCCACACAAGGGTGGGGCGGTTAATAGAATCATCATCGTGAGGAGATACTCAACTCTCAGATTCAGTGGCACTCGTGACGCTCGATGCGGGTGAGGCCATTCGACGGAAAGCGGATGGGTATGTTTATGTCTGTCTGGCTCAGAAGAATCAGCCGCGAAGGGATTCAGAGGGCGCGCCTGTTATCGCGGCGCAGGCTTTTCCTCTTCCCCATATCCCGGAAGTCGGGCGATTCGGTGGCGTTGGCTCCTGCGCTGCCGGGCGATATCGCTGTGTTCGAGATGAGCGGTCAGGGAACTGCTGGTGCAGTCCGGCTCATACCTCGCGTCCTCCGCAGGCGTGCAGATTGACACCAAGTGGTCTGGCGCCAAGACCTTCTTTGGAGGAGAGGGTCTTCACTCCACCGGCAAGGGCACGTTAATCGTCTCCAGCTATGGCGCCATTCATCCCGTCCAACTGCAGGCGGGCCAGAGCTACATCATCGATACCGGCCACCTGGTAAGCTTCGAATCGCGCATGAAATATCAGGTCAGGAAGGTTGCAGGTTGGAAGAGCACCTTGTTTGGCGGAGAAGGATTGGCGGTCGAGCTGACTGGTCCGGGCCAATTGACCATGCAAAGCCGGAGCCAGTCCGCCTTCCTGTCCTGGCTCATCCCGAAACTGCCAAAAGACGCCCCGAACACCAACGCGTCCGCGCAAAGCCAGCATTAGGGTAGTTGCAGTATCGGTTGCTGGGCGCTTCGTAGGGCGAAGCCGGTTCTGGGAAGCGCCCAACTATACGTTGGGTCAAGAAGTGAGGTACATCATGCTGGACATTCTTAGTTCTATGATTGCGGGGATGGGCTCGTTCTTCTCGGGCGTCCTGCAAATCGCGGCCTGGGTGCTGGCGCTGCAGGGGCTGTTACTCGGCCTCATGGTGCTATTCTACGGCCGTCGTTCATTCTGGGTGCTGGCGTCCGTCGTCGGTTTCGTATTCGGATTGTGGCTGGCTTCCAGCTTCGACGCCGGCTTTCCGGCGTGGGCGCAAGCCCTGCTGGCTCTGACTCTAGGCGTCGCGTCCGCGGCTGTGGGGTTCTTCGCCGCGTCCCATCGCCGCAGCGGGCGGTAGCCTGATGCTGGCCTTACTGGGCTGGGCAGTGGTTCGCAGTGCGGTGGCTGCGCCCTGGCTCGAGTGGCTGGTCGCCCTTGTCCTCGGGTTTGTGGGCTTCTACCTCTTCTGGCGGCTGCTGGACTGGGCGCTGATCGTGGTCACGTCGTTGTCCGGCGCGATCCTTGCATCCATCAGCCTGACCAGCCTGTTCGGCTTCGCACACGGCCTGGGCATCCTGCCCTTTCTGATGTTCTTTGTTGCCGGCGCCCTCTATCAGGCCCGCGACCGGCGGATGGCGCTCGCCCTCCAACAGTTGCGCCTGCAAGTGTCGCCGCCTCCGGCGGATGTGCCGCTGCCCGCGCCATGGCCGTCAGCCGGGCAGCCCGCAGCACTACCGCCACCTGCCGCGAATGCGGACGCGACGGCCGATACCCCGGGCGACGCGGCCGCCTCGCTCGCCATCTCCGGTTAGGCGAGCTGGAAACGGAGAGTAATGATATGACACAACAGCCAGTGCAATCCAACGAAACCGGCCCGCAGTACGTCACCGACCTGGAGGCCGCCTACGGCACGCCGAGCCAGGCGGGATTCGGCAGCGCCGTGTTCTATGAGCAACTGAACCCAACCGATAGCCTGGCGGATGCGGCGCTGGCGAAGTACAAGTACTTCGTCGGTGACCTGTGGGAGCGTTACGGCGAAGACGCGTGGATGGGGCCGTGGAAAATGGTCTACACCCGCCCGGCGGACGGTAAGCGCGACATTGTTGCGGAGCTGCGCGGCATCAATGACCGTGAGGCGCGCATGGCGGTCGAGAACATCCTCGACAACGTGGAGGATCCTGAGAAGGCGCGCGCGGCGCTATCTGCCGCGTTCGATGACCCGGCAGTGACTGAGCTTGCGGTATACAATACAGGCGACGGCGCGGCGATGTCGGGGCTGCTGGTCGCCGGATGCCGGGGTGAAACGGGTGCTACGACCTTCCTGGTCTTCCTGTTGGATTGAGCAGCCACAGTTCAGGCAGCGACAATGACCGAAGCCACGAAGGGCAACCTTCGGCTTCACAGCAAGCCGGTGAGGTCCCGGCGACAGCAACCTCCGTTGCTGAGATCAAGCGGCTTCTTGAGCAGCAGCTGCAGATGCACCAGCAGTCCATTGCGGAACTCAAGGGAAAGATCGTTGAACTGGAGAACGGCTGGAACAGCCCAGAGAGGATAAACTGCGATGTGGAACATAGAATCTATCCCCGCACTACTCAGCTTTCTCGTTATTGCGCTGGTGCGGTTCGGCGGCGGGTTCGTCTCGCTCTTCTTTGGCCGCCGGTTGACCTGGCTCTGGGTGGCCCTGGCGATCTACAACATCGTCTCCCGTGGGCTGGCCGTTGGCCTCTACCGCGAGACCGATTTCACAGCGACTGGTGGCCGCCGTCGTCGTCGGCATTGTGGCCGCCGTCGTGGCGGTCCTCCTGGCGCGCCGCTTCCCGAGGGCCGTGCTCGCCGTCGGCGGGTTCCTGGCGGGCGGGCTGATCTGCCGTTCAGGCGCTTGGCCCGCTGCTGAACCCCTTCCCGGAGTGGCTGGTGATCAGCCTCCTGGTCGGGGCCGGGTTCCTGGGCGGCGCCTGGGCGGTGCGAAATCCCGACAGCGCAGGGATCGTGCTTTCGGCGTTGGTGGGCGCGGGGATCATGACGACGGTCCTGATGAGTTGGCTGCAGCTCGAAGAAAGCGTGCGATTGCAGGTCTACGTCGTGCTGGCACTGGCCGGCATCGGTTTTCAGTTCTGGCGAGAGCGGCGCACGACCGCGTCCACCACAATCCAAATTCCGGGGGCATGAGAGATGATTCATCACACCACCCGCACCCACAATCTGAAGTTTCGGATACCGCGAGCCGCCTCTCTGTTGCTGGTTGCGCTCGCCGTCCTGCTCACATCCTGCGCCCCGAACGTCACCGGCGCGCTCCCGAACTTCGTCTACGACCCGGCGACCCCGGCCGAACCGCCTGCACGCCCGGAACTCACCCTCGAAGACGATGACCGAATCCTGGTGCTGTCGCCCCACCCCGATGACGAGGTTCTGGCAACGGGCGGCATTGTCCAGGAGGCGCTGGCCCGGGGCATCCCGGTGGAGGTGGTCTTCTACACCAACGGCGACAACAACGAGTTCGCCTACCTGTTCTATCGCAAGGCCTTCACGCTGGAGCCGGGACAGGCCATCAGCTCCGGGCAGACCCGGGCCCTTGAAGCGTTGCAGGCCGGGCGCCAGTTGGGGCTGAACATCCGGGATGAGGTGTTCCTCGGCTATCCGGACTTCGGCACGCTCGAGATCTGGAAAAGTCGTTGGGGCGACGCAGAACCGTTCCGTAGCATGTTCACCGAGCAGAATGCCGTGCCTTACTGGTTCGCCCAGACGCCCGATGCGCCGTATGTGGGCGAGTCCATCTTGACCGACCTGGAGACCGCGCTCCTTGATTTCAAGCCGACCAAGGTGTTCGTGTCGCACCCGGCCGACACCAATCCCGACCATGCAGCGCTCAACCTGTTCACCCGGACGGCGCTCTGGGACATGAAGGATGTGATTCAGCCGGAGGTCTACTCTTTTCTTACCCACTACGGAGACTGGCCCCAGCCGCGCGGATTGTTGTACGACGCGCCCCACGAGCCGCCCGCCAAGTTCGACGAGGAAGGCCGCTGGGTCACCTTCCCGCTGACGCCGGAGGAAGCGCGGAAGAAGTTGGACGCACTCAAGAAACACGACACGCAATACACCGCCAGCAAGGACTATCTGGAGTCTTACCTGCGCAGCAACGAGCTTTTCGATCCCGTCAAAGACATCCCGCTGGCGCCGGAGACGGAGGGCGTGCTGCTGCTGCCCAGCGGAACGGGCGTGGCGGCCGGGTCTGAGATGCCGGTGGGAGCGTGGACCGATGACGCCGAGCGCCACGTTCGTGTGGAAGGTGATGATCTGGTCTTCACGGTGACTCTCGACGCCGCGTCGAGCGCCGATGTTGAAACCGAGCTGTATGCCTTCGGCTATCGCGCCGACCGACCTTTCGGCGAAATGCCCAAGATTCAGGTGGCGGCGGATCGTTCAGGCCACAAGGTCTCTGAGCGGCGGCAGGACATGCCCGCCGACTCGGTGAACGTGACGCACGGCCCCGGCCAGATCGAGGTGCGCATTCCGTTGGCCCTGCTGGGAAATCCGGAGCGCCTCTTCTTCAGCGCCGATGCCAAAGCCGAGGGCACGTCATTGGATATCCTGCCCTGGGTTGCGCTGGACCTGAGCCCGACGGACTGAGGCGGCGCGGGCGGGAGACGCTCGACCTCGCGCGCATCGGTTCACAGGCGCGGCAAATCGTGTTATACTTCACATCAGATGAGGGTCGGCGTTGCCCAGAGTTCGCCGGCCTTTGTATTAATGATTTACCACGGAGGAGACGGGTGCATGCCCCAGGAGGATGTCGCGTTTGATGTCGTTTGCTACGGCACGATCAGCGTTGACAACATCACACACGTGCCTCTGCTGCCGAACCCCCGGCGCGATGTGACGGCCAACTATGAATATGATGACGTCGGCGGCGAGGCGCTCAGGGTGGCGATGCCGCTGGCGCAATGGGGCTTGCCGCGTCCTTGTCACCGGCAATGTGATTGGGATGGATCGCAAGGCGGAGTTCATTGTTGACGAGCTGGCGAATTACCCCGCGGTGGAAACCTGCTATGTGCGGCGGATGCCCAATGTGGTGACGCCGTTCTCGCGAATCCTGGTGACGCCGGATGGCGAACGCAGCCGGATCGCTTATTTCTACGATCAAACTCCGAAAGAAGAGTTGACCCAGGCGATGATGCAGCAGGGCCGCGTCTTGAGCGTGGACGCGTATGGCCGCGGTGAGCGCGACCGGGCCGCCGCGGTGGCGCGTGCATTGGGGCGACCGGTGATCTCAGCGGACGCAATCTGGCCGCAATACCCGTTGGCGGGCCTGAGTGATGTCGTCGTGATCTCCAGCGTCTACTTGCAGGCCAATTTCCCCGGCGTCTTCGAATACGATCATGCGCTCGAGTTGCAGGCGATGGGCGCGGGGATTGTGATCATCACCGATGGGCCGCGCCCCGTGCTGGTGGTGCGCGCCGACGGCTCTTTCTTTGACGTTGAGCCGTATCCGTTGGAACGGGTGACGGATACCAGTGGGGCCGGAAACGTGTTCAAGGCGGGCATCATTTATGGACAGCTTCAGCCGGATTGGTCGTTGGAGCATCGGGTTAACTTCGCGTGCGCCGCTGCGGGTCTTTACTGCCAGCGCACGGCCGGCAACGCGCCGCCGCCGACCCTGGAGGACATTGCGGCCCTGATGCACGCCCAACCGCGATGATTACTCTGTATCGTGAAGCTCCCCTTCGTAGCCTGAACGATGGTTGTTTGGAGAGAGTCTGGATGTCTTTACCCGTTTATGTGTCCCGGAATGGGGCGTTGCTTCCCCCGGCGCAGGCGTCGGTCGCGATAACGAATCCGGCCATCTACGGCGCCTATGGCGTTTACGAGTCCATGCAGGTGCATGGCGGGGCGATCTTCGCTGTGAAGGATCATCTGCGCCGGTTGGAGCGGTCCGCGCAGTTGCTCGATTTGCCTCTGCCGGCCGATCTGCCGATCATTGAGGCGTGGTGCCGGGAGATCGTGCAGGCCAACGGCGCGCCCGATTGCACGCTGCGGCTGACGATCATCGGCCCGGAGGAGGGGGACGCTTCCACGGCGTATTTGTGGCCGCAAGACCCGACGGTGTTCCCGCGCAGTTACTACGAAGAGGGCGCGCCGGTGATCACGTTTGAGGGCCAGCGGTTCATGCCGGAGGCGAAGTCGCTGAATACGCTGGTGAGCTTCATGGCGCGGCGCAGCGCGCGGGCGCAGGGCGCGCATGAGGGGCTGTTGTATCACGGCGGCTTCTTGACGGAAGGCTCGACCAGCAATCTCTTTGCCGTGCATGACGGCGTCCTCATCACGCCGCCGGGTCATCAGGTTCTTTCCGGGGTGACGCGCGATCTGGTGCTCGGGCTGGCGGAACGCGCGGGCATGCGGACGGCTGAAACGCCGCTGGCGCTGACCGGGTTGCCGCAGTGGCGCGAGTGCTTCATCACGAGCACCAGCCGGCACGTCATGCCGGTGACGTCTGTAGATCGGCAGCCGGTGGGTGATGGCCGTGTGGGGCCGGTGACGCGAAGATTGATGACGCTATTCGAGGCGCGGTTCGCGGGAGATGGGAAGAACGGGCAGATGGCGGATGGCGATAGCGGATGGCTGTGGTCGAGGGCGGATAGCGGGAGATCAGGCCAATTGATGGAAGGCCGGGCGCTTAAGCCCGGCCTTCTGATGATGTGACTTACCCGTGCGGAGGCTTACGCTTTGAGGCCGAGCTTCTCGTAGATCAGATCGAAATTGAGGTGTTCATCGAGCAGGTTGCTGAAGCGTTCGACTTTCTGCACCTGCTGGAACCGGCTGCGTCCGAAGTAGCCTTCGGTGATGTCCACGGCGGTGAGCGTGTCGAGATTGCAAAGCAGCACCGGCACTTGCAGCTCTTCCGCGCGGTTGAGCACGGCCGGGCTGGGATAGAGGTGACCCGTCAGGATCAGGCAGCGCGTGGAGGTTTCCAGGGCCGCCAGCGCGATGTCGGCGCGGTCGCCGCCGGTGATCACGGCCTTGTTGGGCTTGCGGCGGAAGTAGGTGAGGGCGCTTTCGACGCTCATCGCGCCGACGAGCATATGCTCCACCAGCTCATCCACCTTGTCGGGCGCGCACAAGCACTTCGGCGCTCAGACCTTCCGCCAGCTCGCGCACGGATGGAGCGGCCAGCAGCGGGTCGCGCGGCAACACACCCATCGAGGTCAGGCCGTGACGGGTGAGGTAGGGCAGCACGGTTTCTTGCACGTACTCCATCTGCGCGGGCGGCGCCCCGTTGATCACGATGCCCATTAAGCGATCTTTGAAGTAGTTCTGAGCCGTCATCGCGCGGTCTACCATCAACACGTCGTCATAGCGCACCACGCCCAAAACCTGCGCATCGGTCAGATTGACTACCTGCAAGGGGGGCAAACTTGCAACGTAGCCTTCCCGCAGGCTGCGCCCACCCTCCAGCACCATCAGGTCGCGCCCGTTCGGCCAGCCTGTTGAATGCATCCATGAGCCGCGGCGCGTAGTTTGCCTCGGGGCCGCGTAACTGCTGTTCGAACTTGGCGGGAGTCAGGGCGACGGGCATCAACAATTCGTTGGATTCCGTCATGCCGTAGATCTTTTTGGCGAATTCGACATCTTCGTCATAGGGCAGGCCTTCGTAGACGGCGCAATGAACGTTGACCGGTTTCATGTAGCCGGCCTTGAGTCCGTCCTTGCGGAAACGAACCCCCACGCCCACACAGAGTGCAGACTTGCCGGAGAAGGTCTCGGCGGATGTTACATACATAGTTGACATAATGATCTCCTGATTGACTCGTGGATCGGAGGTTATTTCAGCGCCAGGCGCATATCCACGCCCATGACGCCCTTACCGTCTTCGAAGACCAGCAGCGGATTGATATCCAGCTCCACAATTTCGGGGAACTCCACCGAGAGCTGCGCGATCTTCAAGATCGTATTCGCAATCGCCGTCAGATCGGCGGGTTTTTCGCCGCGCACGCCGCTCAACAATTTGAATGAACGGATCTCATCGAGCATGTCCTCCGCTTCGCGGCAGTCAATCGGTGCGACGCGGAAGGTGACATCTTTCAGCGCTTCGACGTAGATGCCGCCCAGACCGTACATGATCAGCGGGCCGAACTGCGGGTCACGGTTCATGCCGATGATGACCTCGCGCCCGCCGCGCACCATCTGTTGAACCTGGACGCCCCAGATCGTCGCATCGGGCATGAAGCGCCGGGCTCGATAGACCAGCAGATCGTAGGCGTCACGGACTTCGCTCGCCGAGGTGATATTTAGCTTTATACCGCCAATGTCGGTCTTGTGCAAGATATCCGGCGAGGCGATCTTGACGACTACCGGATAGCCGATTCGCTCGGCGGCGGCCACGGCTTCTTCGGCCGTCTTCGCCAATTCCGAACCGGGGACCGGGATGTCGAGCGCTTGCAGAATCGACGCGCGCTTCGGCGTCGCCCATCGTCACACGGCCGTCTGCCCGGACCTCATCAATCACCTGTCGGATCCGTTCCTTATCCATGGTGACGGGCTCGTCTACCAGTTCAGGGGTGTTGAGCCATTGGCGCTGCTGCCACATGGCGGCCATGGCCGCCACGGCGCGTTCGGGTACCTGATAGTTCGGCACATCGTAGCTGCGCAGCATCTCGGCGCCGGGGCGAATCGCCTCGTCGCCCATGAACGCGCCGAACACCGGCTTGCCGCGGCCCTGTGACAGGCGGCCCAGCGCCTCGGCCGTTTCCACGACCTGAGTCATCACCTGCGGGGTGAGCACCACGAGCAGCGAGCCGACGTTGGGGTCATCCAGCGCCGCTTCAATGGCCAGCGCGTAGCGGTCGGCGAGGGCGTCGCCCAGCACGTCAATCGGGTTGGCGACGCTGGCCGCGGCCGGCAGCCTGGCCTGGAGCGCCTGCTTGGTCTCGATGTTGAGTGCGGCCAACCGCAGCCCGTTGCGTTCGATGGCGTCGGAGGCCATGATGCCGGGGCCGCCCGCATTGGTAATGACGGCGACGGCGTTGGTCTCCATGAGGGGTTGACGCGAGAAGGCGTTGGCGTAATCGAACAGGTCTTGCACCGAGTTGGCGCGGATGATGCCCACCTGTTTGAAGGCGGCGTCATAGGCAGCCTCAGAGCCGGCCAGCGTGCCGGTGTGTGAAGAAACCGCGGCGGAGCCGGCGCTGGTCGTGCCCGATTTGATGGCGATGATGGGCTTGGTGCGGGTCACTTCGCGCGCCACGCGCATGAACTCCGGCCCGTCGCTGATGCCTTCCAGATAGGCGACGATGGCGCGGGTCTCGTCGTCGTATTGCCATTCCTTGAGCAGATCAATTTCGTTGATGTCGGCCTTGTTGCCGATGCTGTAGAAGCGCGAGAAGCCGATGCCCTGCCCCAGCGCCAGGTCGAGCA
Source organism: uncultured Chloroflexia bacterium (assembly GCA_963695715.1). Lineage (GTDB taxonomy): Bacteria > Chloroflexota > Anaerolineae > CG2-30-64-16 > CG2-30-64-16 > JBBQRS01. The sequence continues at coordinate 140,990 of CAVOHP010000004.1, forward strand.
CGGAGGTGCATAACGCGCCGGATTGTGACATGAAGGCGTTGTAGCCGCGTTCGGGCATGGCCGCAGCGAACGATGCATTCAGTCTGGCGACGGTATCAATGATGCCCAGCACGTTGGGGCCGACCATCCGCATATCGTATTTGCGGATGATCTCGATCAGTTGCTGTTCCAGCGCCTTGCCGGCGGGGCCGACCTCGCGGAAGCCGGCGGTGATGACGACCGCGCCCTTCAGACCGCGCTGCCCGCATTCTTCCATCACGGCGGGCACGGCCTTGTTCGGCACCAGGATCACGGCCATGTCTACCGGGTCGGGGCAGTCCATGACGCTGGGATAGACTTGCTTGCCCAGGATCTCGGAAGCCGTCGGGTTGACCGGATAAATGCCGCCCTCGTAGCCATATTTGATGATATTGTCGAGGACCTGGTAGCCCAGCTTATCCGGGTTGGTTGACGCGCCGATGACGGCGACGCCTTTGGGGTTGGTGAACATTTCAAGCATAGGTTCATGTTCCTGAGTGTGAATAGAGACGATTGAAAATCGAGCCCGGGCGCGCCATGTTCTTTGACGTGGTTCGGTGGATGGCCCGGCTAAGCGCGCAAGCGCCTTCCGTGCGGAAGCCGGTTTCTTCCAACGGCCCGGCGGAAGACACAACCATCATGGCACAGGGTTGATTTTATTGACATGATGCCGGTCATGTCTGGCCGGGTAGTGCGTGGATGTGTGCTTGTCGGACCCGGCCTCTTAATGTACAATGTGACTACAAATGCCGGCAAACAATATTTCGAGGCGAGACGTGCTTTATTTTGATCATTCGGCGACCACGGCGGTGGATGTACGGGTCGTCGAAGCGATGACGCCGTATTGGTCGGAAGTTTACGGCAATCCATCGTCTATCTATGGCCTGGGGCGGCGCGCAGCGACGGCCCTGGAGGACGCGCGCCGGCGAATCGCGGCCATCATGAACTGCGCGCCGAACGAGTTGGTCTTCACGAGCTGCGGCAGCGAGAGCAACAATCTGGCGCTGCGCGGGGTGGGCGCAGCGCAGGCGGCGCGGGGTAAGCGGCATATCATCACCAGTCCCGTCGAGCATCACGCGGTGCTGCATACGGCGGAGGATATGGCGGAACGATTCGATTTCGACGTGACGCTGCTTCCGGTGGATCGTCATGGCCTGGTGGACCCGGCGGCCGTCGAGAGGGCGATTCGGCCTGATACGGCGCTGATCAGCATCATGCTGGCGAATAATGAAGTGGGTACGGTCGAGCCGGTGCGCGAGATCGGAGAAATTGCGCGCCGGCACGGCGCGCCGTTGCACACCGACGCGGTGCAGGCCGGGGGGTATCTGTCACTGGACGTTGAGGCGCTGAATGTGGACCTGCTCTCGCTGTCGGCGCACAAGTTCCACGGCCCCAAAGGGGTCGGGCTGCTCTATGTGCGCCGCGGGACGCGGCTGCAATCCGTGCAGACGGGCGGCGGCCAGGAGCACGGTCGCCGCGCGGGCACCGAGAACATCCCCTATATTGTGGGAATGGCGCGGGCGCTCGAATTGGCGCAGACGGATCGCGAAGCCGAGAACGCCCGGCTGACGGCCCTGCGGGATCGGCTCGCGGGTGGGCTGCTCGAACGGATCCCCGATCTCCACATCAGCGGCCACCCGGAGCAGCGCTTACCGGGGCATCTCAGCCTGATCGTTGGCGGGGTGGAAGCCGAAGGGATGCTGATCGCCCTCGATCTGGCCGGCATTGCAGCGTCTTCGGGGTCGGCGTGCGCGACGGGGTCGCCCACGCCCAGCCACGTGCTGACGGCGATGGGATACGCGCCGGATGAGGCGATGGGCGCGCTGCGGCTATCGTTGGGGCGCGAGAATACCCCTGCGGATGTGGCGACGCTTGTGGATATCTTGCCGGGCATTGTAACCAGTTTGCGCGCCATGTAACTCTTTCATTGTTGTCTGCGTCGCCGTGGCTTATGTAACCACTCGTTGGCGCAGAGCGGCTGATGCAGATTAAAAATTTAGTTCGGTATATGTCATTCTGAGCGGGTTAACCCTGAGAAGTCTGTAATGGCGTGCTTCCAGCGAAGAATCTCGCTGTCGCGCACGGAGATTCTTCGCTGGCGATACGCCGCAACGAATGTTGGTGGGTAGACCCGCTCAGAATGACAGCGAGGTGATTACCGGAGTAAATTCTCAATCTGCATCAGCCGCGACTACGAAGACAGACGACTACGAAGGGCAGAGGATGGGGATTTTACCGCGAATGGGGACGGCATAAGTGATGGCGGAACGCGTGGTGGTCGCGATGAGCGGCGGGGTGGATAGCTCCGTTGCGGCGGCCTTGCTGGTGGAAGCCGGCTACGATGTGGTGGGCGTGATGATGCGGTTGTGGGCCGAGCCGGCACGCGCGGGCGTCGGCGACGCGCCGACGAACCGGTGCTGTTCGCTGGAATCGGTGAACGATGCGCGCGCCGTGGCCGACCGGCTGGGGATTCCGTTTTACGTGATTGACGTGGGGCGCGAGTTCAAGGATCGCGTCGTAGATTTTTTCGTTGACGGCTATGCGAGCGGGATCACGCCGAATCCATGCCTGGCGTGCAATCGGCGTATTCGGTTCGGCTATCTGCTGGATTATGCGCGCGGACTGGGGGCGCATTACCTGGCGACGGGACACTACGCACGGGTACGCCGCGGGCCGGATAACGCCTATCAACTGTGGCGCGGCCTCGATCCCGGCAAGGATCAGTCTTATGTGTTGAGCGTGCTGGGGCAGGCCGATCTGCGCCAAACGTTGTTCCCCATCGGCGAATATGCCAAGCCGGCGGTGCGGGCGCTGGCGGCGGCGCGCGGGTTGCCGACAGCCTCACGCGTGGAGAGCCAGGATCTCTGTTTTCTGGCCGATGGCGACTACCGGCGCTTTCTGGCCGAACATGTTCCCGATGCCGTGCAGCCGGGGCCGATTGTGGATCGAGCGGAACGCGTCCTGGGAGAGCATCGCGGGTTGCCTTATTACACGATCGGGCAGCGCAGCGGGTTGGGCATTGCCGCGGCGCAACCGCTCTACGTGCTCGAACTCGACCGGGTGCGAAATACAGTCGTCGTGGGGACGGCGGCCGAACTGGGTTTCGATGCGCTGCGCACCGGGCCGGTGAATTGGATCGCCGGGGCTGCGCCCGACGAGCCGCTGCGTTGCGTCGTGCAGATTCGCTATCGCGCCCGGCCTGCGCCGGCGATTGTTACCCCATTGGCTGATGGTGGTGTAGATGTGAGGTTCGATGCCCCGTTACGCGATATCACGCCGGGCCAGGCCGCGGTGTTCTATGAGGGAGATCAATGCCTGGGCGGGGGCGTTATCGCCGTGTCTCGTCGCGCGAGGTAGTCTTGCGGACTACGCTGTAGTCTTGCAGACCACGTTGGAGGGTGAAGATGGAGGCGTTGACTGACGGCGCGCTTGATTTGTTGCTTTCACCGGCGCTATGGCTCAGCATCGTCGTGGCGACCCTTGTCAGCTTTGCGTTTACGGCGTGGCGCGGCGGCGACTTGCGCCAGTTGGGGCGAGACTGGTTTGCCGGGTTGATCGGTTTCGGCGCAGGGCAACTGTTGGGGTCATTTTTGCCGTTCAAGTTGTTGCGTATCGGCGAGGTGTACATCGTGTGGGGAGTATTGGGTGCGCTCGCCGGGCTGCTGGCGGGGCGCTCGATTCGGAATTGGCGCCAGCAACGGCTGGCGGCATCTCAACTGCGCCGGGCAAGGCAATAAATGCAAATCGGATGGGCGCTTTCTTACGAAAACCGCTTGTATGCCGTATCATATCATGGTAAACTCTATCTGGATGGAGGTCATGGATGGAAACGTTGGCTGCTCTTCGCGACGTCTCGATCATCCTGGTAGCGATCGAATCGCTGGTCATCGGTGTGCTTTTGTCGGTGCTGGTGATTCAATTAGCGCGCCTGTCGAAACTGCTGCGCGAGGAATTGTTGCCGATTCTGGCCGCTACCCAGGAGACGGTGGGGACAGTGCGCGGCACGACCGCATTCGTGGGTGACCGTGTCGTTCAACCCGTTGTCACGGTCAGTAGTTACGCTGCCGGGGTGCGTGGAGCCTGGGCGCATTGGTGGGCGTGCGAAAATACACCGGCCGCCCCCCGAAAGATCCCTGAGGCGCTCCGGCGTCTCGGGCGACAGGTAGATCAAGGAGGATTAGCAGATGAGCGATAATGGTGGTGGGTTCGTGATAGGTTTTCTGGTCGGCGCGTTGGCGGGCGCGGTTGCCGCATTGTTGTTGGCGCCGACTTCCGGCGAACAACTGCGCCGCGATCTCGAGAAGAAGACCGAGGACCTGGCAAGTGAAGCCGAGCGGGCGTATGAAGAGGCGCGCGGCCAGTTCACGGATATCCAGGATCGGGGACGGATTGTGCTTCAGGATAACGTGAAGAAGGCGCAAAAGGCCGTGCAGGATGCGCAGAGCAAGTTGGCGGAGGCCGACATGGATCTGGATGCGGGAGCCACGGCCGGCGGCTAAGGATCTATCCGAACGTTCACCCGAGGCATTTTGCCTTTCCTGGCGTAGTCGGATTAGCATCTTCATAGTGAAGGCTGATGGAGATTAAAAAATTAGTTCGGTATTTGTCACGGTACCGTGAGCGGGTTAACCCTGAGAAGTCCGTAACGGCGTGCTTCCAGCGAAGAATCTCTGTTAGCGACGGCGAGATTCTTCGCTGGAGCCTCACCGCAACGAGCGTTTGTTGGTAGACCCGCTCAGAATGACAGCGAGCTCATTACCGGAGTAAATTCTTAATCTGCATAAGCCGTTACTACGAAGGGGCCGACCGGGCTACGAAGCAGCCGGGTAGACGAGACGCAGGTGTTGCGGCGCGGTTGAGCGCCGTCCCTGCGTCTTGTCTTTTAACGACCCTGGTAGAGATGCTTGAGCGCTTCGGGCAGCGTGGTGATGATGTCGCGGGCGATGACGCCCGCGGGGCCGACTGTGTGAAGCAGGATTGCGCCCGCGTAGCCGTGCAGGTAAGCGCCGCACGCGGCTGCCTCAAACGCAGGCATGCCCGCAGCCAGCAGGGCAACGATGGCGCCGGCCAGCACGTCGCCGCTGCCGGCAGTCGCCAGCGTGGGCAGGGCGAACGGTGATACGGCGATGCGCCCGTCGGGGGCGGCGATGACCGTAAACGGCCCTTTGAGCAGCACGGTATGGCCCCAGCGTCCGGCGCAATCGCGGGCGGTCTGAATCCGCCCTGCATTCACCTCTTCTATCGTGCCCTGCGTCAAACGCGCCATCTCGCCCGGGTGCGGGGTCAGGATGCTGTTGCTGGGCAACAGGCCGGGCCAGATGTCCGGCTCCATGCCGGCGAGGATGTTCAGGGCGTCGGCGTCAACAACGCATTTGCCGCGCCACTGCTCGCGCGCCGGGCTTTCCGGGGCGAGAAACGTCTCAACGAACTCGCGCGCCGCGGGCTGGGTTGTCAGGCCGGGGCCAATGAGCAGCGCGTCATAGCCCTTTACATGGTTCAGCAGGCGCGACGCGCCTGCGGCGCAATGCGCGCCCTGGACATCTGGCAACACATACCACGTTGCCTCCGGCAGTTGCCCGGCCAGGGCGGCGTGAAGGGGGGCCGGGATGGCGAGTGTGACCAACCCCGCGCCGGCCGCGTTGCGGCGGCTGCGCTGAGATAGGCGGCGCCGGTGTACCAGGTGGACCCCGCCGCGATCATCACTTTGCCGAACGTCCCCTTATGCGCCGCAGAGGGGCGGCGAGGCAGCCATTCGCCGACGGTTTGGGGTTCCAGCAGCCCGGCGGGAACCTGCTCGGTGAGTTCCGGCGGAATGCCGATGTCGGCGACGCTCAACAGGCCGCAGGCCCCGGCGCCGGGGAATTGTACGTGCCCCCATTTCGGGAAACCGAAGGTGACGGTCAGTTCGGCTTCCAGCGCGACAGGGTCCAGCGCGCCGGTGTCGCAATTCAACCCCGAAGGGCAGTCTACGGCGAGGATCGCGGGCCGGGGCAAATCGGGGGCCGACGCACCATCCTCTTCGATGAATTCATCATCGAACAAGCCCGCGAATTCGTCCGGGCTTATCGGGTTATCACCGACGATCGGGCCGGAGTCTGACGAGAAGAACGCATCTTCCCGCGCGAGCGCGGGACTTTCGGCCGGCAGCGGGATGCCGAAGGTCATCGCTTCGATGAGGGGGAAGCGGGGCAACCCCAGCGGAGGGGACCTCATCCTCCGGCGCATTGAGGGCGCGCTCGAGAGTCACCTGATCTTTTACCACGGCCAGCAGTTCGGCCAGCCCGTCTTCAATGGGACGCGTGACGCCCGTGCCCAGCAGCGCGTCCACGATCAGGGCCGCGCGGCTTACTTCTTCGCGCAGTTTGACATAATCAGGATCGTTTTCAGCCCAAAGAATGGAGATGTGTCGTCGCCGGCGGCGCAGCCGCTTGAAGTTGTCGTCGCCCTTGATGTCGCGCTTCCAGATGTACACGACCACCTGATGCCCCATCTCAAGCAGACGCAGCGCGGCTACCAGGCCGTCGCCGCCGTTGTTGCCCGGCCCCACCAGGATGAGGGCGCCGGACTCGGGTTCGAACCACATAAGCTGCCCGGCGATCTCAGCCACGGCTTGCCCCGCCATGTCCATCATGGCTCTATAAGATTGGCCGGTCTGATCCGTCGCCTGCTCGATACGGCGCATTTCATCCACATTGACGATTTTCATTTCAGGCCGTCTCCATTCTGAGTGGTCTTGCCGTCAGCCGCCAGGCGATCAGAAACATTGCGGATATGATCGGGAGCAGCAGCAATAGATAGATGAACCGGAACGACGCGGACGGTGACGTACCGATGGGATCCAGCGGATGCCGCAAGACGCCGGTGCGCGCCGCCATGATCGCAATGGTCAACGCGAGCAGGGCGATGGCGACTGCCGTGAACTTCGGTTCTTTCAGCAGGGCGCTGACGCCTAATACGATCAGACCGGCGGCGGCGATTTGCAGCGTCATGGTGACGCGCGGCTCACCCAGGCGATCCACGGGCCCCAGGTGAGGCGCGTGGCGGGCATGCTCACCAGGAAATGCGCGATCCAGAAGCCCAGCCCGCTGATGGAAAGCGCCTCGGCCCAGCGAAGGAGCGCCGGCCGAGGTCGGATCAGGTAGGCCCCGGCGCATATCCCTGCGGCGGCAAAGCCCACCATCCCACCGCGGCTCAGCGCGCCATGCAGATAGACGATCTTGATGACCTGGCCCAGCGTCCGCTCCGCAGGCATCAGCGCGAGGATCAACAACGCCATGGCCGCGCAGGCGGCGAGGAGAAACCAGAACAAACGGCGACGATAGGACATCGAGAGGACCTCAGATACGATTAGATTGACCGCATCATACCGCAACCGGCGAACCCCGGCCAATTCGCCCCCGGCTGCGCTTGGTGGTATCATGGGCGCAGCATATTTGCCGCTCAATCGGCTTCATGGATTGGCGATGTTTCTTCGAGGATGGGCTGTTTGATCCTGGCCATTGCGCTCTGGTTGGTCATCGTGCTTGCCTTGCAGCAAGCGTATCGGCGCGGCTATCTGCGCTCCCCCTGGCATCTTGATTTCGCGGCGATTGGCCTGTTGGGATTGGCTACGCTGGGCTTCTTCTGGCGCGTGGCGGCCGGACAAAACTGGATGCCGGCGGACGGCGGCGACCTGGTTTCGTTCCTGTACCCCTCTTACCGCTTTGCGGCTGCCTCGCTGCGCGCCGGCGCGTGGCCGCTGTGGAATCCGTATCTCTACGGCGGTGCGCCGCACGTCGCGGATATTCAGGCGGGCTTCCTCTACCCGCCGAACTTGCTGCTCTTCATGTTGCGCCCGGATTTCTCTTATGATGCCCTGCAATGGCTGAGCATGGCGCACATCTGGTTTGCGGGCGCAGGGATGTATCTGTTCCTGGCGCGCGGGTTGCGATTGAGCCGGGTTCCGGCGCTGGCGGGGGCCGTCGCCTTCATGTTCTCCGATGGCTTCCTGGTTCATTTCGGCAATCTCAACCTGAACGCGACGATGGCCTGGCTGCCGTGGGTGTTCTGGCCGTTCGCCCACGCGCTGCAAGCCTCGACGCTCCGGGGACGTTGGCTAGGTGCGCTTTGCGCGGGCGCACTGCTGGGCGTGGCGATCCTGGCCGGTCACATCCAGGCGGTTGTGTTCATCGTGATGGCGCTGATCTTCTACGTGGCTTTCGGGTTATTCCAGCGCCGCGCCGACGCCGACTTTCGCAGCGACGGTGACGAGCGCGGTCTCTGACGATGCTGGTCTGCTTTGCGGTCGCCTTTCTCATCGCCGCGCCGGTGTTGCTGCCGGCGCTCCAATTGGCGGGTCAGACCGAGCGCGAGGCCTGGAATTATCAGGAGGCGGCGGGCTATTCGCTTTCGCCCGCGCAGTGGATCGGCTGGCTGATTCCGGGGTTCTTCGGGCGTGGGCCGCAGTTCCACTGGGGCGCATGGCCACGCGTGGAAGTGGGCTATCTGGGCATCCTTCCGCTGGCGCTGGCGGCGCTGGCTGTGACGCTGCGGCGTGACCGGCGAACCTGGCTCTGGGTCGCCCTGGCGGTGGCCGGCTTTGTGATCGCGCTGGGCATCTACGCCATTCCACACGGGTGGCTGACGCTGCTGCCCGGTTTCGGCTTGCTACGCGCGCCGGCCCGCTTCATCTATGTGACGGACTTCGCGCTGGCCGTGCTGGCGGCCATCGGGCTGGAGGCTGCGTTGCAGCCATTGCTGGCCGACGAGCGCCGGCGCTTCGAGGACTTTCGTCGCGTCTTCGGTTATGGGACGGCGGCGGTCTTTGCTGTAGCCGCGCCGCTGGCCTATCTGGGGCTGTTGTTGGTGCAAGATCGCGACCCGGCGCTGGTTTCGCACACTTCCGTGGCGCTGATTGCGGTGATGACCTTCGCGGGGCTGTTGCTGGCGACTTACGTCTGGCTGACCGCCCGCCGCGGCGAGTGGACGACGCCGCGCACGTTGGCGTGGCTCGCCGTCGCCCTGATCTATCTGGATCTGGCGGGAGTAGGGGCGTATCAAGACCTGGGCAACGCGGACCCCGACGCCGCCTTCGAGCAACCCGGCATCGTCGGCTTCCTCGAAGCTCAGCCCGGCCCGGCGCGTATTGACAGCCGCACGGATATTGAGACATTGTGGCAGCCGGATACGGCATTGTTGCATGGTCTCGAAGACGTAGGGGGCGTGGCAAACCCGTCGGCGCTGGCCGATGTGAACCGTTATTGGGAGGGGTTGGGCTCGCGGTCATCGCGGCTGTATGATCTGCTCAACGTCCGTCACGTGATCGCGCGCAAGGATGTCACGCTCGATTGGGATAAGTTCGCCCTGGTCTACGACGGCGACCCGGAGTTGAACGTCTATGAGAATCGCGACGCGCTGCCGCGCGCCTTCTTCGTGACCCAGATTCAGGCCGCGCCCGATCACGAGGCGGCCTGGGCGGCGATCCACGAACCGGGCTTTGATCCTGCGACGACGGCGGTCGTTGAAGGCGCGGCGCCCCCGGTGGCGGCAGGCGGGCAGGTGACGGAGATCCAGGAAGTAGCCAATGGGCTGCGGCTCGAAGTGAGCGCCGATGGCCCGGCATATCTGGTGTTGGCGCAGCACTGGTATCCCGGTTGGGAAGTGATCGTGGATGGGATTTCGCAGGGCACGCCGTTGCGCACGAATTACGTATTTCAGGGTGTGACGCTACCGGCCGGGCTGCATACGGTCGAAGTGCGGTTTGCGCCGTTACCCTGGCGCGTGGGCCTGGCGCTGGCGACGTTGGGGTGGCTGCTGGTTGTCGCGGGGATCGCTGCTGCGTTCTTGCGAAGACCGACGGACGCAAAATCTGACTGAGACGTTGATCCACTATGTTCTCTGCCGAATTCAAGTTTGGAGTTGCAGACATGGCAATAGATGCCCCGATCCATACCAGTGAAGCGAATTTACCGCGCGTGATCAACGCCGGCGTGCCGGTGGTGTTGGTGTTCTGGCGACGCGATTGCGCTCCGTGCGATCAATTCGCCCCGACGCTCGACCGGCTGGCCAGGGACTATGCCGGGAAAGCGCTGATTGTGAAGGTCAACGTGGATGACGAGCCCGGGTTGGCGAAGCGCTATGGCGTGACCCAACTGCCCACCCTTGTGTTCATCAAGGATGGCGAGACGCAGGTCTTATCCGTGGGCGCGGCGCCGGGAGCGCGATGTGGCCGCATGGATTGACTATATGGTGAACGGGAGCGGCGTGAAGCCGGCCACGCCGACCGGCGCCAGCGTGCCGCTGGCCGGCGCACCCGTGCGATCGCAGCAGCCATCGCAGCCATCTCCTTCGCCTGCCGGGTCGGGAACTTCCACGCAGGCAGAGCCGGTCATCTTGACCGACGCAACCTTCGACAAGGCGATCCGCGGCAGCAAGGTTCCGGTGCTGGTGGACTTTTGGGCGCCGTGGTGCGGGCCGTGCAAAATGATTGCGCCTGCGGTCGCCGATCTGGCGAAGGAGTTCGCGGGCCGGGCGCTGGTGGCCAAGGTGAATGTTGACGACAATCCGGCCGTGGCCGGGCGCTACGGGATCATGAGCATTCCCAACCTGCTGATTTTCAAGGATGGGCAGGTCGTGGATCAGATTGTGGGGGCCCAGCCGGCGCAGACGCTGCGTCAACTGTTGGCGCGCCAGGTTAACTGACGCGCCGGCCGCCTGGGGGCAAAGCGAAGCGCCGGAGCCATCGGGTTCCGGCGCTTTTTGGTCACACGATATCGCGCAGGGTCAGTTTGCGTCCACCCCAGGGTTGACCGGGGTGCGTCGTCGCTCGATTGCGCTCACCAGGTCGTTTGCCAGGTTTCTCACACTCTCCATGCCATCGGAAACTGTTAGCTCGATCCGACCGGTCCACTCTTCGAGCGAAGATGGCGCTTTGATGACCTCGGGCGGGGGGATGATCGCGGGCTCTTCCGGCACAATGACCGTCAGACCGGGCGGCGCTTTCCCGAAATACTGATATGCTTTGGGGGCGATGTGTTGGCCGAGACGGGCCTGCACAAGCGAACTGCGCAGCAGGCGTTGTTGCGCTTCGAGTTGGGCCACTTTGTTCTGCGCCCGCTCATTGGCGACGAGCGCCGTGCTCTTCTGGACCGCGAGCTGGGTGAAGCCGAAAAACGCCACAACCATCACGAGCGCGCCCGTGATGATGATGAGTTGTGAACGGTCTGTCGCGAATCTCAGCCGGCGCGGCAGGGTCACCCGAAGCCTCCGATCAGCACATCACATGAGCCATAGGCACAGAATCCCACGACCCCTCTGGGGCGTGGGATTCACGCATTGGTGCCGAAGGTGGGAGTTGAACCCACACGAGGTTAACCCTCACTAGGTCCTGAACCTCAGCGCGTCTGCCATTCCGCCACTTCGGCAAGGGCGTCGCTGGTGAGGAAATTTATACCACGGACGGGCGCGGGTGTCAAATGTGTTTGCCCGAAGTGTGAATTAGCGATGCGCATCTGACGCTATTTCGCGGTCCCAATCAGGGAGCGGGCTCGAGCGGTTCTTCCGTGGGCACGGCGATGGTGGGCGCGCCCTGTTCCTGGCTGCCCATGGTCACGCGACGGGTGACGCTATACCAGTCGGCGATGCTGTTGAAACGGTCGGCCGGACTGTTCATGGGGCCGACGGAGACATCGTGTATCTTGTCGCGCACGCCGAAGGTGTAGACGGGATGATAGAGCATCAGCGCGGGCGCTTCATCGGAAAACAGGCGTTGCCAGAGGATGTACTCGTCGCGCCGTTTGGCTTGATCGTTGGTGGTGCGGGCGCGTTCGATGGCCTCATCGGCGGCGCGATCGTTCCAGCCTGAATAGTTCTGACCCTCGGCGATTTGCGTCGAGTGCCAGAGAGGATAGGGATCAGGATCGCCGGAAAGTTCCCACTGCACTACAGCGGCATCATAGGTGCGCGGGGCGAGGAAATCGGCTGTGAGGCCCGGCAGGCTGACGCCCTGCACGATGGCCTGTACGCCGATATCCGCCCACATCCGGCTGATCTCTTCGAGGAGGGGCTGATTTTCACCCATCAGAATGAACGAGAGGGGGACGCCGTCGCGGTCAACGATGCCGTCGCGGTCGCTGTCAACCCACCCCGCTTGTTCGAGGAGAGCCTTCGAGTTCTCCGGGTTGTAGAAATATTTGGGGATTTCCGTGTCATAGGCCCATGTGCCGGGCAGTATGGGGCTGTCGGCGACAATGGCCTGGCCGTTCATCACCCGATCAATCAACGCCTGACGATCCAGCCCATAGAGCAGGGCCTGGCGCACCTCCCGCTCCTGGAAGAAGGGGGTGTTGGGGTTGTTCTGGTTGAGATAGATCAGCGTGTAGCCGCTGATGGGCGATGTGAAGACGTTCATGTCCGTGCGTTCGGAGACGCTCTCCATATCGGTCGGCCAGATCCAACTGATCCCATCAATTTCGTTGCGGTCGTAGGCGGGCAGCAGGCTCTCATGATCGGGATAAAAGCGGAAGTTGATGCCGGTGAGATAGGGCGTTTTGCCGGGATAGCGCGGGTTGACGACCAGGTCGGCGCGCGTGGCGGTAATGCGATCTACTTTGAACGGCCCCGTGCCGACCGGGCGCGTATTGTATTGCGATTCGCGCATCTGCGCGATGGGCACATCTTTCCAGATGTGCGCGGGCAACAGGCCGATGGTGGTATAGTCGAGGAAGGACGGCAGCAATTGAGAAAGCGTGAAGCGCACCGTCAGGCCGTCGGGGCCGTCGGGCGCTTCAACTTTCACTGTGCGCCAGAGAGTGCTGAGCCAGGAGACTCCGGGGAATTCTTCGGATTGCATCGCGCCGACCGTGTAGAGCACATCGGCGGCGGTGACGGGATGCCCGTCATGCCAGACGAGGCCGGGTCGGAGCAGGAAATCATAGACCAGCCCGTCTTCGCTGACCCGCCAGCCTTCCGCCAGGTCGGTGACGATATTGCCTTGCTCATCCAGCCTGGTGAGGCCGTTGAACAGGAGGGAGACGAGGGTATCATCTACCTGATTGTACTGGCTGAGCAGGGGGTTGAGGTATTGCGGGTTGCCGGCAATGCCCTCAACATAGACACCGCCTCGATCGGGGACGGTGACTGTGGTGAAGCTGTAGGACGCGTAGCGCAGGAGGGCAGCCAGCAGTGCAATGCCCAGGAGGGCGATAACGGCTTGCCAGCGTAAGTACCTGCCCAAGGTTACCCTGAGACCAATACCGTGGCGAAGGACAGGAGAACGAAGACGACCACCAACACAATGGTGGCGTTGAACATGGTGCGCTCAACCCCCCGGCGCGTATGTGAAACGCCCATGTCGCTGCCGCCAAACATTTGGCCCAGCCCCGCGTCTTTGGATTGAATTACGACGAGGGCAATGATAGCAACGGAAACTACGATCTGCGCGAGATAAAGATACGTGATCACGAAACGTGCGGCCTTTCTTCGGTACGGATCCTCCGGGTCTGAATCTGCGGATAGCATCACCAGACGAACGAAGATTATAGCACGGCCCTCCATAGACGGCAAAACCTGCCCCCTATGACATAACTTTACAAATTCAGCGCCCCAGCAATTCGCTGACGACTTTCGCCTGCGTAAATAGCAGCAAATAGTCAGTCCCGCCCGCTTTGCTATCCGTCCCGCTCATATTGAAGCCGCCGAACGGCGCGACGCCCACCAACGCATAAGTACATTTGCGGTTGAGATACAGGTTTCCGACGTGGAACTCGCGCCGGGCGCGCTCCAGCCGATCGCGGCGGTTGGAATAGAGGGAACCTGTCAGGCCATATTCCGTGCCGTTGACCACCGCCAGCCCCTCCTCGAAGTCGTGTACCCGGATGAACGTCAGCACGGGACCGAAGATTTCCTCCTGTGCAATCCGCGCATCAGACGCAGCATCGGCGAAGATGGTCGGCTGCAAGTAGTAGCCGCCCGCCGGTGAAGCAACCGTCTCGCCGCCGATCACCAGCCGCGCCTCCCCCTTGCCGATTTCGATGTACTCCAGATGCTTGTTCAGCGCAGCCTGATCTACTACCGGCCCCATTTCAACGCCCGGGCCAAGCGTCGGGTCGCCCACGTCGAGCCGCCGGGTGAGCGCCGCGACCTTTTCCAGCATGACGTCATACACGTCGGCCACGACGACGGCGCGCGAACAGGCCGAACACTTCTGGCCCTGAAAACTAAAGGCGGCCGACACAATGCCCGCGGCCGCGGCGTCCAGGTCAGCGGTCTCATCCACCAGGATGGCGTCCTTGCCGCCCATCTCCAGAATCGTGCGTTTGAGCCACTGTTGGCCGGGCTGCACCCGGGCCGCGCGTTCGAAAATGCGAAGGCCCACCTCTTTCGAGCCGGTGAAGGCGACGAAGCGCGTCAACGGGTGATCTACCAACGCATCGCCGATCGCGCCGCCCGGCCCCGGCAGATAGTTCAGGACCCCCGGCGGAAGATGAAGATCATGGTTGAACAGATCGGCCAGCCACGCCGCGATCACCGGCGATGCGCTGGCCGGTTTGAGCACCGCCGTGTTGCCGGCGACGATCGTCGCGGTGGTCATGCCCGCCATGATCGCGCACGGGAAGTTCCACGGGGGGATGACGACGCCTACGCCGAGAGGGATGTAATAGAGTTGCGTCTCGTGATGCGGGTAAGGGGCTGTGGGCTGGCCTGGCCCCAGCCGCAGCATCTCGCGCCCGTAGAACTCCATGAAATCAATCGCCTCGGCGGTGTCCGCGTCCGCTTCGGTCCACGATTTGCCGACCTCCAGCGTCATCAGCGCGCTGAACTCATGCTTGCGCTCTCGCATCAGCGCCGCCGCGTGAAACAGATAGCGCGCCCGCTCGTCAAACGGTACGCCGCGCCAGGTCTCGAATGCCCCCGCCGCCGTGCGCACGGCCCGCGCGGCGAGTTCCGGGGTGGCCTTGCTGATGCGCCCGATCACCTCCGCCGGATTGGCAGGGCTGATCGAATCGAATGTCTCTTCGGTGAAAATACGCTCGCCGCCGATGACCAGGGGATAGGTCTCACCCATGCGGGCACGGGCGCGGCCCAGTGCATTGCGAAACGCCTCGACATTTTCATTGCGGCTGAAATCGGTGAGCGGCTCATTGACGAACGGGGTTTTCATATGACTCAGGCTCCTTTGCTGTTTCTGCCCCAACAGCGCTCAATCTATGACTCATTTTGCCACAGATGAGGCCCGCCGTCAGTAACAAGCTTTACCGGAAAGACAAACCCGGCTCCGAGGGGTAGAGCCGGGTCAACAAGAGAAGAAGTTTCAGGGGAAAAGGGCGGTCAGATCAGTCGCATTCCAGACAATGCTCCTGATACTGTTTGAGTTCATGGGCATGTTTGACATAATGATCCGCAATCTTACACAGAAAGTCACCCAACGTCATCTCAGCGCCCCAGGGGGTCTTACCGCGCGCTGCAAAAGCCTCTTCATCCGTAAGGTCAATGAAATGCATCAATCGACGATGTGAGCCGGTTGCGCCATCCACCACGGTAATCAGCGGTAGTGCACGTCGTTCATCTACCCGCACTTCATTCCACGTATCATCGAAAACGGCGCCGGCCTGCTCGGGCCGAACGCCATCCCAGGCCCTGGCGGAGTAGAGCGCCTGATCGGCCCATGACCAGACGTGCGACACGACATCCTTCACGGTCCATTGGCCGACCACGGCCGTTGTCGTCAACTCGTCTTCGGTGAGTTGACCCAGACAATCCATGAAGGTCTTGAATCCGCGATCCAACTCCTGCCAACTCTCTTCACGACTTCGCATCAATGGTCACCTCCCTTTTCTTGCACGATTCGGCGTTGACCCGCATAGACGTTGAAGCTGGTCCTCCGGACATAACCGACGAGGGTGATATCCCACGCCTGCGCCAGGGCCGCCGAAAGGCTGGTGGGCGACGAACGGCTGACCACCACGGGCACACCCATGCGGGCGGCTTTGAGCAACATCTCGGATGAAATTCGGCCGGTGCTGAGCAGAATTCGCTCCTGAGTCGGGAGTCCCTCCATCAGGAACTGCCCGCAGAGCCGGTCAATCGTGTTGTGTCTGCCCACATCTTCGGCTACGGCCAACAACGTATCGCCTTCAGCCAGGGCCGAAGCGTGTAAACCTCGTTGGCGTTCCGCCCCATCCGCGAGCAAGGTCATCATTAACCCGCTCAACTGGCCCGGTGTGACCCTCAACTCGGAACGTAGCGGTTGCGCTGTTTCGGTGATATCCGTGAATGTAACCCCGCCACCGCACCCGCTGGTGAGGATTGGTTTGCCGGTCGGAACCCAGGTCGCATCCCGCAGCCAGATCTCGATGCAAGCCCCACTGGGACAGACGACAACCCGTCGCACGTCATCGAGACCGCGGATGATGCGTTCGTTGAACAGAAACCCAAGCGCCAACCGATCCAGCTCGACGGGCGAGCACATCACACGGGCCAACTCGAGGCCGTTCACGTGCAAGCGAACGAGCCCTTCGCGAATGATCACGCCCGGCTCCGGTTCGAAGCGCCCGTCTTCATAACGCACGAATTCAATCGGCTCGCCCAGCGTCAACCGTTTCAACGCCTCCCGCTTATCTGACTGCCGACAATCCGGCAGCCCTGAATGACCTGAGGCCCATTATAACCCTTTGAGGAACGAAGGGCAAGCAGTCCGTAGGAGCGTAGGGGCGCAGGGGCGTAGGGGCGTAGGGGCGTAGGGGCGGTTCATGAACCGCCCCTACGGACACGTACCACAGATTTGACAGAAGGCCCCCATTTGGGATATAGCTTATATAGAAATGAATGAATGTAGCGCAAAGAAGCCGGCTGACTCCCAGCCGGCTTCCCTTTTGTCTGTGCATCGTTGTGAAAGGAGTTCTGATGCAATGAAGAAAGTACCGATTAAGAACAGCAACAAGTGGACGGTGACTTTTGTGGTCGCCCCTGAGGTGGACGCGCAGAGCGTCTCAGTGCTGGGTGATTTCAACGAGTGGGACGCAGACGCCGGCGCCATGCAACAGCGCAAAGATGGCTTCTGGGCCAAGGCAATTCGCCTCGACCCCGGCGCGTATCGCTATCGCTTCCTGGCAGACGGCGAACGATGGTTCAACGACCCGGACGCTGATGACTACGAACCCTCCGGCTTTGGCGAGGACAACAGCCTGCTGATCGTCGGCTAGACGCCGCGCCGGCCCGCTGTCGCATCAAAAAACAAGACCCCCGGCCCTTACACAAGGGCCGGGGGTCGCATGTTTCCAGAGTCCGGGGTTACTTCTTGCTGGCCTGCGCTGCAACGGCGGCAGCCGCGCGGGCGGCGGCCTCGGGGTCGCCGAGATAGTAATGGCGGATCGGTCGCAGATTGTCGTCCAGCTCGTAGACCAGCGGGATGCCGGTGGGAATGTTCAGCTCAACGATCTCTTCTTCCGAGATGTTGTCGAGATACATGACCAGCGCACGCAGGCTGTTGCCGTGCGCCGCGATCAGCACCCGCTTCCCGGCCTCAAGATCCGGCACGATGTCGCTGAACCAGTAGGGGAGGAAGCGCTCGACGGTATCCTTGAGGCATTCCGTCAACGGCAGTTCATCGTCGGCGAGGCCGGCATAACGCGGGTCGGCGCCCGGATCAGCGCGGATCTTCGGGCGTGAGCGGCGGCGGCGGGATGTCATACGCGCGTCGCCAGATCTTCACCTGATCCGCGCCGAATTCCTCCGCCGTCTCGGCCTTGTTCAGCCCTTGCAGCGCCCCGTAATGCCGCTCGTTCAGCCGCCACGAGCGATGGACCGGTATCCACAGCAGGTCCATCTCATCCAGCGCGTTCCACAACGTGCGGATGGCGCGCTTCAGCACCGAGGTGTGCGCCACGTCGAAGGTGTAGCCCTCAGCGAGCATCAGCTTGCCGGCGTCGTAGGCCTCCTTGACGCCCTTCTCCGACAGATCCACGTCGGTCCAGCCGGTGAACCGGTTCTCTTTGTTCCAGACGCTCTCGCCGTGGCGGAGCAACACGAGTTTGATCATTGGGAAAATTCCTCCTGAGAATTGAGCGTGTAACATCTGTGCGCGCGGGAACAACAGGGCCATTTTAGCACCGGAACCCCGCGAACCCCAAGTCGGTGAGCGGGAAGTCGCTTCTATATGACGTCAGATCACGTGGAACGTCGTCTGGCGTCCCCCGATCCCGCGCCCACAGCGACCGGGGCAGTTCATCCGATCGGCTGTTGGGTATTCATCAATGACGCGGGGCCGGGCAGGAATGACAGCAAAGTGTAGCACAAAAACCAGTGAAGGATGCCAAGCCGGACGTGAGCCGAGAATACAGTCATTATGCAAAGTAATGAACTGTGACCTGCGTTCAGCCGACGCTGCCGTAAGCCGGCAGAAAACGGGTCAGTCTGGAAGGAGGGAATCCGAGAGCAGTGGAGTGGAACCGAACAAAACCGCCGGATCCCCGGCGGCCAGCGCCGCCAATGGCAGCGCCTCGACGCGATCGGTCAGCGGGTAGGCGCGTATGCCGGGGTAAACGATCACCAGGCGATCGAGTTTCAGGTCATCCAGTGCGATGCGCATAGAGGCGGTCAGCCGAGGGGCATCCACGCGCTTGCATTCCACACCCAACCATTTGCCATCTTTGAGCATTAGCAGATCGAGTTCTGCGCCGCTGTGAGTAGCCCAAAAGAAGACTTCATCCGGCCGGACCAGCTTGAGCGTCTCCTCAATAGCGTAACCTTCCCACGATGCGCCGCTTTTCGGGTGCATCTGGAGATCGAGTCGCTACGGATGCCGAGGATTTGATGCAGGATGCCCGAATCACGGAAGTATATCTTGGGCGATTTGACCTGTCGCTTGCCAATGTTCGCGTACCAGGGTTGGAGTTGGCGCATCATGAATACGCCCTGCAACAGGTCAAGGTAGCGCCGGGCGACCCGCTCGCTGACCCCGGCGACGCGAGCGGCCTCAGCCGCGTTCCACACCTGGCCGTGATAGTGAGCCAACATGCTCCAGAAGCGGAACATGGCCGCCGAGGAGATATCTGCGCCGAACTGTGGTAGGTCACGTTCCAGGAAAGTGCGGATTAAATTGGCGCGCCAGGCCAGGCTGTCTTCCTCCGAATCGGCAAGGAAAGAGAGTGGGAAGCCGCCACGCCGCCAGTGCCTCGTCTGCTCCGCTGCACCTACCTCGGCCAGGCTGAACCCGGCCATGTCAATGATCTCGATGCGTCCAGCCAGCGATTCAGCAGACTGGCGGAGCAAATCGGGCGAGACACTGCCCAGGATAAGGAAGCTCGCGGGCAACGGGACGCGATCGCACAGGACACGCAGTACAGGAAAAAGATCGGGGCGGCGCTGGACTTCGTCAATGACGACCAGGCCTTGAAGGTCTTGCAAGGCGGTCATGGGTTGATCCAGTCGAGCCAGGCTGACCGGGTCTTCGAGGTCGAAGTAGTTGGCGGAATCGGGCGAGACGAAGTGGCGGGCGAGGGTCGTCTTTCCGCACTGGCGTGGCCCGATGAGCGCGACAACGGGGCGCGAGCGAGGGCGTAGGTAATTCGCTGATTCAGAGCGGCGCGTTCGATCCACATACACCGATTATACCTTGAAAATCTGACGCGTCAAGTCGGATTTTCAAGGTGTTCCCTTCTCGCTCTCTTTCTTCAGCATCATTGGCTATCGGCTGGTTGCTGCGCTACACCGCCGGGCATACCTTCCACATCTCCCACACCCCGGCGCGGGCCGCATGCGCCATTGCACCGCGCCGATGTTAATGCCGATCCGCTGCGGGTCCCGCGCCTCGATGATCGTGCGCAGCAGCGGCCACTGTTCGCGTTCGAGTTGTCCCGTGTAGGCCCGCTCATACAGGTCCTTCGTGTTCGTACCCGATACGTTGATGCCCTCTATCCCTTGCTCCCCTCCCCGATCGTAGAAGACCAGCATTTGCAGGATGGGACACCAGGTATCCATCGGGATCATCGTGGTGTAGACCGGGTCCAGGTTATCCTCCTGGCAGAGGATGAGCCACATGTCGAAGCCGGTCTCTCGCATTGCGCGTGGCAACACCGTCGCCAGGCGCTCCTTCAGCAGCCGGTGGATCGTTTCGGCCCGCTGACGCACGGGCATCACGGCCGGGATATCGGTGTGCATGGGTTCCTCCCTGTCAGACGGGATCACGTCGCCAGAACCTTCGCGCTCTTCTGCCCGGTTGTCAAGGAAGAACGGGACGTGGGAACCCCGTCCTTACAGGGAATAGGGCAGTTCATCCGAGCGGCTGCGGGGTATCCATCAATGACGCGGGTCCGAGCGGGGGTGGTGGTCTGGTGTAGCACAAAACCTGGGAGGGATGGAGATGGACCGGGAGATGTGGAGCGAATCGCTACATTATTATGTCAAGTTTGGGGAAGTTGCAGTGCGGGACGTGAGACTGGCCGAAGAAGAACCAGCACCCCCGGCACGCCATGCACTCGAAACTGCGGCCAGAGCAGTTAGCCGGGCTACTCGGTATTGGTTTCGTCCGGCGGCGGGGGGTACCCATAGCCACTGATTGCGCCGAGGAGGGACTTCATCAGGATATCTAGCACATCCCCCGGCTGCTTCGGAACGGGCCAGCGCCAGCGACCGGAACCGCCTTGCTGATTGATAGCCTCGCACCACTCGGCGAGGTATTCCCGCTACATCACAGTTCCAGATAGTGCCTGCGGAACATTGCTTCGAACTCCCCTTTTCGGCAGATTACAACCCGCTTGAAGGTGCCAACGTCATCCTGCACTGAATCGAGGGCGGCGGAGCCTTGGCTATCCACCAGGGCGAATAGGTATGGCTCGAGAGTGAATAGCTCTATCCACCCACAGAAAACCGCACTTTGTAATCTTGGCAATCACCTCGTCAACTTTGCCAAACCCTGGTCTTCTCTCTTCTTCAATCACGATGTCGCACACGCCGTTCCGGATACCGACCACGTCGCATTGTTTTTTCTGATACTGATTGCCCTTCTTCGGTTCTTCCTGTAGGGCTGGCTCCTTAAGAAAGGCAATGCCTCGGTATGGATTTGGCAGGTCATTGTCGTGGTCGAAGTAGACTCGGCTGTACAGCGTGGAATCGAGCAGTACGTCGATGATGCCCTGATAGCGGGTCAACCTATTCGCACCCTGTTCGCGGCGCTCAGCAGGGCGGATAGCAGCGCCTCCGTGGCGAACAGCGCTCGTGGCCTGCTCTGCCACCTTACTGGCAATGTAGCCCTCACCTCGCCTAATAAGGAGGTTACTGCCACAATAGAGACAGGTGAGTCGGTCAATGTCATGCGGCACTGATATCGACGCACCGCATGCAGCACAGGCAACCTTCTGAACCATCATTTCGGGTTCCATGCGTATATCCTTTTAATGGCAGTGTGGACGCACATCTCCGCACTCAGCGTCCGCCGCGCTGGGCCCGTCCCGTGGAAATACACCCTCAGAAGATCCACCCGACTGAGGTCAGGTCGGAAGTCTGAACGTTCTTCTCTTCACCTTTTCCAAGCATCTATACCCTATCGCAGAACACCAAGATGCTCTTCGTTAGCCATACACCCCCTTCGCCGCGTCGGAACCGTCCTGCGGGCCTCAACTCCCATTCACTTCATGCGTCCGTATGGTTAAGGTCGGACGGATGTCGAGCCATCGCTAGGTGGCTTCGCCGCAGCCCTCGCTTGCAGGCGTGATGTGTGCAGTCTAGCACGAGCAAGAACGGTTGACAAGAAGAAACAAGCGGAGTGGGCCATATGACGATATCCTGGAGACGGCCCGGTCTTGTGGTCTGTTTCCTCGTGAATGCAGAGGCGCCTCTATGTCAGGGCGTCATCTCGGCGGGCGGGAATGCCGTCGGGGCAGGCGTAGGCGTCCCCGAATTCTCCACGTCAAGCAGCGTGACCAGAGCATTCCAGTAGTCGTGGTCGCCAATGGCCCACACCTGGGCGTCGACGTGGCGGCGCAACTCCTGCGGGGCGACTCCGCCCATGAGGGCCTTGGCATTGAAGATGGCCGGATAGTCGTGGTGCAGGGTGAACATCCCCTCGCCGATCCCCGCCGGGAAGTCCCGCGTGTCCCAGAACGGCG
Source organism: uncultured Chloroflexia bacterium (assembly GCA_963695715.1). GTDB lineage: Bacteria > Chloroflexota > Anaerolineae > CG2-30-64-16 > CG2-30-64-16 > JBBQRS01. The sequence goes on from CAVOHP010000004.1 coordinate 163,090, forward strand.
CGAGCCGGTCCACCTGCGCGAGCACGGCCTCCACTTTCGCCGGCGAATGCTCCGGCGCGCTTTCGAGCAACGCCATGGCCTCAGGCATCAGCCACAACCATTGATGGCTGGCATTGCCATTGCGGCTGTTGCCGCCAGCGAAATCAAGCGCCGGGAAGGTCGTATTCGGGTCGAGTAGCGTCCACCATTGCTGCAACAGGCGGTCCAGAAGCGCCTTCGTGGCGAGGGTCCTGGCATCGTCCTCGCCATATACGACAGCCTCCAGTCGCCAGCGTCCGTAGAGCCCGGAGATATGCGCGTTGAGACCCTCGCGCGACTTCGCAAACGCGCCGTCGAAGAAGCCGGTTGGCAGCGCAGCGTAGTCTGCGCTGAATCCCGGCATCCCCGCCAGTTGATCATAAAGACCGTTGGCCGACTCGCCGAGGACCTCATGGATCAGCCAGGCGCAGTACCAGTGCAGCGGCTGGACGCTCCAGGGGCGATTGGCTTCCCAACTCTCCCACCACGCACCCGTCGTGGGAAGAACGGCATCGGGCGGCGGCGCACCGAAGTTACGTGACACACCTCCGGGGCTGCTCAACGGCAACTGCGAGATGCCTGCCGGCGGCCCGTAGTTCTGCCACTCAGCCAGAACGTAGGTGCGGATTTTCTGCTGGTGCTCCGGGTCAACGTAGCGATAGGCCCGCAATAATGGGATCAGCGTCTCGAAGCTCCAGATGCCGTAACGCCCCATCATCCGGGTCAGATCTGCATTGCCGACCCAGACTCGCGTTTCCGAGACGCCCATGTAGCGCAGACCCGGCAGCAAGTGGATGGGCGCGCTGCCATCGAATAGCCGGTCAATCTCCGCCTGCAGTTCGGTGACGGCGTCCACGCTGCGCGCTTCTGGAGCCGGGTCCCCCATCGGCGCGATCTGCGTCGCCTGGCTGCCCGGTTCCTGCGGATTGACTTTGCTGCCAAACGCGACCAGGGAATTGGCGGCGAGAACGTAGAGCCGCCCGTTCGCGCCCATCCCGACCGGGACGGGCATCCCCGAGTAGGCATGGGTGCCATAGGACCCGTTGACGCCGCCCCAGGAGGCAGATGTGATCTGATCTTGCTCTGCCGCGTTCCCGTATCCAGCCGCAACGCCCGGCGCCAGGGCATCTATCCCCTGTGCTGCACCATCGAGATACGCGGTCTGATTCAGAACGCTCGAGTCGCTCAACCTGGTGGACTGGAGAAACGCGCCACGAAGTCAACATGGAATGGATGATCGGGTCTGATACGTCGCCTAAGCCATTTCCGCCGATGCTGAATAGCAGCGGCTCGTCCCCGGCGAAGGTGAGGCGGGTGACCCCGAACTCGGTCGTGCCCTTCTTCCACAGCATGATCGCGGCGCGCACCCCGCTCGCTTGCCCATCCCAACCGCCTCGCCAGCCGGTGGTGACCACCCTGTCATCGGCCGTGAGCGCGCAGCCGAATCGCGGCCCCGAGCCGGTCCCGGTATGAGCGAAGAACACCCGTTGGCCGCCGACCTCAACCTCGCTCAGCGTGGACGCGTCCAGCACGAGCATCATCGAGCGTTGTCTGTTGGCGGCGTCGGCATTGCAGTACGCCTGCGGAGCCGGGATGTACGCACCCGGTCGCACTTCCTGAGCCGTGTTCTGCACCGCGTAGTCCAGCACCTCCATGCCGTCGGGGAACACGTCGTCGCCGGCGGCGACTGTGGAGCCGGCCACTCGGATGTCCGCGGGCAAGAGCTCATCCCAGTTCCCCCCCATGTTGAACGCCAGGTCATATTCCTTGTTCCGCCAGGTGTAATACGGTGCGCCGTTGGCATCCCGGTAGAATTCCGACCAGCCATACACTGCGTACTTGTCCAACGGCGAGTTGACTGCTACATAGACCAGCCCGCTGGTCGCATCCACCACCGGCGGAAAGATCCGCAGCCCGTCGCCATGGAGTTTGGCGCTTTTCTGGAGCAGGGCGCCGGTTGCCAGGCTCAACCGGTAGAGATGGCTGTCGGTTGACCCGACATAGACGGAGCCGGCATGTTCGGCTGCGCCGCTGTCAATCATGCCGTCTGCCTGGTAGGCCCACCGCAATCGAGGCGCCGCGGTGTCGCCTGTTTCGAGGCAATACACCACGCCATCACGTTCACCGACCACCAGGCTGCCATCAGAGGCAATCAGTACGTCGGCGCTGAATCCGGCGTGACCGGGTGCGCTCCACGACCAGATGAGGGCGCCGGTTGTCGAGTCCAGCGCCACAACGCGCCCGTCCATGCGGGCAGCGAAGACACGATCAGCCGCGTAAGCGGGCGTACCGGCATAGCGGCCCGGATAGCTCCATGCCACCGCACCGGAACCGTTCAGCTTGTGCAGACCTGCCGATGTCGCCACATAGATCGCGCCGGCGTCGTCCGTGATCGGCTGGACATTGGGATGGATATACGCGTCAAACGACGAGTACCACAGGACACCGAGTTGCTTGAAGGCCGGACCATCGCTGACCTGGCTCGTGCGTCTCGCGTTGCCGAAGGCCTGTGTCCAGTGCGTTGTCTGGTAGGTCGGCGTGGGCGTGGGTGCCACAGCCGGTGTGGGCGTGGGCGTAGCAGTGCGCGTTGGCGTGAGAGTACGGGTTGGGGTGGCGGTGCGCGTTGGAGTGCGCGTACGGGTTGGGGTGTGCGTTGGCGTGGCAGTGCGCGTGGGCGCCGCGTGCTCGTGGGTCTCGGATCAGCAGGTGAAGACGGTGCCGGAGCGGCCGCGATCTGTCCCGGAGATAACGCAAGAACGAGCAACAACAAGAGCAGCAGGTTGCGCAGTACAGATCTCGCCACAGAGCGACGGTTTCGGGAAGTAATAAACATGACGCCCCCCATTGAGTTCGATGAAGATACCTGCATCAAGCAGGCTGCGATAAGGAGAGCAAACGTCCGCAATTATAAAATCTCACAGATCGGGCAAAATGTCAAAGTTCGCCAAACCTCGCGAGTCGCAGGGCGTTGAATCGTCTATCTCTATGACGACAGAACTTCCAGCCTCACCTTCCCCGCAAGCGCCGCGTACTCCGGGTCCTTGTGGACCAGCGTGGCGTCACGGCGCAGGGCATAAGCAGCGATCAGCGCGTCTGCAAAGGAAAGCGGATGCTGCGCTTTGAGTCGCGCCGCAGTCAGCAACACCGGCTCATCCATCTCCCACTCCACGTCCGCCGCGCGTTTCAACATCGCATAGCGCCGGTCGGCCTCGGCGTGCCCTCGCTCGCGCAGAAATGAGCGGCAGGACCGCATTTCCCACAGCGCTTTAGACCATTAAGGCGTCAAAAGGCAGCGAGCGCCCCGGCGAGGATTTGTTGCTTGAGCTCGGGCTGGGAACGGCGCAGGATGAGGTCAACCCGCACGACGCCAAGAAGCGATTCTTTGGAAGCAGTACCCCCGACTGGATTCGAACCAGCGGCCTAGGCGTTAGGAGTGCCTCGCTCTATCCACCTGAGCTACGGGGGCATGGCGTGATATTTTAGCACGCGGGCGGCGGTTCGGGCAAAGCAAAAACCCCGGTTCGCAAATGTGGGCTCAAACATAATGCCACTCTAAATGCTTTTGTGATAAAATGATTGCATGGGTGAAGCGGTTGTCTCCGAGAAGCACACGACCACCGGTTGGACATCTCTTGCACAGAAGCGCCTGGGCAGTGTGACGAGAAGGCTATTCATTGACGGATGGCTCCTCATCGCAGCGATGCTGGCGATCATCCCCCTGGCAGCCATCCTGCAGCCCGGCGCGCCCAATACGGCCGATGGGCCGGCGCACGTGCTGCGCACGTTTGAGGTCAGCCGGGTATTCGCCTCGGGCAGTCTATACCCTCGCTGGGCGCCTGATTTTTACCTCGGCTACGGCTACCCCTACTCCAACTTCTATGCTCCCGGCGCTCACATACTTGCCGGCCTGCTGGCTCTTAGCGGCCTGGGCGTCCAACGCGGTGTGCTGATCGTGCAGGCGTTCGCGCTGGTCCTCTATCCGACAGGAGCGTTCCTGGTCGCGCGCTCCCTCTACGCAGCTTGCCTTCCTTCTCAGACCGAGAGATCTGTCCGGGTCACACAGAAATCGTGGTCGGGCGGTTCAACCTCGCTGCATCTCGCCGCGCTGCTTTGCGCCGCGCTCTATCTGTACGCGCCCCTGCGCTTCCGCGAGTTGTTCGTGCAGGGCAACCTTTCCCAGTGGCTGGCGCTCGGTTTGCTGCCGTGGTGCGCCTGGGCGTTAACGGAAACCACGCGGCGCGGCAGCAAGCGTTGGATCGTAACCGCCGCCGCCCTGCTGGCCGGACTGGTGTATGCACACCATCCCACCGCTTTCATGTCCTACCCGCTGCTGGCAGTATACACGTCTGCGCTCGCCGTCATATGGCGCAACGAGGAAGGCCGGCGTCTTGCCCCAGCGGTTGGTCGGAATCATCGGCGCGTTCACGCTGAGCCTGGCTCTCGAGCGCGCCCTACTGGTTGCCCGCGCTGGTTGAGCTCCGCGACGTGAACATTCAGTCCATGGAGACCGGGATGTTCAACGTGCATTTGAACACGTTACCGCTGAAAGAAGTGCTTTCTCTCCCGCAAACATTGGACTGGGCGGCGCTGAATCCGCCCCAGCCGAACAGCCTCGGCATCGCTCAGGTTGCGCTAGCCACAGCCGGGATTGGCGCCGGATTATGGTGGTGGATTCGCAACCGTCCGCGACCCACGCAATTACAACCATCCACGGCAACGCGTCCGTCTTTCCCGGCCCCGCAGCGAAGCAACACCCTGGGGCCAGTCTTGCTGATGATTGGCGCGTTACTCATCAGTTGCATCACGCTCATCCTCCCCGCTTCCGGTGTCTTCTGGGACGTCCTGCCACTGGCCCGTCTCGTCGCCTTTCCGTGGCGACTGTTGGGACCGGCCCTGCTATGGGCGGCGCTGTTGGGTGGGGCGGCATTATTTCTGTTTCCCCGACCCCTGCAGCTCCCCCTGGTCGCGCTGCTGCTGATACTGATTCCGTTGAGCGTAGCGCCGTTACTTTTCCCTCGACCTTTCTCGCCTACAGATGAACCAACAATGGCATCTGTTGCACTCTATGAGCTCAACGATGGAGCGCCTGCCACGGCGTCAGCTGACGAGTACCGACCACGCTGGGTCCAAGACTCCAACCCCCCCCACTTGCTTTTCCCGGCCCTGCTCGCCGGTGAGGAACCGGACCGGCTGATTCGAGACAGTTTGCCAACAGGCGCGACCGGTGAACCGGTCCTTCTGGCCCCTTTGGAAGAAGCCTACCACCTGAACCTGCCGGAGCAGACCGTAGTGCAAATCGGGCGTTTCTACTTCCCAGGGTGGCGCGCCTGGTTGGACGGACATCCCGTTGCCATCCAACCGGCCGGGCCTCACGGTCTGATTGGGGTTGACGTACCCGCCGGAGTACACGAACTACGTCTGAAGTTCGGTGATACGCCTGCGCGCAAGGTCGGATGGGGATTGATGCTGACCGGCCTGGTGGGATCAGTGTGGATATTATGGTGTGGGCGGCGACCCGAACCGCCAACGTCGGGGCGCAAACCCGTAGTTGCCGACAGGATGGATCATCGCGCCCTATTCGTCACGTTCGGCGTAATCCTGCTATTGAGCGGAGCCAAGATCCTGGTAATCGAGCCGTTCACGCGCTCGGTTCCGCCCGATGTCTCCTGTGGAAGCGCCGGTCATGATGAAGTCGCCGGTCCATGCGCGATTCACAAATGGCATCGAGTTAATCGGGTATGATTTAGGGGATCCTACTTTGCTCAGGGTGACGTGCTTTCGGTGCGTCTTTACTGGCGCACATGGAACCGGCAGATCGCCGAAAGCCGTCCGTTCCTCCACCTGGACTCGCCAGGCGGCGAGGTGACCTGGGCAAACCAGACGAAGACCCATCCCGGTGACAAACCCACGACAAGCTGGCCTTCGGATTTCTATGTCGTAGATGACTACCGGCTGAAAATCCCGGACGATACCCCACCCGTTCTCGCGACGCTTCGCGTTGGCCTGACAGACGACCAAAAGAAGTTGACGTCCCTGGCCGGCGGAGAAGATACGGCAACGCTGGAGCACATACGCGTGACGAACGTGACCCGCTGTCCGCCGCAGCAGTGCCCGGCAACGAGGATCTCTATCGACTTGGAGAAGAAATCGAACTGGTCGGGCATCGCCTTGAGGTCGAGGGCGAACCCCCTGTTGCTGCAATGACGTTATACTGGCGTGCGGATCTGACGCCTTCTGAGGACTACACTGTCTTTCTCCACATCCTCGATCGGGATGGGCGGCCCATAGCTCGGCGCGATGGCCAACCCGTCGGCGGCGAGTATCCCACTTCGTCCTGGGCGCCAGGGCAAATCATCGAGGATAGACACTGGTTACAGTTGCCCGATGGGATAGATTTGCAGGAGCTGGAAGTGGCGACGGGTCTTTACCGGCTCAGCGATGGGGCGCGATTACCCGTCGAAGATGCACAAGGAGCCAGGCTCAGGGATAATGCAATCCTGCTGACCCCCGAGCCTGGCGAATGAGCGCAGCAATTCTTCATCGCTTCGGACGACGCAACGAGATTCAGTCGGCCAGCAAACCATTCTTTACCAGCCACTCACGCAGTTGATCCTTGCCCGCCTCGGTCAACATGCTGCCGCGATCCACGCCACGCGGGCTCTGGCCGGCAGCCAACGGCGCAGGCGGCGCAAACGGTTCCAGGCTGCCCTCTTCCGCGATCACCACGGTGGGCACGCTCTCAAAGCCGACCCACTCTCGGACGCGGGCGGCGGCCTCGCGATCCTCTTTGATATTGATATACTTCGCCGGAACCTCCCACTCCGTGAGGGCGCGCCGGGTATTGGTGCTCGTCCCGCACCAGGGAGACATATAAACGACAACGTGTTTAGACATAACATGGCACCTTATGAATGAGTTTGAACATATCTAGCTATGAGTTATAATCGTTACCGGATTCACGCGGCAAACTGCCGCGGTATGTGCAATACGTCACCCGGAAACGAGCCGGGCCAGGCAGTCGTCCCGGCAAGACTCCCCGCAGCAAGTTTGGGGCGCCCGTGTGAGAAAGGAATCTGATGAGCCGTCCACAGTTGAGCCGATTCATCTTGATCGTCATCGTCCTGCTGCTGGCCGGGGCTGTGCTGCCTCCACAAGTTGCGCTGGGCCAGGCCGCGCCTCCCACGCCGGCCGCGGGTTATACCTATACGATCCAGCGTGGCGACAGTTGGTCACGCATCGCGTGGCAAACAGGCGTACCGATTGCCACGCTTAAGGCGAACAATCCGCAGGCGATCCACCCGCAGGACTGGCTTTATCAGGGCGAGCGCCTGTTCATTCTCGACGCAACATTCACGCAGCCGGCGCGGTGGCGCGGCCGACGCCGGCTTCTGGTATCAGGTCAAAGCGGGCGACGCATGGGGTACCGTGGCGAGGGCGAACGGCGTCAGTGTACAGGCGTTGTTGGCCGCGAATCCGTCGCAAGTGCAACCCAACCGCTGGCTCTTCACCGGTCAGTGGATCTGGATCCCCGGCGCAACCCACCCACGACCTCGCCGGGCGAAACCAACCTGAGGGCGTCGCCTGCCGCGAGGCCGCGCCGACGCTGCTTATCGGTAGCCTAGCAATTTCAGATCGGGTTAGATAGCGCGCCGCGGTTGCCTGGACGAACCACCACCAGAGCGAGACCGGCGACGATCACGACACCCCCACCCAGCTCGATCAGCGCCGGGCGCTCGCCCAGGACGAGCGCGCTGAAGGCGACGCCGACCACCGGCATCAGCAGCATGAACGGCGCGATCTGGTCCATCGGGTAACGGCGCAGGAGCGCGTACCAAATCGAGTAGGCTACGACGAAGCCGGCCAGCGCCAAGCCCAGCATTGCCGTCCAGTCGAGCGCGTCGGCAGTACGCAGTGCGGTCAGCTGACCGCGCTCGAGGACCGCGGACGCGAGAACAAGCTGCGGCAGAGCGTAGACCGCGATGGCCGCGGTCAGGGTTCTTCCCTCGTCACGTGCCACGGCCTGGGCGACAGCCTGCCCAGCGGCCCAGGACAATGAACCGAGCGCCACGAGCAACAGCGGCCAGCGCGCTGCGGGGGCAGGCGAGCCGGTGACCAGTGCCACGCCCGCGAATGCGACGGCGATTCCCATCAGGCGACGTGCGTCGAGCCGATCCCGGCCCAACGCCCACGCGCACAAGACCGCGAACGGCACCTGAAGCTGCAGCACGAGCGTGGCGGTTGAAGCCGGCAGCGCAGCAAGCCCGGTGAAAATCAGCCCGCCCTGGATGGTGGCCCCAAGCGCCGCAATCAACACCAGCCGCCACCAAGGCGTCTGGAATCGTCCGGCGCCCGGCACGAGCATGATGGCGGTGACGAGGTAGGCGATGGCCATCATCATCAGCGGCGGGAACTGCGCCACCGCCGGTTTGGCCAGCGTGAAGCCCACGCCCCAGAGGATGGGAACGCAGAGGGCCAGCAACAGGTCGGGGAGCGGCATGCGCCGGCCTTTAGCATCTCGGGCGAGGGCACACGAGGGGGAGCACGCCCGTCACAATCCACCATCGTGACGGGCCGCGCGCCGCTGGCGCATTGTTGCCCTGCAGTACAAGGGGTGGTGACGTCGTCGCCACGGGCCACTTGCGAAGTAGACGACGCGAGCACGCCGTCTCGAGGGCGGTTACGCGAATGCATGAAGGAGCCGCCGCGTGAGTACCGTCGATCCGTAAGCGCCGCGCGCCGATCCCGCCGCTGCGCGGAGTCGCCTGGGGCATCGTCGCCGCACTCGCCTGGGCCATCTACAATGTCGGTGCCAAAATCGGCGCCGCCCAGGGCTTCCGGCCGGCGGACCTGACGTTCATCCGCTTTGCCGTCGCCGGGCTGGTCATGCTGCCGCTGCTCGCCGGGCCGGTTGCGCGATCTGGGCGGGCTCGGCTGGGTCGCGGGCGGCGCTGGCGTTGCTGGTCGGCCCGGTGTTCGGCTTCGTCGTCAACACCGGCTTCGTCCTGGCGCCGCTGTCGCACGGGGTCGTGCTCGGCCCCGCCGCCACCATGCTCACCGCCACGGCGCTGGGCTGCGCGTTCGCACGGCGAGCGGCTGAGCCGGGCGCAGGTCGCCGGGCATGGCGATCCTCGCGGCTGGGCTGCTGGCGATCGGCTATGACGGGCTGGGCGCGCATGCCGGCGATCTGGTCTGGCTGGGCGATCTGGGCTTCGTCGCCGCGGGCGCCTTGTGGGGCACGTTCACCTTCCTGCTGCGGCGCTGGCGCGTCGACGCGCTGCAGGCGACGGCGACCGTGGCGGTACTGTCGATGGCGGTCGTGGTTCCGGCCTATCTCGTGCTCTATGGCCTGCCGGAGCTGCCGGCCGGGGCCATGGCGGTGCAGGCCGTCTACCAGGGCGGGCTCGGCGGCTGCCTGGGCGTGCTGGCCTACAGCCTGGCCGTCAGCCATCTGGGCGCCAGCCGGGCGGCGCTGTTCCCGTCCTTCGTCCCGGCGCTGGCGACGCTGCTGGCGATGCCGATGCTGGGCCAGGTGCCGGATGCCCTGCAGGCCACAGGCATCCTGCTCGCCAGCCTGGGCCTGCTCGACCGCGCTCGACCTGTTCGGCCGCAGGCCGGCTCAGTAGGGCGTGCCCTTGGCCCGCTCCGCCTGGCAGCGCCCGCGCGTACCATTCGAGCTCGTCCAGGAACCGCTGGGCGCGCCGCTCCGTGGCCGGGATCGGTCGGCTCGCCCGCCTCGTCGAACGCGTCCTGGACCTTCGGCACCGGGAACAAGGACGGGATGCTCGGCATGCCGAGCTCGGCCAGGGTCATGCGCAGCTGCATCGCCGCGCGCACGCCGCCGAAGCGCGCCGGCCGAGTAGCAGACGATCGCCGACGGCCGGAAGAAATACTCCTCGAGGAAATGGTCGAGCAGGTTCTTCAGGGCCGGCGGGATGCCGTGATTGTACTCGCCGCTGACGATCACGAACCCGTCGACCGCGCGATAGAGCGTCGGCCAGCCGCTCCATGGGCTCCGGGTGCCGCGCCCTTCGGATACTCCTTGTACATCCGGTCGAGCAGCGGCAGGCGGTACTCCAGCGGGTCGACCAGCGTGGTCGCATGGCCGCGCCGGCGCAGCTGGGCGTCGATGAAGCGGGCGGCCTTGATGCCCTGCCGGGTCTCGCGGACCGAGCCGTAGAGCACGGCGAACTGCAGCGTCATGGTCCCTCCATCGCTTGCAATCGGCTGGGCGAGCGCCAGCAGCCACGCCCCGGCCACAGGCCGACGGTCGCAAGCCCGTAGCGCCATTGCGCCCGCCGTCCTTGCGGGAGGTGGTGGCCCCAGCGGCCGAGAGCGAGCCCGGACAGGCCGCCGATGGCGAAGCCCGCGACATGGGCACCGACATCGGTGCGCTCGCCGCCGAAGCCCAGGAAGACCAGGAGCAGGATGCCGGCCGAGAGTGGCGCCCAGCGGCGAATGCCGCCGCGCCAGGGCACCACGCGGCGCTGCCGCAGGAAGCCCGCGACGATGCCCAAGGCGCCGAACAGGGCCGTCGACGCGCCGATCGCCGCGTGCACCGGGGTTTGGAGCCAGGCGCTGAGCGCGTTGCCCAGGGTACCGGTCAGCACGATCGCGAGCCAGGCGAGGCCGGCGCCCAGGAGCTGCGCCGGAGCAGGCCGAACACCAGACCGGCGGCGAGATTGCCCAGGAGATGAGCGTGGTCGACATGCAGCGTCAGCGCGGTGATGGTGCGCCACCATTGGCCGCCCTGGATCAGGCCCGCCTCCGCCGCGCCCAGCGCCGACCAGTCGGTCCGCCAGTCGCGCTGCTGCAGGCCGAAGAAGAACAGCAGGACCGCGCGAAGACCAGGGCCGCCCCGACCCCGCCACGGTCGCCGACCATGGCGGGCTCCGCCGGTGGCACGGCGCGCTCGCGCTCGAAGGCGTCGAGCTCGTCGAAGGCCCGCGGCGCGTCGGCGGCGTCGACGTAGAGGGCGATGCCGGCGCTGTCGGCGGCGAGGCCGCAGGCGATCCCGGCGGCGGCCAGCACCAGCGCCAGCTGCTCCGCGTCGTGCCGGCGCCGAGTCCGCCGCAGCAGGACCGGCCCCTCGGTACCGATATCGAGCGCGCGATCGGACACACTGCCGTCCCGCTCGCTACACGCCGACCCGCTGCCTCCGCTTGCCGGCCTCGTGCTCGGCGCGGGCCTGGCGCACGCTGGCGCGCGCGGAGACCTCGGGCGTGCCGCATTCCCACCAGGCGCCGTTGCCCTCGGTCCAGTCGGTGGGGTGGACCGGCGACGTGGATCACGGTGGTGCGGTCGGCGGCCTTGGCGCGGCGGAAGGCGTCCTCGAGCTCGCCGATGCCCGAGACGGTGATGCCGATCGCACCCATGGCCTCGGCGTGCTTGGCGAAGTCGACCCGGACCAGCTCGCCCACGTGCCGGGTGTCGGCCAGCTGGTTGTTGAAGGACGGGATGCCCTTGGCGCGCTGCAGCCGGTCGATCACGGCGAAGCCGCCATTGTCGCAGACGACGACGATCAGCTTCAGGCCGGTCAGCACCGAGCTGTAGATGTCGCTGTTCATCATCAGGTAGCTGCCGTCGCCGACCATGACGATCACGTCGCGCGACGGGATCGGCGAGCTTGGCGCCCCAGCCGCCGGCGATCTCGTAGCCCATGCAGGAGAAGCCGAACTCGCAGTCGAAGGTCGAGGTGGTCCTCGGCGCGCCAGTTCATGCACAGCTCGCCCGGCATGCCGCCGGCGGCGGTCAGCGCCAGGTCGCGCGGGTCGGCCAGGCGGTTGATGGCGCCGACCACGTGGGCGTAGGTCGGCAGCTCGGCGTTGGTCGGGCCGCTGCGCTGGTCGACGAAGGCGTTCCACTCGGCGTAGGCCTGCCGCGCCTGCGCCAGCCAGGCCTCGGGCGCCTGCCAGCCGTGCAGCGCCTGGCCCAGCTCGTCCAGGCCCGCCTGGGCGTCGCCGACCACCGGCAGCGCCTGGTGCTTCCGGGCGTCGAAGCGGGCGGCGTTCAGGCCGATGAAGCGGGCGTCGTCGGCGAACAGCGACCAGGAGCCGGTGGTGAAGTCCTGCAGCCGCGTGCCGACCGCCAGCACCACGTCGGCCTCGGCCGCCAGATGGTTGGCCGAGTTGGAGCCCAGGCCGCCGATCGGGCCGGCGTTCAACGGGATGGTCGTGGACCAGCACGGTGCGGCCGGCGATGGTCTCGACCACCGGCACGCGATGCCGCTCGGCGAAGGCGGCCAGCGCCGCCTCGGCACCGCTGTAGCGCACGCCGCCGCCGGCGATCAGCAGCGGCTTCTTGGCCGTGCGCAGCAGGGCTGCCGCCTGCTTCGAGCTGGCGCAGGTCGGGCGCGCGGGCGGGGAATGTGGTGGACGCGCTGGCTCGAAGAAGCGGCTCGGGATAGTCGAACGCCTCGGCCTGCACGTCCTGGCACAGGCCGATGAAGGCCGGGCCGCAGTCGGCCGGGTCGAGCAGCACGCCCAGCGCCTGCGGCAGGGACTGCAGCAGCTGCTCGGGCCGGGTGATCCGGTCCCAGTAGCGGGTGACCGGCTTGAAGGCGTCGTTGACGCTGATGGTGGGGTCGCCCCAGTGCTCGACCTGCTGCAGCACCGGGTCGGGCAGGCGCGAGACGTAGTAGTCGCCCGAGAGCAGCAGGACCGGCAGGCGGTT
>CAVOHP010000005.1:0-50418 GCA_963695715.1 uncultured Chloroflexia bacterium
CAGAAGAACCTGCGCGAGCCGCTGGCCGACTGGATGCTGACCGCCGACCCGAAGCCCGGCGCGGAGGTGAAGGTGGACGCAGGCGAAGGTGGATTGACGTTCGCGTATGCGTGAAGCGTAGTGCGTGACGTGTGAGAGACCGAAGGTAGCGTACAGGCGATAGTGGGCGTACAGAGAGGCATTCAATGGCGAAACTCACCGGACCGCAAGTCCTTGAACTTCAGGCAGCCCTGCTGGGACAGCTTCACCCGAGTGGCGGATCTGGAGGAACTGGTGCTGGCGCTGGACAGGCAATATAACCACATTGTGCCCGAAGGCAGCACCTTGTCCGACGCCGCTCTCAGCATCATCAAGGCCGCCGAGGCAGGCCCCGCGGACCGGCGCTGGACCGCCGACCTGCTCAGTGCCGCGGCGGCGGAACGCCCCGCTCTTGTTCACCTTCAGGATACTATCCGTAAGCTGCACATTCGTGTGGCCGCGCCGGAAGAAGAAGACTTCTTCTACGGCGGCGAGGCCAGCGGGCTCACCCAGGCGCAAGCCGAGGAGATCGAGGCGCAGTATCGCGGACAACTCGTGCGCGACCTCCGCATGCACGACTTTCGCGGTATCGTGGCAGACGCCCTGGATATCCGCCTGCCGTTGGCAGACATCTATCTGGAGCTTGGACTGCTGCGACGGGCGGCGAGGAGGACCACCGCCGCGGACAGGAGGCGCTGCTGGTGCTGGAGGAATCGGAGCGGGCCGAGCAGGAGGAGCGGCGACAGCAAGACCGCGAGCCGACGCCTGCCGGCCGTGCGAAGAGACTCGTCATCCTGGGCGAGCCGGGCAGCGGCAAGAGCATCTCGCTACGCTACATCGCCTTGATGCTGGCGCAAGGCGATGGGCCGGCTCGCTTTGGCCTGGACGCTCCCTTCGTTCCCCTTATGGTGCGCCTTGCCGACTATGCACGTGAGTTGGAGGCGAAGCCGTCGCTGTCATTGGACAGTTATCTGCTCCAGGCAGTTCAGGAGACGTGCGCCTGCCACCCGCAACTGGGCAACTTCCTCCGCGCGGGTGTCTCCGTGGGTGCGTGCATGATCCTGCTGGACGGCCTCGACGAGGTAGGCGATGACCCGGCCCGGGGCGGTCAGTCCGGACGGTGTCGTGCAGCGTGTTCAGGCTTTCGCCGATCGTTGGTGCGACGATCAGGGCAACCGGCTTGTAGTCACCAGTCGCATCGAGGGCTACTGGGCCGAGACGCTTCGGGGCTTCGAACACGTGGATGCGAGTCGTCTGCAAGCTCCTGACGAAGTGCAAGAGTTCCTGCTCCGGGTGACGCGGCGCACGAACGAGCGCACGACGAGAAGCTGGCAGACGAAGAGGCGGGACGCCGCGTGGAACTGAGAAGGCGTCCGACCTTATGCCGCAACTCATGGGGTCGCCCGGCGTGCGACGGCTGGCAACCAATCCGCTGCTCCTTACTATCCTCGCCTTGATGCACGATAACGGCAAGCTCCCGAACCGTCGCGTGACGCTGTATCGTATGTGTTCCGAGACGCTGATCGAATCATGGCGGCATTCCAGGTTGGCTCTCAAAGCCCGCTTCTCGCCGAGTTGGGCGATGAAGGTGATCCAGATCATGGCGCCGCTGGCCTACTGGCTGCACGAGGAGCATCCCGGTGGCACAATGCCGTATGCAGAGTGGCAACGACGCCTGCTGGAGATCCTGGTAGATCGCGAAGGATTTGAAAAGGACGAGGCCCGCCGTATCGCGAAATAGCTTTCTACACCACGCGCGTGATGGAACGGGCTGCTGGCCGAGCGCAGTCAGGGGCAGTACGGCTTCTTCCACCTGACCTTCGAGGTGTACCTGGCAGCATGGTATCTGGCCGAACAGCGCTCGGAAGCGCGAAGGAGATGCTGGAACGGCATTGGAATGACCCGCGGCTGAGCGAAGTTATCCTCCTTGCCGCAGGCGTCCTGGGCATTGTCCACGGCTCTCAGTACCGTTCCAGCGACTTCATCGAAGACCTGCTGCGCATGGAGCCGGGAAGCCCCGAGAGCGCCGGGCGACAGATCATCCTTGCCGGGCGTGCCCTGGCCGATATCGGGCGGCGGAATGTGGAGCCGGCGACCAGACGTTGGGTGCTCGAGTGCCTTCGGCAGACGATGCAGGACCTTGACCCGGACAATGGGCACCCCAACGATCCGCCTGTGGTTAGCTCGCGGACGTGCGACGCGGCGGGTGAGGTTCTGGACGAGCTGGGCTGGCTGCCGGAGGATTGGAATCCGTGGCTGCGCTGCGCGAAGTCCGCGGAGGGCGGCGGCGATCTGATGGCGATGCGCTATCCGGTGACCAACGTGCAGTTCGAGCGCTTCATTCTCGCCGGGGGCTACGACGTACCGGAGTATTGGGGCGGGAAGGACAGTCCCGGATGGAAGTGGCGCGAGTCGCCGCCGGAGCATCGTGGGGAAGGCCCAGCGAAGGAGCCGGCGATACTGGCGGCAGGCGCGCTTCGGCAGGGAGCGACGCGGGTATCCGGTCGTGGGGGTGTCGTGGTATGAGGCGTCAGCATACGCTGTGTGGCTGGCCGATGTGCTGCGCCGGTGCCGCCCGGGCTGGGACGCCGGGCTGCCCGACGAGGATCGGGCGCTGGTTGCCGATTTGTTGGTGCAAGACGTTGCCGAAATCTGGCTGCCTTCAGAGGATGAGTGGCGGCGCATGGCCGGCGGCGCTGCGGATAAGAATCGTTATCCCTGGGATGCCCCGAGGGGTCCGGCCACGACGGAGGAAGCGGGCTGAAGGTGGCGCGATGTAATGTAAGCGAATCGGGCATCGACGGTACGTCCCCTGTGGCGATGTATCCGTTGGGGGAAAGCCTTCCGAATCATGTCGCGGATATGGGTGGGAATGTATGGGAGTGGACAAAGAGCTGGTATGATGGAGAAAAGGGAGTCCGCGTTCTGTGGGCGGGTCGTGGTACGACAACGCCGACGATGCGCGGTTCGCTTCCCGAGCCGGGTACGATCCGGTCATCTCGTACCTCGACAGTGTCGGGTTTCGGTTGGTGCTCCCCATTGTTCCTGGATTCTGATTTCTGGGTTTCTGATTTCTGAAGCCGGGGGTCTGGGGGCTGAGCCCCCCAGTGCAGGCGGGAAAGGGCCTATGAGGACTTATCGTAATCTGTATCCGCAGGTGTGGGACTGGGATAATCTGTACCTGGTATCTGCAAGGCGCGCCGGGGGAAGCGAAGCTCATTCCCCGTTGCTATCCCGCCGCTACGCGGATCGCGTGCGTTTACTGGCTCGCTGCGTCCTTTAGATTGGCGTGGCGGCCGCTCAGATTAACTCAGGCTGTGGCCACGGGCGTGGTGTGGCGCGGCGTAACAGCGTGCATGTGCGCCAGGCGACCGCTACGGTGGCAACGAACAGCAGCGCCGACGCCACGCTCTGGCCCACCGGCATGCAGGAAGGTGCTGAGGGCGAAGGCGACCGCGGCTGATGGCGTAGACCCACCCTGCCCACTTCGGCAATCGTCCAGACCCGGCGATGGCGCTGCCGACCAACACCCCTCCCGCCATGAAGAAGAGCAGGCCGACGATCGCCGTGCCGAAGAGCGGCGCCGCATAGACCGCGTTGTAGAAGTCGGGAATATCGGTCTGCCCGGCCAGGAACGCGTGGCCCATCGCCGGTTGGACGAAGGCCGCCACGCCGAAGATGGCGGTGGTGATGGTGTTGCCAATGACTGTGGCGGACATGCCGGCGGCGCTCCGCCCCAGCATGCGGGTATCTTGCAGATATAACAGCAGCCCTACGACGCCCAGTGATCCGATGGCCGCGCCCAGGATGCTGGCGATGAGATGAGACGCGAGAAACTGCGGGGTCGTGACGTAGTTCGCGAAGCCGGCGAAGTTGGTGCGGGTATCCGGCTGGTGCGTGAGTGTGCCGAGGAACAACAGGGCGGCCCACACGGGCAGCGCCCACAGCAGCCGGCGCCCGAGGTGGCTCGCACCGGACGGCACTGGATAGTCATTCATCTTGCATTCTCCTGCGCATGATGCCTGGCAGTCGTTCAAATACAAGACAATTGTGACACAACCCGATGCGTCTTGCAGGGATGATCATTACAATGCTGGGAGCTTCCGCTCGCTTCTCGCATCCTGTTCCGGCATCACGCGGATCACCCGCACGTTGACCGGCTCGCTGCGCCCTTTCAGGTGCAGGGTGCGCGTCTCGCAGTCGGTGGTGGGCAGCCCGGCCTGGCGACAGGTCTCCTCACTGATGAGGATTTCGCCGGGGCCGGCCTGCGAGGCGAGCCGGGCAGTCGTATTCACGGCATCGCCCAGTACGGCGATGTCGCTCATGCTCTCGCTGGACCCGACCGCGCCGACGTAGGCCGGGCCGGTGTGAACCGCCGCGCCTACCTGAATCCACGGTCCCGCGGGATCGGCGTGCCCGGTCGCTTCGAGCAATCCCCGGGCTGCGGCCACCGCTTTTTGTGTGTAGTCCGGCCCGGCAATCCCCGGGACGTACAGGCCGATCACCTCATCGCCGACCAGTTTGTCAATGAGCGCGTCGGTCTTGACCAGCACGTCGGTGCTGGCATTGTAGAAGCGGTTGATCACGCCGTGAAACGCCGAGGCGCCAATCTCCTCAGCCAGGTTGGTCGAGCCGCGCACATCGGCGAAGAGCAACGTAACCGGAAGCTCCATCCCTACCTGATATTGCTTGACGATTTTTTCGCACCGGTCGCACAAGCTAGGATTATAGCTGGAACGCCCCGCGCCAAACCCCATCAGGCCGACGACCTTGCCTCCCACGCCATGAAACGGCGCATTACACACCTTGCAGCGTGGCGGCGACGGCAGATGCCCGAAGACCTGCCGGATCATCTTGACTTTGCCGTCCAGTTGCGAGATATCGCCGGTCAGATAAGAGCGCCAGAGCATGTCCGCCCATGCAATCTGGCTATTGGTCGATTCTGTTTTGTTCTTGGTTGATGCCATCGCATCTTCCTTCCATGCGGATGCGCCGCGTGGATTGATGGGCTAACTATACTCAAACGACGCCGATAAGCAAGCAATCGGGCCGGTACTCAACCGCGGACGATACGCGGCGCAAGACCAATTCACGGGGTCGAAAGCTCGTCTTTGCTTCACCGTATCCCCGACCACGGAAAGACGCGGCGAGGGCTGGTATCCTTATCTCCAGAAGGGGATGAGGTGAGTAAATATGACTGACGATCAAACCAAACAACGTGAGACGGCGACGCTGGCGGGAGGCTGCTTCTGGTGTCTGGAGGCGGTGTTCGACCAGCTTAATGGGGTGACGGATGTGGTGTCGGGCTACGCCGGCGGGCAGACGCGCAACCCGTCATACCGCGAGGTGTGCAACGGGACGACCGGGCACGCCGAGGTGGTGCAGGTGACGTTCGACCCGGCGGTGATCAGCTACCGCGATATCCTGGACGTGTTCTTCGCCATCCACGATCCGACGACGCTCAACCGGCAGGGCGCGGACGTGGGGACGCAGTACCGGTCGGCGATCTTCTATCACAGCCCCGAGCAGCGGGCGACCGCCGAGGAGACGATCCGCGAGCTCTACGCGCAAGGGTTGTGGCAGAACCCCGTGGTGACGGAGATCACGCCGTTCACGGTGTTCTACCCGGCGGAGGACTATCACCAGGAGTATTTCGCGAATAACGCGAGCCAGCCGTATTGCCAGGTGGTGGTCGCGCCGAAGGTGGCGAAGTTCCGCAAGCATTTCGCGGAACAGTTGAAGATGCACGGCTGAAGCCGGTACTACGAAGTGGCCGATCAGGTTACGGAGGGGCGCGAGGGTCTTGCCTGACGGCCCTCACCCTCACCCTGGACCCCGCTCCCAGCGGGAGAGGGAAACGGAAGGGGCGAGGTGGATTTATCCACCTCGCCCCCTTTTCATTTCACGAGCTTACGATGGGCGTCAGGGCGCAATCGTGCGCGGCTGGACGACCACGAAGGTCGGGGTGGCTGCCGAGGCTGCGGAAGTCATGTTGCCCTTCGAGTCTCGGGCGGTGATGTAGTACTCCACGCCCAGCGGCGTCACGGCCGAGGCCGGGATGGATGCCGTGTAGGCGCTGTGGTAGGTCTCGCCCATCGGCACGCGGATGAAGCTTGCGCTGCCGGCCATACGGTAGAACAGCTCGACCTGCTGCACGCGGATATCATCGGTGACGACGGCCATCACGGGCAACTCCTTCGCGTCCGTGGCGATCTCGATCAGGTCATGGTAGATCGGTGGCCGGTTGGTCCACATCCACCTTGGTGAGGACGGCCGCCGTGGCCCAGACGGTGTGGCCGGGGCTGTCCTCGTAGACGACCTTCAGGGTGTCGGTGTCGTTCACCTTCAGCCTGCCGCCCGAAGACCCCGTCTTCTGGATGTTCAGGACGCCGGTGAACGTGCCGGGACGTCGAGTCGGCGCCAGCGAGACGATCACGCCGGCCGGCTGCCGGTCGCTGCGTGACGATCGACTTGCGGAGCGACGGCGTCCGCGTCGTGCACGGTGACCTTGACCGCCATCGACTTCTGCAGCAGGTAGGTCGCATTGTCGAAGTAGACCGCGGCGATGCCCATGCGATCGAGCACCTGCTGCGTCAGGGTCAGGCGTTCGGCGCCGGAGATCACCTGCGACATGTTGAAGCCGAAGAAGACGACGTGGAAGTTGTTGTGCGCGGCGTCGCCGATCACTTCCATGCCCAGGTGATGCCCGTAGGACCAGGTGAAGAGCGGCGTGACCGTGCCTACGGTGCTGACCGCCGGGTCCAGGTAGTCCTCGATCGCGCGGCCGGGGAATGGGCGCAACGTGTAGCTGGCGTTGCCGCCGATGGGCTGGCCCGTGCCCGTGATCACGCCGCCGCCGGCCTGGTTCGACATCGGGTAGATGGAACCGAAGTAGTCACGCAGGAAGGCCGTGTCCACCGGGCCGGGGCTGCTGGCCGCCAGGGCGCCCGCCAGGCGCGGGCTGCTGATCCACAGCTTGCCGCCCGCATTCAGGTAGGCCTTCAGGTCGGCGATCTCCGTCTTGTTGAGCTGACCTTCGAGGCGGCCGGCCTGTCCGGCCGACCAGATCACCAGCTCGTACTGCTGCATCAGCGCCAGCGGCGCGGTCTTCTCGACCAGCACGTACGGCACGCCCAGCGAGGTCAGCGCGCCTTCGAAGGCCTCTTCGGCGGTGTAACCGTCATCGTCGTCAACGATCAGGACCGGGGCAGGCCGGGCGAAGACGCGCGCCATGCCGGGTGTGCTGGCTGAAACGCCGTCAACCGAAGCCTACGGCCGTGATGTTCGAACTTGCCGGCGACCGGCGCGGCCCAGGCGGCCGTGGCGACCGTCGGCGCGCCCGGCGGCAGCGTCGCCAGCGTTGTTTCGGCCAGCTTCACCTGCTGCGGAGCCCATCGTGGCCCAGAACTCTACCTTGACATTCGCCAGGTCGGCGGCCGTCAGGTTGTAGACCTTGGCGCTCAGCGTCGCAGGCCCGTGCCGGCGATCACCGGCTGGCTGAGCAGCGCCGGCCGGTCTACACCGACCTTGTCCTGCACATCGGCTTGCTGCACGATGTCCAGCGACATGGTGTCGCCGATCGGCCGAGATGTTCATCAGGTACCAGCCGGTTCCGCGCGGACCGCCGGCTACCAGCGGAGTGTTGCGGTCGGTGCTGGGCGTGGTGTACGGTGTGATGCCGAGCGCCGTGTCCGACCAGGGATCGGTCGGCTCGCCACGGTTCAGGTTGAGCGCCAGTTCCTGAGTGCCGTCGCGGTAGTCGTACTCCAGCACGCCCATGCGGTAGCGGGCGGGTGCATTTGTGGGCTTGGTCTGGCTGCCGCCGCGGTCATAGTGCCAGATGAGCAGACCCGGAGGCATACTCGGCCTTGTCGAAGATGGTCGCCGGCGACACGGTTGGAGACTTGCTCGACATACAGCTTCTCGATCGTGTTCGTGGTGCCACTGGTCGCCGTGCCGCCCAGAGGGATCTCGATCACGCTCGGCGCGACGGTGCGCGGCTGCAGCTGGACGCCCAGCGTCGTCTCGGTGACAACCTGCGGCGTGACCCAGCCCTGGTTGATCCGGCTGAACGGGTTCATCGTCGCCGGATTCGAGCCGGCCGGGTCGTTGCCCATCCACGAGCCGCCGGCCATCAGATCCCAGTCGCCGGTGCCCATCGAGCGGTAGCTGGTGTCGTAGTAGTCCGACTCGCCGATGGTGTGGCCCATCTCGTGCGCCACGACGCCGATGTTGAAGCCGATCGCCGGGACGGTGTTGACGCCGCGGATGCGCACCTGGCGGCCGTCCGACGACGCGACGCCGGTGTTGAAGTTGGCTGTGCTGGCGTGCGACCAGACCTGGCCGGCCTGGCCGGTGGCTTCCTTGCCGGGGCCGGCATGCAGCACCACGACCATGTCTACCGAGCGATACTGAGTGCCGCCGCTGTGTAGACGACGTCGGTCGTTATCGAACTGGTCCCACCAATCGGCGCCCAACGCTGATAATTGCGGGCCGAGATCGGTGATCATGCCCGGTGACGCTCCTGCCGCCGGGCAACTGATAGTCATAGGCGTACATATTGCCGGGCAAGGTGAACGGCCCGATCACTTCGAAGTCCGGCAGGAACTGGCCGTAGGACATCTCGTAGTAGAGGTCCGAGACGGTCCCGGTGGGGCTGGTGCCCAGGCCGGAGATCTGGTCCTTGAACCACTGCGGGGTCTGGTAGGATTCGAACTTCACATCCTGAAAGTCCGCCAGGACGACCACGTAGTGGTAGTTCTTGACGGCCGCGTCATTCTCCGTGAAGATCGAAGCGTTCGGCGACTGCACATCCTTCACCGCCGCGAACACCGCGTCGCGCTTGTCGTTGCCTTGGTCGTCAACCCAGACCGACTCGGTCTGGCCCAGCTTCTTGGCGATTCCGTGCGGCAGCGTCTTTGCCCACTTTGAGGCCGGATGGCACGACTTTGCCGTCCGCATCGGTTGCGGCGTAGGTCCACCAGCCATCGGCATCCTGGACAATGGTATAGCCGTCCGGCGTTTCCAACTGCCCGCCGGTTTCCATCGGCGTCAGGTTCGCCTCGACGGTTGCGCCGTCGGGCTGCGCCAGGTTCAGGGTTTCCGGGTTAGGAGGCACGAAGTCGAGGAAATCGCCGGTCCAAAGATCATAGGGATCCTGGGCGAAACGCTCCCCGGCGGGGGGAGGTGGGGTATCGGCGGCGACCGCGCCGCCAAATGCGGCGAAGACGGTCAACGCGACGAGGGCGACGCTGAGAATCCGCCACAGCGCGCTCGACTTGCGGGTCTTCCGAGTTTTCATGGTTTCTCCTGCAAAGGACAAAGTGGCACAACTTGGATCGTGTTGGTGTGGTGAAGTGTGATGTGGGCCTTCTTGCGGTGTTGCCTCCATGAAGAACCCCGGGGTTGCGACGTGTCTTTCCGTGAAGTGGCGAAGCACACAGCGGCCCGGGCGAGTGGTGTACCGGTAATCGGCCGGCACAGAAGACGGTTTGTGTATTGAAGGACAATGGAATAGTACTTACATTTTACGCGGTGTCAAATCGGCAAAAAAGGGGGAGACTTGCGCTGCGTCCCTTCCCTGTTGTCGCCGGGCAGGCGACAACAGGGAAGGGCATGGTAAATCGAGGACTATTGCGGATAGGCGCTAAATCTGGTCGAACAGCTCCGGGTAGTCCGTGCCGATGCTGTCCACGCCCATGTCGGCAAGCAGTTTGATGGTCGGCGCGTCGTTGGGACACCACGGGCTGACGGCCAGACCGGCGTTGTGGGCGGTCTGCACCAGGTCGGGGGTGACGTAGGCCCAATGGGGGTGCAGCGCGGACGCGCCCGCCGCACGGGCCGCCGCGACCGGGTCGGCCAGCCGCGCCACGTAGAGGGCGCCGGTGGTGATCTCGGGTTCGAGTTGCTTCGCCTCCAGCAACACCTGGTGGTCGAAGCTGATGAGGATGGCGCGGTTCAACATCTCGTGTTTGCGTAGCGCATGCACCAGCTTCGTCGCGATCCCCGGATAGTAGATCGGACCGTTCTTGATTTCCAGCGCGACGGCGACGGCCCAATCACAGGCCCAGTCGAGAAACTCGCCCAGTTCCGGGATGCGTTCGCCCTCGAAGCGGGGATCATACCACTTGCCGGCGTCCAGCGCCTTGAGCTGCGCCAGCGTCATGTCTTTGACATAACCTTGCCCGTTGGTGGTGCGATCTACGGTGTGATCGTGAATCAGCACGACCGCGCCGTCCTTGCTGATGTGTACGTCGGTCTCGACGGCGCTGACGCCCATCTCGACGGCCAGATTGAACGAGGCGAAGGTGTTCTCGGGGGCGTGACCTTGCGCGCCGCGGTGTCCCACGCGCAGCACCGGCGCGCCGGGCAGACGAATCAAAGCCGCATTAGACATAGGTTTGCCTCCTCATATTCACCACGAAGAAACGAAGGAACGAAGAATTTTTAGAAGATTTCTTTATTTTGTAAGATTCTTCGTGTCCTTCGTGGTTTGACGTCTTGATTTAACGTATACTTCTCGACTTTGAACCGGAAGAGTTCGACCGGTTCTGCGGGGCGCAGGCCGGCTTTCATGCGGGCGTAGGCGACCTGGGTCTCGGCATCGTCAATGCCGGGGATATCGGGCAGCAGCAGGCCGCGCCGAAACCCGCGTTGCACGATGACGCCATAATGCGCCGGATCCAGATCATCTACCGAGCGGATGGGTTCGGGCGGATAGAGCACGCTGACATCCAGCATCATGTCATCCAATTCGTCCGGCGTCATCGGCGGGAAGCGGGGATCGCGCGTGCAGGCGGCGATGGCGTTGTTGATGGTTTCCTGCGCCAGCGAAGATGTGGTGGGCTGGATGGTGCCGATGCAGCCGCGCAATTCTCCGGTAGATGCGGTGTGAATGGTGACGAAGACGCCGGCGGGCGGCCCCTCGATGGGCGTGGGCGCATCTGACGGACGGACGGTGCGCCCGTCGCGGACATATGCTTCGATGGCGAGCCGCGCCAGTTGCACCAGTGGGTGAGGGTTCTCTTCCGGCATGGCTTCCTCCCGAACGACTTTTTTTGCACCGAATTTCGCGAATGAAACGAAAGGGCTTCTCTGTCCGGGGGTATCGTCAGTCCCAGACGCTCGATGTCTCGTTGTCTTCGCCGTCTTCTGAAAAGCGGGCGGCGCTGGCGCGCCGTCCAGCGCCTGGATCTCGATCTCGCCGAACATCGCGCCCTGGCGCACGCTGATCTGATCGCGCTTGATGAGTTCGAGGATTGCCAGCAGGGTGACGACCACTTCGAGCCGATGCGTCGCCCCCTCCACCAGCGAACGAAACGTCACGGTGCGCCCATCCGCCGTCGCCTCACGGATGAGGTGGATTTGATCCTGGATGGTGAGGGTGAAGGGGATGACGACGCCTTGCGGCAGGGTCAGGGGCGGCAGGGTCGCCAACGCGACCTGGGCCGCCGCCAGCAGATCGGTCAGGCTGAGTTCACCGGCCGGCAACCGGCGCTCGAGTTGGGGCGGCGGCGCATTGCGCCAGAAGGTGCGGTGGTCGCTTTCCTCGATGACGCGCAGGGTCGCGGCGATTTCCTTGAACCGCTTGTACTCGCGCAGTTGGCGCGCCAGCGCCTCGGCAGGGTCTTCCTCGTCCTCGTCGTCGCCTGTCGAGGCGGGGCGCGGCAGCAGCAACCGTGACTTGATGAGCACCAGCCGCGAGCCGACGGTCAGGAAGTCGGCCAGCTCATCGGGGCGAATCTGCTCCAGTTCGGCGATGTGCGCGAGGAACTGATCGGTGACCAGCGAGAGCGAGACGCCGGAGATATCCAGCCGCTCACGCTCGATCAGTTGGAGGAGCAGATCGAACGGGCCTTCGAAGACGGGCAGGGCGACCTGGTAGGTGGTCATGGGTGTAAGGTCGGCGCTCAAGGGTGTGTGATCGGCGGCGGCCTGCATGGGCCGCTGCTTGACTTTACACCGTGTGGGCGAGACGCGCGAAGCGTGGACGGCCTAGGCGCGTCAGGATCGCCCCGAATTCGTTTGGCGCCGTGTTGACCGTTGCGACGCTATAGGGCGGGCCGTTCTTGACCCTATCCTGTTTATGGCGCCCCCTGAGAACGCAGAGGTCTGGATCTGCGACGTCGTTTGAGACGTAGGGCGCGCGACGTATCGCGGCCAGGGCTCGGCCGAGGTGATCGTTGTCGAGCAGCCTCAGGTGAATCAGCACCCGGAAGTTCTGCAGGATTTCCACTCGGAGTCCTTCTCTTCCATGACGGCGGCCCAACGGACCCCGATCAACTCATTATTGGCATCGGTGTAGGTGAGCGCGATGAGGTCTGTCTTTCGGTCATAGGCGGAGATCATCAACTCATGATTTGAGGCGTAAGCAGCGACCTCGTGTGCTTTATCCGTCGAGGTCTTGACAAAGACGTACGCGATGGATCGTTCTCGCAGCTCTATCGCAGTTTCGGTTTCCTGAGACTGAGGCAGTCCGTCAATCGCCTTGCCGTCCTGGTAGAATGCGGCGGCAGATACAACGCGCGTTTCCTCCACGATCATGTTTGCGACAATCCCCTCATCGCCCATGATTCGCTCAACGATCTCCTGGATTTCCGAAGTTGTCTCTGCGAAGATCGGGACGATCACTTGCATCGGGCCGGTGACGACCAGCACGCGTACGCTGCCGCATCTTCGAGAGCCGTAATTCCGGCTGCCAGGTCTTCACGAGGATCAGTAACATTTTGGAAATCCGCCGGCGCAAGCACCGTCCGCGCCAGCATGAAACTCGCACTACCGTTGGTGATCATGATCTTTCTCCTTCGTAACTCAGGGCTGTTCAGGCAACTTTTCCATCTCGCTTCGCGCCCTTGCGACGCAAGCCAATGCGCCGAACGCTTGAAACGCGTCGGCCGCATCGCGAAAATAATGTCGGGCAAGCTGTTGATCGCCTGGGCTGTTTCGACCCGCGTAGGCCCGGCCCAACGCCAGGCGCGCACGCGCGGCATCAATCTTGTATCCGGCCGTCTCCAGATAGCCCAGGCACGGCTCCAGTCGCGTGATGACCGGATCCCACTCTTGTCGCGCCAGATGGATACCGGCATGACAGATTTCGGCCAGCGCTGCAAATGCTTCAGAGGGCGAGGCTCCTGCGGCAGTTTGAGCCGTCGCAATCTGCCGTGCGGCGGCGTCAAAGTCCTCATCGAGCGTTTCCAGACGCGCCAGATCGAGATGAATCCACGGCAGATAGCGTTCGTGCCGGTTCTCGAGCGCGGTCGTGGCGGCGATCTCCAGATGTCCGCCGCGCATCCTCCAGCCGCCCGGCGTCGCGACATGCGACTCCCAGCGCGTGTTGCGCCGGGATGATGCGCGCCATGACCCCGGAGGAGCGGCTCAGCGCGAGGGCTTGCTCCAGCAATGGAATCGCCGCGGCTCCGCGACCCTGATCAATCAGCACCTCGCCCGTGGTGATGAGCAGAAGCGCCTCGTCGCGCGAATTGCCGATCTGACGGGCGACGCGCAGGCCCTCTTCCATCTCACTCAAGGCGCGATCCAGCCGGCCCTCCTGGCGCAGTGAATCCGCCAGATTGTTGCAGGCGATCGGGATACGGGCCAGATCACCCAACTCCCTGTAAAGCGCAAGACTGCGCGCCGAGTACTCTGTGCTCGAGGACAGGTCGCCCTGATAGCCGGCAACATGCCCCAGCATCTTATAGGCGTCGGCCATGCCACGGGTGTCCTCAAGGGCTTCCGAGATTTTCAGCGCGGCCTCCGCATGGCGCAGGGCGTCAGTTATCCGGTTACGCGACATGTCGAGGTAGGAGAGGCCGAAATGGACGCGGCTGGCCTCGACGGAGGCGGGGCTTTCGGCCAGGTATTTCAACGCGATGTCATAGTGCTGTTCGGCGTCTTCCAGCGCGCCATGCGTCAGGTGGACGCCGGCTACCTTACGCGCCCCGCGGGCGGCCTCCTCGCCGGCGGCCCCGGACAGGAAGGCGGCGTAGTGTTCGAGGGCATTGGCGCGCTGCCCGAGGTTCTCCAGGTGGATATCGCCCAGCAGCTCGTGGATGAGATGGGCGGGAAGGCAGGGTGATTCGACCGGCAATCTTGCGGAGCGTTCCAGCGCTTCCACGTAGAATTCGATAGCCTCCAGGCTGGCGCCGATACGGCGGGCGCGGGCCCCGGCCTGAATCAGATAATCACAGGCGCGTTCCAGGTCGCCGGCCCGCTCCCAGTGATAGGCCAGTTGTTCGATCCGCTCATCCAGTCGGTCAGGGTATAGTCGTTCGAGGGCTTCGGCCACGCGACGATGATAGACAGTCCGCTCGCGCCGCAACAACCCATCGTAGGCAACTTCCTGCGTGAGTTGATGTTTGAAGATGTACTCAACTTCGGGCAGGCGCGCCTGTTCGCGGATCATCTCGTCGCGTTGGAGGGTCAGGAGGTGATCATCGAGGGACGCATGATCCTCGATGATGGCCCCCAGCACACGTCGGGAGAAGGTGCGCCCGATCACGGCGGCGAGCTGTAAAACCCGCCGGCCGGCCCGGGGCAGGCGATCAATGCGCGCCGCCAGCACCCCTTTGAGAGTATCCGGGATCGCGATCTCCTCGATCTCGCGGTTGATCTGCCATCCGCCGCCGGGCATCGGTGAGATGGCGCCGCTTTCGATCAGCGAACGAATGACCTCTTCCACGTAGAAAGGATTGCCCTCGGAGTGGCTCAGGATGCGCCAGACGAGACGCTCCGGCAAGGCGCCGGCGTTCTGGTCGAGCGCAGACACCCGGCCCAGGAGATTGCGCGCCAGGGTCTCGCTCTCAGATGCGGTCAGGGGCTTGAGCGGAATGTCTACGTGCCGGTGCGGATAGGCGCGAGCTGCCGTCTCGCGGATGCGCCAGACCCCGTGATTTGGGTCGGGTCGGTACGCGCAGATGAACAAGATGGGCGCCCGATCCGTGAGCGCAAATGCTTCTTCCAACAGATCGAGCGAGGTTGGGTCGGCCCAGTGCAGGTCTTCGCAGACAACAGCGGTCGGTTTTTGACCGGCGACCGCTTCCAGCAACGCCTCCATCGCCGCGAACGTCTCTCGCCGCACCTGCTCGCCCGGCGATCCGGCGGCATCATCCTCCGACACCAACACGCGCGCAAGACCCCGATACAGAGCATCTTCCGGATCCGGGACGAAGTTCTGGATCTGTTCGTGCAGGATGCGGCGGGCCTCATCGTATGAGGCATTGTCCGCCAGTCCCAGCATTTCGTGCAGAAGATCGAGCCAGAGATGGTAGGCGGTGGCGCCGCCGTATGACAGACAGCGCCCTTCGACCCAGTGTATGTCAGGAGCGCTTGTACGCGCTTCCGCGATGAGGCGAGACTTGCCGATGCCCGCGTCGCCCGTGATCGTCACGATGCTGCCAACGCCGGAGCGCAGGCGGCTGAGCGCAGCGGTCAGCGCGTCCAGCTCGAACTGCCGCCCCACGATCGCGCTGGACAACCCGGGGATGCCCCGCGGCCTGGGTGCGAGATCGCGCGCGGCGAGAACCTGGTAGGTCTCGACGGGTTGTTCCCGGCCTTTCACGGCAAGCGCGCCCAGCTCTCTCACCTCGAAGGCATGCGCGATCTGACGATATGTCGCCGCGCTGATGAGGACAGTCCCGGGTTCGGCTGCCGTCTCCAGGCGCGCGGCGACGTTGACGGCGTCGCCCATGGCGGTGTATTCGGCGTCGGTTTGTGCGCCTACTTCGCCGACGACCACTTCGCCGGTGTTGATGCCGACGCGCACGCTAAAGCCGCGCAAGTCCCGATCCTGCGCCAGTCTCCCGGCATACTCCGCGACTTCCGAGACGATTTCCAGGCCGGCGCGACGGCGCGCTCGGGGTCGTCTTCGTGAGCGTGCGGTGCGCCGAAGAAGGCAAGCATACCGTCGCCCATCAGGCGGGCGACCATCCCGCCGAAGCGGTTGACCGGCGCGACAATCACTTCGAACGCCTCGTTCATGATGTCGGTGATCTCTTCAGGGTCGAGCCGTTCGGAGAAAGTCGTGAAGCCTTTGACATCACAAAAGAGGATGCTGACAGTGCGGCGCTCCAATAGTTCACTGTTCGCGATGTGTTGGCGCCAGCCGGTGGTTCGCGTCGATAAGCGATTCGACGGGATGGCCGCAACCGGGACAAAAGTGCGCGTTTTCGGGCAGCGCTCTGCCACAAGCGGCGCAGCCTGTGGGCAGGCGAATCCCACATTGAGCGCAGAATGTGGCATCCGCCAAGTTGCAATTTCGGCATTGAGGGCAAAGCATATGCGCCTCTGGCAGCGGGACAGTCTCTCATGATACGTGATTGTGCGCGGGGAGCGATGTCGGCAGATGCGCTTTGTTAGTAAAAACTATAGCACAAGCGATGCACAAAAGCAATGAGTAAAAGAAAGCCGCCTGATCCGGGATGGCTTGTCGTGGTTGCGGCTTCGTGCTATAAGGGACAGGGAAACAGGTGGGCAAGGTAGACAAGTCGGCAAGGAGACAAAGACAGGCGCATGGAATCAGCAGAAGCGATAACCGAACGGATGGCGGCGGACCTGCGGATGCTGGGCGTGCGCAGGGGCGGCGTGCTGCTGGTGCATAGCTCGCTGCGTTCGCTGGGGCCGACGCCGGGCCGCGCCGAAACCATTGTACGCGGACTGTTGGCGGCGCTGGGCGAGGGCGGGACGCTGTTGATGCCGGCGTTGACCTATGAGACGGTGCGTTCGAGCAACCCCGTGTTCGACATGCAGGCGACGCCCTCATGTGTGGGCGCGCTGACGGAATACTTCCGTATGCGCCCCGGCACGCGGCGCAGCATCCACCCGACGCATTCGGTGACGGCGCGGGGCGCGCGCGCCGCGGAACTGCTGGCCGATCATGAACTGGATACGACGCCGGTAGGCGCGCACTCGCCGTTTCGGAAGGTGAGAGACACCGGCGGGCAACTGCTCTTCCTGGGCTGCGGGTTGCGCCCCAACACCTCGATGCACGGGGTGGAAGAGCTGGTCGAGCCGCCATATCTCTACACCGACGCGCTGGATTTTCGCATCCTGTTGTCTCGCCCCGGCGGCGGCGAGCTGACGATGCGCCTGCGAAGACATAACTTCGTCGGTTGGGAGCAACGCTATGACCGGCTGGAATCGTTGATGACGGGCAAGGAGTTGCGCACCGGCCGCGTGTTGGCCGCGTCCGCCCATCTGCTGGAGGCCGCGCCCATGTGGGACGTCGCGCTCGCCGCGCTCCGCCGCGACCCCCTCTACTTCGTGGACAAGGCAGACGATTAGCACCGAATTGCACGAATTGACATCGAATTGAAAAGGATAGAATTCGTGTAATTCGTGAAATTCGGTGCAGATAATTCTGGAGGGTGAGATGCGGATTACGGGGACATTCTTGGATGAGATCACGCACGACATTCCGTCGGCCAACTGGGGCGCGAAGGAATGGGCGGCGGATTTCGACGCGATGCGGGCCGTGGGGATTGACACGGTGATCCTGATTCGCGCGGGCTATCGCGACCGCGCGACCTTCAACTCCGCCGCCCTGGCCGCCGAGCAGCCGATGCGCCCCGCCTACGTGGATCTGGTGGACCTGTTCCTGACGCAGGCCGAGCGTTGCGGCATGACTTTCTACTTCGGCGTTTACGATTCGGGGCGCTACTGGCACGCCGGGCAGCCGGAACGCGAGATCGAAATCAACCTGCGCTTCACCGAGGAGGTGGCCGCGAAATACGCGGATCGGGCGGCGTTCGGCGGATGGTACATGTCGCACGAGATCAGCGAATACGATGACGGCGCGATGCGGCTCTACGAGCGGTTGGCGCGCCACGTCAAGGGGTTGAAAGACCTGCCGGTGCTGATGTCGCCCTACATGCGCGGCCGCAAGCAGTTCGTCGAAGACCCCATCACGCCGGAGGAGCACGAGCGCCAGTGGGACTGGGTCTTTGCGCGGTTGGGCGGCATCGTGGATATCGTGGCGTTCCAGGATGGGCACGTGGATTTCCAGGAGCTGCCGGCGTATCTGGAGATCAACAACCGATTGGCGCGCAAGCATGGCCTGCGCCCGTGGTCGAACGTGGAGACCTTCGAGCGTGGGATGCCGATTAACTTCCTGCCGATCAACTGGTGGAACCTCCGCTACAAGCTGGAAGCGGCGGAAGGTTCGGGCGTCGAGAAGCTGATCACCTTCGAGTTTTCGCATTTCCTCAGCCCGAACTCGATGTACGCGTCGGCGCACACGCTGTATGATCGGTATCGCGAATGGCTGGCCCAGGGGGTCGCGTGACGGCGAACAACAGGGATGCGCCTGTGGGCCGCCGGATGCGCCCGCTGCGCTGGCAGAGCCGTTCGCCCGAGAAGGTGGCCCTTTCTGGCCTCTGCTGATCGTCTTTATGGCGATTAACGGCCTTGTGCTGGTCAACGCCGTGTTACATGATCCGCGTATCGGCTATGACGCGCGGCGCCTACCTTGCTTACACCGAGACGCTTGCCGAGTGGCGCATGGTCACACCGGAGGATTCCTGGGAGTATTTCTCGCCGCCGCTGCCGTTCATTTTCCCGGCACTGCTAATGTCACTGACGGGGATGGAGGTGTTTGCCGCCACTCGCTGGGCACAGATGCTTAGCATCTTACTGTCAGTGGGGCTTACGTTCTTCCTGTTGCGACTGTGCCTGTTGCTCCATCGTCGACCCCAGGCTCCGCATGGGGGCATTGGTCTTCCTGGGGGTGCTCCCTGTGTATTACAAGATGTTCGCCATGGTGCGCGGTGAGCCGTTCGTCGCCTTCTTCTGTGTGATTGCCGTGTACTATGCGGCCCGCGTGTTCGTCCGCGACGGCGCTCCCGTGCCCGATGCGCTTCTGATGGGCGGCGCGCTCGGGGTTGGGCGCGTCCAGTCGCCAATGGGGTATTCTGGTGATTCCGGCGGTGCTGGGGTTTGGGGCGCTGCAATGGCTTCGCTGTGTGGAGGCGTGATCGTCGGTTAGCCGTCGCGCTCGCGATTGGCGCAGTCGTTGCCTTCCTCACCGGCGCAGGGTTCTACTTGCGTCTTCAGTCCGTCCACGGCACGATGACCCAATTCAATCGCGAACCGGCGTCGGCTTTTGCGCTGAGCAACCAGCCGCCGGAGTTCTAGCGCAGAGGCGGGGGCGCTGGATCATCTCTTCACCGATCTCGTGCGTTTCTCGGGTTCCTGAACCAACTGATCCCGGTGCTGTATGTGGCCGATCTCTGGGGCGACTACTGGGCCTATTTCGTGGTGTATCGCGTTGGATCTCGCCGTGTGGGGCGTATCTGGCCTGCTGACACAGCACTCCTGGTCGCGATCCGGGTTGCGCTGGGCATAGATCAGGGCTTGAGCCGGAATGTCTTCCTCGGCAACTCAGCTATGATATTGTCGGCGCACGGTTGGGGCGCGCCAATCTGATCGCGGTGGTTCCCAAGGCGCTGCCTGGCGAGTGGTGCTTGCGGCGGCGCTGGCGGCGCAGTCGGCTCTTCATCCCGCATGGCCCGGTGCGCGTCGCCCACTCATGGGCCTGCTGCTTATGGTCATTGCGGCATCGGTCGCGGGCGTATTTGTGGTTTCTGATCCGCTATCCGCCGCCGGAATTGGGCGATACATTCGAACGCCGGCTACGTCTTGCAAGATCTGCCCTCTATTTTGGCGGTGTTGGTCGGGGCGCTGTTGCAACGTATCGCTGTCCGCAGGCAGAGTGTCTATCGGTTGATTCTGGTCGGGCTGGGGTTGGTCTGGCTGCTGAATCTGCCGGTGATGATCACCGGTTTCCGGATCGTGGATGCGCTCCGATAAACCTGGTCGTTAGATAATGAGGACGGGGAGTAAGTTAATGGCCGAACTGGAGACGCTGCTCGATCGTTACCGCGCCGAGTTGTTCGAGAACGTCGTGCCGTTCTGGGAGCAACACGGCGTTGACCGTGAGCTGGGCGGGTATTTCACCTGTCTCGACCGCGACGGAGAGCTTTACAGTACCGACAAATATATGTGGTTGCAGGGGCGCGCCGTGTGGATGTTCGCCCGGCTCCACAACGAAGTCGCGCAAGATCGCGGCTGGCTCGACCTGGCGCAGGGCGGGCTGGACTTCATCCGCGCCTTTGGCCGCGCGCCCGATGGCCGGGTCTATTTCTCCGTGACGCGCGACGGGCAGCCGATTCACATCCAGCGCAAGATTTACAGCGAGGTCTTCTACGTCATGGCGCTGACGGAGATGGCGCGCGCCACGGGCCGCGGAGAGTATCTCGATGAGGCGACGGCGCTGTTTTGGCGGACCTATGATCTGTGGCGCCACCCGGAGGCATTGGGGCGGCCCATGCTGCCCGGCGGGTTCCGCGGGACGACGCTGGCCGATCCGATGGTATTCCTGGGGATGATCGAAGAGTTGAGCCGTGTGGATGACCCGCGCCGGTACGCCGCGGTCACCGAAGAGATGCGGGGCGTCGCGCTGCGCCACGTCCACCGCGACCGGAAAGTGGTCTTCGAAAACGTGGGGCCGGGCGGCGAATTCATAGACACGCCGATGGGCAGGCTGCTGAATCCGGGCCACGCGATTGAGATGGCCTGGTTCCTGATGCGCCTGGCGCGGCGAACGGGCGACGGGGAATTGATCCGCGAGGCGCTGGACATCCTGGATTGGTCGCTGGCGCGCGGCTGGGACGACGAATACGGCGGGCTGTTCTATTTCCTCGACAGCGAGGGTCGCCCGCCGATGCAGCTCGAGTGGAACATGAAGTTGTGGTGGCCCATCACCGAGGCGATGTACGCGACCCTGCTCGCATGGGACATCACCGGCGAGCGGCGTTATCTGGAGTGGCACCGGCGCATCGCGGCCTGGGGCTTCGCGCACCTGCACGACCCGTATGGCCGCGAGTGGTTCGGCTATCTCGACCGGCGCGGCGAGCCGACGCATACGCTGAAGGGTGGGGCGTGGAAGGGGTTCTTCCACTTGCCGCGGGCGCTGCTCTATTCGGTGCAGTTGCTGGCGGGGAAGGCGGCCGCCGCGGCGCGCGAAGACCTGGCGGAAGAGTGATGTTCGTAGTGCGCTCTCCTGAGCGCTCTTGCGTGACGGCGCAGAGGGACTGCGCGCTGACGAGCAAGAGGCGTAAAAATGGGTGGGACATGACGCTACCTGCGTTGGCGAACGAAGACGAATACGTCGCGGTCTATCGCAACTCGGATGTGTGGCTGCCGGCGATGCGCGCGATCTGCGCGCGGCACGGTTTGGACGCGCGGGCGCTGGAAATCGCGCCGCCGGGGTCGCACATCGTATTCTGGGCCGGGCCCAGGCGGCTGATCAAGCTGTTCTCGCGCTTCTGGCCCGATGATGCCGTCTCTGAGCGGGTTGCGCTGGGCGGGTTGACGGCGCATACCACGTTGCCGATGCCGCGGGTCATCGCGGAGGGCGAGCTGGAAGGCTGGCCCTATCTGGTGCTGGAGCCGTTGCCGGGCATCCCCTTGAACCAGGTCTGGGAGCAGGTCGAGGCGCGCGACCGGGCGGCGATCTGCGAGACGTTGGGCGGGGTGATGGCCGCGCTTCACGCCGCGCCGACGACCGGGCTGAGCGCCATCGCAGTGGATTGGCCCGCGTGGTTGGCCGAGCGGCGGGCGGGGTTTGCCGCCGCGCAGACCGAACGCGGCGCATCGCCGGAGTGGATCGCGGCCGCGCTCGGATTTCCTGGCGGAGATGTGGCCGGAGATCACGACGGGCGCGCCGGTGTTGCTCAACGCGGATATCACCGATGAACACGTGTTGCTGGCCCGCGAGGGGGGGCGCTGGCGGATGACGGGGCTGATTGACTTCGGCGACGCGATGCTGGGCGACGCGCTCTATGAGTTCACCGCGCCGATCATCTTCATCGCCGGACGGGATGCGACCCTGCGCCGCGCGATTGTATCGCGGCTATGGCTGGCCGGACGCTGCGCCGGACGAGGCGCTGTCACGCCGCTTGATGGCGATGGCGCTGCTGCACCAGTTTGCCGATCTGCCGTTGTACATCCGCACGGCGGGCGAGCCGGCCCCGCGTGATCTTGCCGCCCTGCAGCGCCGCGTTGTGGGAATGATGGCCCACGCGCACGGTTGAGGAGAGGTATCGCAGATATATAGATGAAACGACCGAATATCATCCTGATCATGACCGACACCCAGGCGACCAACGTCGTGGGGTGCTATGGCCGGCCCGAACTGCGGACGCCCAATATTGACCGGCTGGCCGAGACAGGCGCGCGTTTCGAGCGGGCGTATACGACCTGCCCGGTCTGCACGCCGGCGCGCGCCGGGCTGTTCACGGGGATTTACCCGCATACCTCCGGCGCGTGGACCAACAACCTGCCGTTGGGGACGAACGTCCACACGATGGGCGAGTTGTTTCAGGATGGCGGCTATCGCACGGGCTATATCGGGAAGTGGCACCTCGACGGGCATGACTACTTCGGCGACGGGGATCTGCCCGCCCGGCTGGGACCCGAATTACTGGTACGACGGGCGCAACTATCTGGATGAGCTGACGGAGGACGAGATTCGCCTCTGGCGTTACGGGCTGCGCACCTATGCCGACCTGGTCGCGCACGACATCCGGCCGGAGTTCACCTGGGCGCACCGCGTCTCTGACCGGGCCGTGCGTTTCCTGGAGACACGGGACGAGCGCCCATTCTTGCTGGTGGTCTCCTACGATGAGCCGCATCATCCCTTCGTCTGCCCGCCGGAGTACGTCGAACCGTTCCTTGAGTATGACTATCCGCTGGGTCCCGCCGCGTTCGACACGTTGGAGGGCAAGCCCGAGCATCAGCGCGAGTGGGCCGCGACAACAAATATCATCCCCAACTCAGACGGAACGGTGCGCTCGCCGATGTATTTCGGGTGCAACAGCTTCGTGGACGCCGAGATCGGCCGGGTGATTGACGCCGCGCACGCGTTATCGCCTGATGACACCTACATCATCTTCACCTCCGATCACGGCGAGATGCTGGGGGCGCACCGGTTGAGCGGGAAGGGCGCGGCGATGTACGATGAGATCACGCGGGTCCCGCTGATCGTCGAGCGGCCTGGCGGCGCGGCATTCGTTGTTTCGGAGCCGGTGAGTCACATTGATCTGCTGCCGACCTTCCTGGCGTGGGCCGGCCTGCCCGTCCCGCCGATATTGGAGGGCGAGAGCCTTGCGCCCCTGCTGGACGGCGACCCCGAGCCGGAGCGTTGCGCGTTCATCGAATTCAACCGCTATGAGATCGAGCATGACTCGTTCGGCGGGTTCCAGCCGGTGCGCTGCATCGTGGACGGGCGCTATAAGCTGGTGATCAACCTGATGACCGAGCGACGAGCTGTATGATCTGGAGACGGACCCTGCGGAAGTGGTGAACCGGATCGAAGACCCGGCGTATACCGAGATTCGTGATCGCCTGCATGACCGGTTGCTGGCGTGGATGTACGCGAAGCGCGATCCGTTCCGCGGGTATTACTGGGAGCGGCGGCCCTGGCGCGACGAGCGGCGGCTGGCGTGGAAGGGGCTGTTCCGGCCCCGGCCCGCCGATGGCTATGCGCCGCCGGTGCGCGACTACGACACCGGCCTGCCGACGCAGGGCGTCAAGGTGGAGCACGGCACGACCAACCGGACGGGGTAGCACCGAATTGCACGAATTCGAATAACTTCAATTCGTATCATTCGCGTAATTCGGTGCAGGCTTTCTAGACGCACGGATTGGAAGAACGATGGATGCGATTAACGACATGGACGAACGACCGCTGGTGTTGTTGACCGGGGCGACGGGCTATATCGGCGGGCGATTGGCCCCGCGGTTGCTCGATGCGGGCTATCGGGTGCGTTGCCTGGTGCGCGACCCGGCGCGGCTGCAAGGCCGCGAGTGGGTCGCGCGGGTGGAGCTGGTTACAGGCGACGTGCTGGAGCCGGAGACGCTGCCGGCGGCGATGACGGGCGTGTCGGCGGCGTATTATCTGATTCACAGCATGGCCGGCGGCGAGGATTTCAGCGACCGCGACGTGCGCGCGGCGCGCAATTTCGGCAGCGCGGCCGCGCAGGCCGGCGTCGAGCGCATCATCTATCTGGGCGGCCTGGGCGACTCGGACTCGGAGCTTTCGCATCATCTCCGCTCGCGGCAGGAGACGGGGGACGCGCTGCGCGAAGGCGGCGTGCCGGTGACGGAGTTTCGGGCGAGCGTGATCGTTGGTTCGGGCAGTCTGTCGTTCGAGATGATCCGCTATCTGACCGAGCGGCTGCCGGTGATGATCTGCCCGAAGTGGGTCTACACGCGCACCCAGCCGATCGCCGTGCGCAACGTGATGGAGTACCTGATCGCTGCGCTCACGGCCCCGGAGAGCGCGGGCCGGATCATCGAGATCGGCGGGGCCGACGTGGTGACGTATGGCGAGATGATGCAGACCTATGCGGACGTGCGCGGCCTGCGTCGCGCCATGATTCCCGTGCCGGTGCTGACGCCGCGCCTGTCGTCCTACTGGGTGCATCTGGTGACGCCTGCGCCCGCAGCGATTGCGCGCCCGCTGATCGAGGGGTTGCGCAACGAAGTGGTGGTGCAGGACGACACGGCGCAACGACTGTTTCCCGACATCACGGCCGATGGATTATCGCACCGCGGTGGAACTGGCGCTGGCGCGCATCGAGGCGCACACGGTGGAAACTGCCTGGAGCGATGCGCTGGTTTCGAGTCAGGGCGACGTGCCGCCGGTGACGATGACCACCGAAGAGGGGATGGTGCGCGAACAGCGCCAACTCGTGGTCGCCGCTTCGCCGGAGGCCGTCGTATGACGCGTTCGCCGGGTTGGGCGGCGAACGCGGTTGGCTCTACATGGACTGGGCGTGGCGGTTGCGCGGCGCGATGGACCGGCTGATCGGCGGTGTGGGATTGCGGCGCGGCCGGCGCGACCCGGATCACATCCGGGTGGGCGATGCGCTGGACTTCTGGCGCGTGGAGGCGGTCGAGCCGGGCCGGTTGATGCGGCTGCGCGCCGAGATGAAGGTGCCGGGCAAGGCGTGGCTGGAGTTTCAGGCGTTGCCGCACGAAGGGGATCAGACGCTGCTGATCCAGACGGCGTTCTTCGAGCCGCGAGGGCCTATCGGGGTTTCTCATACTGGTATGCGCTGTATCCGATCCACGCATTCATCTTCAGCGGGATGATTCGCCAGGTCGCCCAGCGTGCGGAATCGGCCACGAATTTCACAAATTGACACGAATCAAAGAAGAATATTGCGTGCCATTCGTGTAATTCGTGGCTGTACTTGGAGGTAAAGTGCATCTGACGATTCATGATGAGCCGGATGAAGCGGAATGGAATGCGATAGACCGCGGGCTGGAGGCGCACAGCGTGCAGTTCGCGCCGCCCTATGATGGCGCATAAATTGGCGATCTTCCTGCGCGACGATGAGGGCGGGCTGCTGGGCGGGCTGCTGGGAGAAACCTACTGGGGCTGGCTCTACGTGGAGACCCTGTATGTTTCCGACGAGTTGCGCGGGCAGGGCTGGGGCACGCGGCTACTGGCTGAGGGCGAAGCGGAAGCGCTGCGCCGCGGCTGTCGCGCCGTGCATCTGGACACGATGTCGTATCAGGCGCTGCCTTTCTACCAGAAGCTCGGCTACACGGTTTGGGGCACGCTCGAAAACTTCATAGACGACCACGACCGCTACTTCCTGCAGAAACAACTTTAGCCACGAATTGCACGAATTATCACGAATTTTGAGAAGCCAACCCCTGAAAGACTCGGTTTTCTAGCTCTATTCGGGAAACCAAATCCTTTGAATAATTCGTGGTAATTCGTGCAATTCGTGGCTAAGTTTTAGCCCAGGTTTTCGTACAGGACGAGGCCGTCTTTGCCGGGGGCCACCAGGTCGAGGCGGCCGTTGCCGGTGAGATCGGCCAGCGCGAACAGGATGCCGCAGCCCTTGCCGACGCCGGGCGGGCCGTAGTCAATCACCTCTTTGCTGAACGACTCGCCGTTCCACTTGAAGTAGTAGATGCCCACGTCTTCGAGCTCGCCGGGGTCGTTGCCGTTGTGGGCGCGATACCGCTGGCCGGTGATCAGCTCCGGCGCGCCGTCGCCGTCAATGTCGGCCCATTGCAGATCGTGATACTGTGATTTGTAGGGGTCAATGGGGTGGCGCAGCCAGGTGCGCGCCCCGTCCGCGCCGATGCGTTGTTCCCACCAGTCCAGCCCGAAGCGGTGCGCCTGCCCGACGATCAGGTCGCTCAACCCGTCGCCGTTCACGTCCACCACCAGCACCGGCACGCTGGCGTATTCCAGGTCGAACTCCTCGTGGAAGACCCATTCGCCGCCCCACGGGTCGGCGGGGGCTTCCAGCCAGCCGTGCTTGAGCACGAAATCGCCGCGCCCGTCGCCGTTGATGTCGCCGAAGCCGACCCCGTGACCCTGCTTCTCCGCGTAGATCGTGTGCGCCTCGAAGCGCCCGGCGCCGCGCCCTTGCGCGTCGGTGATCAGCTTGTAGACCACCAGCGGACCGTTCGGCGTGTTCGGCACGATCTCGAGCTGCCCGTCGCCGTCCACGTCCCACAGGCGCACGGTCTCGATATTATCCATCTTGGCGATCTCATGCTCCGGCCATTGGGCAGAGGGATCGCCGGGGTTCTCGCGCCAGCGCAGGGCGTCGCCGAACCAGCCGCCGGTGATGAAGTCGAGCCGCCCATCGCCGTTGACATCCATCGGGAGGGTCGAGAAGTCGTCGTAATACTCGCCATATTCAGGAATCTGGCCGATGAAGTGGCGGCCGGCGATATCCGGGCGTCTCATACCAGTACGCGCCGGAGACGATCTCCGGCTTGCCGTCGCCGTTAACGTCGAAGACGCCGGCGGATTCGTAGCGTTCGAGCGCGATGAGGTGTTTGCGGAAACGGATTGACATAAGCGTGATGCTCCTCTGTATATTGGGTTCGTAGCGGCGCACGCAAGTGCGCCGCTACGAACTTAGGCGATGAGCTGGATGTAGTCGCGGGCGATGCGCAGGTCCTCCAGCGCTTCGGCGGCCTCGCAGGGCGGGCGCAATTCGCCGCGAATTGCGGCGATGAAGTTCATGGCCTGCTGGCGCATGGCGTGTACCCACGGCAGTTGCGGGATGACCGTTTCCGGCGCGACGCCGCCCGGATCGCGGAAGATCTCGACGCGACCGGGGCGGTTGCAGGCCAGCGGCGCGGGCAGTTCGAGCTTGACGTAGCCGCGCTCGAAGCAGACCAGCGCGGATTCCTGCCAGTCAATCGTCGTGCGATAGGGCGACATCTCGATGGCGCAGGCGACGCCGCTTTCGCTCTGCCCCGCCAGCAGCACGCCCGACGGGTCGGCGTAGGTCACGCGATACGGTTCGCCCAACAGATAACGCATCAGGTTGACCTGGTGGATGTAGTAGTTCACGAAGGCGACGTACTTTGCGAATGTCCCGGCGTCCATGTCGGGCGGGGCGGGGTCGCGCGGCAGGTCGGGGTAGGGCGCGGCGTCGCGGATCAGGTCATTGAAGCCGCCGGCGATCCAGTCGCCCGCGGGCATCAGGATGCGCACGTAGGTGAGGCGGCCCAGCTCGCCGGTCTCTTTCAGGCGCGCGATCTCCGCTGCGGGCGGCGGTCGTGGCGGGGTCGCTGCGCTTGTGATAGCCCAGCATCCACCATGTCCCGCTCTCTGCGACGGCGGATACCAGCCGCTCGCCCACCGGCACGGAGGCGGCCAGTGGTTTTTCGGTGAACACGGGGGTTTTGGCTGCAAGCAATTCGGGGATCAGCACGCCGTGGCGGTCGAACGGCTGCGTGGCGACGATGCCGTCGAGCGTCTCCGCCGCCAGCATCTCCGCGTGGGAGGGATAGACGCGCGGCACGCCGTAGCGCGCGGCGACCTGTTGGCCCAGCGCCTCACGCACTTCGGCGATGGCGACGACCTCGCAATCGGGCAGGGCGGCGTAATTCTTCAAGTGGGCGCATTGGCCCATGCTGCCCACCCCGACGAAACCGATCCGCACCCTGGATTCCGGCATATGACGCTCCTTTGCGATGATTGCGACGGACGAAACCGACTTACGATAAGGATAACGGGAAGATGGGGGAAGGGCAAGTCGCGTCGCGCAGGTCTGATCTCACGGCTTTTACATTGTCAAGGGCTGTCACGCTGAGCGGTTCTCGATGATTGCTGCTGAACAATTTGACTTCAGCGAAGCGTCTCAATCGTACGAAAGAGATCCTTCGCTGGAGACGCGCCGTAGTCCATCGCCGTGGGCCAACCGCTCAGGATGACTTTGTAAAAGCCCTGCATCTGATCTTCTCACCTCTCCGCGCCTCCGCGTGATTGGTGTATAATGACGCGGAGGGTCTGACAACTTTCAGAGGAGCGGAGACGCCATGATTAACGTGTATGACGAAAGCAACGATCAGCTATTGGGGACGATCACCGAGTCGCAACTGACCTTCCTGACCGGGGAGATGGAGGAGGAATCCACTACCGACCGCGACTATTATGTCAACGCAATGACTGTGGACATGATGGAAGCGGAGGGCGGTGACAAGGAGTTGATCGCCTTCCTGCGCAAGGCGCTGGGTAAGCGCGAAGATATGGATATCCGCTGGGAGCCGGCATAGCCGGAGCCATGACCGCGCCGCTATCGGATACGCCACCGGAGGTCGAGGAGATGCAGATCGCGTTGCTGCGCGACCTGCCGCCCTGGCACAACCTGCATCTGACGGCAGGGATGTGGGACGCTGCCCGGCGGTTGATGCTGGCAGGCTTGCGCGTGGAAGACCCTGACGCCTCCCCGGAGATTTTACGGCGTCGCCTGATGGACTTGCTGCTGGGGCCTGAGGCGGCGGCCAGAGTCTATGGCGCGGCTGAGACGGTAGGAGGCTCATGGCGGAACCCGGCTTGATCGAGGTCATGGCGCTGGCAGCCGATGCCCTCGATGTGTTGCATGTGCCCTACTGCATCGGCGGCTCAATCGCCAGCACGCACTATGGCATTGCGCGGTTCACGCAGGATATTGACCTCGTTGCCGATTTGCGCCCCGAGCACGCCGCGCCTCTCGCCAGTCTTCTCGATAAACAGTTCTATCTGGATCTGGATACGATGCGTCATGAGATCAATCGGCGCGGCAGCTTCAATCTGATTCATTTCGCGACCGGCATCAAGGTGGACATCTTCGTCTCGAAGGACCGGCCATTCGAGAAATCGCAGTTTGCGCGACGTCAGCCGGTTGATCTTGGCCTCGACCCGCCGCGGTCTCTGTCGTTCGCGAGTCTGGAAGATACCATCCTCGCAAAGCTGGAGTGGTATCGCCAGGGCGGCGAGATCTCCGACCGCCAGTGGGCCGATGTGCAGGCGGTCCTCAAACGTCAACGCGACCGCCTCGACCGGGTCTATCTGCGCCAATGGGCAGCGGAATTGGGCGTCGCCGATCTGTTGGAACGCGCCCTGACAGACGCGGGTGTCGTAGTGTCGTAGGGGCGAGGAAACCTCGCCCTCTCGCCTCGATATTGCGCTTACCTCAGACGCTCGCCGCCATCCACGGGCAGCAGGACGCCGGTGATGTAGGGCGCTCTCGCCAGGAAGACCACCGCATCCGCCACATCCTCGGCGGAACCCCAGCGGCCCAGCAGCGTGCGTTTGGCTACGGCCTGGATTTGCGCCTCGGTGTAGTCGGGCGGGGGCAACACCGGGCCGGGCGCAATGGCGTTGACCCGCACGTGGGGTGCGAGTTCGCCCGCCAGCCCATAGGTGAGGTTCAGCAGCCCGGCCTTTGCGGCGGAGTGGGCCAGGAAGTTGGGGAACGGCTTGAGCGCCGACAGGTCCACGATGTTGATGATCGCCCCGTCGCCGTGCGCGGCGAGGTGGGGCGAGGCGGCTTTGGCGCACAGGAACGCGCCC
The DNA here is from genome assembly GCA_963695715.1 of uncultured Chloroflexia bacterium. Lineage (GTDB taxonomy): Bacteria > Chloroflexota > Anaerolineae > CG2-30-64-16 > CG2-30-64-16 > JBBQRS01. The sequence goes on from CAVOHP010000005.1 coordinate 29,894, forward strand.
TTCAGATCCACGTCTACCTTGGCGTCCCACATTTCCTCGGTCAACTCTTCCCACGGGGTGCGCTGCCAGACGGAGGCGCTGTTCACCAGCACATCGAGGCGGCCAAAGCGCGCGATGGCCGCGCCCACCATCGCCTGCACTTGATCGCCCTGCGCAACATCGGCCTGGAAGGCGAGCGCCTGCCGGCCGCGCGCTTCGATCTCCGCGACGGTCTCGGCGGCGGCCGTCGCCGATGTGTTGTAGTTCATGACGATATCGGCTCCCGCGTCGGCCAGCGCCAATGAAATCGCTTTGCCCACGCGCACTGCTCCGCCCGTGACCAGCGCAACTTTGCCGTTGAGTTCCATGGGTCGCTCCTCCTTTTGCACCGAATGCCACGAATTACACGAATGATACGAATAGAACAACGATAGATGCGGTCGAGTATACCATGCCTTGCGCGGGCGGGACGAAAGCGTTGGCGCATGTTGCCGGAGCGCAAATTCCCGGCTATCATAGGGCGGGTTTACGCAATCTCTTTCCCCTGTGAGGCGTCATGCGTTTCAAACGGATCATCTCCGCGATTGATTCACACACCGAGGGCGAGCCGGCGCGCGTGGTGATCGGCGGCGTGCCGCACGTGCCCGGCGCTACCATGCTCGACAAGTGGCGTTGGGCCAGGGGCCATCTCGATGATCTGCGCACCATGTTGATGTTCGAGCCGCGTGGCAGCGCGATCTATTCCGGCAGCATCATCACCGCGCCCGCGACGCCGGGGGCCGACCTGGGCGTGATCTTCATCGAGACCAGCGGTTTCCTGCCCATGTGCGGCCACGGCGCCATCGCCACGGCGACGGTGATCGTCGAAGCCGGGCTGGTGGAGGTGAAGGAGCCGGTGACCGAGTTGACGCTGGATACCCCGGCAGGGTTGGTGCGGGCGCGCATTCGCGTGGAAGACGGCGTCGCGCAGGACGTGACGATTCAGAACGTGCCCTCGTTCGCGTACCGGCTCGACCAGGCCGTGGATGTGTCGGGGCTGGGTCGCGTCATGCTGGACATCGGCTACGGCGGTAATTTCTATGCCGTGGTAGATGCAGCGCAGGTGGGGCTGGAGATTGACCCGGCGCACGCCCGGCAGGTGATTGACCTCGGCAATCGGATTCGCGACGCGATCTATGCGCAGAGTCGAGGTGCGCCACCCGGAGAACCCGGAGATCAACACCTGTTCGCACGTGCGCTTCATCGGGCCGCCGTCCGATCCACGCGCGACCACGCGCAACGCCGTCCTCTACTCCGCGGAGGCGATTGACCGGTCGCCGTGCGGCACGGGTACATCGGCGGAGATGGCGGTGCGCCACGCGCGCGGCGTGCAGCGATTGGGCGACGAGTTCGTGAGCGAGAGCATCATCGGCAGCATCTTCTACGGCGAGTCTGGTGGAGGAAACCAAAGTCGGGCCGTACCCGGCGGTCGTTCCCACCATCCGCGGCAGCGCCTATATCACGGGCATCCAGCAGTTCGTGCTCGACCCGCGCGACCCGTGGCCCAACGGCTTTTTCCTCGGCGCGCCCAGCCGCTGGGGCGCGGAGCTGTAGGAATTGACAGGATTTGGCGAGCGACGAAGGGGCGTATCTGAAGGTGCGCACTCTGCTGTTTGAGTCCTGTTAATCCTGTCTTCTTCGGAAAGGAAACAAAGCCGCGTGTATCCTGATGTGGTGGTGATCGGCGGCGGCATCGTCGGCTGCGCGTGCGCGTATTACCTGGCGCGTGCGGGGGTTCGCGTGCGCCTGCTGGAGCGTGGGCCGCTGGGCTCCGGCGCGTCCGTGCGGGGATGAGCCACATTGTCACGTGGGAGGAACCGGAGCCGCATCTTGAGTTGGCGCGCGCCTCCAATCGTCTCTACCAGACGCTGGGCGACGAGCTGGCCGCCGACCTGGAATATCGGCGCACCGGCAGCATCGCCATCGTCGAGAAGGCCGAATCGCTGCCCGGCATGGCGGCGATGGTCGGGCGGTTGCAGGCCTGGGGGCTGGATTGCCGGCTGTTGAGCCGCGAGGAACTGCTGGCGATGGAGCCGAACCTTGCGCCCGATGTGGCGGGCGGCGCGTATTTCCCCACCGACGCCCAGGTGAACCCGCTCTATACGACGCGGGCGCTGGCGCGCGCGCGCGGCGGCGCTGGGCGCATCGGTCGAGCCGTTCACCGAGGTGACGGGCATCGAGCGGGATGGCGCGGGGCGTGTGACGGGCGTCCTCACCGGCGCGCGGCCGGATCCCCGCGGGGGCCGTCGTGAACGCGGCGGGCGCCTATGCGGGACAGGTCGCCGCGTGGGCCGGGCTGGAGATTCCCATTCGCCCGCGTAAGGGGACGTTGGTGATCACGGCGCCCGCGCCCGACAACACGATGAACTGCAAGGTGATCCTGGCGGCGGGCTATATGGACGCAGTGCGCGACGGCGGCAGCGGGGTGGCCGTGGCGGCCAACGTCCAGCAGTTGGGCAACGGCAATCTGTTGCTGGGCAGCAGCCGGCAGTTCGTCGGGTTTGATACGAGCGTGGACTCGGCGGTGGTCGGGCTGATGGTGGCGCGCTGTTTGCGCTTCTTCCCCGCGCTGGCGGGCCTCACCGCGATTCGCATGTGGGCGGGGCTACGGCCCTATACGCCCGATTTGTTGCCGGTGATCGGCGCTGCGGTGGACGCGCCCGGCTTCTACATGGCGGCGGGGCATGAGGGCATCGGGATCACGGAAGCGCCGATCACGGGGCTTTTGGTCAGCCAGATGCTCACGGGCGCGCCGGTGGAGGTGTCGGTAGACGCGTTCGCGCCCGCGCGCTTTACGACGTCTTCCGGTTCGTAGCGCGCTTGCTTGAGCGCATCCGTGACCGCGCAGGGGGCTGCGCGCGACGAGCGATGCGGTAAGCGCCTCCAGTTCGTAGCGCGCTCTCCTGAGCGCATCCGTGACGGCGCAGGGGACTGCGCGCTACGAGCGGGGCGATCATTCACAAGGGAGCCATTATGTATCACGGAGTTTACGCGGTGACTTGCACGCCGTTCGACGCGGATGGCGCCGTGGATGAGGCGGCGCTGCGCCGGCACATCCGCTGGATGCTGGACGACGGCGGGGTGCATGGGATCATCCCGACGGGCAGCACCGGCGAGTTCGCCTATCTGGAGAACGACGAGTTGCGCCGGGTGCTGGATGTGACGCTGGAGGAAGTCAACGGGCGGGTTCCCGGTGATCGCCGGGGCCGCGGCCTGCGCCACGCGTGAGACGATCCGGCGCGCCCGAGATGCGGAGCGAGCCGGGGCCGACGGCGTGATGATCGTCTCGCCTTACTACGGCCACCTGGCGCAAGAGGAGTTGTACGCGGCACTTCCGCGCCGTCGCCGAGAGCATCGCGCTCCCGATCATCCTCTACAATAACCCCGGCGCGTCCGGCTCCGATGTGCTGGCCGAGACGGTGGCGAGGCTGGCCGAGTTGGAGAACATCGCGGCGGTGAAGGAAAGCACCGGCCAGATGCAGCGCGTGAACGAGATCATGCGGCTGTGCGGCGACCGGATCGAGGTGCTGTGCGGGTGCGACACGCTGCCGCTGGAGATGTTCCGCATGGGTGTGCGCGGGTGGGTGGCCGCGCCTGCCAATACCATCCCGCGGGAATGCGTGGCGCTGTTCACCCTGGCCGTGGAGCAACGCGATGACGTCGCGGCGCGGGCGCTCTATGACATATTGTTGCCCCTGTTCGAGTTATTCGAGGGCACGGGCCAGTACGTGCAGCTTAACAAGGCGGCGCTGGCGATGATGGGCCGGCCCATCGGCGCGCCGCGGCCTCCGTTGCTGCCGGTCAGCGACGAGCGAAGGGCGCAGCTTGGCCGGATTCTCGACACAATCCACGCCTACGAGGTCGTCCGGTGAGCGCGCCCGAGATGTCGCGACGGTTTGGCCCGATCCCCGAGCGCGTCCTGCGCTTCACCGTGGACGGCGCGCCTTGCACTGCCTATCCCGGCGATACGATCGCCGCGGCGCTGTACGCAGCGGGGATTCGCGCCTGGCGGCGCTCGCGGCAGGGCGATCTGCGCGGCTTGTTCTGCGGGATTGGCGTCTGTTATGACTGTCTGGTGACGGTGGACGGCGTCCCGAACCGGCGCGCGTGCCAGATCGAGGTGCGCGAGGGGATGGCCGTGCAGACCAACCTGGGCGATGGGGGCGCGCCGTGACCCTCGCGCCCGATGTGGCCGTGGTGGGGGGCGGGCCGGCCGGGCTGTGCGCGGCGCTGGCGGCGCGTCAGGCCGGCGCGTCGGTGATCCTCTTCGATGCGGCGATGCGACCGGGCGGGCAGTACTATCGCCAACCCCCGGATCGGCTGCGCGGTGAGGCGTCGCACCGGCAGGCGGAAGGCCGGCGTCTGTGGGAGCAAGTCGAAGCCGCCGGAGTGGAGATTCGTTCGGGCCGCCAGGCGTGGAATCTCACGTCGGAACGCCTGCTATCAGTGACGGGGCCGGGGGGCAGCGAAACCTGCGTCGCACGAGCGGTGATCGTCGCCGCAGGCGCCTACGAGCGCGTACTGCCGTTTCCGGGCTGGACGACTCCCGGTGTGATCACCGCCGGCGCGGCGCAAACGCTGCTCGACCAGGGCGTGAGACCGGGGCGGCGCGCCCTGGTCGCCGGGACGGGGCCGCTGAACCTGACGACGGCCGCGGCGTTGCTGCGCCACGGGGTAGAGGTGGCCGCCGTCCTGGAAGGCTCGCCCCTCTTCCAAATCGGCGCGCGTCCCGCCAGGGCGGCCGGTTTTTGGGGCCAATGGGAGCGGCTGCGCGAGGGGGCCGAAAGCGTGGCGCTCATGGCGCGGCGGGGTACGCCGTATCGGGTCGGCTGGGGGCTGATCGCCGTGCATGGCGCGGACGCCGTTGCGAGCGCAACCATCGCACGGTTGGACGCCGGGTGGCGACCGATCTCCGGCAGCGAGCGAGAGATTGCATGCGACACGGTATGCGTCGGCTACGGGCTGACGCCGTTTTACGCGTTGGCGGCGGTGGCGGGGGCGCAGCTCGAGTGGCGGCCCGACCTGGGTGGGCAGATTCCGGTGCGCGATGCGACTTTCTGCACCACCGCGCCGGGGATATACGCCGTCGGCGACGGCGCGGGGATCGGCGGGGCGCGCATGTCTATGTTGGAAGGGGAGGTTGCGGGCATTGCCGCAGCGGCGTTGACGGGGCATGGGACCGGAAACGCACAGGACCGGCTGCGCGCACTTGGACCGGCGCTGGCGCGCGAGGAGCGGTTCCGGCGCACGTACGCGGCGCTTTTCACGCCTGGGCCGGGCGCGTTCGAGCGCGCCGATGACGCGACGTTGATCTGTCGCTGCGAAGGCATGACGCTGGGGATGTTGCGCGAAGCCGCGGCGGCGGGCGCGACGACGTTGATGGAGGCCAAAGCGGCGACGCGCTGCGGGATGGGCGAATGCCAGGGGCGGATGTGCGACCATGCGGCCGCGCATGCGCTGGCGCGCTTCACCGGGCGTAGCGTGGCCGCAGTGGGTTTCAATCACCCACGCCCGCCGGTGATGGCATTGCCGCTGGAGCAGATAGCGAATGGCGGATAGCGAATAGCGGATGGCAGATGGCGGATAGCTTAACTTTCTGCTATCCGCCATTTGCTATTTGCCATAAGCCATCGGCTATCCGCTAACGCGGCAGGTAACCTACCATTCGCCCATCGGCGACGAAGTAGCCGCACGGACATTTAGAAGTGTCCACGATTGGCGTGGGCGGGGGCGCGGACGGTGGGCGCGAGATCGCCGGGATGTAGGCGTGGAAGCTCCACTCAGGTTGCGCGGCCGGCGCGATCGCAGTTGGCGCCGGCGGTGCTGTCAGTTCACCCGGCGCAGACGCCGCCGCGAACGCAGCCGATACATTCGGCTCAACGAACATGTCCTGCCCATCGGGGGTGTTGGATATGGCTTCTGCGGGGACTGTGTTCGTGTTCCCGTCCCAGCCAGGGCCGACTTGCCGTAACGGGATCACCGTCAACCCCGTTCCAATCGGCGTGATGCGATAGAAGTAGACGGTCAGCGTCATCACGGCCTCGTGGATGGCGTCGAGCAGCGCGCTAGGACAGCCGCCATTGGTCATACAGGGATTGTAGGCGATGCCCGTGGGCACGAAGTATTCCGGCGCGGCCAACATGGCAGGATCATCGAAAAACGGGAGGTAGCCTGATCCGCCTGATTGGTCCGCGTCGCGCCATTGCCCGTAGAAGGGGATCGCCATCGTGTTGATGTGATCTACGGAGAGACGCCCCGTGGCGCTGCGAATACGATAGGTGCCGCCGCCGGGGTAATAGGGGTTCTTGCCGTAGGGGTCTACGGGAGTGAGGGGCTGCCGCATCATGATGTAGTTCATGCCGGCGGGCGGCGTGAAGAAAAGGTCCTGATGCCGCCGGCTGAAACGGTCGTCCATCTGATCCTGGAGCGAGGCCAGGAGCCCCGCGTAGCCTGGGCCGATGTACGATTGGAACGTGAAGTTCTGGCTGCCCAGCACGTTTACGGAGATCGTCCGCGGTGTTTGAAACTTGAATTCCGAGACCACGTTGCTGGCCGGATTCTCCAACCAGTACCAACAGCCGGAGTTGGCGGGGACGATGACCTCGCCCGCCGCGTTGTATTGCACCTGTCCACCATATTCGGGATAGCGTTGCCCCGTGCTGGCGCCGTTCGGCAGGATGAACCCGGCCGGGAAGTATTCGAAGTCTTTCAGCAGTTGGCGGGAGATATCCACGCCGTTATCGAAGATCCGCATGGTGGATGCGGGCACGGAGACCAGCCACTCATCGCGATCGCCGGGTTTGCCCAGACACATCACCAGATTGGGATATTGCGAGATCATCTTCGCGCGGATGGTCACCGTGTTGCCGACGCGAGACCCCGATTCATAGATCGCCACGCCGACGCCGGGCCAGTAGCGGATGATGGATCCGCGCAGGTGGTCTTCCGGCACTTCCCCCACCATGTCAACGAAGCTCAGCCCGCGCGGCTCGAGCCAGGCGGGCGCGGCGGGGGTAGCGACTGTTTCTTGAGGGAGATTTTCGCCCAGAGGTTGGGCGCGCACCGACTGCGGCAGCAGGGCTGCAATCAGCAGCAGCAGCCCGACCGTTCGGAGGACAAGCCCGCCGTAGCGACGGACCAGGAGTATCAGCTTTTGCGAGACGGTTGAGAGATCAGGAGCGTAGTGACGTGAAGTCCTTACCTCATTCTTGAGAATGGTATTTTGTGTTTGCATGCGCCTGTCGTCTTACTGTGATCGTCGGCTTCCCCCACATGCGCACGCATCGCCAAAGCACACGTACATTATATGGGAGGATTGAGACGTGTCAAACGAGCGCGAGCCTGAGAGGCGATATCGGGGCTCGCGTCGTGGTCTGAACGGAGGGCGCGTTGCGCATAACGCACGCCTGGGCGCTCAGAACGGTCAGGATAGGAAGCTCACCCGGTTTGCGCATCACGTCCGTCTCCGGAGATTGGCGCGCGCGCGGTGGAGGGCAGCCGGTCGTTGGTGAGAAGGGTCAACAGAGTCGGGAGTTGCCGCCGTATGGCGGCAGGTCGGTTGAGAGAAGGTTGAAGTGAGTGATGTGTGTTCGCTCGTTTGAGCTGATTCGTGTTCTCTTTCTTGTCCATGCGTATTGCGTAGTTAAGGCACAGGATCAGCACCCCGGCATGCGCACAACGCCAAAGCACCGAGCCATTATACAAAAAGTCGTGATGTGTCAAACAAGGCAGAATGGCAGATAGCGAATGGCAGATGGCGAATGGCGAATCGGTCGATAGCGTAGCTATCTGCCATGCTACGCATAGGCCATAAGCCATAGGCCATCCGCCATCCCTGTTCGGTAAGCTGTGTCACTTGTCGTGGGTTGCATATGGAGTAAGCTGTAGCCATTCCAGATAAGGAGGTATTCCGATGTCCCACAGAGATAGGCTGAGAGTTCGAGGCCGGATGCTGCTGTTGCTCGGCCTCCTGTTGACGCTGGCGCTGCCGGGGGTCGCTGTGGCCCAGGCGCCGGTGTTCCCTGAGGTGATTCAACTCCCCGTCGGCTTTGCGCCGGAGGGCATTGCCGTGGGCCGTGGCACGAGTTTCTATACCGGTTCGCTGGCAGACGGCTCCGTCTATGGCGGCGACCTGCGCACCGGTGAGGGCGCGATCGTCGTTCCGCCGCAGCCCGGACGCATTTCCGTGGGCATGAAGGTAGACCCGCGGACGAATTACCTGTTCGTTGCCGGCGGTACCGGCGGCGTGGCGTATGTCTATGATGCGCAGACCGGCGCGGAAGTGGCAGTCCTTCCGCTGGCGCTGCCGGGCGCGAGTTTCATCAATGATGTGGTCGTGACGCGCGAGGCGGCGTATTTCACCAACTCGTCCTCGCCCTACTTCTATCGGTTGCCGCTCGGGCCGGGCGGACGTGTCGCCAACCCCGCGGCTGCCGACACGGTGATGTTGACCGGGGAGTGGGTTCAAGTCGCCGGTTTCAACGCCAACGGCATCACCGCGACGCCCGACGGACGTTGGCTGATCATTGTCAATAGCACGACGGGTAAGCTCTATCGGGTGGACCCGGCGAACGGCGGGGCCGATGAGATTGACCTGGGCGGCGCAGGTGATGACCAACGGCGATGGGATTCTGTTGCACGGCAAGACGCTGTATGTCGTGCAGAACCGCCTGAACCGGATCGCGGTGATCTCGCTCGCGCCCGATTTTCGCGTCGGGCAGCGTGGATCGGTACATCACGAACCCTGAATTTCGCCGTTCCGACGACCATCGCCGAACACGGGCAGTCTTTGTATGCGGTGAACGCCAAGTTCGGCACGCCGGCCCCCGGCACGCCGTATGAGGTGGTGAAGGTCAGCCGGTAGCGGATGGCGGATGGTTCGCAGTGGCGCACGCCAGTGCGCCCGGCGGATGGCAGATAGCGAATAGAGCAGATAGCTGTTAATGAAGAAGGCCGGGCGCAACGCCCGGCCTTCGTGATTTCTTTTGTCCCATCGTTGGTAGTCTGCCCCGCGGGGCAGAGCTACCAACGATGGGAGTATGGGTCAGCGGCTCACTGCGTTGAAAGCGTTGACCTGGCCGTGGCCGTAGAAGCCGTTATAGCCGTCGCCGCCCACGCAGGTCGTGGAGGTTTCGGGGCAAGGCCACGCGTCGGCGGTGTTCTGGAGCTTCGCCGCGACGCTGCCCTGGCCTCCCTTGCCCGACTGGCTGACGATCAGGGCCGCGACGCCGGCTGCATGCGGGCTGGCCATCGAGGTGCCGGACATGCGTGCGATCCGGTTGCCCGGATAGGTCGAGTAGATGGAGCTGCCGGGGGCCGTTACATCGGCGACGCCGACGCCGAAGCTCGAGTAGCTGGCCTTAACCAGGGATTGTGTGACGGATGTCACGCCGACCACGCCGGAGATCTCGACCGGGACGACCACGCAGGCGTTCGTCACCTCGCGCTCCATCTCGGAGCCGGGCGGGTAGTCGGGGCTGATCGTGTCCACGTTCTTCTTGGAGAGATCCATGTTCTCGTTGCCCTGGGCCGCGACCACGACGACGCCCTGCGACATGGCCCAACGGATCGCCCGCTGTTCGGCTTTCCAGATCGCATGCTGTTCTTTGTCGTTGCGGCAGTTGAACAGCCAGGGATCGGCGAAGTAGCTGTTGTTGGTGACGGCGATGTCATGAGAGCCGGCCCACATGAAGGCGCAGATCACCGCCTCGGGGAAGAAGTAGCCATCGTCATTGCCGGCCTTGATCCCGGCGATCTTAACATTGGGCGCGACGCCGACGACTGTCCGGCTGCCGATGGTGAACGGTTTCGCCGCGATGGTGCCCGCCGTGTGCGTGCCGTGGCCGTGATGATCCATCCACGCTGCGGGGGTCTGGTCAGGCACGCCGCCGATGCACGAGACGCTGCGGCTGAAGTCCACGTTGGGCGCAAGGGCGACGTGGGTGTAATCCAGGCCGGTGTCAATGTCACCGACGACGATGTCCGGGCTGCCCATCGTGATCGCATGCGCCTGGGGCACAGAGATCTGGATCATATCCCATTGGTAGTTGATGTCGGCCGGGGATACGACATCCTCTTCGTCTACCACATCGTTCAACTGGACGCCGAAGCCGGCGGTGGATGAGACGCCTTCGATCTTCTTGTCTTTGGCCAGGTTGGCCTTGAAAGACGCGTTGTCCGAGCGGGCAATGGCGACGCCGATCTGGTCATAGCTGTAGACCAGCGTGCCGCCGGCTTTCGCGATGGCCGCCGAGGCATCGGCGGGCACGGAGTTGCCTTTGTAGAGGACGATGAACGTTTCACCGGAGCCGGCCTGTTGGGGCGCTGCGGCGGCCGACGAAGCCAACAGGGAGGTGAGGACCATAACGACGAGCACGACGATGCTCACGGTCTTGCGCGATTTCATGGATAACTCCTGGGGTGTGCTGAGTAGGCGGTTGCGCGCGGGGGTGCAATCGCGGGTCACCTGGCGAGAGGGTAGGGGGACGTATCACCTCCTTGTTCGGATGGGCAACGAGCCGGGCCGAGAGGGCTTTCTGGTTCGTAGTTTAGTGAACGCACATGCGGTGCAGCAAGCTCTGCAAATCTCACAAAGAAGTATAGACCGTCGTCTTTACGGTGTCAATTGCGGAAAAGCGCGACCCAGGGCCGTTCAGTTCTTGAAAAGAAGTCATGCTTGAACGGGTCAATCACTGAACGTGATTGCGGAGCAGCACCGTGAGGCATCTCCATGCCGGCGCGAGACCCTTCGTTGGGCCTCGCGCCATCGAGTGCTTGGCATCCGCCCGCTCAGGGTGACCGCTCTCAAGAACCGAATCACCCCGAGCGCGACACCCGTAGGCGGTCTTGCGGCGCTGCTTTGACACCCATCCTGCGTGAGCATCATCGCGGAGTAGCCTGAGGTGAGGAATTCCACGTTTTCTTGCGTCTTCTGGACCCGCCTTCAACTCCAACCGTCACCTACGAACGTGCTCGTTCAAGGATGAGAGCGGACGCGAATCAGACGCCCAGATCGCGGCCTTCGACGACACCTGGCACTGGGACCGGGGCCACACCGCCCGCACCTATCACGAGCTGGTGATGCAGGGGCCGCCCGCGGTGAGCAAGATGATCGGCGCGCTGCACGACGCCATCGGCGAGAACCAGATGCTGGCCTACCTGGTGATGATGGCGGCGCGGCTGGTGGAGCTGCACCGCGTGCTGAAGCCGACCGGCAGCCTCTACCTGCATTGCGACCCCACGGCCAGCCATTATTTGAAGGTTATCCTGGATACGATTTTTGGCGCGGAGAACTTCGTAAACGAGATTGTCTGGAAGCGGACAGCTGCGCACAGTGATGTAGTCAAGGGCGAAACATTTCGGCAGAATTCACGATGTTATCTTGCTTTACTCGCAAAGACGCATGACCAGCACTTGGAACGCTGTCCTACTCACCATACGATGACGAGTATCTAGCAACGACAGTATAGTCATATCGAGATCCAGATGGCCGACGCTATCAGACTGCAGCACTCTGCACTGCCGCCAAGCCAGGTGGCAGAAACTGGCTTTACGAGTGCGAAGGGTAATCTGCCACCCAAAGGACGATACTGGGCTTATCTCGAAAGACAATATGGAGAAACTGGAAGCTGAGGGTCGAATCGTGCTACAGCAAGACCGGTGCGTGCCGTAGCTACAAACGCTATCTCGATGAATGCAAGGGGTGATCCCACTCAGGACTTATGGACTGACATACCTCCGATCAACTCCCAGGCCACCGAGCGCCTCGGCTACCCCACGCAAAAGCCCGTCGCCCTGCTGGAGCGCATCATCGCCGCCTCCAGCAACCCCGGCGACGTGGTGCTCGACCCCTTCTGCGGCTGCGGCACCACCGTCGCCGCCGCGCAGAAGCTGGGCCGCCGCTGGATCGGCATTGACATCACGCACCTCTCCATCGCCCTGCTCAAGTACCGCCTCAAGAGTTCCTTCGATCAGGTTGCGCGGCGCGACTACGACGTGATCGGCGAGCCGGAAGACCTGGCCTCCGCGCGCCAGCTCTTCAAGGATGACCGCTACCAGTTCCAGTTGTGGGCGGGGTCGCTGGTGCAGGCCCAGCCGCTGGGCGGGGAACCCGGCAGCAAGAAGGGCAAGAAGGGGGCCGACGGCGGGATTGACGGCGTCATCGCTTTCATCGAGGCCGGCAACAAACGGATGCAGGTGTTGGTGCAGGTCAAGGGCGGCGGTGTGGGCAGCCCCGTCCTGCGCGACCTGCGCGGCGCGATGGAGCGCGAGGGCGCGCCCATCGGTGTTCTCATCACCCTTGAGCCGCCGACGAGCGCGATGGAGAAGGAAGTCGCCGCCGCCGGTTTCTACGACTCGCCCGCCTGGGGCAAGTCCTTCCCGCGCCTGCAAATCCTGACGGTGGAGCAGTTGCTTCACGGGGCGCGGGTGGATATGCCGCCCGAGTGGGGTACGTTCAAGCAGGCGGAGAGGCTCAACTCCCCGGTCGGCGATGGGTACGGCCAACCCGGGTTGCTTGATCCGTCGTCGTAGAGACGAAGGTCAGCACCGCCCCTACGAGACACCCTCGGCTAAAGGATGAAAACTTTAAAAAAACCTTTGACATTGTCACGAATGTGATCTATAATTTTCTTGCCTATGCGGGTGTTTTTCGCTGTTCGTCAAAGGAGACGCGAACATGAAAAAGCTCATCTGTATGGTCGTGCTACTCAGTGTCTTCGTGTTCACCCCGCCGGTCGCGGCGTATGAGCCTGAATGGCCATACGATCCTGAAACCGTGCCAGTCCACCCTACGTTGCTGGCCAAGTATAAGGAGTTCTTCCCACCCACAGTGATCCACGTAACAGACGGTGTCTGGGTTGCCCGAGGGTATAACCGGGACAATCCGACACTGATCGAGGGCGTCAACGGCCTGATCGTCGTCGATCCAGGGGAGAGCATCCCTGCGGCGCAGGCCGTCAAGGCCGCCTTCAATGCCCATCTGGACAACATCTTCGACAGGAAACCCGTCAAGGCGATCATCTACACCCACCATCACGACTGCCATGTCAACGGCGCCTCCGTCTTTGCCGATGAACACACGGAGATCATCGGTCACGAAAACCTGATGAGTTCCATGTACAGCGAGTGGTTCGGCCAGGTCTTTCCGTCGAGAGCGGAAGGCGGCCTCAAGATGGCGGGCCTGCTGTTCATGGACGCTCCCGTTGTGGAGTTTGTGGATGGTGAATACCAGGAGGTTCCAGGCTGGTATGCGGGCTACGTCCTCGGTGGACCGCAGATTCCCGGGCTAGAAGGCTTTCTGCCGCCTACAAAGACCATCAAGGAAGAGACAAGGATGACGATCGCCGGCGTTGACGATCAGCGCTCATCCCCGTAGCCGGTGAGACGGCAGATGTCCTCCTCGTGTGGCTGCCGCAGAAGCAGGTCCTCATACAAATCGCCATCCTCTACGAGGCCTTTCCGGCTATGTCGACCATGCGAGGCAGCCGCCAGAGGGATCCGCTGGATTACGTCAACAGCCTGAAGATTGCCAGAAGCCTCAACCCCGAATACCTGGTGGCGCTCCACGGCCCTAACCCCGTCACGACCGGAGAAGAGGACGTCCGCCAGTACCTCACCAATTTCAGCGATGCCATCCAGTTCCTGAACGACCAGACGGTGCAGTACTTGAACCGGGGCCTGACGCCGGGAGAGATGAAGGACCTGATCGTGTTGCCGCCCCATCTCGCCAACAACTCCTACCTGCAGGAGACGTATGGCTCGAAAGACTGGGACATCTTCCACATCTTCCGGTACTACCGGGGCTACTACACCGGCGAAGTCAGAGACCTGTTTCCGCAGTCGACCCTGAGTGAGGCGCAGATGTCGGCCGACCTGGCAGGCGGAGTCGAGGCCCTGGCAAGCAAGGCCGAGAGCGTTCGGGTTGCCGGCAAGCTGGAGTGGGCATTGAGACTCGCCGACGATGCGCTCGTGCTGGACCCGGATAATGCTGCGGCGTTCGAGACCAAGAAGGCGGCCATGCTGGCCCTGGCAGAAAACACGATGAATTCTCAAGCGCGCAACATGCTGCTGTCCGACTACCTGTTGATGACAGGACAAAGACCACACGCGACATCACCTTCGGGGACCCCAAGGTCGCCTTCGCCAGCATCGACGATGACGCTGTCAAGTTGATGCCCATGAATACCCTGCATCGCATCATGGCCGTCAATCTCAACGCGTCGAAGTCCATGGAGACGGACATGGTCGTTGGCCTTCAGCTGACCGACGTCAAGAAGAATGACCGCACGCAGCCAGATCACTACATGTTGAACGTGCGCAAGGGCATCCTCGAGGTGGATCCTCCGACCGCGAGCGCCGAACAGTTCGTGATCGTCACCGACTCCCTGACCTGGAAGGAACTGGTTCTGGCCAAGCTTCAGCCGGAAGATGCCGTCGCGAATGGACAAGGTAGTCATCTCCGGAGGAACGCCAGAAAGCTTCTATGCTTTCATGGACCTGTTTGAATGATGGCAGGGTGCGGCGTATGCTCAGACGCCGCATCCTCTCTTCGATCCTGACGCCGTCCCGCGCCTGGGCGTGACACCACCCGCCCGCGCGGTCGGTGAAGTGCATCGGGGCTGTCTGACCGTGGCGGCATAGATGCCGGTCTTGCGCTAGCAAAGGCGACGGGCATCCCTCAGAGAGAGGCCTCCGTCCGGTAGAGTTGGTTTGCAGCAGCCGAACTACCGGACGGAGGCTCTTCTTGTTACCTAGACTACGCACTTCACCCCATCTCTCGCGGCCCTTGCTCCTCTGCGCAACTGCGGTACACTTACGGTTACAGACTTCCAGCGTGGAGGGATTCCCCATGACCGGATCACGCCGCTTCGAGATTCTGGCCGGGCGAGCCATCAATAAGGAGACCTTCGTCGAGCCGTGGCCCGAGGCCGGGCTGACGGTGGCCGATAGCCCCTATGACCCCGCGCCGTCGCTGCGCATCGAGGGCGGGCGCGTGGTCGAGATGGACGGGGTGGCGCGCGCCGACTTCGACGCGCTCGATCTGTTCATCGCCGACCACGCGCTGAATCTCGATGTGGCAGAGGAGGCGATGGCGACCCCGGCGCTGGATCTCGCGCGGATGCTGGCCGATGTCAACGTCTCGCAGGCGCAGGTGCGCCGGCTGGTGAGCGGTTGCACCCCCGCGAAGCTGGTGGAGATCATCCGGCACATGAACGTGCTGGAGATGATGATGGGCTTTGCGAAGATGCGCGTCCGGCGCACGCCCGCCAACCAGGCGCACGTCACCAACTGGCGCGAGCACCCGGCGCTGCTGGCCGCGGACGCGGCGGAGGCGGCGCTGCGCGGCTTTGCGGAAGTGGAGACGACCGTCCGCGTGGCGCGCAACGCGCCCTTCAACGCGCTGGCGATCCTGGTGGGCGCGCAGACGGGCCGCGGCGGGCGTGCTGACCCAGTGCGCCGTGGAGGAAGGGCTGGGGTTGCGGCTCGCCATCAAAGGGTTGACCACCTACGCCGAGACGCTATCGGTGTACGGCACGGAGCGCGCCTTCACCGACGGCGACGACACCCCGTGGTCGAAGGCCTTCCTGGCGTCGGCGTATGCGTCGCGTGGCGTCAAGGTGCGCTTCACGTCGGGAACCGGCTCCGAGGCGCTGATGGGGCACGCCGAGGGCTGTTCGATGCTCTACCTGGAGGCGCGCTGTCTGCTGGTGACGAAGGGGGCGGGCAGCCAGGGCGTGCAGAACGGCTCGATCTCGTGCATCGCGCTGCCCGAATCGCTGCCGGGCGGGGTGCGCGCCGTGCTGGCCGAAAACCTGCTGGCGGCGATGCTGGGGCTGGAGGTGGCCGCGGGGAACGACGCGCTGGCCTCGCACTCCGATATCCGCAAGGCGGCCAAGCTGATGTTGCAGTTCATCCCCGGCGCGGATTTCATCTTCTCCGGCTACAGCGCCGTGCCGCGGCGCGATAACCTGTTCGGCGGCGGCAACTTCGACGCCGAGGACTTCGACGACTACAACGTGTTGCAACGCGACATGCAGGTGGACGGCGGCGTGCGCCCGGTGACGGAGGCCGAGGCGGTCGCCGCGCGGCGTGAGGGGGCGCGGGCGATCCAGGCGGTGTATGCGGCGTTCGGGTTCCCGGCGATCACCGACGCCGAGGTCGAGGCCGCGGCGCTGGGCCACAGCAGCGACGACATGCCGGAGCGCGACCTGGTGGCCGATCTGGCCGCGGCGGACGGCTTTCTGCGGGGCGACCTGGGGATGCTCGACGTGGCGCGCGCCTTGCAGGAACACGGCGGCTTCGCGCGGACGGCGGCGAACGTGCTGGCGATGGGCCGGCAGCGCGTGGCGGGCGACTATCTGCAACCCGCGGCGATTTTCGATGCGCAGGGTCGCGTGCTGAGCGCCATCAACGACGCGAACGACTACCTGGGGCCGGGGACAGGCTATCGGCTGACGGGTGAGCGGTGGCAGGAAATACAGAGAATTCCGCAGGCTCAATCGCCGCGGGCGTTCGTCGCGCCGCACACCGGCGCGCCATCGGCGAAGCTGGTCGAGATCGGGGATGCGCAACCCGGCGTGCGGCCCGAGGTGATCGTGGCGGTGGGGCCGGGCTGGAACACGGCGCTGACACGCACGATCGGGGGCCTGGGCCACGAAGATGTGCTGGCGGCGATCCTGTCGGGCGTGGCCGCGGAAGGGCTGACGGCGCGCGTGGTCAAGGTGTATGCAAGCTCCGATTGCGCCGCCATCGGGCATACGGGCGCGCAGCTCAGCGGGTCGGGCGTGGCGATTGGCATCCAGTCGCGCGGCACGACCGTCATCCACCGGCGCGACCTGGCGCGGCTCAACAACCTGGAGCTGTTCCCGCAGTCGCCCGCGCTGACGCTGGAGACGTATCGCGAAATCGGGCGGAACGCGGCGCGCTACGCGCAGGGCGCGGCGGTCAAGCCGGTGGCGGTGCGCGTGGACAACTGGGCGCGCCTGCGGCTGATCGTCAAGACGGCGCTGCTGCACCGCGCCGAGACGGATTGTGTGGCAGACGCGGCCGCCGCAGGAGGTGTTTTTTGATTGGGAGCCGGAGGGGTAGGCCATCATCAAGAGGATCGGAGCGCCGGTCGTCAGGAGCGGAGATGATCACAATCCGTTGTTACGAGGAAAGCGACGCCGAGAGCGTGGGCAAGCTCATCGCGGACACGTATAGCGCGTTCAATCTCTCGTTTGTGCCGCCCGATGAACTCGGTTTGTTCCTGGGCCCGTTTCGCTATGCCGGATCGCAGGAGCCGGGGCATCAGGAAGCGATCGCCCGGACGATCCGCTCGGCGATGGTCTACGTGGCCGAGGATCGCGGCGAGATCGTGGGCGTGCTGCGGGGTCGCAAAGAGCGGTTGGGAAGCCTGTTCGTGCGGGGCGACCATCACCGGCAGGGGATCGGGCGGCGGCTGGTCGAGCGGTTCGAGGCCGAGAGCCGCGCGCAGGGGACGACAGTCATCCGCGTGGCGGCGACGGAATACGCGGTCCCGTTCTATCTGGCGATGGGGTATAAGCGCTCCACGGGTCTGCGAAGCGGGTGGAGCTTCGAGGGGAGAGGATTGCCGGTCCAGCCGATGCGGAAGGCGCTGGGGAACGAGAAATGAGCGGACACAAGGATCGAATCTGCTATCTGAGCGGCAGCCCTTTCGAGATCGGCTATGCCATGGGCCAATCACTTGGCCCGAAGCTCGACGCGAATATCGAACGCTACGTTCGGGAACGAGTTTCAACGGGCGATACTTTCGGTGTGGAGCTTTGGCGAGCGGGTGCGTTGCGGTGGCTTCACCGGCTGCCCGCGCGGTTTGCGGAGGAGTTCGAAGGCCTGGCTCAGGGCGCGAAGGCTTCCGCTTCAAAGAGTCGCCGAGTGGGCATATCTCGAAGTGATCCTGTCCGCCGGCTGTACGGGCGCGATTGTCATGCTTCGGGGATCGAGCCTGGGTGGCCCGCAACAACGATTTTCTCGCGCCGGAGTTGTGGGGGTATGCCGCCATCAAGGAAGTGACGGGGAGGATTCCCGCCATCAGCTTCGGGATGGAAGGCGATGTTTTCACGCCGACGGGGATCAATCGCGAGTTGCTCTGGCTGCATTACAACTGGCTTCCGGCCTGGGATGCCCCGGTGACCGGGAAGCCGCATCTGCCATGCTACGCGTGGCTGGTTGAGGCGCTGGAAACGTGCCGGACGCTCGAAGAAATCGAGACGCTGTTGGGGCGCGTCCAGCGTGAGGGCGGGATGCTGCTGTTTGCGGTTGACGGCAAGACCGACGCCTATGCCCTGTATGAATGCACCTGTACTGACTTCCGCAAACGAGAATCCAGTGGCGGATGGCTCGTTGGCGCCAATCATTATTGCGCCCACTCCGAGGCGCCCGCACTCAGCAACCCCGAGCCACTAAGTTCTACCCGTCGCCAGGAGCGAATGGAAGCACTCGTCAATGAACTGGTGTCTCAAGCCGGGCCGGTTTCTCCGGTCGAGAAGCTGATCGGGATTCTGGCAGATGATGGGATCGAGGCGCGGGGTGGTGGAACCGTGACCGTATACTCAAACGTTGCCTGTCCCCGCTCACAGGAAATCTGGTATACCTTTGGCGGATATCCGGCAGCAAGCCACGGCAACTGGCAGAGGGTGGGCTGGCCTTGGTAGGATCCTTCATTCGTGCGATGGTGACGCTCGATGGGCAAGGAGACGAGATGCATGAATATCCCCTGATGGAAAATGCCGGAGAGAGTCTCGCGCGCGGCGAGCGGGCGCGCCGTTGGTGAGATCACGCCGGAGGCGCTGGCTGCGGGCGAACTGACGGCGGATGATCTGCGGGTACACGCGGAGACGTTGCCGCGCGCAGGCGGAGATCGCCGCTGCGGGCGGCTACCCGCAACTGGCGGCCAACCTGCGCACGGGCCGCCGAACTGACCGCCCTGCCCAATGAGGAGTTGCTGCGCGCCTATGAGATGTTGCGCCCCGGCCGCGCGACCGTGGCGGAGCTGCGCGCGCTGGCCGATCGGCTGGAGCGAGAGTACGCGGCGGCGGAGACGGCCGCGTTCGTCCGCGAGGCGGCGGAGGTCTATGCGACGCGCGGGCTGGGAAAGTAGGCGAGGAGATGGGACGTACCTCCGAAGACGCGTTACACCTTGCGCGTAACGATTGAGTTTGTGCTATAATTGAACTGTAGGTGTGCCAGACTCAACCGTGGAGGTGTATACGATGTCAGTGGTAGTGGCGTATCCGGCTGAAGTGGTGGAATACAGCGTCTCGGTGGGTAAGGAGAGGGCGGGGATCGTGTTCCGCGGGTTTGATGCGCCGGAATCGGGTGAGCGCCGGTTGCGAATTGTGGGCCGTATTGAGTTCGGCGACCCGGACCCCATCGGTGACACGGACTTCTTTACGCGCGGCGGATTCCTGCGCATGGATCGGTCCCTGGGGATGCTGGCGGGGGTCCTGGATCTGTTGCACAACGAGAAACCGCTCTTCTTACGGGAAGACGGGGTGCTCTCCTCGACGATGGAGCCGGTGGGAGAGGACGAGTAGGTCGGAACGGAAAGCACGATGGTGGCGGACCCTTCCGGCGACAGCGCCGGAAGGGTCCGCTTACTGTGTGGCACGAAGATGGATGAGTTGGACCCGGAATCACCCAAGCGGCGGTTCCGGGCTGCGAACGGGAATACCGGCTACTGTGATCAGTGGCCGGATTTTGTTTAATTTACACATAACAATTTGACTTAAATAGCGATTTGCGGTATCGTATGGGTGAAAGACGAGGCGAGTAACAGCGTATGATTCCTAAACAAATGACCGGCAGTCCGGCGGGGCAGGTGTTGATTGCCCTGCAACGCAAGGGCGCGGCAACCGTCAAAGATCTCGAAGACACCCTGGGGGTGACCACCACGGCCGTGCGCCAGCAACTGGTTCAGTTGATGGCGGAAGGCTACGTGGAGCAAGAGGTCGAGCGAAATGACGGCCGCGGCCGGCCGCGCCACGTTTATTCATTGACCACCGAAGGGCGTTCGCTTTTCCCGCATCACTACGATCGAGTTCACCAACGGCTTGCTGCGCGAGATCCTGATCAGCGAGGGGCCGGAGAAGGTGCAGACGCTGTTGCAGCGCATCGGGCAACGGCTGGCGGCGCAGTATGCGGGTCAAATCACCGCAGACGGGCCTGCGGCGCGCGCTGCGGCGTTGACGGAATTGCTTAACGCCCGCGGCATCATGGCCGAAATCACCGAAGGCCCCGGCTTCATCCAGGTGCACGAGTACACCTGTCCCTATTACGAGCTGGCGCGCGAGCATCGCGCGATCTGCGACATGGAACAGGACATGATGACGTACGTCATCCGGCAGCCGGTGGCGCTGGTGTCGTGCTCGCTGGACGGGCATCATGGCTGCGAATTTCGGATCGAGGGGAGCGCCGGGGTTGCGCCGGCTGTGGTTGAAACCACAGCCTGATACAGGTGAAAACCCGTTGAAACGGGTTCTGATAAC
>CAVOHP010000006.1:0-81617 GCA_963695715.1 uncultured Chloroflexia bacterium
AATCATTTGGTTGACTGTTAGCTCGCTAAGACCTTGTTACGGTGGTGGTGGCAACTCACATTCGTTCTGTGAGGCCATCATGCCAATTTATTGTGCTCCCTGATCTGTCAAGCTGCTTATTGTGCGGCGATCACTGCTGGGCTCCGCCGGTGCACCAAAAACTATGTGGAAACAGACGGGAGACGTTGAACTCGATGGGTGGCGCTGTACAAGGTCGATCCAACAACCAGGAAGACTGCATCCTGTTCAGCTGGTGCAGGAGCAACTGCTCCACCCCTGCTGTGCAGTCTCGATGCTGTTGTGCCATGCGGCCATCCACACCCTCAATCCAAGAATCCCAGCCAGCCTGTGTCAGCTCTGGGAGGAATTGCTGTGGAGTCATCAAGCTATTGCAGACTGGCTCAACATCTCCATGCTCAGCCCTACCATTGGTGTGGCCACCATAGGTGTTAATACTCATTAGATGATCTCTCACACCCAATCAATGTTGCAATCAAAGTCGAGGACTGCACAGGATGTGGCGGCGACGAATGCCAAGGAAGAGATTACTTATACCAGATCACCCCACTGCTATGCCCCATATCAAGGCAGTATCCATATGTGTGATGGTTGTTTATTGCTATTGTTTACTGCCAAGGATCCTTATGTTGAACAATGTGCGGGAATCAAAGTCAAAATGCAATTGTTGTAAATTTTATTATGTTTACCAACTCGGAGGAAGTACTGGGAACAAAACCGTTTTATTTCAAGGAGGGCGGAGAGGTATTTACTTGATGGTGGACGGATGGAATTGGGAACCGATAATCCTGGAAACTCGTGCGGCCATGGCCAAATATCCGATGGGGCCCAGGAACTGTTGAACTCGGTGACGGTGACATCGACCTGGTGGCTGTGGTGTGATCAATGATTCAGGTCATATTGCTGAATACCCAAGCTTGAACCATTCAGACTACTAAAAACTCACGTGACTTCTCCTGCTCCTTCAAACCCAAATGTGCAACCCCAGATTAGTACAAGTGAAGAATGTTAGTGAAATGTCTGCATTGTGCTTGAAGCTGCTTTGTCAGCTGAACCTTGCCAGACATCGCGCATGTCACAAAAGCATCATCATCGGAATTCCAGTTCCACTATAATGTGTAAAATGTCGGCTAAACAATGGTCTCCAATAAACGGAGCATAATGTCAGGATGTTGAGATATCAATGTGTTGCGTGCCATCGATGCGCCAAGGTGTTAAATCATCGGGATCCTGGTTCATGCCTCTCGTGTTCATTGCCCTGGCCTCATGGCCTGTACGAAGCGGTGTCACATTAACATTTCAAGCTTGGAACATCATGCATCGAAGTTACGAGGAATTGCTGCGATCCACGAACATGAATGGTGTAGGGATTGTGTGGAGGCTGGAATTGTTTGCTATGTTGATTTGTTGAATTAAGGTGTGTGAGTGGTGAGTGTATAGGGTTTGGAAACGACATATCCACGTTGTGATAGGTCGGATCGATGTGTGATGGCGGAACATGATTGTTGTGTCATGTTGTGCAGGGTTGTGTGTGCATTTGGTTCAGGGCCACTGGAATTGGTCGGTGACGTCGTGGCTGGGCGTTGGTGACGGCGAACGGAGAACCTCTTCCCATGGACTTGCCTTGACCGAAGCCAGGTGATTGAATGGAAGCTCTCGAAATGTGTTGTGCTGCCAAGCTGAGATCAAAAGGGTGACTGATTAGGTCGAGTAGCAGGACCCGTCAGCGGTTGTTTATGTCGGGGTGGAGCTACATTTTGTTACATGAATGTTCGGTAATCTCTCCCTTGCTATGTGGTGGTGACGGTGTTGTCACGCTGTGGGGATTGTGGCGGCAAGTGCTTCTCCGGTGTAGAGTCTTCATTTCCTTGTTGTGGAAAATGATTGGTGTAGGCGTATGTGATGTTTGGGCTTCCTTGGTGGATAAGAGTGGCTCATTGGTGAATGTTTGGCATTTGTGGCGAAGTGACGGTAAGGTGATCTTGATTTGCTTTGGAGTTGCGTATACTAAGTGTGGTGACTAGATGTTTGTTTTATTCACTTTGCTGTATGCCTTGTGACCGGGTTGCACTTGTCATGCTAGCTTTTGTTATTGTGAGGAGTATAGCTCTCGGATGGTGGTGGTTATATACGCCGAAGACTTGGTGATCAAGGTCCGAAGATGTTGGATTACTTTGGAGGAGATCCCAAGTAATTTTATGTTGCTGGTGATCCTACAACCACCATTCTAAGCAATAACAGTAGAGTGTTTTAGTATTTCTCTGTACTTGTTGCTTTTCTAAAGCGCCCAAGTTCCTTGGTATGCCTTAACCTTGTACTTGTGATACCTAAGTATAGCCCTTATTGTTCTAATTGTTCAAATACCGGGGATACCACCTTGGTATCAAATTGTGCCAAACGGGCTTTGCTGTGTCACCCCACCGCTCCTGTTGGATGTTGGTACCAGTAATGTATATCTCCAAATGGATGCATCATCGACCAGGAGCGAGATAGCCAGGTCGACGATATTGCTTGAACGACAGCCAGGTCTTCGTTATTGCTGTTTCCAGGATGAAGAAAGCCCCGGCCTATTGGGCCGAATGCGGCAATTCGAACGGGATGGGCCCGAAGGCGATTGATCTGTACCGGCGCTTCGGCGTCTTCCCGATTGGCGACACGGGCAGCCCCGGCGGCGGCACATGGCCCTGGTGGTATCACACCGACGAAGCGACCGAGCGCAAGTGGCAGGAAGATCCGACCGAGTGGTATGAAGGCTATTTCACGCACACCGCCGAGCGCGTCGCCGATATCGCCCGGCTGGCCGCCGATGACACGCAGAAAGTGACCGACCATTTCGAGCCACGCATGTCGGGCCAATCCATGATCCCCATCATCGAGTCCATCGTCTGCGACATCCCGCGCGTCCAGATCGTCAATATCCCGAACGCCGGCGAACTGCTCCCCGGCGTGCCGGAAGACTTCGAAGTCGAGGTCTCCACGCTGGTCAGCAAGCGCGGCGTCCAGGGGATTCGCAGCACCGGTCTGCCTGAATCCCTGCTGGCGTACATCCTGCACGACCGCGTCGCTGCCGGTGAATCTGGAGTTGGAAGCCTACGAACAGGGCAGCAAAGAGCTGTTGCTCCAACTGGTGCTCATGGATCCGTGGTCCCGTTCCGAAGCCCAGGCCCGCGCCTTCCTGGACGAGATTCTCGATCTTCCTTATCACACAGCGATGAAGGCGCACTATCAATAGGGCGGCCCACTGCGATCAGGTGACAGGTCTTTCCCCTTTGCAGTCACGGCATCAGCCGTTGCGGGTAACGTAACGACGGATGCCGTGACGACGGATGCCGTAACGACGGATGCCGTGACGACGGAGGAAATGGAGCATCAAGCATATGGCAAAAACGCTGCTCGTCTTCGGGGGTACCGGCTTCGTCGGCGGGCATATCGCCCAGATGGCCTATGACGCCGGCTGGGACGTGACCATTGCCGGTCGCCAGGATGCCCCGATGGGTGGGGGCATCCAGCGGCGCTGCCGTGGACATCACCAACGCGATGGCCGACAACAACCTGATCTCCGAGCTTCACCCGGATGTGGTGGTCAACGCCGCCGCGGTTGCCGATGTAGACTTCGCCGAGCGTGAGCCCGATCTCGCGTGGCGCGTCAACGCCGACGGCGCGCGGCATATCGCGGCAGGCGTGTCGCGCCGCCGGCGCACGCTGCATCTACTACTCGACCGATGTGGTGTTCGATGGGACGCAACTCTCCTACGTCGAAGACGATCCGCCGCGCCCGCTCAACGCCTACGGGCGCTCGAAAGTGGAAGGCGAACGCGCCACGCTGGAGGATTGCCCCGACTCGGTGGTGATCCGCGTATCGCTGGTGCTGGGCTTCCCCGTAGAGAGCGGCAATTCGTTCGTCTCGCGGCTGCGCGAGCAACTGTTGGCGGGCCGGCAGGTCCCCGCGCCCGCCGATGAAATTCGCACGCCGGTAGATGTCTACACGGCCGCAGCGGCCACGTTGGAGCTGGCCGAGAGCGATTATCGCGGCATCCTGCACATCGGCGCGACCGGCGCCCTGGATCGCTATACGCTGGCGCAACAACTGGCGCGCGCGATGAACCTGCGCTCCGATCTGATCCTGTCGCAGGCCGTCTATCCGACAGGCGACGCCGCCGTGATGCGCGCCCCGCGGCACAAGCGCGGCGTCCTCGACGTGAGTCGGGCGCAGGCGCTGCTGAGTACGCCGATGCTCTCGCTGGATGAAACCATCCCCGCGTCACTTAAGGATATGCCCTGATGGCGACGACCCCGGTACGATATGAACTCGAAGTCGCGTTCGGCTCGGAATATGGGCTGGAGGAAGCCCTCGCCGTGCTGGAGGTGATCAAAAACGGCGCGCCCTCGTGCGGCGCGCAGGTGAAGGCATTCGAAGATGCGTTCGCGGCCTACTGTGGCGTGCGCTACGCGCTGGCCGTCACCTCCGCCACCACCGGCCTGACCCTGGCCGGCATTGCCGCGGACATCGGGCCGGGCGACGAGGTCATCACGACGCCGATCAGTTGGGTGGCGACCGCCATGGCCTTCTCGGCGCTCGGCGCGCAAATCGTCTTCTGTGACGTAGACCCGCGCACGCTGAACCTCGACCCCGATCGCCTCGAGGCGCTGATCACGCCGCGCACGCGCGCGGTGGTCCCGGTGCATCTCTACGGCCAGTGCTGTGAAATGGACGCCATCCGCGCGGTCGCCGACCGTCACGGGATCGCCGTGATCGAGGACTGCGCGCACAACCCCGGCGGCGCGTATGCGGGCCGCAAGGCGGGCGCGTGGGGCGATCTCGGCGTCTTCAGCTTTCACCAGCAGAAGAACATGTCTACGCTGGGCGAGGGCGGCATGGTGACGACGGACAGCGCCGAACTGCGCGACCGCGTCCTGTCTTATCGTTCGTTGTGCGCCCGCACCTACGGCCAGAGTCACAAATATCTCTCCATTGATGAGACGGTCTATCCGATGGATCATGAGTACTGGCGGCTCCAGTTCGACGACGTCGGCTATAACTTCCGCATGACCGACGCGCAGGCAGCCGCCGGGCTGGCGCAACTCGCGAAGCTCGACGGTTTCAACGCCCGCCGCGCGCAGATCGCCGCCCGTCTCACCGACCGCCTGCGTGACGTCCCCGGCCTCACCCTGCCCTACGTGGATCCGAATGGCGCGCCCACCTGGCACCTCTACGTCGTCCAGCTCGAACCCGACTTCCCGATGACCAAACGCGACTTCATGTGGGAACTCTACACGCGCTTCGGGATCAAAGTCTGGTCGCACTACATGCCGATCCACTTGACCGGCCCCTATCTGGCCGCGGGGCACGCGGCGGGTGAATGCCCCGTGGCCGAGGCTGCGTTCGAGAAGTACGTTTCGCTGCCGGTGCATCCCCGGCTCACCGATGCGGCCGTGGATTACATGGCCGACGCCATCCTTCAACTCAGCGACCGATAGGAGAATCCAAAGCATGCCCACCGGATCTGAACTGATCGAACGCATCGCCGCCGGCGCCGCCGATGACGCGCTGGCCCGCCTTTATTGCGATCCTGCCGTGATCTCCGAACAGCGTGAACGCTATATCGGCGTCATCCGCCGCCTCGACGCCGCATACCCCGGCGCGGGCGACGTCCGGCTCTTCTCCAGCCCCGGGCGCACCGAGGTCGGCGGCAATCACACCGATCACAACGCCGGTCGCGTGCTGGCCGCCGCCATCAACCTGGACAACCTCGCCGCGGTGCGCCGCAACGATGACAACGTCATTCGCATCGCTTCGGAAGGCTATCCCGCGTTCGAGGTGGACCTGGCGCAGTTGGAGCCGCAGCAGGGTGAACGCTTTTCCCCGAAGGCGCTTGCGCGCGGCGTCGCCGGCCGCCTTGCGGCGCTCGACTATCGGGTCGGCGGGTTCGACGCCTGCGTTTCGGGCCGCGTGCCGAAGGGGTCGGGCCTCAGCTCCTCCGCCGCGTTCGAGGTGATGGTGGGCGTCATCGAGAGCAGCCTCTATAACGACGGCGCGATAGACCCCGTCACCCTGGCCCAGGCGGCGCAATATGCCGAGAACAACTATTTCGGCAAGCCGTGCGGCCTCATGGATCAGACCACTTGCGCCGTCGGCGGCTTTGTCACCATTGACTTCAAGGACTTCGCGCACCCGATCGTGCAGAAGGTGGACTACGATTTCGGCGCGAGCGGCCTCACCCTGGTGATCGTGGATACCGGCGGCGATCACGCCGGGCTGAACGAAGACTACGCCGCGATCGAACACGAGATGAAATCGGTGGCCGTCGCGCTGGGCGGCAAGGTGTTGCGCGAGTTCTCCAAACAAGACGTGCTGGCGAGCATCCCCGCTCTACGCGCAAACGCCGAAGTGAACGACCGCGCCATCCTGCGCGCGATCCATTTCTACGATGACGACGCGCGTGTCGTGGCGCAGGTCGCCGCGCTGGAGGCGGGCCGCCGCGACGATTTCCTCGCCCTCGTCGTGGAGTCCGGCCTCAGTTCGTGGATCCGCTGTCAGAATATCTACTCCCCGCGCGACACCGATCACCAGGAGATCGCCGTCGCGCTGACCATGAGCGAGGATATGCTGGCCGGGCAGGGCGGTTGGCGCGTCCACGGCGGCGGGTTCGCCGGCACCATCCAGGCTTTCGTGCCGACCGCGCTGCTGCCGGAATACCTGGCCGCCATGCGGAGCGTCTACGGCTCGACATCGTGTCACCAGTTGGCCGTGCGTCCCGACGGCGCTTGCCCTGTCGAGATATCGTCGCCATGACCGAGATGACAAAGGAAGAGCGTGTCCTTTGCGCTCTGGCCCGCGAGGAGCCGGACCGCGTCCCTCTGTACGATCTGGTAGATAACGTGCGCGTCCTGGAGCATTACGCGGGCCGGACGCTGACGCTGCAGAATGCCGCTGAGGTGATTCCCGCAGCGCTGGAGCGTTGTCTCGATACGACACGCGTCTGGTTGCCTTCCACGCCCGGTCGCCGGGTTGACGAACGCGGGTTCACCCACGAGCGGGTGGATTGGTTCAACGAATGGCAGGTCAGCGCGCCGTTTGACGATACGCCCGGCGCGGTGGCGTTTTTGCACGCCGATATCGAGCGAATGGAAGCGGGTCAGCCCGATCGTTCGTCGGAGCGGTTGCGTGAGCTGCTCGCATGGAAGGCGCGCTTTGGGGACACGGTCATCCCGGCCAGCACTGCCGGTGAGGCGCTCCAGGATGCGTACATCACTCTGGGTTTGGATCGCTTTGTGTACGTGCAGGCCGAAGCGCCCGACCTGGTCGCCCGCTGGATTGACGTCATGCACGCGCAAACGCTGCGCCGGCTGCAAGAGGAACGATCATTCCGCCAGGTTTCTCCCATAGCGTGGATTTTCGCAGACCTGGCCTACAAAGAGCGACTGATATTCTCGCCTCGTTACCTGGCTGCCCACGGCGTCTTCCGCCGTATTGCCGAGATGTGCGATATCTACCACAGCCACGGGATGAAAGTGATCTTTCATTCGGATGGCTTCATCCGCCCAATCATCCCGAATCTCATCGCCGCCGGGGTAGATGCCCTTGCGCCGATTGAGATCGCCGCCGGGTTGGATCTGGCCGGTCTGAAGGCTGATTTCGGCGATCGGGTGGCCTTTGTGGGCGGCGTGGATGTGACCGTGCTGGAGAGCGGTTCCGTGGATGACGTGCGCCGGCTCGTCAAGCAGGCGCTCTCCGATGCCGGGCGCGGCGGCGGCTTCATTCTCGGCTCTTCCTCAGAGGAACTCTTCGAGGCCCTGCCGCCTGAAAATATCATCACGATGTTTGAAACGGCCTGGGAATTCGGACGTTACCCGACCGTCAACGCACTCTGATTTTTCGGTAACTCAATCTTTACACAGGAGCAGACTTCATCATGATCGGTTCACAACTTCGCCTGAATCGCCTTCTCCCGCCCGGCAAGAACATCATCATCTTGCCGCTGGATCACGGGGAGTTCCAGGGTCCTCGCAAGGGTCTCATTGATGCGCGCCAGACGGTCGCATCTCTCCGCGGCTACGATGCCCTCTTGCAGTCACCCGGTATGCTCGAACGGTGTTGGGATCTCGTCGCCGCGCAACGCGGGCTGGTGTCCATTGTGCGGCTGAACTGGAACTCCGACTATTGCTTTCAGTGGGGCTATCGTGAGGGCATCCACGGCGTCGTGCGGACGCCGTCCGAGGCCCTGGCCCTGGGCGCCGATATCGCGCTCGCCTCGCTGGCCGTCGGCGTGAATCCGACCGCCGACGCGGCCAGCGTCCAGCAGTTCGCGCAGCTTGCCGCCGCGGCAAAAGCTGCGGGCATCCCCATCGGCGGCGAGATCTACCCGACCATGGCCGGCCTGCTGCCTGAGGACGAGTTCCACGACCTGGTCTGGCGCTCGTGTCGGATTGCCGCCGAGCTGGGCGCGGACTTCATCAAAACCTTCTACACCGGCCCACGGTTCGCGGAAGTGGTCGAGGCGACCCCTGTCCCGCTCATCGTGCTGGGCGCATCGAAGGTGGAGTGAGGCGGACGCCCTCAAGATGGCCGCGGCGAGTATCACCGCGGGCGCGCGCGGCGTGGTCTTTGGTCGCAACGTCTTCGAATCCGCCGATCCGCAACGGTTCCTCGACGCGCTCGGCGCGGTGGTGCGCGATGGCGCCGACCCGGTCGCCGCGGCGCGTGAAGCCGGTTGGTAGCCGCCGTATCTCAATCAGGAATTTCACCACGGAGACACGGAGATCACGGAGGATGCGGAGTGTTTTCTTCCTGAAGACAATGAACCAGGATGCATCATAGATTGGTTTATTGAAAGCTCCGTGTCCTCCGTGTCTCCGTGGTGAACGCATGGAGGTCAACATGATCGCACAAGTCACTCGCCCCAAAGTGGGGCTGCTCATCACGGCCCTGCTCGAAGATGACTGGAACAAGACCGGCCACCTGCGCCCGAAGGCCCAGACCCAGGTGCAGGCCTTTGTGGATGCGCTCTCGCCCATGGCGGAAGTCGTTTGCCCCGGCCTCGTTGAGACCGAGGCGGAGGCCGCCGCCGCCGACCTGATCTTCAAGCAGGCCGGGGTCGAGGCGGTGGTGTTCGTGGAACTGGCGTACACCCAGAGCCTGATCCCCCTGCGCGCGCTGGCGAGCACGCAGGTCCCCATCATCGTCTGGAACACGCAATACGCCTCTCACTGGCCCGCCGACGCCGATTGGGACTTCGTGATGCTGAACTCCGGGTTGGCCGGCCTGCCCGAGACCACCCACGCCCTGGTGCGCACCGGGCGGCCATTCCACATCGTGACCGGTCACGTTCACGACGCCGCGCGGCTGGCGAAGCTCAACGATTACATCATTGCCGCCGCCATCCGCCAACGGCTCAAGTGGGCGCGCATCGGCATGGTCGGCCACCCCTATCAGTACATGGCCGACCTCATGGTGGATCCGTTCAGCCTGCGCGAGCAGATCGGCCCCACGGTGGTTCACGTCGAGCCGGAAGAGATCGCGGCGGAAGTCGCCGCCGTGTCGGCGGCCGAGGCGCGCGCCTTGATGGATGAAGCGCGGGCGCAGTGGCGCACCGACGAGCTGGATCCCGCGATCTTCGATCGGTCGGCCCGCTACGCCGTCGGGCTCGAACGCGTCATCCTGCGCCACAACCTGGATGCCGTCGGCCATTTCGACCAATGCCTGCTCTCTGACCCGCGCTGCGGGGTCGCGCCCTCCTGGGGCACGTCGCGCCTGATCGCGCACGGCATCCCGGTGACGGCTGAAGTTGACATAAACACCTGCACCTCGATGCTGATCCTTCAAGGCCTGGTCGGCGATGCCAGCTTCGTGGAGAACTACGGCTTCGACTTCGACCAGGGCGCGGCCTACATCGCGCACGACAGCATGGGCAACTACAACCTCGCGGCGGATGATCCGCAGGTGGCGTTGCGGCACAGCGTCTACTACCAGGGCATGCATGGCTGGGGCGCGGCGTTGGAGTTCGCCTACAGGCCCGGCCCTGTGACGTTTCTGGCGCTGGTCGCTGCGCCCGGCGGCAGGTGGAAGATGATCGCGGGCGAGGGCGAGGCGTTGCCCTTCCGACCGCGTCCCGACCGTTGCGCCGCAAATGCTTTTCCGCCCGGCGCAGAGCAGCCTTGAGGACTTTTACGACCGTTGGTGTCTCGCCGGCGCCGGACATCATTCGGCAGTGGCGTATGGACATCTCAGCGATCAGCTTGCCGGCCTGGTCGAGATGATGGGTGTAGAGTACGTAAAAATTCGATGAGTTGAGAGGAGAGTGGTGTGAATACAGGAAAAACCTTGCGGATGGGCCGGCTTTTCAACCGGCAGAGCGGAAAGATGGTGTTGGTGACGGTTGATCACGGCATCTGTGTGGCTCCGATGCCTGAGATCAACGATCCTGTTTCCGTGGTGCGTAGTGTCGTCGCGGGCGGTGCAGATGCCGTCTTGTTGACCCCCGGCATCGCGCGGCTGGCGGCTCCCGAAATTGCCGGCGCGGATTGCGCGCTGATGGTTCGCATAGACGGGACGGCGACCTCCATCGGGCCCGACCTCACCAACGATCAGCTCGTTTGCTCGGTCGAGGGCGCGTTGCGCCTGGGCGCCGATGCTGTGGCTACGTTTGGCATCATCGGGGTTCCTCGCGAGGCGGAGATGTCTCGGAAGATCGGGATGGTGGCGGAAGAGTGTGAGAAGTGGGGTATCCCGCAGCTCTCCGAGATGCTTCCGGCGGAAAATCTCGCGCACCAGTTCGAATCGCGCGCCGAGCGCAAATGGCTGACCGATCCGACTTCGATTCAGTTCAATGCGCGCGTGGCGGTGGAGTTGGGCGCAGACATCGTTAAGGGCTATTACACGGGTTCCCCGGATACGTTTCGCAGGGTAGTGGAGTATTGTCCGGCGCCTTATGTGGTGCTCGCCGGGCCGGCGGCAGGCGACCCCGAGGTCTTTCTGCGTTTTGTTTCGGACGCGATGTCATGCGGGGCGGCGGGCGTCTCAGTGGGGCGCAACATCTGGACGCATCCGAATCCGACCGGCCTCACGCGCGCGCTATGCCGGATCGTCCATGAAGGCGCGACGGCGGATCAGGCCATCAAAGAGATTCGGTGACATGAAGACGCTCATCATCGGCGGCACCGGACTCATCAGTACCGCCATCACACGCTTCATGCTGGAACGCGGCGATGACGTGACGCTCTACAACCGGGGCGTCACGCAGGCCGATATCCCCGACGGCGCGCGCACCATCACCGGCAATCGAAAGGACTATGCGACCTTCGAGCGCCAGGTCCATGACGCCGGGGCTTTCGATTGCACCATTGACATGGTGTGCTTTCAGCCCGATGAAGCGGCCAGCCTGGTCCGGGCGACCGCCGGATACACGGGACACCTGATCTTCTGTAGCACGGTAGACGTGTATACCAAGCCCGCGCCCGACTATCCGATCCGCGAAGACGCGCCGCGCCAACCCGATCCGAAATTCCAGTACGCCTACGACAAGGCGATCTGCGAGAACACGCTCCTCGCAGCCGAAGCGCGCGGTGACTTCCCGCTGACGATCATCCGGCCCGCGTATACCTATGGCGAAGGGCGCGGGCTGCTCCACACCTTTCGCGGCAGCACCACGGTGCTCGACCGCATCCGCAAGGGGCTGCCCATCGTCGTCCATGGCGACGGCCAATCGTTGTGGAGTTCATGCCATCGCGACGATGTGGCCCGCGCCTTCGTGAATGCGGCGGCGAATCCCGTGGCCTACGGCAAGCAATATCACGTCACGGGTGAGGAGTGGTTGACCTGGAACCAGTACTTCGCGGGCATCGCCGCCGCGATGGGCGTCCCCACGCCCGAACTCGTCCATATTCCCACCGACTTGCTGGCAAGGGCGCTGCCCGAACAGGCGCACTGGTGCGATATCAACTTCCAGTACGACAACATCTTCGACAACGCCGCCGCCCGCGCCGATCTGGGCTTTCGCTACACGATTCCCTGGGTCGAGGGCGCGCGCCGTGTGGTCGCCTGGCTCGATGCGCACGACGGCATCGAGCCGTATCAGTCCGATCCCTGGATAGATCGTCTCATCGCCGCCTGGGAACGCGCCGGCGCAGGCCTGGTGAACGACCTGGCGACCTGATGCTAAACTTCGGGTCTCACGCATCTGCGGAGGCATGACATGAACCTGTACCTGGCCATAGACGCCGGCACCACCTCGATGAAGGCTGCGGTGTTCGACGCGGACGGCGGGCTGCTGGGCATGGATCGGCAGGAGTACACCCTGTTGACGCCCGCCCCTGCCGTCGTCGAGTTGGATCCCGAGACCTACTGGCTGGCGTGCTGTCGCGCCGTGCGCGGCGCGCTGGCGCTCAGTGGGGCCGACCCCGCCGACGTGCGCACCCTCTGCATCTCCAGCCAGGGCGAGACCTTCATCCCGCTGGATGCGGAGGGGCGTCCGACGCGTGACGCCATCGTCTGGCTGGACAATCGCGCCGTCGAGGAGGCTGCGCTCATCGCCGCCGAGTTCGGGGTCGAGCAAGTTTTCGAAGTCACGGGCGAGGCCGGACATCGCGCCGACGTGGCCGTCCAGCAAAATCCTCTGGATGCGCCGCCACGAGCCGGCGGCCTTCGCGCGCACCGCGAAATATCTGTTGCTGGAGGACTATCTGCTCTACCGGTTGACGGGCGAGTATGTCACCGAGCGCAGCTTGCAGGCCGATACCCTCTTCCTGGATGTTCGCTCCGGCCGCTGGTGGCAGCCGATGTTCGATTTCATCGGGATTACCACCGGACAGATGGGACGGCTCTGCGATCCCGGCGAAGTCGTCGGGCCGCTCAGCCCCGACGGCGCGGCCGCGCTGGGCCTGACCCCGCTCACACTGGCCGTGACGGGCGCGATGGATCAAATGATGGGCGCGCTGGGCGCCGGCAACGCCGCTCCCGGTCTCGCCACCGAGACCACCGGCGGCGCCCTCGCGATTGTCGCCACGCTCGACCGGTTCTTTCTCGACCCCCAACGGCGCATGCCCACCATGTTCCACGCGCGCCCCGCGACCTACGCGCTGATGCCGTGGGCGCAAACCGCGGGCATGGCCCTCAAGTGGTTCCGCGACCAGTTCTATGCGCTGGAGAGCCAGGTCGTCTATGCCTCTTACGCCGACCCTTATATGCTGATGACCGGCCAGGCGGCGGCAGTTCCCGCGGGTTCGGATGGCTTGATCGTCCTGCCTCACCTGGAAGGCGCGGCCTGCCCTGAGTTCAATCCGTATGCTCGCGCCGTCTTCTTTGGCGCAAGCATGCGTCACACCAGGGCGCATTTCACCCGCGGCATCCTCGAATCGGTCGCCTACATGCTCAAACGCAACCTCGATACCGTCGAGGAGTTGGGCATCCCCGTAGATCGCATCCGCAGTATCGGCGGCGGCGCGCGCAGCCGGCTCTGGCTCCAGATCAAGGCCGATGTGCTGCAAAAACCTGTGGAAGCGCCGGAGATCGAAGAGGCCGCGCTGTTGGGCGCGGCGCTGTCTGGGCGCCGTCGCGATGGGCGACGTCGCCGGGCTCGATGAGGGCATCCGCCGCATGGTGCGCCTCCGCGAATCCTACGAACCCAATCCGGCCAATGCTGCGGTCTATGCCGAGGGCTACGCTCGTTACGTCGAACTTTATGACCGTCTCGCGCCGATGTTTGGCGCATGACCACATCTGACACAACATCTCTTTCGAGGAGAGCAAATTGACTATCCATGAGCCCCTCGCCGGTATTGCCTTGCCGGCCGCCTCCGATCACCTGTTCACCGAGGATGACCTCGAGCGGCTGCATGACGCGTCGCTCCGTGTCCTGGAAGACCCCGGGATGTGTATCATGTCGCCCCAGCTGCTCGAGGCGTTGGAGCAGCATGGCGCGCGGGTGGATCACGCCGCGCAAACCGTCCGCTTCCCGCGCGTCCTGGTTGAAAGCACCATCGCCGCCATGCAGGCCGATTTGCAAAACGGTCGCAAACCGCTTCTCCTCAACGGCGTCGTCTCATCCAAGAGCCGCGGGCCGGTGCAGGCCAAGTTCGGCGGGGCCTGCATCGAAATTTTCGACTGGGAGCGCCAGACCTTGCGCCAACCCATGCGCAACGACCTCATTGACCTCGTGCGTTTCGGGGAGGCCCTGCCCGATGTGACGACCGTCGGCAACCCGGTCGTCTACCTGTTCGAGGATGACGGCGCGCCGGTGGACCCGCGCATGCAGCGCATCAAGACCGCCGCGCTGATCGGCTGCTACACGACCAAAGCCGGCGCGACGGAGGTCTGGAACGCCTGGGAGCTCGATTACCAGATGGAGATCGGGCAGATCGTGCGCGGCGGCAAGGAGGCTTACCTGGCGAACCCCTGCTTCGTCACGGCCAAGGAGACCATCTCGCCGCTGGTGTTGGAGGACAAGGCCGCCGAGGTGCTGATCTTGCTGGCGCAACGCGGCTTGCCGACCACCATCATCCCCATGCCCCTGACGGGCGGCTCCGCTCCGATGTCCCTGGCGTCCAACGTCGTGATGTGCAACGCCGAAGTGCTCGGCGTCGCCACGGCGATTCGCTGCGTCGTGCCCGATGCGTGGGTGGCGGGCGGGGTCATCAGCGGCGTGCTGGATATGTCCAGCGGAGGGGCCAGCTTCGCCGCCCCCGAAGCCATCCTGCAAGACCTGGGCATCGCCGAGCTCCACGAGCGGCGCTACGGGTTCGACTTCGCCATCGGGACCGGCTACACCGACGCCAAGTACCCCGGCGTCCAGTCGGTCATGGAGAAGCTCGCCAAATACTCGGCGACCTATCGCTCCGGGCGCGTGAACTATCCGGTCGGCCTCGTGAACGGCGGCAAGGCCTTCTCACCGGAACAGGCGCTGCTCGACCTGGAAGTCGCCAACTGGATTCATCAGGCCGGCAAGGGCATCCCCGTCAACGAAGAGACGCTGGGGGTGGACCTCATCCGCAAGTACGGCATCGGCGGCAATCAGGTTGGCGAGGACTACACTTTGCAGAACATGCGCAAGGTCGTGTGGTACCCGGCCCTCATGGATCGCACGCTCTCGGCGGGGCTGGAGAAGGACCACGAACGCGACATGATCGCACGGGCATCCACGCGCAAGCAGCGGATCATGGCAAAGGCCGAATATGAAATAGACGCCGACCGCCGGCGCGAGATCGAGGCGCTGGTTCGCTCCGCCGAACGATCGTTGAATCAATAGCAATTCACGCCATCAGGAGACAGGTTTTATGTATGACCGTAATTGGGCCAAAGTAGACGTTAATTCCGTTCCGAACATCGTCGTCCCGCCGCCGGGGCCGCAGTCTTATGAAACCCATGCGCGCGCCGCGAAGTATATGAAGGGCTATTCCTCGCAGGTGCGGCTCTTCCCCGTCGCCTTCGAAAGCGGCCACGGCGTCACGCTGACGCGACGTGGACGGCAACACCTACATCGACTTCTCCTCGGGCATCTACGTCACCGGGCTGGGCCACTGCCACCCCAAGGTGACCGAGGCGGTGCAGAAAGCCGCCGGCGAACTGATGAACGCCCACGACTTCACCACGCCGATCAAGATGAAGCTGCTGGAGAAGCTGGCCGAGATCGCGCCCGGCGAGGGCAAGAAGAAGCTCAACGGGATGCAGTTCTACGACTCCGGCACGACCGCGGTCGAGGCCGGGCTGCGCGTGATGCGCGCGGCCACCGGCAAGTTCGAGTTCATCTCCTTCCACCGCGATTTCCACGGCAAGACGATGGGCGCGGTCGGGCTGGCGCGGCTCGACGTCAGCCAGGGGCTGCGCGCGCCGGGCTTCTTCCTCGTCCCGCGCGGCAACTGCTATCGCTGCGAGTTCCGCCAGAAGTACCCCGAATGCGACCTGATGTGCGTGGACTACATCCGCACCGTGATCAACGAGGAGACCGCGGGCCGCGTGGCCGGCATCGTCCTCGAGCCGATCCAGGGCTGGGCCGGCAGCGTCATCCCGCCCGATGGCTGGATCCAGAAGCTCCGCGCCCTGTGCGACGAGCTCGGCATCATGCTGATGGCCGACGAAGTGCTCACCTGCATGGCGCGCACCGGCAAGATGTTCGCCATGGAGCACTGGGACATCGTGCCCGACGTGATGACCCTCGGCAAGGGCTTCGGCAACGGCTTCCCGGTCACGGCGATGCTGGTCGCCGAGAAGTACAAGGAGGTGATCGAGAAGATCAGCGCCAGCACCTCCTACGGCGGCAACCCGATGGCCTGCGCGGCGGCGCTGGCCAGCATCGAAGTGATCGAGGAGGAAAACCTGTGCGAACGGTCGGCCCACCTGGGCGAAATCCTGCTGGCGCGCATGAAGGAGATGGAGGCAGGCGCACCCGATCATCGGCGACGTGCGCGGGCTGGGCTGCCTGCTGGGCATCGAGCTGGTCAAGGATAAGGCCACGAAGGAGCCGTTCGAGCAGGCCGGGCACGCTGGTCTATCAGAAGGCCTTCCGCAAGGGGCTGGCCTGGATTCCCGCCGGCCACATCCTGCGCATGTCGCCCCCGATGATCATGGACGACGACGTCGCGCTCAAGGGCCTGGCCATCATCGAAGAAGCCATCGCCGAAACCGAGCGCGAGCTCGGGTATTGCTAAGAGTTCACCACGGAGACACGGAGATTTTGAGTGTCTACTCCTCTGTGTCCTCCGTGTCTCTGTGGTGAGTCGCATTGGGACGCATTATCAAGGAGGCAGCTATGGCCAAACGCGAAATTCGCTTCGGGCTCATCGGCGGCGGGCTGATGGGCAGGGAGTTCGCCAGCGCCGCCGCGCGCTGGTGTCACCTGTCGACCTGGACTTCGAGCCGAAAATCGTCGCGCTCTCATCGCTCACCCTGGCCGATCTGGACTGGTTTCAGTGCCAGGTGAACGGGTTGGAGCTGGTCACGCGCGACTATCGCGAGCTGCTGGCGCGCGACGACATCGAGGCGGTCTATTGCGCCGTGCCGCACAACCTGCACGAGCAGATCTATCGCGATACACTCGACGCCGGCAAGCACCTGCTGGGCGAAAAGCCCTTCGGCATCGACCAGGCCGCCAACACGGCGATCCTGGCATCCATCGCCGCGCACCCCGACCTGCTGGTGCGCTGCTCGTCCGAGTTTCCCTTCTTCCCCGGCGCGTACCGGATCGCCCGGTGGGCGCAGGAGGGCCGCTTCGGCAAGATCATCGAGGTGGAGGCGGGCTTCTGGCACTCCAGCGATCTCGACCCGCGCAAGCCGATCAACTGGAAGCGGCAGATCGCAACCAACGGCGAATACGGCTGCCTGGGCGACCTGGGGATGCACGTCGTCCACCTGCCGTTCCGCCTGGGCTGGCTGCCCGCCGACGTGCGCGCGTTGCTGTCGAAGATCGTCACCGAGCGGCCCGGCAAGGACGGCGCGCTCGAACCGTGCGAGACGTGGGACAACGCGATCATGGCGACCCGCGTGCGAGACGCCCGATCAGTCCTTCCCCATGATCCTCTCGACCAAGCGCATCGCGCCCGGCCACGCCAACACCTGGTTCATCCGCATCGTCGGGACGGCGCTCAGCGCGGAGTTCTCCACGAAGTATCCCAAGCAGATGCACCTATCTGCCCTATGCCCCCGGCGACGAGCAGGCCTGGCGGGTGCTGGACATGCCGCACACGCCGCCTACAAGTCCATCACCGGCCGCATCTTCGAGTTCGGCTTTTCCGACGCCATGCTCCAGATGTTCGCGGCCTTCTGCGATGAGCTGGTGAACGGTGAAGCGGGCATGGCCCAACCCTTCCGTTGCGCCACCCCCGCGGAGACCGCCGCCAGCCATGCCCTCTTCACCGCCGCGCTCGGCCTCACAGAACACGGGTGAGACGGTGCGGGTCTGACGCCTGACCTGCGCCGGGCGATGTCGCCGTGCAACCGGACTATGTCGGTGAATCCTGATGACCGATGACCCCATCTCTCGCGAACTCCCTGGCAAGAATCCCATAGACCAGGGAGTCGCGCCACCCGTCGCGCAGCAGCATGGTCTCGCGCAGCCGGCCCTCGAACTGCATCCCGATCTTCTCCATCACCCGCGCGGACGCGAGGTTGCGCGGGTCGCAGGTGGCGTAGATGCGGTGGAGCCCCAGGGTCTCGAACCCGAGGCGCAGCAGGAGTCCCGCGGCTTCGGTGGTGAGGCCGCGGCCCCAGTAGTCCGGGTGCAGCACGTAGGCGATTTCTCCCACGGCGAATTGCGCGTCGCGCACGTTCAACTCTACCAGTCCGACCACCTGATCTTCTTCGGTGAGCGTAACCGTGAGGGCAAAGCGTCGGCGTGGGCGTTCTTGAGCAGACGTGAACGCGGCTTCGACGAATGCGGTCGTTTCCTCCACCGTGTTCGGCCCCCACGGCTGGAACCGGCATACTTCCGGGCGCGACGCGTACGCGTGGATCGCGGCCCAATCGGTCTGCATTAATTCACGCAGTATGATCCGTTGACCTTTTAGCTCGAGGGGCTCCGGCTGCATCCGACCTCCCATATCCTGCGGAACTGGTTTCGACAAGGATACCACAAACTGGAAGCATCCTGCGATGATCACCGGTTGTTCCATCGCGCGTGACAATGCTATAATGCCCCCCGACCGGTTGCTATGACCGAAGGAGGTGTCGCATGGAAGATGCGCTTGTGCTGACCGAAGTACCGCAGGCCGAAGAAATCTACATGATCGCCGGTTGGGATCAGTGGGCCGACGCCGGCTCCATTTCATCCGGGCTGCCGCAATGGCTCATCGAAAAGACCGGCGCGCGCAAGATCGGCGAGATCAAGTCCGACGGATTTTACATGTTCCAGGTGCCCGGCGCGCATCACTTCCTGCGCCCCATCGTCAAGCTGGAGGACGGCCACCGTGTGAGCATGGAGGAGCGGAAGAACGAAATCTACTACGCGGGCGATCACCGGCGCGGCCTCGTGATTTTCATCGGCGCCGAGCCGCACCTCGACGCCGTGCGTTATGCCCGCGCCTTCCTCGACGCGGCGCGCACGCTGAACGTCAAGCGCGTGGTGGTGGTCGGCGGCGTCTATGGCGAGATGCCCTACGATCAGGATCGTTCCGTGTCGTGCGCCTACAGCCTGCCGGCGATGCGCGACGGCCTGGAAAACTACGCCGTCCAGTTTTCCAACTACGAGGGCGGCGTCTCCATCGGCACCTACATGGCTCACTGGGCCGAGGAAGCGGGCCTCGAGCTGGCGTCCTTCTATGCGCTGGTGCCGGCCTATGACTTCTCCGAACGTTCGGAGACGCTGGAAGGGTTACGCATCGAAAACGACTTCCGCGCCTGGTACGAGTTGATGCGGCGCTTCAACCACATGTTCGATCTCAGCATTGATATCTCCGAGCTGGATGAACAGGGCCGCACCCTGGTCTCGGCGATGGATGAGAAGCTGCGCGAACTGGATCGCGACCTGCCGCAACTCGACGTGATGGCCTATCTTGCCAACGTGCGCGACGAGTTCACGGAGACGCCCTTCCTGCCGCCGCTCGATGAGATGTGGGATCAACTGCGCGATCTGTTCCAGGACGAGGAATAGCGCGTAAGTTTGCGTTTGCCGGGGAGAATCATGGCGGGGCCGCCGGTGTGAACACCGGCGGCCCCTTGTCTTTCAGGCGTGGGTGAGCAGGATGGCGTTCTGCGACGGGTCGTGGACGAGCACGCCCTCCGGCCGCTCCGCGACGGGGTTCCCGCTCCCGGCGAGATGCGCCGCGGCCTGCGTCACGTCTTCAGCCGTGGGCAAGATCACGGTGAGCGCTTCGAGGCCGGTCGCGCCCGGCGGGGGAGGCGGCGCGCCGACCCCGGCCCAGGTGTTGACGCCGACGTGATGGTGATAGCCGCCCGCCGAGAGGAAGGCTGCGCTGCCGCCGTAGTGTTGCATCAGGTCGAGGCCCAGCGCGCCGGTGTAAAATGCTTCCGCCGCGCGCAGGTCGCCCACGTGCAGGTGGACGTGGCCCATGCGCGTGCCCACGGGTAACCCCGCCCACGGCCCGGCCGCTCCGTGCAACTCGCCCATCACGCCGTCAACGTCCAGCGCTTCCGTGGTCATGGTCAGCGCCTCGCCGCGCATCGGCCAATCGGCGCGTTCGCGATCCCGGTAAATCTCGATGCCGTTGCCTTCCGGGTCGGCCAGATAGAGCGCCTCGCTCACGCCGTGATCGGATGCGCCCTGCACCGGATACCCCGCGGCCAACAGCCCCTCCAGCGCCCGCGCCAGCTCGAGCCGTGAGGGCAACAGGATGGCGAAGTGATAGAGCCCGGTCGAGCGCGGCGGATGCGCCGGCGCGTCGGGCCGCTCTCGCAGCACGACCAACGGTTCACCGCCGACGCTGAGCGTCACAACCCCGTCCGCGCCGGTGTCCGCGCGCAAACCGAGCAGGTCGCGGTAGAAGGCGAGTGAGCGCGCAAGGTCGCGCACGATCAGATGCACCGGCCCCATGCGCGCCGCCGGATTCATGCGATAGTCAGACATATTCTCCACCTCATCTATATAACGAATCTGACTACAGTTATCGCGTATGTGGTAAAATAGCGCAGTAAGCTGAAGTCCTTTGGATG
Source organism: uncultured Chloroflexia bacterium (assembly GCA_963695715.1). Taxonomy (GTDB): domain Bacteria; phylum Chloroflexota; class Anaerolineae; order CG2-30-64-16; family CG2-30-64-16; genus JBBQRS01. Next base: position 20,612 of record CAVOHP010000006.1, read on the forward strand.
GTTTTGCACAATCATGGCCGATCCCATAGATGAGATGACGTTCGAGGCGGAGTTGCGCGCCCCCGGCGGGCCCGGGCTGGCGCGCGCAAATCTCCTGTTTGCGCGCGAGATCGCCTACCCGGAGTTGAGACCCTCGCGCAGCCTCGCCGTGTTGGACGCATGGGCGGAGCAGGCCGCGCCGCGCTGCGCGACCGGGTCCCTGGGTGAGCGCGCCGCCGGTCTGGCGGCCTATCTCTTCGATGATCTCGGGCTGCGCGGCAACGCCGAGGATTATTATGACCCGCGCAACAGCTATCTGAACGCAGTGATGGAGGAACGGCTGGGGCTGCCGATCGCGCTTTCGGCGCTCTACATCGAGGTGGCGCAGCGGTTGGGGCTGCCCGCCTATGGCATCGGCCTGCCCGGTCACTTCATCGTCGGCGTGGGCGACGGGGATGCGCGCATCTTGCTGGATCCGTTCAACGGGGGCGTGGCGTTGACGCTGGAGGACGCAGGCGCGCTGGTGCGCAGCGTGACCGGCCTGGGCGGCCCGATCCATCCCGACTGGCTCAAACCGGTGGCGACCCCCGATATCCTCGTCCGCATGCTGCTCAACCTGCGCGGGCGTCTACGTTCGGCGCGAGGCATGGCCCCAGGCCGTGCTGACGGTCGAGCGGCTGCGGCTGTTGCAACCCGGCGACCCCGATCATCTGCGCGATCTTGGCCTGCTGTGCCAGCGGGCCGGCTCGCTGCGCGCCGCGGCGCAACACCTCGAAGATTACCTGCTGCTCGCCGGCGACCGGGATGCCGCCGAACCGATCCGCCAGCACCTCAACGTCCTCATCCGCCAGTTGGCGCGCCTGAACTGATGCCGGGGAGCAGGGATCGGTATCTGGTATCAGGGATCAGGTATCGGGTATCGGGTTCAGCCTCTCTCGCCTCAATGTCCAGTAGACTCCTGTCTCCGATTCATCGATCTCTGATCCCGATCCATCGATCCCCGATCCCCGATCCCCGATCCCTGATCCCCGATCCCTGATCCCCGATTCCCGCGCTTGACATCCATGACGCGGTGTGTTATAAAGTCTATGACGCATTGCGTCACGCAGTGAACACCGATGTATACGTATCAGGAGGGACAAGATGACCGACGATATGGCGAAGAAGGCCGCAGACGCGACCGAAGAGACCCAGCAGGCCGCTGAAAAAGCGACCGCAGACGTGAAGGCGACCGCCGACAAGGCGGCCAAAGGCGTCAGCCACGACGGCGAAGGCCGCGACGGATGCCGTCACAGATTCCGTCGAGGACGTGACGGTTGAAGTGGATACGACAGCGGTTGAAGCCGCGGCCGAGCAGCTCGCCGCGGACGTCAATGATCTGGTTGAGGCGACCGGCGTCACGACCGCCGACGCCGTGGAGCAGGGCAAGCAGACCGTCAAGGAAGTGACCGCCAAGGGCAAGAAGACCGCCAAGGGCGCCCTCGATGCGATCACCGCCGACCTGGGGACGCTCGACGCCCAGGTGAAGGCGGCCGCCGACCGATCCCGCGAGACCGTTGACGCTTCGGTCGTTGATGAGGGCGTGGCCACCTCGGCCGATATCCGCAAGGCGCTCGAAGATCTGATCGTCGCGATCGAGAATCAGCGCGTCTTCGTGGACGCCCGCAAGGCGTTTGAGGGCGCACTCTCCTCGGTCGAGAAGAGCCAGACCGTGAGCTTCGTCCGCCAGACCACCGACGAAACCGTGCAGGAAGTTCGCCGGCGACCGCTGCGCGATATGCTGCAGAAGGTGCTCTTCGCGGGCATCGGCGCGGCGGCCCTCACGCGTGACGAGGTGGAAGCCTTCGTCAACCGCATGGTGCAGCGCGGCGATATCCCGGCGGATGAGGCCGAAGCCGTGGTCGAGGACGTGATGACGACCAGCAAGAAGCAGGCCGCGCGCCTGGACGCGGAAGTGGACAAGCGCGTGAAAGTGGCGCTGAAGCAGGGCGATGTCCCGACCGTGGAAGACATCGAAGACCTGAACGCCAAGATCGCCGCCTTGCAGCGCAAGGTCGAAGAGCTCAGCAAAAAGGTGAGCTGACGCCCCATGCCGCTGATCAAGCGCTATCCGAACCGCAAACTCTATGACACCGAGGCGAAGCACTACGTCTCGCTGGATGGCGTCGCAGAGTTGATCCGGCAGGGCGACGAGGTGACCGTGATTGACAACGCCACCGGCGATGAGATCACCAGCCTCGTCTTGATGCAGATCATCGCGGAGCAGGAGCGCAAGCAGGGCAGCGTATTGCCGCAATCACTGCTCGCCGGTCTGATTCAGGCCGGCGAGCAGACCATCTCCGCGGTGCGCCGCAGCATGGCCGGGTCGCTGGATCTCTTGCGTCAGGTTGACGAGGAGATTGACCGGCGCGTGCAGTCGCTGGTCGAGCGGGGGATCCTGGAGCAGGAAGAGGCGCGCCTGCTTTCGGCGGAGCTGGGCGCACGGGCGGCCGGCGTGCCCACCGCCGACGAGTTACACGCCCAGGGCATCCCCACCCGCGATGACGTGAAACGCCTCGCCGATCAACTCGACGCCCTCGCCGCGCAAATTGATGCGTTGGTGGAACGCGATTTGCGCCTGTAGCGCAGTGCGCCGCCGAATGATTGGCGTCAGACACAGGGAAACAGGTAAAGCCAGCTCGCAGGACGGTCGCCCGCCGATGCTCGCCCCTGTAGTCGTAGTAGCCCGGGCGCCGCCGAACGAATTCGGCGGCTGAGACAGGGAAACAGGCTGAAGCCAGTTCGTCAGTCGGTCGGTTCGTCAGTCGGTCAGGGCGCCGCCGAACGAATTCGGCGGCTGAGACAGGGAAACAGGCTGAAGCCAGTTCGTCTGTCGGTCGGTTCGTCAGTCGGTCAGGGCGCCGCCGAACGAATTCGGCGTCTGAGATAGGGAAACAGGCTAAAGCCAGTTCGTCAGGGCGCGCTCCTCCGCTCCTCTACGCCTTCGCGCTCACCCCATCCATCGCCAACTCCAACTGCCGCTGATAGAGCTGGCTGTACAGCCCGCCCGCGGCGAGCAACTCGTGGTGACTGCCCACCTCGCGGATCACGCCGTCTTCCAGCGCGATGATCTTGTCGGCGTTGCGGATCGTGCTGAGCCGGTGCGCGATCACCAGCGCCGTGCGCCCCTCCATCACCGCCTCCAGCGCCTGCTGGATCAGATACTCCGCCTCCGCGTCTACCGATGACGTCGCTTCGTCCAGGATCAAAATCCGCGGGTCGGCCAGGATCGCGCGGGCCAGCGCGAGCCGCTGGCGCTGACCGCCGCTCAACTTGACGCCGCGCTCGCCGATCTGCGTGTCATAGCCCTCGGGCATTTCCATGATGAACTCGTGCGCGAAGGCTGCGGTGGTCGCGGCGATCAGTTCCTCTTCCGTTGCGTCCGGCCTGGCAAACGTCAGATTCTCGCGCACCGTGCCGTTGAACAGGAAGGTGTCTTGCAGCACCACGGCCACCTGTGCCCGCAGCGAGTGCAGCTCGATCTCGCGCAGGTCGAGCCCATCCACCTTGATCGAGCCGTCAATCGGGTCGTAGAAGCGGCACAGCAGGCTGGCGATGCTGGTCTTGCCCGCGCCGCTGGGGCCGACCAGCGCCGCGACTTCGCCGGGGGCCAGGCTGAACGTCACGTCGCGCAGCACCTCGTCGCCGGTCCCATAGCGGAAATGCACGTCCTCGAAGCTCACCGCGCCCTTCGCGTGCGGAATCGCCACGGCGTCCGGCGCATCCTGCACCTCCGAACGTTCGTCGAACAGCTCGAAGATGCGATCGGCCGCGGCCGCGGCCTGCTGGAAGGTGTTATCCACCTCGGTGAGCCGCCGGATCGGGTCGTAGAACGATACCACGTAGGCCATGAAGGCGACCAGCGTGCCGACGGACATTTGCCCGCTGATCACCATGCTCGCGCCGAAGCCGAGCACCAGCGCGCCGCCCACCGCGGCCACGAAGCTCATCGCGGGGAAGAAGGTGGACCAGTTGCGGATCGCCCGGACGCGCACGTCGTAATACGCGCGGCTGACCGAGGTGAAGCGGGCGACCTCGGCGTTCTCCTGCCCGAACGCCTGGATCACGCGCATCCCGGCGAGCTCGTCCTGCAACGTCGAGTTGATGTCGCCCAGCCGGTCGCGCACGAGGCGGTAGATGGGGCGGACGTTCTTGTTGAACCGGCGCAGCCCGACCGCGATGAAGGGCACGGGGATCAGCGCGACCAGCGCCAGCCGCCAGTCGAGCGCCAGCAGGATGACCGTCGCGCCGATCAGCCGCAGCCCGTCCACCACGGTGAGGATCACGCCGTGGGTGATGAACTGCTCCAGCGCGTTCACGTCGTTGGAGACGCGCGACATCAGCTCGCCGGTGGAGTTGCGGTCGTAGAAGGCCAGCGAGAGGCGCTGCATGTGGTCGTAGAGCTTGATGCGCAGGTCGAAGAGGAACTTCTCGCCGACGGTGTGCCGCAGATAGTTGTCGCCCACGTCGGTGAGGGCGATCCCCGCGTAGATGAGGATGAGCGCGCCGACGAGCAGCAGGATCTTCTGCATATCCTGCGGGCCGACGATCTCATCAATCACCGCGCCCTGCATCAGCGGCGGGATCAGGCTGAGCCCCGTGCCCATGAGGATCAGGACGCTGGTCACCGTCAGCGTCTTCCAGTAAGGCCCCAACATCCCGAACAGGCGTTTAAGTGATGCCATCGGTAGATTCTTCCATCACACCCAATGGAGATAGGACAGCGGATCAACGCGGATGATACGCGGCGAGCAAGACCGTCTGCTTCCTTCCACGTTCATCCGCGCTGGTCTGCGTCCCCTTCTTCAAGTAATCAACTCCGGCGGCAGGTGATCCACGCGGTTGGTGTAGCGCAGGCCCAGCGAGCCGTCGGGCCGGAAATCCACCACGGAGATGCCCGTGTTGTAGACGTGAATCCACATCGGCGCGGTCGCATCGAGCAGCGCCTGGAGCAGATTGTTGGTGAAATCGCCGTGCGTCACCAGCGCGATCCGCTCGTCGGTGGCGGCGCGGGCGCGCAGCGCGGCGGCCACGCGCCACGTGCGGGCGCGGCAAGCGGCCGTGCCCTCTTGCCCGCCACGCCACCACCCCGCCTCGGTCAGATCGTCCGGCGGCAGATAGTCGGGGAAGGCCGCGGCGACCTCGCCGCGCGTCAGGCCGGGGTAGCCGACGATCCCGCCGTCAGGCCCGTGATCCTGCCACATCCCGCCGCACTCGTGGATGTCTACCCAGATGTGGGGTCGGATGCCGAGGGCGCGGGCCACCGGTTCGGTGGTTTCGAGCGCCGCGGCGCATGGGGCTGGTGTAGAGCCGGTCGAACGGGCGGCCCGCGTCGCCCAGCTTCGGGTCGGGGATGCCGCCGTTCCCCAGCAGGTGCGCGAGGCATTCGGCCTGGCGGCGGCCCACCTCGGTCAGCGGCGGTTCGGCGATGCGTTCGCGCTGATCTGCGAGCGCGTTGTTGGCGGATTGCGCATGACGGATGATATAGAGTCGCATGTGTGCATTTTAGCACTGGAGACGGCATTGGGGCAAAGCGAAGAAGCGATTTCGCCGGGGTGTTTGGATCACGAAGGCGCGAAAGTTCACTAAGGCCGCGAAGCGTCGCCCACCGCGACTCCTTCGCGGCCTTAGTGACTGTTTGAAAATGAGTATCCCAGATGGGCGCTGTGTTGAGACCGGAAGTTGCGGCGCGTAAACTCGTAGCACGCTCACGAAATCTCAGAGCCCGAACAAAACGGCCCGAAGGTCAGTTGCACCTTCGGGCCGCATGTATAGGTCGCAGTGCCGTGACTCAGGCTATCTGCATTCCCAGCCGGAATCGTCAACCTCTGAGGTCACCGTGCCATCCACGTTGACCGTGAAGTGCACCAATTGCCAGTAAATGTCGTTGTTGCCGGGGCCCGAGGTAATACCCTGGTAGCGGTAGACTTTGGTGTAGACGTACGGCGCGTAATCGAAGGCAGCCGTAGAGTGCTCATTGGAAACAGTGGGGAACAGGTATCGCGCCCCCGTCGTCATGCCCACGCCAGTCACGTCCGCGTTCATATGCTCCTGGAAGGTGCTGTCCCCGTTCTCATGGTATACGACCGAATAGACGTAATGCACGCGACCGCTGAGTTCCACCCACTCGTCCGTGCACGAATTCCAGGTCCCACCCGACAGGTCTATCCATTCGTTGCTGACCACTGGCTCGGCGGCGGCCGACGCGGGAACGACGGCGGCCAGCAACACGAAGAGGGTGAGGCCGATTGCGAGAAGACGACGTATCTTCATCTGACTGCTCCTTTCTCTCGTACAGAAGGCTAACTCTATCGCTGGCTCTGTTCACGACCACGTAGATTGTAACACCCTATTCGAACGATGAACCGTAGGCTTTCGTACTGATTTGTATTTTGTTTAGTAATGATTTGTGTTTCGCTAGGACGTAACATGATGCGGATGGGTGCACTACCGCCAGAGTCTGTTGTGCACTTTCTGTCATGCAGGCACAAATCGAGGCGCCGGCAGGGCGGGCCGTCTCGTTCAGGTGATCGGCCAGGCGGGGATGATCCGTCGATCTCCCGCATCAGGTGGATCGTCTGGTTAAGCGATACGACGCGGAGCAGCATGTGTGCCGATGAGTCTCTCTACTTGGAACCGCGTATCGAGGGTTCCCGACTCAGTTTCATGCGGTAGCAGTTCGAGCGGTCCGCCGGGCGCAAGCACCGATTCCGGCAGCCCCAACACCTCGCGGGCAAACCGTTCATCGGGCCTCTTTCCGGACAGGATCGCGATCAATTTCGGTATCGGCAATAGCGGCTGATCGCACATGGCGTCGAAGATTTTGACGGCGGAGTTTGGCTAAGTGTTGAGGCGTGAGCGCCGTTACGTCGAGGATGGGTAATGTTTGTAGCGCCGTTTGGCGACACTCCCTCGTCCTGACTGTTGCTTGTTGGCATGCCACCAATGCGAAGAGCAATCCCAGTGTGTGTTCGCCCACAGGACAAGTGCCTTTTCCTGCTCGGTGGATGAGAGTGAATGGATAACCATCGCTGCCACCAATCGTTTTGCGCGGTGTGTACTGCATCCGGTAGACTGGCTGTTGAACTGGAAGTCTCTATTGAAGTGACAGTGCGATGCGGTGCTCCCACACGCCGGCAACCTTGAGGCCGAGAGCCGTCTGTTCTTTTGGGGTTGAGCCGCGGCCGGGGATGCCTTCGCTGTCCCATCGAAGTCATCGTCCGTTCGCTCTTGCATCGTGCGCCCAGAGCGAGGGTAGGTCGGATGCGCGATTTGGTTGTACTGTCACGATCTCAAACGGGCCCCTTATCCCACCGGATGGTGTGTTGCCGTTGATGTCCTATCGATAGGCCCGATTTCTCCGATGGCGGCAACTGACGTGAGTGGAACGATCACACCATCAGGTGTCCCCATCCCTGGCAGCCAGACGTGACGCTCGTCCTGCAAGCTGATACGCGGTTGTGCCAGCGAGAGGTCAGCGAACGCGGTGGGAAGGTTCCAGCCTCCCGAAGAGGGCAAGGACGCATCTATGGCGTAGCCGATCAACTCATTGCCGACGTGGAGAGCTGTAGCCACCCACCGGCCCATCCTCCGAGTCGCCGCAAATTCTTTCTCTCAATCAACTGGCGGATTTGTTCTGCGATGTTTGCTCCCGCCAGAGGATAGGCGGGGCGCTCATTGAGGATCACGAAAGGTGGCCCTGCGAGCTTCCGGTCTCGGTTTGCTGACCGACGACCAGGCATTCGCCCATTCCCGTGTCCGCCGAGAAGGATATATCCATGTCACCTGCGCCCGCAATCGAAACCAGCACCAGGTCACGGTAGTTCTTAGCCAGCAGCGAGCGCGAATCTTGCCAGGATTCACCCGACATGAGGCTGAGGGGCATCACCAGAGCCATCATGCCGCCGGGTTTTAGTTTGCGGTCAGCCAGAACGAGGAAGATCGAGGCTTCGCCCGCGTTCCCGTGGGCGCTGGTCCTCGCGTCAGGTGCTTCGTTTCCTCTGCCATCAGCCGCTGTGCTTTGGCGCTTGAACTGAACGCGGCGAACATCGGATTGGGGACGGCGCTGGTCGCTCCTTCGTGTGAAGTCACGCGGGTGAACGGCGGGTTCATGATCACTACGTCGAACGATGCATGGGGAAGCGACTGCCAGAGTTGCCGCTCTGCCTCGCCCATCCCCTCGGCGGCCCGGGCGGTGATTTCCAGAATCTCGAACTGCCCCTGCGGCTCGAGTAAGTCGAGTGAGCCGAGCGCGACGCCACCATCTGGTTGCATCCCGTAGGCGACGGTCATGATGAGAGTCTTTGCTCGTATCTCACGGTGGGATGTGCGCCCGACAACATGGATGCTGTCAGGTGCGCCGCTGCGGGCAGCACATCGCAGCCCACCAGGGCGTGTCGCCATCATGTCCCCGTGCAATGCTTCAGCATCCCCGCCCGCAAGCTCGTGTAACTGGCTGACACGGTGATAGGCGGTTGAAAGCAGCGTGCCGGTGCCACAGGCAAAGTCCGCAATGCGCAGAGATTTGACATCATCCGCATTCGACCACGATCCTCTGTCCTCAGCGTGTCCGGCGTGATGGCCAGCCCGACCAGGAGCGCCGCCGAGGCCGGGGTAGTGTAATACGCGGCAAGAAACTGCCTGTCGGCAATCAACCGCTGGAAGACGGCCCCGGTCAGGTCATGTGAGCGCATCAGCCGGTTCTGAAGCAGCCTGTCGGCGGTGGCGGCCAAAGAGTCAATCAGCGCCCGGCTCTCCGCGCTCGGTATCACCTCGAGGATGCGACGCGCGATATCGAAGATAGGCCAGTAGTTAACTTCGAGTATTTTGCGCCACTCTGCGAGGATGGATGCCTTCGAGAGTCCGGCGCTGGAGCCGCGCAACTGCTCCAGCGAATTGACGTCGGCCAGTTCATCTTGTCCCCCCGCCAGCGACTCTTGGAACATGAAGGCGTTCGCCAGAATGGTCGTCGCCATGCGTCGAGTCTGTTCGCCGTCTTCCTGACACAGCTCTTCGCTGATCTTGCGGATCGCGCCCGGATGATCGTGCGCCATATCATTCAGTAGACCGGCTGCTTCGCTGACGCCGCTGACCAGTTGGTTGACGGCTGCGTCAATGACGTCAGGGGGAACTGCGGCAGATTGGATGAGGGTCGAAAGATCGGAAACGCTCCCTCGTATCCAACCGGCAGCGCGGCCAACGAGTGTAATCAATTGGTTTGCTGCCAGCGTACAGCGCTAATTCCAGATCATCAGCGCTCTCGAGTTCGCTCGAGTAATGCGTTCCCTTGCTTTGCGCGTATCCGCTCCGGCAGCCGAACCGCAATGGAAGAGAGAATCGTCCTGCCTGTGCCGCGCATGTGTTCACCCAGACGCGATACTGCCTCCGCCTCAACCGTAATGGCGGGCAATACCTCGACTTCGATGGCGACAGGGGATACATTCGGTTCGACCACGAGGATATCAGGCCGAGTATCATGACCCTTGATCATGCGCGTCTGCTCTGACTTAACGACGTCAGAGTCTTGCCAGGCATGGCGTGTTTTTCTCAGTGCTGCGGCCAGGGCGTCATTGATCGTATGTTCGGTCGTTGGCATAGTGCTGTCTTGTGTCTGAGGTTTCGTCCATGAATGTTGCGCCGGGTTTGCGCCCACGAGTATAACGCAGGCGCGGCGATGGGCGCAACGCGGCAGCCGCCGCGCCGGCGAACCACTCGACCTTCCGACATTCCGACATTCCGACATGGGTCTATTGCGATTTCCCCTGCCGGCCAAACCGCTTAAGCCATGGCGAGGACGGATCCCGGACGCGTCAAAACCAGGGTAGTATTTCTTTAGCATTAAAGACCGTTGGCGCCCCTACCCACTCTCAGGCAGCCTGTTTGGCCTATCCCGGCGAAACGCATCCATGTCGGAATGTCGGAATGTCGGAAGTTCGGAAGCTCACTCGTTCGCCGGTGATGGACTCTATTATACCATCGAACGTGTGTTCTGGTCAAGTTGTCATAACGAGGGAGCGAGGAGGACAAGGGATAGACAGGGAGACAGGGAAACAGGGACGTTTCCGCGTATTCCTGTCCTGCCCCTTGTCCCTGTTCCTTGTCTCCTTCTTCTCGGCTGTCCTGGTGGTGAATCCCTAAAGCGCGCCCTCCAGACGGGTGCGGGCCACGGCCGCGAGATCGTCGCCCGCGGCGACGGGGCGCAGACGGAAGGCGTAGTTGTAGCGACCGGGGGCGATCAGGAACTCCGGGTGCACCGGCGAGAGCCAGCCGTCATCGCCGCCGACGCCCATGTGGCGGTGATCCACGTGCAGGATCGTCTCGGGCAGGCGCGTCAGCTCATGCGGGTGGCCCGCCCCCGCCAGGTCGGCCACGCCGTAGTGCAGCGCGTCGAAGTGGAACGGCGTCAGCCCGATCACCATGAGGCCCGTCGCCCGCCGCGTCGGTCAGCGCCAGCCAGCGCGCATCTTCCTTGCCGCCCGATTCCTGCGTGTAGACGTAGGGCGTGAACTGCGTCGTCTACCGTGCTGCGATAGACTGTCCCACGGCCGCGCCGTGGACCCGGTCGCAGTAGTTCTCGTGCGGGCCGCGGCCATACCAGGCCAGTTGCTCCGCGCCGGCGGGCAGCGCCAGCTCCACCCCCACGCGCGGGATATGCGTCAGGTTCGGCGGGATCACCGCCGTGTGCTCGACCAGGATTTCGCCGTTCCCGTAGACGGTGTAGGCCAGCGTCGAGTCTATCCCATCCGGCACGCCCGGCGCTTGCAGCCGCGCCTCCACGATGATCCGCGTGAGCGCGGGGGCCAGCCGGGCCTCGCGCACGGCGGTCACGAAGCGCAGCATCCGGTCATACCCCGCCGCGCGCCAGACGTGGACGTTCGCGGGCGGGTTGCCCATCAGCAGGTCGTGATCGGTCGGCGCGCGATAGGTGCATTCCTCCGGCCCGGCGGCGAGCAACTCGCGCCCGCCCGCCTGATAGGACAACAGCCTGCCCTCGGCCACGCCGAACACGGCCGCGAAGCCATCCCCCTCGACGACGATGCGATTCCCTGCCCGGCGGGTGGTCAGCGCGGGCATCGCATCGAAACGCAGCAGCGGCTTCGGCAGCGCCGGATAGGGCAGCGCGAACTGCTCCCATGCCACCTCGTGCCCGCGCTCGGCCCACGGCGTATCCCGGTTGAGCAGGAAGCGGACGTTGAGATGATACTCTGCGCCCGGGCCAGCGGATCGGGAGCATCGGGCAGCGAGAGATCTCAGCGACGCCCCTCTGCGCCCGCGGCCAAATCCGGCGTCGGCGCCGATCCGAACGCGATGATCGCGCCGTCCTCCGTCAGCTCCCACCGGATATCGAGATGGCTCAGGTCGAGCGCCAGGTACTTGTTCCAGACGGTCAACCGGCCCGCAAGCCGGTCGGCGGCGGTCGCCGCGCCGACGCCCACCGGCGCCTGCACCTTCTTCACCTCCCACGCGCCGGGGTGGGGCGTCAGGTCGGGGCCGACGATGCCGTTGCAGCACATCTGCGGCTCTTCGTGGCGCTGGTTGTAGTTGAAATCGCCGCCGAAGTCGCCGCCATAGGCATAGAAGGGCGTCCCATCGGGCGCGGCGGTCAGGATGGCCTTGTCGTTCCAATCCCAGATGAAGCCGCCCGCGAAGCGCGGCTCGGCGTCCACCAGATCCCAGTACTTGAAGAACGCGCCGGTCGCGTTGCCCTCGGCGTAGGCGTACTCGCACATCACCACGGGGCGGGTTTCTCCCGGTTCGGCCAGCTTCGCCTTCACCCACTCGATGGTGGGGTACATCACGCTGACCACGTCGCTCACCGCGGGGCCGGGGTGGCCGCTCTCGTAGTGGATCAGGCGCGTGGGGTCGTAGGCGCGCAGCCAGGCCGCCATCGCGTAGTGATGCGACCCCGTACCCGACTCGTTCCCCAGCGACCACATGATCACGCTCGGGTGGTTCTTGTCGCGCAGCACCATGCGCGCGGCGCGCGCCATATAGGCGCCCAGCCACGCCGGGTCGTTGCTCAGCTCGCCGCCCACGCCGTGCGTCTCGATGTCGGCCTCGTCAACCAGATAGATGCCGTACTCGTCGCAGAGGTCATACCACGTCGTGTGGTCGGGGTAGTGGCTGGTGCGCACGGCGTTGAAGTTGAGCTGCTTCATCAGGATGATCTCGCGGCGCATGTCTTCCACGTCGAGCGCGCGGCCCTTCACGGGGTGATGCTCGTGGCGATCCACGCCGCGCAACACCAGCCGCCGCCCGTTGAGGCACAGGATGCCGTCGAGGATTTCCACCTGCCGGAACCCCACGCGGCAACTCTCGAAGTCCACGGCCTTCCCGTCCGCGTCGCGCAGCGTCAGCACCAGGCGGTAGAGATCGGGCGTCTCGGCGGTCCAGTGGCGCGGGCGCGCAACGCGCGTTGTGATGCGGGCGCGCGCCGTCATGTGGGTTTGCGGGTGCGTGAAGGTCGTCTCGTCGCCCACGCGCGCGGTCACCGGCTCCGGCGTCACGGGCGCGCCCGTGTCGTCGAACAGCATCGCCTCGACGGTGTAGGCGGTCATATCGGGCACGCGGGTGATGAACGCGTCCACCTCCAGCGTCGCGTCCTCATAGCGGTTGTCGAAGGTCGTGCGGACGACTGAAGTCTTCCAGCCGCACCGCGGGTTTCGCGTAGAGCGTCACGTCGCGGTGGATGCCGCTGAGCAGCCACATGTCCTGGTCTTCGACGTAGCTGGCGTCGCTCCAGCGCATCACCTGGACGGCCAGCGTGTTCTCGCCGGGTCGCAGATAGCGCGTGATGTCGAACTCGGCGGGCAGCCGGCTGTCCTGGCTGTAGCCCGCTTCCTCGCCGTTGATCCAGACGTAGAAGGCCGAATCCACGCCCTCGAAGTGCAGGAAGACGCTGCGCCCCTCCCATGCGGGGTCAACGGCGAAGGCAGTGCGATAGCAGCCGGTGGGGTTCTCTGCGGGCACGAAAGGCGGGGTCGCCGGGAAGGGATAGACCACGTTGGTGTAGATCGGGAAGTCCTTGTAACCCTGCCGCGCGCCTGGGGCGTCGTCCGGCCCCTCATATTGCGGCCGCGGCTGGAGCTGCCAGTTGCCCGGCACGGCGATCTCTTCCCAACCGGCGGCGTCGAAGCCGGGCTGCTCGAACCCCGGCCGGAACCTGCTCGGGCGCGGGGGCCAGGTGAAACTGCCACGTCCCGTTCAGCGAGGCGACGAAGGGCGAGGCGCATCCGGTCGCCCGCCAGCGCGGCCGCGGCGTCGGGGTACGCGCCCATCGGCGCGTGGGCGGTGCGGCGGTTCCGTTCGAACACGGACGGGTCTTCCCAATCTCGGCGGTGGCTCATATGCAGGGGGTCCTTTCGCGAACACAGATGTGACCAACACGGATGACACAGATGATAACACGGATGACACGGACGCTAACACGGATGCACGGATGATAACACGGATGACACGGATGATGACTCATGTGCACGCGGAGGACGCGGAGAAGGAATAGTTACTTCTTCTCCGCGTCCTCCGCGTCTCCGCGTGATGAGTATCTTGTCTCCCTGATCCCCTGTCCCTTGTTTCCCTGTCTCCCTGTTTCCCTGTCTACTTTTTTCCAAATCTTCTTGGTGTTCTTGGCGTCCTTGGTGTCTTGGTGGTGAATCCTACCCCAACGCGGCGCGAATCTTCTTGTAGTTGTCATAACGCATGGGCGCCGAGCGCGCCGCGGGCCACGGCCGCGCGGACCGCGCAACCGTCCTCGTCCAGGTGGGCGCAGTCCTCGAACCGGCAGCCCTGGCCGACGAAGCCCAGATCGGGATAGTACTGCAACAGGTCGGCGGGGGCCAGCCCGCTCAGCCCGAACTCGCGGATGCCGGGCGTATCCACCACGTAGCCGCCGTCGGCCAGCGGATGCAGGCTGACCTGGGTGGTCGTATGACGGCCCTCGTGCTTGCGGTCGCTCACCTCGCCCACCTTCAGGTCGAGCCCCGGTTCGGCCGCGCTCAGCAGCGACGACTTGCCCACGCCCGACAGCCCGGCCAGCGCGGTCGTGCGCCCGCGCAACAGGCGGCGCAGCTCGGCCACGCCCTCGCCGGTGGACGCGCTGGTGTGGAGCACGCGCACGCCCATCTCGGGGTAGTCGCCCAGCAGAAGCCGCGGCGCCGCGGGATCCTCCGCCAGATCCACCTTGTTGACGCAGATGATCGGCGTCAGGTTGTTGCGCTGCGCGGCGATCAGGTAGCGATCCACCAGCTCGGGCCAGTAGGTCGGCTCGCGCCACGCCGCGACGATCAGCAATTGATCCACGTTGGCGACGATGATCTGTTGCAGGTGCGGGTTGAACACGTCGGGGCGGGCCAGCCCGCTGCGCCGCGGCAGCACCGCCTCGACGTAGCCGCGCTCGTCGGTGTTCAGGCTCACCAGCACTTCATCGCCCACGGCGACCACGTTGGTGAACCCGCTCTGCGCCTCGCGCACGGCCTGGCGAATCTCACACAGCAGGTCGCGCCCATCGAGCCGGACGCGGCACAGCCCCGAACTGACTTCGATCACGGTGGCCTGCAAGCCTGCGTCGGCGGCGGACGGGATGGGCGGCGCGTCGGCGTCATTTGCTGTGACCACCGCCGCCGGGATGAACGCCTGCTTGCGCTCCGCCTCGCCCCGCGGGACGATCCGCTCCTCGAGCTCGATGTCCCGTTCGTAGTAGACATTCGGGTCATCGAGGTTGTCCGACACCCAATCCTTGCGGCGCACCCGGTCGACGCGGGGCGTCTTCTTCGACTTCGGCGGGGTCAGCCCGGCCTGCCGCAAGGCTTTTTCTTCGAGATATTTCTCGACGCGTTTCTGTTGTTTCTGCAAACGACTGGTTGCCAACTCAGCATACTCCATATGGTGCGACTGCGGGCGCGTTTCCTGGCAGAGTGGGACGCGCCGATTCGGGAAATAAAAAGGCCACGAGCAGACGAACGCATCGCCCTCGTGACCCTCGCACCATATCGCGTACTGGTTTAGCGGGGGGAGATCGGAAGGCGAGCCGGTTCGTCGCAAGACACGTGCGCTTGCGCGGATTCTTTCAATATAGCCATCACACTCGCCTCCTTTCGGGAGATCAATCAACGCCTCCATTATAGGCAACCCGCCGGATGTGTCAAGTGCCGCGGCAGAACCAGGAATCCGATGCAAGGCTGATCTGAGTGGCAAACCCTTCGACGCAGAGGCGCAGAGCCGCGGAGGAAAGAAATTGAAATCCGCTCCCTGCGTCTTTGCGCCTGCGTCAAAATCTGATGCCGTCGGGTACACTTTGGATTCCTGGCGAGAAATCGCTGGATGTCCGCGATTTCCTGCGATCTGCCGTTGCACTGCGGGCGTCAGCGTTTCGAAAGGCTCCTGCGTGATGTCCACGCGCCGGCCTTTGCGGTTGGTGCGCCACGCGCCGGCGACGCGCCCGTCAACCAGGATGGCCGGCTGGATGATGCCGCCGACCAGGATTCGGCCCGCATCCTCCTTCGCGAGGATCAGGGTGCGATCCCGGTGTCCCAGCAAGTAGTCGTCGAATGCGGGCAACAGACGCACGTGCGGCGACGAGTCCGGGAGCGGTTCGGTCGGGCGCTCGCGCGGCATCCAGGCGGGTTTCCCCTGAACGATGACTTCGATCCGCTCTCTTGCGGCGGCGTCCCACACCGGGCGGAGCATCCCAACCGGCAGCCCGGACCAGGTTGATAGATCGGTCAGGGTCGCCGGAGCGTAGGCGGCGAGGTAGCGCGCGACGATCTCCGCCAGCGCCGTCTCCGGCTTCACCGTTTGAACCGGCCGCCCCAGCCACCTTTCCAGCAGGACGAAGGTGGGCTCCGCGCCGCGGTCGCGCCCCATGCAGACGATGCCTTCGAGGGCCGCCCGATGGAGCAAATGACGCTCCGCCGAGTAGCCGGACGGCAGGCCCGCCGCCGCGAGCGCAGCGCCCAGTTCCCTCCGGGTGGCCGCGCCATGCTCCAGCAGGTATCTCCGCACGACGTTCAACCCGCGCCCGTATGTCTCCTCATCCAGACCGAACTCCGCACGCCGGGCCGCGTTGCCCCGGATCATGGCCGGGCCCAAAGCCGCAAGCAGCCAGTCCAGATCTTCGGTCGCGACAAGATGCAGCGTGCCGCGCATGAGCCACGTCCACACGACCGATTTCGACTCAAAGCGCGCCCGTTCAACATCAACCCGCGTTGCGCCCCGGCTGCGCACGCGCACGCCGAGGCCGGCCGCGAAGATATCCTGCGCCTGTAGTCCGCAGACGGCGCGGCAGACGGAAGCCGCAACATCCGAGTCGTGCGGTTCAGCCGTAAGGAGACTTTGCCCGCGCAACCGCACTCCGGCGCGCCTGCGCGTCTGAGAGTTCGATGACCAACGTCCTTGTCCTCCGCGCCTATTATAGCGCAGATGGAGTTGCCGGGCCTGGGGCCAACACGGATGGGGCCGGCACGGACGGGGCCGACACGGATGGGGCCAACACGGATTTCACGGATGCGCACGTGGCGGACCTTCGCGAACTTCGCGCTTCGCGAACTTCGCGTCCCTTCGCGCCTTCGTGGTCCAAACATGCGCGCGCGCCTTGACACGAACCCGCGCCACTGTCTACACTCAACGCAGACCCCACACGAAAGGCGATCCATGACCGACCATGCACCCACCCTGCCGCGCGACCTGGGCGACGGGCTGATCCTGCGCCGCGCCATCCTCGCGGATACCGACGCGCTCGTCGAACTCAATTCCACGATCCTCGTAGACCCCGATGGCCCGTGCCCCGACGAGGGCGAGGCGGCCTGGACGCGCGACCTGATGAGCGGCGCGCATCCCACCGTCACGCCGGAGGACTACACCGTCGTCGAAGACCGCAACACGGGGCAGATCGTCTCCGCGATGGTGTTGATCTCGCAGACCTGGAGTTACGACGGCATCCCGTTCGCCGTGGGGCGGCCCGAGCAGGTGGTCACGCGGCCGGAATATCGCGGCCGGGGGCTGGTGCGCGCCCAGATCGAGGCGTTGCACGCACGCAGCGCGGCCAAGGGTGAACTGGTGCAGGGCATCACCGGCATCCCCTATTTCTATCGCCAGTTCGGCTACGAGATGGCCGTCACGCTGGACGGCGGGCGCGAGGTCTTTGCGACCGGCGTCCCGGCATTGAAGGGGGACGCGACCGAGCCATTCCGTCTTTCGGCCGCGACGGCTGATGACGCAGCGTGGATGCGCGAGTGGATGGCGCAGGCGGACCGCACGCGAGCGGCGCTACCTGCTGCCGCGTGCGCGATGCGACCTGTGGCGTTACGAGATCGCCGGGAAGGGTGCGAAGCAACTGGACGCGGGCTGGAGCTGTCCATCATCGAGACGCCGGACGGCGAGGCGCTGGGCTACGTCGGGCATGAGTCGCGGATGATGAGCGACCGGCTGAGCGTGATGGATGCCGAGGTGAGGCCGGGCGTCTCGTGGCTGCGGATCGTCGCCGAGCCTGCTTCGCCACCTGTGGGCGGCGGGGGAAACGCTGGCCGCGCGCGACGGCAAGCGGATGCAGGCCATCGCCTTCGCGGTTCGGGGCGGAACATCCGCTGTATCGAGGTCGCGCCCAAAGCGCTGGCGCACGTTCGGCGGCCCTACACGTGGTATCTGCGCGTGGCGACCTGCCGGCGTTCCTGACCACGATTGCGCCGGTGCTGGCGCAGCGGTTGGCGAACTCCGCGGTCGTCGGCTATACGGGGGCGCTCAAGTTCAGTTTCTACCGGAACGGCGTCATGCTGACGTTCGAGCAGGGGCGCCTGACCGGCGTCGAGCCGTGGCAGCCGACGCACGAGGATCAGGGTTCGGCGGCCTTCGCGGGACTCGACTTTCCTGCAAGTGCTGTTCGGCTACCGCACCGTCTCCGAACTGCGCGAAGTCTACCCCGATTGTTGGACGGAGAACGACGAGGCGCAGGCCGTGCTGGAGGCGCTGTTCCCCGGCAGGGCGTCGAACGTGTGGTGCGTGTCGTAGGGGCAGGGACAAGGGAGCAGGTATCAGGGAACAGGGAGCAGGGAACAGGAGAATCAGGGATCAGGGAACAGGTCATTGACCTGATCGATCCCCGATTCCCGATCCCTGATCCCGATCCCTGATCCCTGATACCTAAATTCCCACAAGCGCGCGCAGGCCCAGCAGGTAGCTGCGCGGGCCGAAGCCGGCGATCTGGCCCAGGCAGACGGGCGCGATGACGGAGATGGTGGCGGAACGCCTCGCGCGCGTGGATGTTGCTCATGTGCACCTCGACGGTGGGCAGATCCACCGCCGAGATGGCGTCGCGCAGGGCGTAGGAGTAGTGGGTCAGCGCGCCGGGGTTGATCAGGATGCCGTTGGCCCAATCGCGCGCGGCGTGGATCGCGTCAATCAGCGCGCCCTCGTGGTTCGACTGGAGGATACGCAGCTCGATCCCCGCCTCATTCGCCGCCGCCTCCAGCATCGCGTTGATCTCGTCCAGCGTCGCGCTGCCATAGACGCCCGGCTCGCGCGTGCCGAACAGGTTCAGGTTCGGTCCGTGTAGCACCAGGATGTTGCTCATCTCATACCCCTCTCTCGAATGGTCTCCAGCGCGGCCAGCACCGCCGCCTCTGACGGCGCTTCGATGATCGTCACCTCGCCGATGCGCAGCGGCACGACGAAGCGCAGGGCGCGGCCGCGTCGCTTCTTGTCGGTGCCCATCGCGGCCAGCGCGGCCTCCGGGTCGAACGCGTGGGATTGGGGCAGCCCCAGCTTCTCGACCATCCGGCGGACGCGCACCGGCAGGTCGCGCGCACACAGCCCCAGCGCGGCGCTCATCTCGGCCGCGGCGATCGTGCCCAGCGCGACCGCTTCGCCGTGACGCAACGCGTAGTTCGATAGAACCTCCAGCGCATGGCCGAAGGTGTGGCCCAGGTTGAGCCAGGCGCGGTCGCCGTGCTCCAGCGGGTCGCGCTCGACGACGCGCACCTTGACGCGCGCCGGCATCTGCGATGACCTGCGCCAGCGTGCCCGGCCCCGCGGCGGCGATCTGCTCGAACAGCGCCGCGTCGCGGATGATGGCCGCCTTGAGCACTTCGGCCAGCCCCGAGCGGAACTCGCGCCGCCGGCAGCGTGGCGAGCAGGGTCGGGGTCGATCAGCACCAGCGCCGGCTGTTTGAACGCGCCCACCAGGTTCTTGCCCGCCGGCAGGTCAACCGCCGACCTTGCCGCCGACGCTGGCGTCCACCATCGACAGCAGGCTGGTGGGGATCTGCACGAACGGCACGCCGCGCAGCCAGGTGGCCGCGACGAACCCCGCCATGTCGCCGATCACGCCGCCGCCCAGCGCGATCACCGGCTCGCCCCGCGCAAGCCGGTCGGCGGCAAAGCGGTCGTAGAGGTCGGCGACGGTGTCCAGCGTCTTGTTCGCCTCGCCTTCCGGGACTTCGTAGAGCGCCGGCTCGAACCCGGCGTCGCGTCAGCGAATCGAGCAGCGTCTCCGCGTGGCATGCCGCCGATCTGCGGGTTGGTGACCACCGCGCAGCGACCCGGCGGCAGCCCGGCGGCGCGAATGCGTTGCCCCGCCTCGCGCAGCAGCCCGTCGGCGATCAGGATATCGTAACGCGTGGCGGGCGCGATCGCCCTCGACGCGCCGGGATCGAGACGCGGCATCCGATAGCCGCCATCGGGCAGCCCCGCCGCGATGCCCATCACGCGCTCGGCGGCGGCCTCGACGGAAAGCCGGCTGGTGTCCAGGTGACGCGATACGGCGGCATAGGCCCCGGCGCGCTCGGCCAGCAGATCGGCGATGCGTTGCAGCCAGTCGACCGCGCCGGCCAGCATGGGGCGACCGTTGCCGCCCGCCAGCCGCGCGGCGATCACGGTCCGGCTCCGCTTCGAGGCAGATCAGCGTGCCGCCGGCGTCCAGCGCCTCGCGGTTGGCCGGGTTCACGACGGCGCCGCCGCCCGTGGCGATCACCAGGCCCGCCGGCTCGCTCACCGCCCGGCAGATCTCCGCCTCCAGGGCGCGGAAAGGCGGCTCGCCGTCCTCCGCGAAGATCTCGGGGATGGACTTGCCGGCGCGCTCGACGATCAGGTCGTCCAGGTCTACGAAGGGGCGGCCCAGGCGCGCGGCCACTTCGCGGCCGATGCTGGTCTTGCCGGTGCCCATGAAGCCGGTGAGGATGATGTTCTGTTCTGCGGTCATGTCAGGCGCTCCACGCTGTCGTAGCCAAACCGCCACGGCTCGTTGTCCATCGGCAGATCTTCCAGCCGACTGCGCCGCAGCGCCTCGAAGCGGGGCGTCTGCTCGGCCAGCGAATCGCCGCCCAGCTTGCGGATCAGTTCGTCGGCCAGCACCCAGGCGACCATCGCTTCGCCGATCACGACGGCGCGCGGGACGGCGCAGAAGTCGGAGCGCTCGTAGCGCGTGGGCGAGGGCTCGCCGGTCGCCAGATCGACCGACTGCAGCGGCGTGAGCGTGGTGCTGATCGGCTTCATCGCGGCGCGCAGGACGATCGGCTCGCCGGTGGTGATGCCGCCCTTCGAGGCCGCCGGCCCGGTTGCTCGCACGGTGCAATGCGCCCGCGTCATCGCGCACGATTTCATCATGCACCTGCGTGCCCGGCAGCCGAGCGTTCGCGAAGGCCGGGCCGATCTCGACGCCCTTGATCGCCTGGATCGAACCGACCGCGCCCAGCAGGCGGCCGTCAGCCGCGGTCGAAATGGACGTGGCTGCCCAGCCCCGGCGGGACGCCCAGCGCGACGATCTCGAACACGCCGCCGAGCGTGTCCTGGGCCTGCATCGATGTCCCAGATCGCCTGCGCATGGCCTCGGCGACGTCCGGGTCGGGGCAGCGGACGTCGTTGTCCTCGGCCAGGGCGAAACGCTCGTCGTAGGGCAGGTCGTGCGGCGGCAGCGCCGCTCCACGTCGCCGATGGTGGTGACGTAGCCGCCCACCGTGATGCCGAACTGCGCCAGGTAGGCCTTGCAGACCGCGCCGACGGCGACGCGCGCCGGTGGTCTCCCGCGCGCTGGCGCGCTCCAGCGCCGGGCGCAGATCGCGATAGCCGTACTTGATCGCGGCGGTCAGGTCGGCGTGGCCGGGCCGCGGCACCGTCATGGGCGGCGACGTCCTTCTCCGCCCACGCTTTGTAGTCGAGGTTGGCGACCTCCAGGCTGATCGGCGCGCCGGTGGTCAGCCCGGCCATCACGCCCGCGGTGATCGACCGCTGGTCGCGCTCGATCTTCATGCGCCCGCCCGCGCCGTAGGCCTGCTGCCGGCGCGCCAGCTCGCGGTCGACGTCATCCGCCGTCGAGCGGCAGCCCGGCGATCATCCCTTCGAGGATGGCGGTCAGCTTCGGGCCGTGGCTCTCGCCGGCAGTGAGGAAACGCAGTAATGACATGGGTACTCCGATGCCTACAAGTGCTGTATCAGGTCATCCTGAGCGGGTCTACCCATTACCTTGGCTAAGGTACGACTCCAGCGAAGGATCTCCGCGTAACTGACGCGAGATTCTTCACTCCGTTCAGAATGACAGGCTATTACGCGAGGACGCGCACCAGATGATACTGCTTCTTGCCGACGCGCAGGATCACGAAGCGGCCGTCGACCACCTGATCCATGCCGACGGTTTGCGCCGGGTCGTCTGCGACGCGCTCGTTGTTGACGTAGACGCCGCCGGATGCGATCAGCCGGCGCGCCTCGCCCTTCGACTTCGCCAGCCCCGTCTCGGCGAGCAGGTCTACCATCGGCTTGCCGTCGCCCTCGAACGCGGCTTGCGGCAGCTCGCTCGCCGGGCACATCGGCGAAGATGTCCTCGATGTCGGCGGCGGTCAGCCCCTCGACCGCGCCGCCGAAGAGCACTTGCGACGCCCGCTCGGCCTGCGGCCAGCGCCTGCTCGCCGTGCACCATGCGGGTCGACTCGCTGCGCCAGGGTGCGTTGCGCCTCGCGCGCTCCTGCGGTCGTTCGGCCACGGCCTGCGCCAGCGCCTCGATCTCCTCGCGGCCCAGCCAGGTGAAGTATTTCAGGTATTGGATCACGTCGGCGTCGGCTGGTTGAGCCAGAACTGGTAGAACCGGTAGGGCGAGGTCTTCTGCGGCGTCGAGCCAGACCGCGCCCTGCTCCGTCTTGCCCAGCTTGACGCCGTTCGGCGTCGGTGACCAGCGGCTAGACCAGCGCGTAGGCGCGACTCGCTCCGCGACGCGGCGGATCAGCTCGACGCCCGCGGTGATGTTGCCCCACTGGTCGCTGCCGCCCACCTGCAAGGTGCAGCCGTGGCGCTCGAAGAGCTGCAGGAAGTCGTAGGCCTGCAGCAGCATGTAGCTGAACTCGGTGTAGGAGATGCCTTCCTGCGCGTTCGAGCCGCGTGCTCACCGAGTCCTTCGCCAGCATGTAGTTGACCGTGAAGTGCTTGCCGACGTCGCGCAGGAAGTCCATCATCGGGATGGTGGTCAGCCAGTCGGCGTTGTTGATCGAGTCGCGCCGGGTTGCCGCGCGCCTCGAAGTCGAGGAACTGCGCCAACTGCGCCTTGATGCTCTCGGTGTTGGCTGCGATCTGCTCCCGGCTCTGCAACTGGCGCTCGTGCGCTCTTGCCGCTGGGGTCGCCGATCAGCCCGGTGCCGCCGCCGGCCACCGCGATGGGCGTGTGGCCGAAGCGTTGCAGGCGGGCCAGCCCCATCAGCGTCATCAGGTTGCCCACTTGCAGGCTGTCCGAGGTCGGATCGAACCCGATGTAGGCCGTGACCTTGTCCTTTGCCAGCGCCTCGGGCAGCCCGGCGGAGTACTCCTGGATCAGGCCGCGCCACTGAAATTCCTCGAAAACATCGTTCGTCATGATCTCGTCCAACTCCTCCTGCATGTGTTGAGCGAGCCGATCTTCGTCCGCGCCGGTCCACAGCGCGGCCGACCGCGCGCCCTGATGCACCAGCATCCCCAGGCCGTTGATGGCCTGCGCGCCCGCCCTTGCGGGCGCAGTCCAGCAACGGCGTCGCCGCGTAGATCAGATCATACACCACTTGCCCCGGATGGAAGGAAACGGCCGGGTCCCACGGCAGCGGATCGGTCGCCGGGTGCAGCCCCAGGCTGGTGGTGTTGACGATCAAATCCGCAGCGGGCGCCAGTTGCGGCAGGTCACGCGGAAACGCGTGGGCGGCCAGCCGATGCGCCGCGTGCGGCAAGACATTCGCGATAAGTTGACATAACTCTTCGGCGCGCGCCACCGTGCGGTTGGCGACCGTCACCGTCGCGCCCGCGTCGGCCAGCGCGTAGACCACCGAACGGGCCGCTCCGCCCGCGCCCAGCACGAGCGCCCGCGTCCCTGGGCCGACGGCGACCCCGTGACCGCGCAGATCGGCCAGGAAGCCGTGCGCGTCGGTGTTGTCGCCGTAGAGCGAGCCGTCCGGCGCGCACCAGCAGGGTGTTCGCCGCGCCCAGCGCGCGCACGATGGGCGACATCTCCGCCAGGAAGGGGACGACGCCGGCTTTGTGCGGCACGGTGACGTTGGCCCCGGCGAAGCCCAGCGCGGCCAGCCCGCGCACGGCGTCGGGCAGACGCTCGGGCGCGACGGGCAGCGGCACGTAGGCGAAATCCAGCCCCAGCGCGGCGAACGCCGCGTTCTGCATCCGCGGGCTGAGCGTGTGCGCGATGGGCCAGCCCATCACCCCCACCAGCCGGGTCGTCCCACCGATGCGCCCGGACGAGCCTAGCGCCATTGGATATCCGCTCCCAGCGCCTGCATCGCCTCGACGAAGTTCGGGAAGGAGTCGCCGATGGCCTCCGCGCCCTGCACGACCGTTTCGCCCGTCGGCGACGAGGCCGGCGACGGCGAGCGCCATCGCCAGCCGGTGATCGCGATGACACTCCACGACCGCGCCGTGAAGGCGCGCCGGGCCGTGGATGACCATGCCGTCGGGCCGTTCGTCTATCCGCGCGCCCATCTTGCGCAGCTCCGCGGCGACCGTCGCGATGCGATCCGACTCCTTGACGCGCAGTTCGGCGGCCTCGCTGATGACGGTCGCCCCGTGCGCCTGGGTCGCGGCGACGGCGAAGATCGGGAATTCGTCGATGGCGCGCACGATCAGGTCGCCGCGCGCTTCGGTGGCCTGAAGGTTGGCGTGGGCGACGTGCAGGTCGGCGGCGGGTTCGCCGGCGGACGCATGACGAAGACGGGGCACTCGACGGGCGCATCTCGAGTCGTGCGCACTACGAACGGACGGCGCCCATCGCCGCCAGCAAGTCGAGCAGGCCCGTGCGCGTGGGGTTCAGGCCGACGCCGGTCAGCCGCACCTCGGACCCCGGCACGATGGACGCGGCGACCAGCGGGAAGGCCGCCGATGAGAAGTCGCCCGGCACGATGATCTGCCCGCCGGGCGGCGGATGCAATGGCTGCCCGCCCATCAGCGTGACCTCGCCCTCTGCCACGCCGACCTCCACGCCGAAGGCGCGCAACATGCGCTCGGTGTGATCGCGTGACGGCCCCGGCTCGTGCACGGTCGTCTCGCCCGCAGCGAAGAGCCCGGCGAGCAGGATCGCGGACTTGACCTGCGCGCTGGCGACCGGCATCGCGTAGCGATGCCGTGCAGGTCGCCGCCGCGGATGGTGAGCGGGGCCAGCTTGCCGCCGTCGCGCCCCAGGATCGTCGCGCCCATCTGCGCGCAGCGGTTCGGCCACGCGGCCCATCGGGCGGCGGCGCAGCGGCTCGGTGCCGGTGAGCACGCGAGGTGAACGGTTGGCCTGCGAGCAGCCCCGCCATCAGCCGGATGGTGGTGCCCGAACCCGCGCAGTGCAGCACGTCCGCCGGCTCGCACAGGCCGCGCAGCCCGACGCCGTGCATCTGCAGGGTCGGCGCGCCGTCAGAGGTTTCGCCCTCCTCGGACACTCACGCCCAGCGCCTCGATGCAGCGCAGCGTCGCCCGGCACACCTCGGCGGGCACCCAGCCGATGACCTCGGTCGGGCCGTCGGCCAGCGCGCCCAGGATGATGCGCGCGGTGGGTGATGGACTTGTCGCCGGGGATGGGGATGCTGCCCCGCAGCGGGCCGGATGGTCGGATGATCAGGTCAGGCATGGCGGCTCCTGGCAGATGGTCCGATGGCAGATGGCCGATGGCGGATGGCGTGGTTCAAGACAGCGTGCGTGTTCATGATCGGAAAGGTCTGGGCGGCGCGGCGGGCGCGGGCCTGTTCGAGCCGGGCGCGCAGGGCCGGTTCGTCGCCCTCGTCGAGCGCGGCGCGCAACAGTCGCCAGCTGCACGGCGAAGGCGTCCAGCCAGTCAAGCACCGCCGCGCGGTTGGTCAGCAGCGTGTCGAGCATCATGTCGACGTCGCTGCGCGGCGACGCGTGACGTGTCGCGGAAGCCGGATGCGGCGAGCGCCCAGGTGGTATCATCGCCCCCCGCGTCTACGGCGTTCACCAGCGCCACTGCGACCGCGTAGGGCAGGTGGCTGATCGCCGCGACGGCCCGGTCGTGTTCGGCGGGGTCGAGACGCAGCGGGCGCGCGCCGACCGCCAGCGCCAGCATCGAGGCCCCTGCCAGCGCGCTCAGCGCCGTCCGTTCGAGCGGGCAAAGCACGAAGACCTTGCCCCGGTAAAGATCGGGCTCGGCGGCCTCGAACCCCGCGACTTCCTTGCCGCACATCGGGTGGCCGCCCACCGGCTGCAGACCCGCCGGCAGATCGGCCATCGCCGCGCAGATCTGCTGCTTGCTGCTGCCCATGTCGAG
This sequence comes from uncultured Chloroflexia bacterium, assembly GCA_963695715.1. Taxonomy (GTDB): domain Bacteria; phylum Chloroflexota; class Anaerolineae; order CG2-30-64-16; family CG2-30-64-16; genus JBBQRS01. The sequence goes on from CAVOHP010000006.1 coordinate 46,338, forward strand.
CACGAGCGCGCCGGGCCGGGCGTGTCGCCCGACCTCGGGCAGCAGGCGCAGGATGGTGCGCACCGGCGTCGCCAGAACCACGACGTCCGCGTCGCGCACGCCCTCCGCCAGATCGGTCGTCCCGGCGTCGATCGCGCCCGCGGCCAGCGCCGCTTCCAGCGTGGCCGGGCGGCGCGGCGACGCCGATGATGCGCCGGACCCCGGTCAAGCTGCCGGGTCGGCGTCTCCGCGCCGTCTCGGCGGCGCGTTGCTTCAGGGCCAGCGCAAACGAGCCGCCCATCAGGCCCAGGCCGACGATGCAGAGATTGGGTCATGACGGTTGCTGTCTCTGAAGTCAGCGTGTCGCACTGCGTATTCCGTCTGGACGAGAGCATGCCCACTAGTTCCGCCGGCAACGCACTTCGAACCGTCAACGTCTACAGCGTGCGTCCCACGGCCGGCGCAAGCTCTGCGGACGGCCGCGACCAGCTCGGCGAACCGTCTCCGGCTTGAGCGACTGCGCGCCGTCCGACATGGCCATCTCCGGGTGCGGGATGCACCTCGACCATCAGGCCGTCGGCGCCGGCGGCGATGCACGCCTTGCCGGCGGCCGACACCAGATCCCACTTGCCCGTGCCGTGGCTGGGGTCGCCGAAGACGGGCAGATGCGTCAGTTGCTTCAGCAGCGGGATGGCGTTGATGTCCAGCGTGTTGCGCGTGGCCGTCTCGAAGGTGCGAATGCCGCGCTCGCACAGCATCACCTGATGGTTGCCGCCGCTCAGGATGTATTCGGCCGACATCAGCCATTCCTGCACGGTGCTCATCAGCCCGCGCTTGAGGAATACGGGCGTCCGCGTGCGGCCCACCGCCTGCAGCAGCGCGGAAGTTCTGCATGTTGCGCGCGCCGATCTGCAGGATATCGGTGTATTTGCTCACGAGCGGCACGGCCTCCGGCGGACATCACTTCGGTGATGATCGGCAGACCGGTGACCTCACGCGCCTCGGCCAGCAGCTCCAGCCCGTCTTCGCCCATGCCCTGGAAGGAGTAGGGCGAGGTGCGCGGCTTGAACGCGCCGCCGCGCAGGATCGTCGCGCCGGCCTCTTTCACCGCCGAGCGCGGTCTCCAGGAGCTGGCTCCGGCTCTCGACCGAGCACGGGCCGGCGATGATGGTGATCTTCGGGCCGCCGACGGGCACGCCGCGCACGTCAACCATCGTGTTCTCCGGGTGGAAGTCGCGGCTCGCCAGCTTGAACGGCTGGAGGATGCGGACGACTTGCTCCACGCCGGGCAGCAGCTCGAAGTGTGATTCTCGCACCGGCCGGTCATCGCCCACGACGCCGATGATGGTGCGCTCGGTGCCCTGTGAGAGATGCGCCTTGTAGCCGAACGTCTCGACCTGGCTCACCACGTCCTTGATCTGTTCGGCGCGTGGCGTTGTGCTTCATGACGATAATCATTTTGCGGTCTCCTGTTCTCCGGCCGGCGCGGAGGTGATTTCGGCGCAGCCGGGTAGCTGCCCAGCAGCTTGACGAACGCGGTGCGCGTGAGCAGGCCCATCAGCGCCCGATTGATGCCCATGTCCTGCCAGTGGCCTTCCAGGTCCACGTAGAAGACATAGTGCCACGGCCGGTTGCGCCGCGGGCGGCTCTCGATCTTGGTCAGGTTGATGTTGCGGTTGGCGAGTTCGCCCAGGACGTGGTAGAGCGCGCCCGGCGTGTGCAGCGTGGCGAAGACGATGGAGGTCTTGTTGTGGCGGCCCGCCGGCGGCTCTTCGCGGCCCACGACGAAGAAGCGGGTGGTGTTGTCGGCTGAGTCCTCGATGCCGGACGCCAGCAGGTCGAGATCGTAGGTCTGCCCGGCCAGCGCGCTGGCGATGACGGCCGTGCCCGGTTCGGGGTTCGCGGCCAACTCTTTGGCCGCGCCCGCCGTGTCGTAGGCCGGCATCGCCTCCCAGCCGCGGGTCTTGAGGTAGCGCTCGCACTGGGCCAGCGCCTGCGGATGCGAGCGCACGCGACGGATGTCGGCGGTCGTCGTGCCCGTCCGGCGCGAGCAGGCAATGACGCACGCGGAACTTGACTTCGCCGACCACGCGCAGGTCGTGGTCGAGCAGCAGGTCGAAGGCCTGGTTGATCGAACCGGCCAGCGAATTCTCGACCGGCAGCAGGCCCATCGTGGCCCGGCCCTCTTCGACGGCGGGGAAGATGTCCTCGAAGCTGTGGCAGGCCAGCGTGTCGACCTGCGGGCCGAAGTGCTGGAAGATCGCCTCTTGCGAGTTCGCGCCCGGCTCGCCCTGATAGGCGACCGTGACGGGGCCGCCGCCGTAGATGCCGACCGCAGCGCGCGCGGTCGCGACGGCGGCGGGCTTCGGCTTGAGATCGTCTTCGTCCACGTGCAGGTCGGGGCGCAGTTGGACGGCGTCGCGCAGATAAACGTGGTTGATGGCGAAGGGTGGGCGGTCGGTGTTCCAGTGGAGCAAGACCCGGATGCAGTGGGGGATGCTGTCGGGGACGGCGATCTCGGCGGCGCTGAGCAGCGGCACGTGATGCCAGCCGATCTTGCGGGCCGCCAGGGCGGGGTGCACGGCGGTCAGGTCGTGGGTTGCCGTGAAGATGGCGCTGGCGAGATCGGCGACATCGAGATCGTTGGCGGCGATCATGGCGCGCAGCAGTTCCTGCGTCGCTTCGACGATTGCCGCTTCGGTGTTTGCCGCCGCCGTAGTTGCGCCGCGGATGCCTCGGGTGGTCATGATTCCTCCTGATGCGATTGGGATGAATTGCGGACAACAAAAAGAGCGTGGGGCTCAATGCTCCACGCTCTGGTCTCCGTTGATCACAGGGAGAGCGCTACTTCAACTTCTCCCCGCTCGGCGCGGCGCATCGGCCCCCCGGACCGGGGGGAAAATAGAAGTAAAAATAGAACTGCGCCGCCTGATTTAAATGCACCGGACGATTCCTTGCTACTCGTGTTACTTTCGTGGGAGAATGCTATCATGCCCGTGAGATGTTGTCAAGAGTCAAAAACAACCGCGGGCCAATCTCGTCGAAAGGAAAGAACATGCAGCGCATCCACATTCCCGCATCGTTTCCGTCGCAGGCCGAGCCGGATGCCGTGGTGTCCGCGCGGTCCGTTCGCTTCACGGTTCTCACCTCGCGCATGATCCGCATGGAGTACAGCCGGGATGAGACGTTCGAGGACCGCGCCAGCCAGGCATTCTGGCACAGGCGCCAGCCCGCGCCGGAGTTTACGGTCACGCAGACGGCGGACAGGATCGAGATCGAAACCGAATCTCTGCGCCTGCGCTACCGGATCACCGATGCGGGCTTCACGCGCAGTACGCTGTCGGTCGAGTTGCGGGAGAGCGGTCAAACCTGGCATTTCGGCGACCGCGATCCGGCGAACCTGCGGGGCACGGCGCGCACGCTGGATGGCGCCGACGGCGAGATCGAGTTGGAGCCGGGGCTGATGTCGCGCGCCGGCTGGGCCGTGGTGGACGACTCGCAGGGGCTGGTGTTCAACGCCGAGGGTTGGCCGGAACAGCGTTCGACCGCCCCTCGCCGCGGAAACGACTATCGCGACCTCTATTTCTTCGGCTACGGCCACGATTACACCGGCTGTTTGCAGGATTACCTCAGGATTTCGGGTCACGCGCCGATGGTCCCGCGTTTCGCGCTGGGCAACTGGTGGAGCCGCTACTGGAACTATCGCCAGGACGAGCTGCGCGATCTGATGCTGGAATTCCGCGAGAAGGAGATCCCGCTGTCGGTGTGCATCATTGACATGGACTGGCACATCACCGAGACGGGCAACGCGTCATCGGGCTGGACGGGGTATACCTGGAATCGTGAACAGTGGCCCGACCCGTACGGTTTCATCGCCTGGCTACATGACCAGGGGCTGCGGACCGCCATGAACCTCCACCCGGCGGATGGCATTTGGCCGCACGAGGCGCAGTACGAAGCGATGGCGCGCTTCATGGGGCAGGACCCGGCGAGCGGCGAGCCGGTTCACTTCGATCTGGCCGATCCGCGCTTCGTCGAGGGCTATTTCGAGATCTTGCACCACCCGATGGAGGCCGAGGGCGTGGATTTCTGGTGGCTGGACTGGCAGCAGGGCCAGCGTATGATCCACTCGAAGCAACCCGTGGCCGAAGTGATGGACCCGCTGTGGTGGCTCAACCACCTGCATTTCTATGACCTCGCCCGCGATGGCGCAAAGCGCCCGTTCATCTTCTCGCGCTGGGGCGGGCTGGGTTGCCAGCGCTACCCCATTGGCTTCTCCGGCGATAGCTGGGTGACGTGGGACACGCTGGAATTTCAGCCCTACTTCACCGCCACGGCCTCCAACGTGGGGTTCGGCTGGTGGAGCCATGACATCGGCGGGCATTGCGCGGGCGTAGAGGAGCCGGAGCTGTACGCGCGCTGGGTGCAGCTCGGCGTCCTCAGCCCGATCATGCGGCTGCACAGCACCAACAACCCCTTCCATGATCGCCGACCGTGGGGCAACGGCGCAGACGCATTCCGCGTCGCACGCGAGGCGATGCAACTCCGCCACGCCCTGATCCCGTATCTCTATAGCATGGCATGGCGCATGACGCAGGAGAGCATCCCGCTGGTGACGCCGCTGTATTACCGCGACGGCGAGCGGGATGAGGCATACCGCTGCCGTAACCAGTTCTACTTCGGGAGCGAGCTGATGGCGGCGCCGTTCGTGACGCCGCGCGATCCACAGACCAACCTGAGCCGGCATACCGCCTGGCTGCCCCTCGGCGACTGGTTCGACTTCACGACGGGCGAGTACTTCGCGGGCGACCGCACAGTAACGCTCTACGGCGGGCTGGACGACGCGCCGCTATTCGCGCGAGCGGGCGCCATCGTTCCACTGGGGCCGCGCGTCGGGTGGGGCGGCGTCGAGAACCCGACCGAGCTGACCGTCCATATCTTCCCCGGCGCGGATGGGGCATTCACACTTTACGAGGATGATGGCGTCTCGACCGCGTACCTGCGCGGCGACTACGCCCTGACGCGCTTCTCTCAGAGCGATGGCGGCTCGGCCCTACGCTTCAGGATTGCGCCGGTGGAGGGCGAGACGAAGCACATCCCGGCGGGCCGCCAGTATCGGCTGGTCGTGCGGGGCGTCCGCCGGCCCGAACTGCTTCGGGTGACTCACAATGGCGAGGACTTCACGGCGGAAGCGACTTACGACGAGGCGACCGAATCGCTGACGTTGCCGGCCCTGCCCGTGGGCGCGACGGATGATCTGATGCTCATGATCGGCGTGAAGGAGGGCTCGCTGCTCTCGAAACGAGACCGGCGACGGGAGAAGCTCGAGGCGATGCTGCGCGCCTTCAAGCTCGATTCGCGGGTGAAACACGAGTTATACCGGGCGCTGCCGGAGTTGTTGGCAGACCCGAGTCGCTTAAGCCGGTACGCCGGCGATCTGGACAGGGTGAGCGACGCGCAATGGATGGCGCTGCGGAACGTGCTGGACGGCGCGTAAGGCTGAAATCTCGCAATTTATCTGGTCTGAAAATTGGACGCAGACGAGCGCGGATGAACGCGGATTTTTTACTAAATTTTCATCCCTCGTTGTCCAACAGCGGGGGGTGCAGGTCTATCCCGAAACCGGCGCGGCGCGCTCTACCGCTTCGGCGACGCGGCGCGCCTGGCGGACCAGCTCGGCGAAGCGCTCGGGTTTGAGCGCCTGCGCCGCGTCGGAGAGGGCGTCCTTCGGGTGAGGGATGCACCTCGACGATCAGCCCGTCCGCGCCGGCGGCGATCCCCGCGCGCGCGACGGCGGTGACGTACTGCCACTTCGCCGGTGCTGTGGCTGGGGTCGAGGATCACCGGCAGGTGGGTGAGCGCCTTGAGGACGGGGATGGCGTTGATGTCGGTGGTGTTGCGGGTGGAGGTCTCAAAGGTGCGGATGCCGCGCTCGCACAGGATCACGCGCCGGTTGCCGTGCGACAGGATGTATTCGGCGGCCATCAGCAGCTCTTCGATGGTCGCCATCAGGCCGCGCTTGAGCAGCACGGGGTGCTGGCTCTCGCCGACGGCGTGCAGCAGGGCGTAGTTCTGCATGTTGCGCGCGCCGATCTGCAGCACGTCGGCGTAGCGGGCGACGACCGGGACCTGCTCCGGCGTCATCACTTCGGTGACGACCGGCAGCCCGGTGGCCTCGCGCGCCTCGGCCAGCAGCTCCAGCCCCGCTTCGCCCATGCCCTGAAAGGCGTAGGGCGACGTGCGCGGCTTGAACGCGCCGCCGCGCAGCGCCTGCGCCCCCGCCTCTTTGACGGCGTGCGCGGTCTCGAGCATCTGGCTGCGGCTTTCGACGGAGCACGGCCCGGCGATGATGACGATTCCCGGCCCGCCGAGGCGCGCGCCGCCCAGGTCAATCGTCGTGTCGCGCGCGATGAACTCGCGCGAGGTCAGCTTGTAGGCTTTCGAGATCGGCGCGACCTCCTCGACGCCGGGGAAGGGCGCGAAGACCGGCTCCAGACCCGGCGGTGCGCTCGCCGACGACGCCGATGATGGTGCGCTCTGCGCCGTGCAGCAGGTGCGAGTGCATGTCGCGGGCCTCGACCTCGGCGATGATGCGGTTGATCTGTTCCAGCGTGGCGTTGCGTTGCATCACAATGAGCATGGGGCTTCTCCTCAGGATCCTCGGACGAGGGCGGCGCGGAGGCCGGCGACGAAAGTTGCGGCATCGGCTTCCGGGTCGCGCCCGGCGCGCACCGCATTGATCAGCGCCGACCCCACGATCACGCCGTCTGCGACCTCGGCGACGGCGCGCGCTTGCTCCGGCGTCGAGATGCCGAAGCCCACGGCGAGCGGGGTGTGGGCGACGGCGCGGACGGACGCGATGAAATCGGCAAGACCCATCGGCAGGGCCAACCGCGCGCCCGTGACGCCGGTCAGCGAGACCAGGTAGGTGAAACCCGTGCTGTGCGCGGCGATGTCGGCGATCCGCGCCGAGCGGCGAGGTGGGCGCGATGAGGAAGACGAGCGCCCGATCCGATGCCCGCGCGGCGGCTTCGAGATCGCTCGCCTCTTCCACGGGCAGATCGGGGACGATGAAGCCGTCCACGCCGGCGGAGGTCGCGTCGGCGATGAATCGATCGAGCCCATAGGCGAGGATGGGGTTGTAGTAGCCCATCAACAGGAGCGGCTGGGTGAGACCGCCCGCGCGGAGGCGCGACGTGATCTCGAAGCAGCGACTCACGGTCGTTCCCGCTTCGAGCGCCGTCTGGGTCGAGTGCTGGATGGTGGGGCCGTCGGCGAGCGGGTCGGAGAAGGGCACGCCCAGCTCGATGAGGTCGGCGCCGGCGTCGGCGACCGCGCGGATGACTCGCTCGGATCGGGGGAGATCGGGATAGCCCAGCGTGTAATAGGGCATCAACGCGGCGCGATGTTCGGCGCGGGCCGCAGCGAAGGCGGAATCTATGCGGGTTAGGCCGGTGGGTGCAGGTTTGTTCGGTCATATGTTGTCTCCGGGAGGGCGCACTTGCGTGCGCCACTACGAACGGGCACTACAAACGGCCGCGCTCGGCGAGGGCATGGGTGATGGTGTCCAGGTCTTTGTCGCCGCGGCCCGACAGGTTGACCAGCAGGATGGCGTCCGGCGGCAACGTGGGGGCGAGGCGAGCGGCTTCGGCGACGGCGTGGGCCGATTCCAGGGCCGCGAGGATGCCCTCGGTGCGGGCCAGGAGGCTGAAGGCCGCGAGCGCTTCCTCGTCATCGGCGCTGGTGTACTCGGTGCGCCCGATCTCGCGCAGATAGGCGTGCTCCGGGCCGACGGCCGGGATAGTCGAGGCCGGCGGAGATGGAATGCGTCGCCGCGATCTGGCCGTCGTCATCTTGCAGGACATAGGTGCGAGTTCCATGTAACACGCCGGGTCGCCCCATGCCGGGGTCGCCGAAGCGCGCCGCGTGCTTGCCTGAGGCGATCCCCTCGCCGCCCGCCTCCACGCCGATCAGCCGCACGGAGGGATCGTCGCGGAAGGCGTGGAACATCCCGATGGCGTTGGAGCCGCCGCCGACGCACGCCACGCAGACATCGGGCAGGCGGCCCGTCTCGGCGAGCATCTGGGCGCGCGCCTCGGTCCCGATGACGGACTGGAACTCGCGCACGATGGTGGGATACGGGTGCGGCCCCAGCGCGGAGCCGAGCAGGTAGTGCGTCGTCTCCACGTTGGTGACCCAGTCGCGGATCGCTTCGTTGATGGCGTCCTTCAGGGTGCGGCTGCCGCTGCTGACGGGGCGCACCTCGGCCCCGAGCAGGCGCATCCGCAGGACGTTGGGTTGCTGGCGGGCGATGTCCACGTCGCCCATGTAGACGACGCACTCCAGCCCCAGCAGGGCGGCTGCGGTCGCGGACGCGACGCCATGCTGCCCTGCGCCGGTCTCGGCCACGATGCGATGTTTGCCCATGCGTTGCACGAGCAGCGCCTGCCCCAGCGCGTTGTTGATCTTATGCGCGCCGGTGTGGGCCAGGTCTTCGCGTTTCAGGTAGATGCTGCGCGCCGCCCAGATGCTCGGTGAGGCGTTGCGCGTAGGAGATCGGCGTCGGGCGGCCCACATAGGTGCGAAATAGCCGGTCCAGTTCGGCGGTGAAGCCGGGGTCTGCGCGCAATGTGAGGAAGGCGGCCTCCAACTCGGCCAGGGCGGGCATCAGCGTCTCCGGGACGAACTGGCCGCCATATGCGCCGAACTTGGGCGAGAGCTTAATGTCAGTGGGTGTGTTGATGGTCATAGGTCTTGCTCACATCCAGAAATAGATTTGCGTTGAGTCCAACCCTGGAGTCGAGAACTGAGTCCGGTCAATCGCCTGCACCGGCTAAAGCCTCGATTCCAGGGCGCGAAAACTGCCTACGGTCAGAACCCCTTACATTTATTACGCAGTCAGCCTGCATTGCGGGCCGCGGTGACGAAGGCGCGCATCCGGGCCGGGTCTTTGCGCCCCGGCGCGGACTCCACGCCGGAGGCGACATCTACGCCCCAGGGATGGACCTGTCGCACGGCTTCGGCCACGTTGTCGGGGCGCAGCCCGCCTGCCAGCAACAACGCACAGGTCGCCGCCAGATGCGCGGCCGTCTGCCAGTCAGCGCTGAGGCCGGTGCCGCCATATTGCCCGGCTCCGGCGGCGGCGTCGAGGAGCAGGGCGGGGCGCAGCAGCGCCGGGTTGCACGGCGTAGCGATCCGCTTCTCCAATCGCGGCGGTTCCTCGCGCCCGGATGGACTTGAACGCACGCCCCTCGCCGACCGCCGCCAGGTCGCCCGGCGGCTCGTCGCCGCTCAACTGCGCCAGGTCGAGGTCGCATATGGACATAATGCGCCGAATCTCGGCGGGATTCTCATTGACGAACACGCCTACCGCCGAAAACTGCGGGCCGGCGCCTCCGCAGCGCAGAGATCAGTTCAGTGCAGGCCGCTATCGTCAGGTAACGCGGGCTGGGGGGGTAGAAGTTGAACCCCAACATCTCCGCGCCCGCGTCCAGCGCCGCCAGGCCGTCCTCCAGTGTGGTGATGCCGCAGATTTTGACGATCATACGGTATCCGGCTTCCGACCGGCGGTTGCAAGGGCGTTGACGAGGGCGCGCGTATCGGGCGCAGTCACCAGCGCCTCGCCCACGAGGATCGCGTCCACCGCAGGCGCGCCGTCCGCGCGCGTCAACGCGGCGAGATCACGGGCGTGTTGCGGCGTGAAGATGCCGCTTTCCGCGACGACGGCGATCTCGGCGGGGATCGCCGGAGCGAGCCGGCAGGTTGTTTGCAGGCTGACCTCGAAGGTGCGCAGATCGCGGTTGTTGATCCCGATCAGCGCGGGCCGGCAGGCGAGGGCGCGTTCGAGATCGGCTTCATCATGCACCTCCACCAGGGCCGTCATGCCGAGTCCGCGGGCCGTCTCGTGCAGTTCGCATAGCAACTCAGGCTCCAGATGCGCCGCGATGAGCAGCACCGCGTCGGCTCCGGCGGCGCGCGCCTCGTAGACCTGATACGGGTCGCAGATGAAGTCTTTGCGGAGCAGCGGCGCGTCGAGACGCAGGGCCGCGACCGCTCGCAGATCGTCCAGGCTGCCGTGAAAGTATTTCTCGTCGGTGAGGACGCTGATCGCCGTCGCGCCGCCGCCGACGTAGGTCTGCGCCAGGGTGATCGGGTCCAAATCGGGCGCAAGCGGCCCGCGCGACGGCGACGCGCGCTTGATTTCAGCGATCAATGCCGGGCGGGTAGACGCGGCGCGCAGGGCGGCGGCGAAGTCACGCGCCGCGGGCCGGGCGCGAATTGCGCGCTCCAGCCCGGCGAGAGGCGTCAGCGCCTTACGGCTTTGCCACCTCAACGCGCTTGTGGGCGAAAATCTCCGTCAGCAGGTCACGGGGCGGCGCGCTCATGGCGTTTCTCGGTCCGGTACTATTGCGAAGCGCACTTGTGCGATCGTTTCCACGATAGTCATTGGCGCGTTCTGCCTGTGCGCTCTGCGCCGCGAGCGCGTTGCTGAGCGCGGCCAGCGTGTCCAACTTCTCCAGCGCCGCGCCGGTATCCAGCGCGCGTTCGGCCGCGTCCAGCGCCTCACGGATGGCCTCGATCGGGTCGTCTCCGGCGTCAGGGAGCGCCAGCGCGGCTGCCGCGTTCAGCAGCGCAACATCGCGGCGCGGGCTGCGGTCCTCGCCGGACAGCACGTCGCGGATCATCGTCGCGTTTTCGGCCGGTTCGCCGCCGCGCAAGTCATCGGGATCAGCGGGCCGCAGCCCCAGATCGGTCGCGGACAACTCGAAGGTGGTGACATCGCCGTCGCGCAGGTAGCTGATGCGCGTCGCGCCCTCCGTCGTCAGTTCGTCCAGCCCGCGGTGGCCGTGGACGACGAACGCCGCGCTGACCGCCGAGCATCCCCAGGACGCGCGCCAGCGGCTCGGTGAGGTCCGGGATCGTAGACGCCGATCAGTTGGTGCGTGGCGCCGGCGGGGTTGGTGAGCGGGCCGAGGAGATTGAAGATCGTGCGTTGGCCCAGTTCGCGCCGGGGGCCGACGGCGTACTTCATGGCCGGATGGAACCGCGGCGCGAAGAGGAACCCGATGCCGACGCTGGTCAATGCAGGCCGCGACATCTTCCGGCGTCAGGCTGACCTCGACGCCCAGCGGCGGCCAGCACGTCGGCGCTGCCGCACTTCGATGAGGCGGCGCGGTTGCCGTGCTTGGCGACGCGGCGGCCCGGCCCCCGCGATGATGAACGCGGCCGTGGTGGAGATATTGAAGGTGTGTGCGCCGTCGCCGCCCGTGCCCGCCGTATCCAGCAGCGGGCCGTTGGGGCGGGTGCGCACCTGGTGGGCATTGGCGCGCATGGCGCGCGCGCTGCCGGCGATCTCGTCCACCGTTTCGCCCTTCATGCGCAGCGCGACCAGATAGCCGCCGATCTGCGCGGGCGTGGCGTCGCCCGACATGATGATTGTTCATGGCGGCTTCGGCCTCCTCAAGGCTGAGGTTCTGCCGCCGGATGATCTTGCCGATGTATTCGTTGAGCATGATCGCCTCCCTGACCTCAGTGCGACCCGTTGATCGCAAGGAAATTGCGCAAAATCTGCTTGCCGTGGGTCGTCAGGATGGATTCGGGGTGGAACTGGACCCCGTAGATGGGCAGCTCGCGGTGGCGCAGCCCCATGACTTCGCCTTCGGAGGTGAACGCCGTGATCTCCAGATCGGACGGCGCAGGCTCTGCGACGATGAGCGAATGGTAGCGCGTGGCCGGGAAGGGGCTGGGCAGCCCCGACGAACAACCCTTCGCCATAGTGGTAGATGGGCGAGGTCTTGCCGTGGACGAGCCGCGGCGCGCGCACCACCTGTCCGCCGAACACCTCGCCGATGCACTGATGGCCCAGGCAGACGCCCAGCAGCGGGCGGGATGGCCCCAGGCAGCGGATCACCTCGTTCGAGACGCCCGCGTCCGATGGATCGCCGGGGCCGGGGGAGATCACGATGTGGCTGGGACCCAGGGCCTCCAGCGCGTCGGGCGTGATGGCGTCATTGCGATAGACCTGGACTTCGGCCCCCAGCTCGCCGAAATACTGCACGAGGTTGTAGGTGAACGAATCGTAGTTATCAATCACGGCAATCATTGCGCAGCCTCCTGATCCGAACCGACGACCCGGGTCGCGGCGCGTTCCGCGGTCTCCACGGCGGCGAACAGGGCGCGGGCCTTGTTCACCGATTCCTGATATTCGCGCTCCGGCTCGGAATCGGCCACCAGCCCGGCCCCGGCCTGCACGCTGATCGTCTGCCCGCGCATCACCAGCGTGCGGATGGCGATGCAGGTGTCCAACGAACCGTCGTACGAGAAGTAGCCCACGGCCCCGGCATAGACGCCGCGCGGCTGGCCTTCCAGTTCGGCGATGATCTCCATGGCGCGAATCTTCGGCGCGCCGCTGACCGTGCCCGCCGGGAAGGTCGCCCGCATGAGGTCGAAACCGTCGTATTGCGGCTGCAAGGTCGCCGTCGACGTGCGAGACGATGTGCATGACGTGGGAATAGCGCTCGATGCCCATGAGATCGGAAGTGTGCACCGTGCCATAGTCGCAGACCCGCCCGAGGTCGTTGCGGGCCAGGTCGATCAGCATGACGTGTTCGGCGCGCTCCTTGGGGTCGGCCAGCAGTTCTTCCTCCAGCGCGATATCCTCCGCCGGGTCGCCGCCGCGCGGTCGCGTCCCGGCGATGGGGCGGATGGCCGCCTTGCGCCCGTCGAGCCGGACGTGCATCTCGGGCGACGCGCCGATCAGATGGAGCGGTTCGCCGGGGATCAGCCCTTCGAAATCGAAGAAGAACATATACGGGGAGGGGTTGAGCCGCCGCAAGGCGCGGTAGATGTCGAACGGGGCGGCGGACGTCTCGCGCGAGAAGCGCTGCGAGATGACCACCTGGAAGATGTCGCCCGCCGCGATGTACTCTTTGGCGGCGCGCACGGCGTCGCAATACTGTGCGCGGGTCATGTTCGAGCCGATTGCGGCGTCCGCAACCGCTCGCGCCGGGGTTCGGCTGTCGGGTGAGCGGGCGCTGGAGCCGGCGCTCGATTTCATCCAACCGGGCTTCGGCCTCGGCCTGCGCCTTCGCCGGGTCGCCGTTGGGGTAGGGATTGGCGATGAGCAGCAGGCGTCCGAAGGCGTGATCGAAGGCGACAATCGTATCCGCCTGGAGGAAGACCGCGTCGGGGAGGTCGGGCGATGGTTCCAGCGCCAGCCGCGGCTCGAAGAAGCGGACCGTCTCGTAGCTCAGGTAGCCGACCAGCCCGCCGACGAGGCGCGGCATACCGGGCGCGACGGCGGGCGGGTTGTCGGCCAGGGCGGCGCGCAGCACGTCCAGCGGGTCGTCGCCCGCCGCGATCTCCTCCCCGGCGACGCCGGAGATCGTGTGGCGCTCGACGGTGCGGCCGCGGACGACGAAGGCGCGGCGCGGGTGGATGCCGATGAACGAGTAGCGCGCGACCTGTTCGCCGCCGCTGACGCTTTCGAGCAAGAAAGATGGGCCGTCGCCGGCAAGGCGAAGATAGACGGAGACGGGGGTCTCCAGGTCGGCGGGGAGTTCGCGCACGAGGGGCGGCGCGTGTTGCGTCTGCGAATCCAACTGTTCCAGGGTCAGCATGGTCATCTCCGGGCTCCAGAAATCAGAACGCCCTTCTCCGTCCGCAGGGACGGGAGGAGGGCTTCCCGTGGTGCCACCCTGGTTAGACCGGCCATCGCGTCTGTTCTTTGCAGGCAACACCTGAAGGAACAAAAAACACCCTGTCATGCGAAGCGACAAGGTGCGTCGGCCAGCCTCACTCTGTGGAGCACGACCCCTGTCCCGGCGTCAACGCCGAGGCGGCGGCTTATGCTCTTTGCCCTGATAACGGTGGCAGCTCCGGCGCGGGCTACTCGATGAGGTCTTTCGCCTTGCAGCTCCGAGGTCCATTCAACGCCATCGTGCGGGCGGGGGTTTCACCGTTCCCCGCTCTCTGTGCCGCCGTTGCAGCGTCTACTCGTCCTCTTCACAGCTTTTGTGTGGAGTTGTATTCGATTGTGGTGAACTTATATCACAGAACGGCGCGGCTTGTCAAGGGCCAATTTTCGCGTAACTGCTCGGCGTTGGGGTAGATCTTCAGTTATCTGAGGCCGCTGCTGACCGCCTTCGCGGTGGCTGCGGCGCGGCTGTCCACGTCCAGTTTCTCGAAGATGGACTTGAGATAGCGTTTGACGGTGTTCTCGGAGATGACGAGCGCATGGGCGACGCCCTTGTTGGTGAGGCCGCGCACGACGAGCGTCAACACCTCGCGCTCGCGCGGGGTCAGGCTGCCGATCTCACCGAAGCCCGCGCCGCCCGCGTCGGCGGCTTCCACGATCAGGCGCGCGAAGGCGGCCCGGTCGAAGCTCTGCTTTTCGACGTAGCCGTGGATGCCGAATTCCGCATAGGCGCGCTCGACTTCTTCCCGGCTGGCCAGCCCGCTGATGACGATGGCGGGGAGCGCAGAAGAGAGCGCGCCGCGCAAGATTTCGTAGCCGTCGCGGTTGTCGCGCGGGGCGGTAGAGCTGGCAAGCGACAGGTCCACGATGGCGACGGCGAATTGATCGCGACGCAGGTAGCCCAGCGCCTCGCCGTAGCTGAGGCAGGCGCGCACGCCAAACCCCGCGTCCTCCAGGATCTCGGTGACGAGGCTGCGCCAACCGGCGTCGTCTTCGACCAGCAGCGCGTCGCCGCGTTGCGCCGGGCGCGCCGGCCCGGTCGCGTGTTGCTGCGCGGGCGATGCGGGCGCGGCGGGTACGGCGACCGGCCCGACGGGCGCGAGCGCCAGCGCCCGATGGATCACCTCGCGGAACTCGGCCCGGCGGAAGGCTTCCTTGCGGAGACAGGTGAACGCGCCGTACTCGGTGAGCGCGCTGACCGCCAGTTCCACGGTCGCGAAGCCGGTGAGAAGCACGGTGACGCAGCCGGGGTCCAGCTGCCCCACGGTGGTCAGCACTTCGAGGCCGTCGCGGTTCTGACCGTCGTCGGCCAGCGCCAGGTCAACCACGGCGACGCGATGTTGACGATCCTTGAGCAGCGCCACGGCCGCATCGAGGTCGGACGCGACGTCTACGGCCAGTCCCATGTCGGTCAGGATCTCGGTCAGGATTTCCTGCCAGGCGGTTGTGTCTTCGACCACCAGGGCGCGCATCGGTTCGGGGGTCATGGCCGGCTCCGTGCAAGCGGGATGTGCAGCCGGAAGGTCGTGCCGGTTGCGCCGTCGCTCTCGACCGTGATGCTGCCGCCCAGGCGCGTCATCAGGGTCTTGATCCACCACAAACCGAACCCGAGGCGAGAGGGCGACCGTTTTGCGCGACCGTTTTGCGTGGCGTGACTGCCGGAAACGTTGAAATCGAAGATGCTGGAGCCCAACTCGACCGGAATGCCGGGGCCGTCGTCGCGAATGGACAATACGACGCGCGTCCGCGTCCGCTTCGCCTGTAATCGCGAGGGCGCCCTCGCCGCCCATCGCTTCGCGCGCGTTCTCAAGCAGGTTCACCAGCGCCAGCGTCAAACCCTCCCGGCCCGCCATCACCGGCGGCAAGTCGTCGAGGCCCGATATCTGAACGGCGATGCTCGGCGGCAGGCCCGCCTGCGCGAGGGCGTCTTCGACGCACGGCCCGACGGCGGTGGGGGCGATATCTATGGGGCGCAGCAACGAGAGGCGTTCGCGGACTGCCGCCATCGCATCCAGCGCCGCGCGTTCGATTTCGATCAGGTTCGACGCCAGATAGGGATTCTCTTCCAGCAGCGGGGCGCACTTGTCCTGGATGCCCTCGATCCGCACAGGGATCGTGCCGACTTTGTTGTTGAGGTGATGCAGCAGGTTCGCCGCCACGTCGCCCATCGCGGCGAAGGTCTCGGCCACGGCGCGGGCCTCTTCGGCGGCGCGCAGGGCGCGTTGATGCGTCTCGTTTTCCAGGGCGAGCGCCGCATAATGCGCCAGGATGCCCATGACCTTCTTGTCCCACTCCGCGGGGTCAGACTCGGCCTGCTCATCGTCCGAATAGACCGCCAGCGCGCCGACCGGTTTTTGATCGAGCGCAGAGAGGATGGGCGTGACGAGGCCGCGCTTCCAACCCTTGACGCCTGTCAGATTGCGCTCGTAGGTCAGCGGCGACCCGGTGAGCACGGCGCGCCGGATCATCTCCTCCGGCAGGCGGGGCAACGTGTTGGGCGCGTCGGTCAAGGCGGCGGCGCGCAGCGTGAGCGTCTCGCCCTCCAGCGTCCAGATGCCGCTGCCGTCAATGTTCAGCAGGTCGCAGGCCAGCGTTGTGAGGTGCTGGAGCACGTCGCCGGTGGGCCGGGTGAGGAGGCGTTCGGCGGTGTCGCGCAGCGCGTCGAGCAGGCGCACTTCCTGGATCGCGATGACCGCCTGTGACGCCAGCGACTGAAGCAGATGGCTATCGGCTTCGGAGAAGGCGGCGACTTCCGGGCTTTCCAGGTTGAGCACGCCCTCCAGCCGGCCGCCTGCGCCGATCAGCGGCACCGTCAACTCGGAGCGCATATCCAGCACGTGATCGAGCGGGTAGTAAATGCGCGACCAGGGCGGCTGCGCGACGTCCGGGATGTTGAGGGGACGGCGCGTCTTGGCGACCCAGCCCATCACGCTGGTGGTGTTGATCGGGAGCGCCTCGATCGCCGGGCTGCCGAGCCGTTCGCCCGCGATGGCGCGCGTCAGCAGGTGCTGGCCGGCGCGATCAACCAGGCGGAAGATGCCGTAATGCGCGTTGGTGACTTCCAGCGCCATTTGCAGGATTGCCTCCAGCGTCTCTTCGAGGCGAGTGCGCGACGAGATCAAGAGGCCGGCATTGTGCAACAGGCTCAGTTCATCGCGCTTGCGGCTGAGGTCGCGCTGGATGATCGCCACCTGGTTGGCGTGATAGATGGCGATGGCGGCCTGGTTGACCAGATTGTTGAGGAGCAGCAGCTCGATCTCGGTGAAGGGCCGGTCTTCGTGTAAGTAGACATAAAGCGCGCCCTCGGGCCGGTCGGCGACGACAAGGGGGAGGCAGGCCACGGTTTTGACGCCCTGCAACGCTTTGAACGGATGGACGCCCAGATCCGGTTCCTCGTAAGAGAGTATCGGGCGCAGCTCACGCACGGCGCGAGCGCCCAGCCCCTCCGGCTCGCGGGGCGTCATCGGGCAGGGTGGTGATGTCCATGGGCGGTTCCCACGGGGTTTCCCCGGCGGAGACGCGTGACAGCAGATCGAAGCTCTGCCGGCGCGGGTCGTAGGTGTAGAGGATGGCGCTGGAACCCGGGGCGATCTTCACGGCGCTTTCGACGATCAAGGAGAGGACGCCGGCCAGGCGCGCCGTGTCGCCGCCGCTGATGCGGTTGATGCCGGCGCCGATCTCGTTCAATCGCGCCAGGGCTTCCAATAAAGGGGAGCCGCTGTTGCTTCCCAGCGGCTCCTCGTGGGTTTCGTGTGTCATGTGTCCCTCGTCCGGCCATGCGCCGCAGCCGAACGCCGGCTTACGCACATGCCATGACCGGATTATAGCCGACCCGGAGGCGAGGCACAAGCGCCCCTCGCCGGGCCGGCGTTCGGTCGTCTGCTACTTCTGACGTGTATCAATGTCATCCGGATATGTCAGGGCATCTCGGCCACGCTCGCCGGTGCGAATGCGGATCACATCTTCAACCGGGTAGACGAAGATCAACCCGTCGCCGATGTTGCCGGTGCTCGCAGCCTGACAGATTGTTTCGATCGTCTTCTCCAGGTTGTGGTCGCTGAGCACGATGTTGAGCTGGATCCGCGGCAGAAAGTCTACCTGATAGGAGCCGGAGCGTCCGGCGAGGGTGACGCCGCCCTGGCGGCCATGCCCGCGCACCTCAAAGATATTCATGCCCACGATGCCGATGCCGTGGAGCGCAGCCTTGACGTCGTGCAGTTTCTCTTCGCGGATGATGGCTTCGATTTTCTTGGTCATGGTCAGTATCCTCTCACCCTCACGCGTAGGCCCGCTCGCCGTGCTCGGCGATATCCAGCCCGAGTTGCTCCTCGGTCGGCGTGACGCTCAATCCTATCGTGCGCTCGAGGACGCGGGCCAGCACCTGGGTGACCAGGAAGGCAAAGCCGGCGACGAGAAGCGCAGCCATCGTCTGGACGAGAAACAGGCGAGGGTTGCCATACAGCAGCCCGTCGGCGCCGGCAGGGTTGATCGCCGTCGTTGCGAAGATTCCCGTCGCGATCGCGCCCCAGAGCCCGCCCATGCCGTGACAGGCCCACACGTCCAGCGATTCATCCAACTGGCGCGCCTGGCGGAACCGGATGGTGTAGAAGCTGATGGGCGCCGCGATGGCGCCGATGGCGATGGCGGCCATGGGCGTCACGAAGCCGGCGGCGGGCGTGATCGCCACCAGCCCGACCACCGCGCCCGTCACGATTCCCAGCACGCTGGGCTTGTTGTCGCGCCAGCTCAGGAACATCCAGACCACGGCCGCCGCGGCCGCTGCCGTGTTGGTGTTCAGCAACGCCGTCGCTGCGAGGCCGTTCGCGCCGAGCGCACTGCCGCCATTGAACCCGAACCAACCCACCCACAGCAGGCCCGCGCCCAGCACCGTGAACGGGATGTTGTTCGGCTCCATGATGCCGTTGCCGAACCCTGCGCGTTTGCGAATGACCATGGCGAACGCCAGCGCCGAGAAACCGGCCGTGATGTGCACGACCGTGCCGCCCGCAAAGTCCAGCGCGCCCATGTTGCGCAGGATGCCGCCGACGCCCCACACCCAGTGCGCCACCGGATCATAGACCAGGGTGGCCCAGAGGAGGCTGAAGAGCAGGAACGCTTTGAACTTGACGCGCTCGACGAACGCGCCGGTGATGAGCGCCGGGGTGATGACGGCGAACATCATCTGGAAGGCGGCGAAAGCGATGAAGGGGATCGTCGCCGCGTAATCCGGGTTCGGCTCCTGGCCGACGCCCTTGAATCCGAGGTAGTTGAGGCCGCCAATCAAGCCCCCGATGTCTTCGCCGAAGGCCAGGCTGAAGCCGAAAATGACCCACTGCAGGCTGAGCAGGCCCATCAGGATCACACTGAGATTCAGGGTGGAAAGGACGTTCTTCTTGCGCACCATGCCGCCGTAGAAAAAGGCCAACGCCGGCATCATCATCATCACCAACGCGGTCGAGGTCAGGACCCAGGCGGTGTCGCCCGTATTGATTGCATCCATCGCGTGTATCCTCCTGAAAGATGAGTGAATTGGGGCAGTGATTTGCTGTCCCGCAGATCACTTTACGCACAGATGGAATCGAATAACCAGTACCCGTTTGGGTACAATTTGGCGACAAGGAGGGCGCCGAGGCGCTTGCGAGCCGGGAAAGAGGAACCCGGCTTTCGGCGGTAGAGCCGGAAACCGGGTTCTCTGAAAGGAGCCTCAGGGGAGTGACTCAGGCGTCGTAGTAGAGCGTGAACTCGTAGGGATGCGGGCGCATGCGCATCGGATCCACTTCGGTCTCGCGCTTGTAGGCGATGTAGGTTTCGAGCATGTCGGTGGTGAACACGTCGCCCTTCAGCAGGAACTCGTGATCGGCTTCCAGCGCGTCCAGCACTTCGGCCAGCGAGCCGGGCACCTGCTTGATCAGCTTGGCTTCCTCCGGCGGCAGGCCGTAGAGGTCCTTGTCCATCGGCTCGCCGGGGTCGATGCGGTTCTGCACGCCGTCCAGGCCGGCCATCAGCAGGGCGGCGAAGCACAGGTACGGGTTGCACGACGGATCGGGCGCGCGGAACTCGATGCGCTTGGCCTTCGGGCTCTTGCGAGTAGACCGGGATGCGGCAGATGGCCGAGCGGTTGCGCTGCGAGTAGGCCAGGTTGACCGGCGCCTCGAAGCCGGGCACCAGGCGGCGGTAGGAGTTGGTGGTGGGCGCAGCCAGCGCCAGCAGGGCCGGCGCGTGCTTGAGCAGGCCGCCGATGTAGATACTTGGCCGTGTCCGAGAGCTGGGCGTAGCCGGCTTCATCGTAGAACAGGTTCTTGCCGCCGTTCCAGATGCTCTGATGGACGTGCATGCCGCAGCCGTTGTCGCCGAAGAGCGGCTTGGGCATGAAGGTGGCGGTGAGGCCGTTCTGCCGCGCGACGTTCTTGACGATGTACTTGTAGATCATCACGCTGTCGGCCATGCGCGTCAGCGTGTCGAAGCGCATGTCGATCTCGGCCTGGCCGGCGGTGGCGACCTCGTGATGGTGGACTTCGACGTCGACGCCGACCGCTTCGAGCGCCAGCACGATCCGGCTGCGCACATCCTGCTGCGTGTCGGCGGGCGGCACCGGGAAGTAGCCGCGCTTGGCGGCAATCTGGCCGCCGAAGTTCGGCCCCAGGTCCTTGCCGCTGTTCCACCAGCCCTCCTGGCTGTCGATGTAGTAATAGGCTGGCGTTGGCGTCCGACGCCGTAGCGCACGTCGCTGAACATGAAGAACTCGGCTTCCGGCCCCCAGTAGCTGGTCTCGCCGATGCCGGTCTGCTTGAGGTAGGCTTCGGCGCGCTGGGCGATGAAGCGCGGGTCGCGGGTGTAGGGCTCGCGGGTGATCGGGTCGTAGACGTCGCAGATGATCGCCAGGGTGGGCACTTCGTAGATCGGGTCGACGAAGGCGGTGTCGGGGTCGAGCATCAGCAGCATGTCGGACTCGTGGATCTCTTTGAAGCCGCGGATGGAGGAGCCGTCGAAACCGATGCCGTCCTCGAAGGTCTCCTCGGTCAGCTCTTTGACGGGGACGGTGAAATGCTGCCACACGCCGGGCAGGTCGGTGAAACGGAAATCCACCATTTGAACCTGGGACTTGAGGGCCAGTACGTCTGCAACAGACTTAGGCATGAAACGAGCTCTCCTTTCGCTCTGGACAAAGTTTCGGGAAAATGACGAGTAACGGGAACAGTATAGGCGGCCGGGAGATGGGCGCGTCCAGTACCCGAATGGGTAGTGTTGCTGGGGCGGCTAAGGCAAGGGATACCAAGGGGTCTGCGGCTCCGAGCGGACACCTACTCCCACCGGAATCGGAACCATGCCCTCGGGAAGGGCGGTAGCAATCCACCCGGTAAGGCTGAACTTGCAAAAAACTGTAACTCGTGGCACATGTAGTCTGGTAAGGCGTTATGCGCCTGAGAGCCAGGATGTAGGTTGTACTCCGGATGCCTGGGGCCAGTGCTTCCCCTTGACCAATCGCACTGCCGTCGGTTGCGTGATCATCGCACACCAGGGCATGAGCGGCCAAGAGCCAGCGCCCATACCTTACAGCGGACAGGAGAATACCACCGATGTCCATTTTCAAGCGGGATCAGGGTCCGCCGGCCAAGCAGCCTGCGCAGCCCTCTGATGCACCCAAACCAGAAGCGACCGATCGTGCGAAGTCTCTCCCCTGCGGTCGCAGTCACCCCTGAACCTACCCCAGCCTCCCCGGCGCCCCCGCCGGCTTCGCCTGTAAATCGCGAGGCCGCCGCCATTCTCGATCGGTATACTGACCTCACCGGCACGCTGCACTCCAAGCGCAACGTGCTGGTCGAAGGTCGCTTTCAGGGCGAGATCGAGGCCAAGGAAACGATCTGGGTCGAACCGGGGGCCACCACACAGGGCCAACTGCGTTCGAACGATGCCGTGATCTCCGGCTCATGCGACGGGCAAGTCGAGTGCCAGCATCGGCTGCAGATCACCCAATCGGCGACCGTCAGCGGGGAAATCAAGACCCCGGTGCTGGTTGTTGAAGAAGGCGCGACCATCAATTGCCGTTTTACGATGGCGCGACCAGGGAGATAAGCAACTATGGTAAGCTCTACATCAGTTCGGACCACCCCCATACCGGCAAAACCGCCTGTGGTCGAGACGCCGGCGAGCGAAAGCCGCGTTGATAGCGATTCGCACTTCAACGGGCTGTACAAGACGAAGCAGAACCTGCGCATCGAGGGCATCGCCGAAGGCGAGATCCAGTGTGATGGTACCTTGACGGTGGCAGAAGGCGCGCGAGTCGAGGCCACAGTCACCGCCAGCAGGGTCACCATCGCCGGCGAGCTGGAGGGCGAGGTTGAGTGTCGCGGGGTCTTCCAGATCATGCCTAGCGGCCAGGTGAAAGCGACGGTTTCAGCTCAGAGGCTGATCGTGGAGGAAGGCGGACTTTATAACGGCGAGTTCCACATGATCACTGATGACAAAAAGGCTGAGAAACCCGGCGTGACGGGCTCGACGCCGATCAAGGCGAACGAGACTCCCCAGCGCTCCTGCCGAGCTGTCTAGCGATATAGGCACAAATGAGTGGTGGGAGAGGTTCAACAATCCCGATACGACAGTAACCGATTCCGACGACAAGCCGGAGTAACCACCGCTCGAGGTTGGTAGTTCCTGGCTCAAGGGGCGGCTGTGAATCCAGCCGCCCCTCCGCTTATACACGGGGGTCAGCCGCCACCTTCGCGCCGCACTTCAGGTGCGAGTAGACGCCTGATAGCTGGCCCATGAGGATAGCTCCGCATCGCTGGGATGCTTCTTGGCTCCGCAGATCGGACACGCGGTATTCCCGAACACACGGAGGATTTGTAACGTCGGCACTGTTCGCTGACGATGGTGCAAATACGGCTGATCCGAGTGCGTATCCGCTACTCTGGAGTCGAGGCGGACGGTCATGACCGCCTGCAGGCTTTACTTCTGACAGGTGTTGTAGAATCGCTGTCTCAGGAAGTCGAATCCAATACGCACTACGGAAGTTGACCCATGCGTGCCCTCCTTCGGTGTTTGTTATGTGTCCTGCTCTTGCCGGTTGTCGGTTCTCCCACGGGGGGCGTATCGGCGGAACCTCCCCGGCCGCTCTATCTGCCGTCAATTCAGAACAGTTACACGTACGTTCCGCCTGTGCCCGGCGGCATGATCTACATCCCGGCGGGCAGCTTCCAGATGGGCTGCGCGACGGGTCACAATGGCGGGTACGCCTGCTCCACCGCCCTTGACGAACTCCCTCTCCATACAGTATTTCTCGACGCCTACGCGATCGATCGCACCGAGGTGACGAACGGGCAATACGGTGAGTGCGTCGCGGCCGGGGGGTGCGCGCCGCCGCTCTACCTGAAATCAAAGACGCGCCCCGCTTACTTCGGCGTCCCGGAATACGACGGCTATCCGGTGATCTACGTGGACTGGAACCTCGCAAACGCGTATTGCGCCTGGGCGGGCAAACGGCTGCCGACGGAGGCGGAGTGGGAGAAGGCCGCGCGGGGCGCGGTGGGTGTCCGGGCCTATCCCTGGGGCGATGCGGCGCCCGATTGCGCGATCGCTGCCTTTCGCACGGACGAATTCTGCACGCCCGATACTGTCGCCGCGGACAGTTACCCGGAAGGCGCGAGCGTCTATGGTGTGCTGGGCATGGCCGGGCGGCGTGTGGGAGTGGGTGAACGATTGGTACGATGCGGGCTTCTATGCCGTGTCGCCGGGGATCAACCCGACCGGGCCGATCACCGGGACGCAGCACGGCATCCGCGGCGGCGGGTGGGACGCCTTTCCGTACGATCTCCGCGTGGCGAACCGGGGGCGACGGCGAGCCTCAGGTGCAGAACCCGAACCTGGGGTTTCGGTGTGCAGCGGGTTTGTGAGGAGGAGCGGAGGAGCGGAGGAGCGGAGGAGCAGGGGAGAGGAGAGCATGATTGAAAGGGGGGCGAGAGTGATCAGTTACACGGATGTGATTCGGTCGCAGTATCATGCGGCGCTGGAGATGTTGCGACAGGCGGTGGAGAAGTGCCCGGAGGCGCTATGGGATGATCCCGTAGATAAGGCGGCATTCTGGCATGTCGCGTATCACGCGCTGTTCTATACCAATCTGTATCTTTCGGAAACCGAGGCGACCTTCGCGCCGTGGCCGCGCTATCGGGAGACGTACAATTTGCTCGCGCCCGCGCCGTGGCCGCCGTATCCGGGGCCGGAGATCACCGAGAAGTACACCCCTGCCGACATCCTGGAGTACGCCGCGTTTTGCGACGAGCAGGTAGACGCGCTCATCCCTGCGCTCGATCTTGAGGCTGCGTCGGGGTTCGAGTGGCTGCCGATGAGCAAGCTGGAGTTGCAAATCTACAGCATCCGCCACCTGCAACAGCATACGGGCGAACTGATGGAGCGCCTGGGCAGCCGCGCCGGTGTGGACGTAGATTGGGTGGGGATGAAGTAAGGCCGCTGCGTCGTTTTCAGCCCAGCAGGCGGGCGCTGAGCTTTTGCACCCAGCCCATGTGATATTCCAGGTCGGCGCTGAGGCGGGCCGAGTTGTGGACGTAGCCCAGTCGCCGCGCCAGGTAGGAGAATTCGTCGCTTTCGGGCGACGGCACGGTGAGGTCTTTGTTGTTGCCGCGCACCACGCGCAGCGCGTTGATCAACTGTTCGAGGAAGTTGTGGGCCTCGGACAGGCGCGCGTGGTTCTCCGCTGAGATGATCCCCGCCGCGAGGAGCGCAGAGATGGCGTCGCGCGTGTTGGCGGTGCGCAGCGCCGGGTTCTCCCGCCCGTGGGTGATCTGCAGCCCCTGCACCACGTACTCCACGTCTACCAGCCCGCCCTGACTGTACTTCGCGTTGAGCGTCCCCGGCGTGACCAGATGCCGCAACTGGCGTTCGCGCATGGCGCGCATCGCCGGCGTGTTGAACGGTTCGCCCGAATAAACCAGCTCGTCGCGCAGCGTCATGGCCGCGTCGCCCAGAGCCGCATCGCCGTAGACCGGGCGCAGGCGCACCAACGCTTGCCGCTCGTATTCCCAGGCCGGGCCGCCGAGGGCGAAGTAACGGCGGAATGACTCCAGGGAGACGGCGAGGCTGCCGGCCTTGCCGTAGGGGCGAAGCTGAAGATCAATCTCGAAGATGCCCTCGCGCCGGGCGCGCACCATCTGCACGGTCTGGATGACCAGCTTCTCGAAATATTCCGGTGACGTGATCACGCGCGGGCCGTCCGTCAGGCCGGAGCCGTCGAACAGGAACATCAACTCGATGTCGGAGGCGAAACCCAGTTCGCGCCCGCCGCATTTGCCCAGCGCCAACAGGTTGAAGCGCGCCGGCTGCCCGGCCTCATCCAGCGGAACGCCATACTCCGCGGTCAGATCCGCCCGCGCGATTTCGACCGCGCCCGCCAACACGACTTCGGCCAGATCGGTCAATTCGGCGGAGAACTGGCGGAACGCCGGGATTTGCCCCATGATGTGCCGCATGTCAATGCGGAACATCTCGCGGTCTTTGAAGGCGTTGAGCGCATCGCGCCGGGCTGCGCCGGTCGCCTGCCCCAACTCGCCCGCCAACTCACTTTCGAGTTGGGCGCGGGTCTTGCCGGTGGCCAGCGCGTCCACATCGGCGACGACGGGGAACAGGTTGGCGTATTGCATCCGCAGGAAGTCATCCCACAGGAACTCGCTGACCCCCAGCAAGCGCGCGAGGGCCGCCAGCACCTCGGGCTTTTCCAACGAGCCCAGCTCGTCGGGCCATGACGGACGCTTGAATAGCTCACCGAGATATTCGTGGAAGTGCTGGAGCGCCGCCTCCGGGTTGGGGGAACGCGGCAGCAGATGCGTGAAGTGCTTGACCAGCACCGTGGCCGCGCGGAGCTCGCGCTGGCGCTCCGGTGAATTGATCTTCTGGCCGCGCGCATCGGTGACGTAGATCGTGTCGTGCACCCGATTGCCCAGCGAGGCCACGCCGACGTAGGCCACGTAGATCCCATTAATGGCGAGCGCGTTGCTGAACTCGTAGAGGAAGCCGATGGTGTCGGGCGCGTCAATCCGCAGGATGGTGTAGCGATCCGAGCTTTCGTTGTCTATCTCGATCTCAATGGAGTGCAACACCGGCGTGTTGCTCTCAACCCCCGCGAGCGCCACGCGCCACCCGGCGGGCCAGTTCGCCCTGGGCGGCCCCGGCGCCTTCCGCCTGGAGCAGCCGCACCAGCTCGGTCAGGTCGTCGGCGTAGTGATCCCACATGGCCGG
This sequence comes from uncultured Chloroflexia bacterium, assembly GCA_963695715.1. GTDB lineage: Bacteria > Chloroflexota > Anaerolineae > CG2-30-64-16 > CG2-30-64-16 > JBBQRS01. Next base: position 72,259 of record CAVOHP010000006.1, read on the forward strand.
GTCGGCCGGCCGGCGAATTGCTTCGCGCACTGTGAACACGTCCACGATCTTGCGCGACGCATCGCCCTGGTCGGTCGCGGGTTCGTAGGTGAAAACCTGCCCGTCAATGATGCTGAAGCCGTAGGCGAACAACAGGCCGCAGATCAGTGAAAGTTCGCCGAGGAAATCGTAACCGACGATGGTGACGCGCCACAGGCCCTCGCCCGGCCCGCGCACGGCGTCAATCTCGATCGGGTTGTCCTCGTCCAGGCACTGCGACATTGTGGCATGACGCGCGATATCCGCTTCCGAGAAAGTCGCCGCGTAGGATGGGGCGAGGCGCGCAAGGTGTTTCTGCACGATGGCGATCTCGGGGCTGACGGCCTGATCTCCGTTCGCGAACTCTACCGGGACTTGCGTCATTGCAGATCCTCCTTTGAACGAGGGCGGCGTCCCTTCGGCCATGAGATAGTGACGGTATACGCGGCGCACGGCGTCGGCGTGCTGTTGATAGTGCGCCACGAATTGCGCGGCGGCGTCCGACCCGCTGAAGCCGAGCCGGCGCGCCAGGTAGCGCAGATCGCCCTCGGCCTTCGGCAGGGTGTGGGTCTGCCGGTAGTCGAGGATTTGAAGGTAGTGCTCGACGGTGCGCAGGAAGGTGTAGCCTTCGGACAGGATGCGATGCTCGTCGGCGGGGATGAATCCGTGCTCGCCCAGCCGCGTCAACGCCTCCAGCGTGTTACCGGTGCGCAACTCGGGGTGGGCGCGGCCGTGGACGAGCTGGAGGTACTGCACGACGAACTCGACGTCGCGGATCGAGCCTTCGCCCAGCTTGACCTCGCCCCACTGGCGGCCTTGCTCGCGCAGATTGCGATTCCGTCAGTTGTTTCATCGCATGCACGTCGGAGCGGATCGCTTCGGGCTCGCCCTCGAACAGCAACGGTTGGATCTCTTCGAGGAACCGGCGCCCCAGCTTGAAGTCTCCGGCGACCGGGCGGGCTTTGAGCAGCGCCTGTTTCTCCCACAGGCGCGCGTGGCGCTGGAGGTAGGCCATATAGCCCCCAACCGTGGGGATGAGCGGCCCCACGCGGCCCCAGGGGCGCAGGCGCATGTCCACGCGGTACAGGAATCCCTCGTCGGTCGCCTCGGTCAGCGCGCCGATGAGCCGTTCGCCGGTGCGTTGATGCGCGGACGCGTCCCGGTCGGCGAGGAAGAGCAGGTCTACGTCGGAGCTATAGTTCAATTCCTGACCGCCCAGCTTGCCCAGCGCGAGCACGGCAAAGCCATCGAGCGGCGAGTTGAGGTGCGTGGCGACATCGTGCGCGCCGGCGCGGATCAGGCTGTCGGCCAGCAGCGATAACTGGCGGGTGACGGCGGTCAGGTCGCTGATGCCGCAGAGATCGCCCGCGCCGATACGAAGCAACTCGGCGCGCTGGTAGCGGCGCAGGGCATCGAGCGGCGACCGCGTGAAGGGGGGGATGTCGGCGTAGGAGACGGCGGCGCGCGCTTCGGCGTCGAGCTGCGCGCCGCTTTTGGTCTGGCCGATGCCGTGGCGTTCGGTGATGCGCGCGACGTAATCGGGGTTGCGAAACAGGATATCGGTGAGGAACTGGCTGCCGGCGAAGATGGTCGCCAGCACCTCAAGCGAGTGCGGGGCGTAGGCCAGCGTTTCGAGCAGCGAGGCCGGGTAACGCGTGTTGAGCAGCAGGCGTTCGAACCCGGCGAGGGCGCGTTCGGGGCTGGCGGCCCCGCCGATGGCCGTCTGAAACGGCCCGGCGAGCGCCTCGATGATCTCCAGCGAGCGGGGATCGGTTACGTGATTGCGTAAATGCTCATGGGCAAGCATGGGGCGTCGTGCGCCTCAGTTGGCGGATATCGTGTCCGGTTGTGGCAGCGGACGGCCACAGCCGGCGCAGAAACGATCGCCGGGTTCCGACGAGGCGGCCACATCCCGCGCATGCGACGGCCGCTGCCGACGGGGCAACCGGCGCGATCTTCGACGGCAAGGTCGCGCCGCAGAAGGCGCAGAACTGATCGTGCGCCCCCGCGCGGCGACCACAGGCCGGGCAAGCCGGCCCCTGTTTCAGGCTCTCGAGGCGGATGGCGTAATCACGGGTGAGGGCGGGGCCCAGCCGCCGGTCGGCGTCGGCTTCCCATTCATCCAGCGCGCGGAAGGTGCCGGCCGCGGCGAGCTTCAGATTGGTCTCGAATATCCCGAAGTCTTCGTCGGATATCTTGCCGACCTGCTGGTCGAAGCTGAGTTCGCGCAAGGCTTGCACGGCGGACTCACGCTGCGCAAGCAACTCATCAAGCTGCTCCTGGTTTGGCTGTATACCCAGGGCGTTGCTCGATTCCATCGCCGTGTCCTCGGCCGGCGTCGCAGTGCGGCGCAAGATGGGATAGGCCAACGCAAGGAAGGCGGCCGCGGCCAACAAAACACCCAGAAATAAGGTCATGCCCTGTTCGTTCTTTCTCCGGTAACTCTCACTGAATCGGCTGCGCCCCGCCCGGCACGCGCGCCCGCGCCTCTGACGCGGTGGGGACTTTGCGCGGCCAGGTGGAAACCAGCACGCCCAGGATGATGATGACCCCGCCGACCCACATCCACGACATCAGCGGGTTGACATAAACCTTGAAACTCGCGGTTTGGCCCATGTTGTCGAACCCGGCCAGCACCACGTAGACGTCTTCGAGGACGCCGGGTTTCAGCCCGACCTCGGTCATGGGCTGCTCCTGGTTTTTGTTGTAGACGATCTTCTTGGGCACGATCTCGCCGCTCGCGCGCCCGTTCTTTATCAGCGGCATGGCGGCGCTGAACTCGGTATAGTTGGGTCCTTCCGTCACCTCGAGTCGCTCGTAGGTGAGGGTGTAGTCGGCCACGACGATGCTTTCGCCGGGCGCAAGGTTGGCCTGTCCCTCACTCTGGAAGAACTCGTTGCCGATGATGCCCAGGGCGACCATCAACATGCCGATGTGGACGATGTAGCCGCCGTAGCGCCGGCCATTGCGGCGCACCAGGTTGACCAATGCCTCGGGTACCGGTTCGCCGGTGCTATGCCGCCGGGCGCGGACGCCGCGCACGTATTCCTGGATGATGCCGGTGAACACGAAGGCCAGCACGGCGAATCCGATGAATCCGGCGATACTGCGATTTCCCAGGATGAACATCACCGGGATGCTGATCAATGCGCCCAGCAGGGGATAGCTGAAGTTCTTCTTGAGCGTCTCGGGGGCCGAACGCCGCCACGCCAGGAGGGGCGCCGCGCCCATCAGGATCAGCAGGACGAGGAACAACGGCCCGTTGACGCGATTGAAGTAGGGCGCGTTCAGGGAGATCTTGTCGCCCGTGACCCACTCGGAGATCGGCCGGAACAGCGTGCCCAGCAGGGTCGCGATCATGATGACCACGAAAACGACGTTTTGGGTCAGGAAGGCGGTCTCGCGCGAGAGCACCGCGTCGAGCTGATTGTCGCTCTTGAGCAGCGGCAGCCGCCACACAAGGAGGATGAAATAGCCGACCATCGTCCCGATGATGAAGGTCGCGAACATCGGCCCGATGGGGGAGAGGGCAAACGAGTGCACGGATTCGACGACGCCGCTACGGGTGAGGAAGGTGCCGAACAGCGTCAGCTCCCACGTGAGCCAGATGAGCACCATGTTCCACACCTTGAGCATCCCCCGCCGCTCCTGGATCATGATGCTGTGCACGAAGGCGGTGGCCGTCAGCCACGGCAAGAAGGAGGCGTTCTCGACCGGGTCCCACGCCCAGTAGCCGCCCCAGCCCAACTCGATGTAGGCCCACTGCGAACCCAACAGGATGCCGAGCGTCAGGAAGAGCCACGGGACGAGGGTCCACTTGCGGATCAATTTGATCCAGGTGTTGCCGAGTTGCCCGGTTGCCAGCGCAGCCACCGCGAATGCGAACGGCACGGTCATGCCGATGAACCCCAGGTAGAGCGCCACGGGGTGAATCACCATCCAGTAGTTCTGAAGCTGCGGATTGAGACCCTGCCCATCCGCCGGGTTAAGGGCCAGCGTCCCGGCCGGCTGGAAGACGGCGGTGATGATCTGCCCCGCGCCGTCGCGCCAGAGGCGAAGGAACGGGTTCGCCGCGTAGAGCACGACGGAGATGAAGAAGGCGATGGTCAGCAGCAGCACGGCATGAACGTAGGGTTTCATGCTGGGGACCTGGCCGCGGAAGAACCAGGTGGCCGCGACCGCGTAGCCGCACAGGATCAGCAACCAGAAGGTGAGCGAGCCGGCCTGACCGCCCCACAAGGCCGAGAATTTGTAGAGCAGCGGCAGGTTGCGTTCGGTGTGGGTCACAACGTATTCGAGTTGAAACTGATCGGTGAGCAGCGCATACCAGATCAGCCCTGCGGCCAGCGCAACCAGGGCGCCGACGACGTAGATGGCGTTGCGCCCGCTGGTGACCAGCTCGGGCAAGCGCCGGAACGCGCCCGTGAGGGACACGAATATGCCGTAGATTGACACGATCAAGGCGAGAATCAGAGCGATGTAGCCCAGGTCAGTCATTGAGTTTCTCCGCATTGCGGCATGGGCCGCCGGTGTTTTGCTGGCGCAGCAAATCAGTGACGCCGGGAAGCGCGACTGTGTAACTATAGTAGCATAGAGCGCGGCACGATGCAAAGCCGCGCTCGTTGTGTGAAAGAGGGCGCAAAGCGCGCCCTCGACCTTACGGCAGGATTTCGGCGATGCGTTGATCCAACTCGCTCGGCGTCAAGCGGCCCGATCTTCCGGCAGCCCACGATCTCGCCTGCCGAGTTGATGAAGAACGTTTCGGGGACGCCGCGAATGGTATACCGCTTGGACATCACGCTCGCCAGGTCGGGGCCATTCGGGTAGGTTATGCCGAACTTTTCGAGGTAGCGCAGCGCCGCCGGTTCCTGATCCAGGTAATCTATGCCGACGAAGACGACGCCCTGATCCTTGTATTTCTGCCAGGCTTCTTCCAAAAGCGCCGCTTCTTCGGCGCAGGGCGTGCACCAACTGGCCCAGAAGTTCATCACGACCGGTTTGCCCTTCAGATCGGCGGACGTGAGCGTGTCGCCATCCACGCCGCCGCGGTAATCGTCGAAGAGCGCCAGCGACCAGTCGGGCGCGGGGCCTTCACACAGGCTCTTCTGGGGCGGGCGCAGCAGCAGCAGGGCCAACAGCCCGGCAATGGCAATGCCGCCAATCGCCATCAGGTAGACCCAGCCGGGCAGGCGGCGCTTCTCGGTTTCGGTGGGAGTCGGGTTTGTATTTTCCGTCATCGCATGATTCTCGGTCAGTCGGATTTCTTCAATTCATCTTCGACGCGCCGGACGTATTCGTCTTCGGCGGCCGATTGGGTCGGGTTCACGGGGGCGGCGCTCTGGGGCGCGGCGGCCTTGCGATTGGTCGAGACGAAATAGATCAGCCAGCCCAGCCCAACCAGGGCGATCAGCGCCGGCAGCACCCAGACGACGATATTGAACCCCTCGCCGGACGGCGCGCCCAGCACCACATCGCCGTATTGCGTGACGAAGTAGGCTTTGATCGCGGCCTTTGTCCTCGCCGGCGGCCAGCTTTTCGGAAATGACCTCGCGCATCTGGATGCACGCCTGAAGCTCGCAGTTATCCAGGCGCACGCCGTTGCACAGCGGGCACCACAGTTCTCTGGCGACTTCGTTGATCTCGTTCGGGGTGGGCGTCTGCGCGAATGCCGACACAGTTGTCAAAACGGTCAGGGCCAGCGCCAGCAGGATAAGGTACGGAAAGTGTTTGCGCATGTTGCACATCGCTTTGGTGATTGAATGACTCAGCGGCCTTACGTGCGCCGCGGCGCGCCGCATTGGGCGCAGAAGCGCTCATCGGCGCCGTATTTGCGCCCACATTGGGTGCAGAAGACGCCGGTGTTTGCGCTCCCGACGACCGGGGGCCGGGGTTGCGCAGTCACGGTTGGCCGGGGCGGCTGGTTTGCGTTGTTGTCGCCGGCGACGTCTTTCGTCGTTGCAGGGCCAGATAACCGAGGATGGCGACCAGGCCGAGTATGCCGGCCCCGATCAGCGCATAGGCGACCCAGTCGGGCATGCTGCCGGTTGCAGGGGTCGCAGCGGGCGTGATGGGCGCCGCCGTCGGCGCGGCTTGCGCAGCCGGGGCTGCGCCCACAGTCGAGAGGGCGTTATCCGTCTTGTTATAGCGGATCACCACGTCCAACTTTTCCCCGGCCGCCAGGTCACTTTGCGTAATGGTGTGATAGGTGAATCCATCGGAGCCGACGAAGGACCCGCCGGGCGCCGGCTCTACCGAGAAGTCAGTCGCGCGCGCCGGTTCCTGGACGGCGATCTCGAGGGCGTTCGTTTGATAGGGGGCCTCGAAGGTATAGCGAATCTCGCGCCGCGGGCCTGATGGAGGACGATCTACGTAGTATTCGTAGTGATAATCGGCCAGGTCCAGTTCATAGACCAGCTTGCCGTCTACCAACTGCCAGTCGCGGTTGACCAGCCCGCGGGTCGGATCATTGACGGTGGCCTGGATGTTCCGCGCGCCTTGCGAAATCGGGAAGGCCGCTTGAAGCGGGCAGCGGCGTTGTGTTCGAGAGGGTTCCGGCGGAAATGACCAGCACACCCGGATCATCGTATTCGGGCCACAGACGCAGAGACGCCGTTTCAATGACGGGTTCGGTGGTCTGAGCGACCACCGCGCCAGACGGTGCAATCAGAGAGCATGAGCAGCAGAAGCGGCATGACCGGCAATCGCCGGGGCCGAGCTTTCAGTATCCGCATGGAGTGTCCTTCTGAAGTCTCTCTATGGGAGGAAATCACCGGAATCACCGAATTATACCGTATCTTTTTGACGACGCTTCCGTCATAATGGTTGAGAGTATAGCATAAGTGCCATTGTGGGACAAGCCGGACGGTGTGATAATCCGGTTGCGTAATAGCAGTGTAACTTATGCCTGAAATAACTCAATCAAAGCGGATCCGTCGTGCAATTGAATGAGATATATATGCACCAATTTTGGTAATTGGTGACATAAACAGTTGACAGGCACGGGAAACTCTGGTATAAAGCAAGTTAACTAGACATAGTGTTGTAACCAGCCCTCCCAGCCGTCAGGTGGGTGGTTGCAGCCAAACGAACCCGGTCTTTATTCGTGTGAGAAGGAGAGAACCATGTCAACGCGGATTCTTCGTATAGCCATTCTTCTGGTCGTCCTTGTCATTGGGCCGCGAGCGGCGCTGGCGGCCCCGAATGATGCCAGTGGGGTCTACATCGTGCAGCGCGGCGATACGCTGGCAAAAATCGCTGCACGTAGTGGCGTGTCCATCAACACGCTGGCCCGCACCAACGGCATCGCCAACGTCAACGTGATTTATGTTGGGCAGCGGTTGGTTATTCCGGGCAAGGGCGCAGCGGCGGTCGCGGCGGCCAGGCCGGCCGCGAAAGCTGCGGCCCCGTCAGGCACAAGCGTCTACGTTGTCAAACGGGGTGACACGCTGGGTTCGATTGCGGCCCGCTACGGCACGAGCGTTTCCAGGCTGGCCTCCATCAACGGGATCGCCAACATCAATCACATTTACGTCGGCCAGCGCCTGCGGGTGAGCGGCAAGGCTGCTCCAGGCGCTAAGGCTGCGCCGAAAGCCGGCCCCGCGCCCACGGGCGGCAAGTGGATTGATGTGAACCTCAGCAAGCAACGGCTGACGGCTTATGTGGGCAATACGCCGGTATTCAGCGCCAGCGTCAGTACGGGGCTGCCGCGGACGCCGACGGTGGTAGGGCGCTTCCGGGTACAGACGAAGCTGCGCGCGACGACCATGTCCGGGCCGGGCTATCATCTGCCCAACGTTCCTTACACCATGTATTTCTACCGAGGCTACGCCATCCACGGCACGTACTGGCACAATAACTTCGGGCGACCGATGAGTCACGGTTGCGTCAATATGCGTACCGGCGACGCGGCCTGGGTCTACAACTGGGCGCCGATCGGCACGACGGTCGTGACGCACTGGTAAATATCTGACTAAGACTGCGTAGCTCCTGCGCAGCCAGCGCGGCCTCTTCGTAGCGATGGCTTCAGCCGTCCGTTGCCACACCTCAACGGCTAAAGATCTCACTACGAAGGGTTGCGGAGGCAACAGCAGAGAGCCGGCCACCTGGCCAGCTCTCTGCTTCTCTGAGAAGCAACTGCGAGTATCTTCTCCACTGGCTTATCTGGTCGGCCGGCGCGCGGCGAAGCGCGGGTCTTCGACCAACAGGCGTTCCAGCCCTTCCTCCAGCGTGACTTCCGGCCAATAGCCCAGCAACTCGTTGGCCCTGGTCAGGTCGGCGACGAGGCGCGCGATGCCCCCCGTTTCGCGGGGGTTGTTGATGATCTCCGGTTCACGGCGCGTCGTTCGACTGATGGCATTGATCAGGTCGCTGATGCTGGTTTCCTCGCCGGAACCCACGTTGATCACCTTCTGGCTCACGTTCGGGGCGATTGCGGCCGCAACGAGGGCATTGACGACGTCATCAATATAGACGAAGTCGCGGCTTTGCTCGCCATCGCCGTAGACGACGATGGACGCGCCGGTGAGCGACGATTTCATGAATAGCGGCACGACCGGCGCGTGGACGGGCGGCATGTGCTGATGCGGGCCGTAGGCGTTGAAGATGCGCAGCGCCACCGCCTCGATGCCGTAGAGCGCGCCCAGTGAAAAGAGATAGTATTCGGCGGCCAGCTTGCTCACGGCGTAGGGGGCGGTCGGCTCGGGCCATGCTGTCTCGGCGACCGGTTGCATCGGCTGGGGGCCATAGACTGTCGCCGATGAGGCCAGGACGACGCGCTTGACGCCGACATCGCGGATCGCTTCGGCCAGGCTGACCGTGCCGCCGACATTGACGTCGTTGTACTCGCGGGGATAGAGCACCGATTCCGGGATGGAAACCCGGGCGGCCAGGTGGAAGACGCAATCTACTTTTTGCAGCAGCGTCCAGAGTTTTGGGCGATCTCGGACGTCACCGCGGGTGAAAAGGATGGCGGGGTCGAGCCGAGTCACGTCGCCGGCGCTCAGGTCGTCGAGCACGCGCACCTGATGACCCTGGGCGACCAGCCGGTTGGCAAGCGCAGAACCGATGAACCCGGCCCCGCCGGTAATGAGACAATGCATGACGCGCGCGTCCTCGGGTGGAAGAATTGACGCGAGTATAGCATAGGAGCGATGACGCGCATAGAACCGGGCGCGACTTCGAGGCCGGCGTCTTGGCCTTTTCGCGTGCGGAGAAGTATAATCGCGCACAATCGCATGGGAAGTGGAGGAGCATGAGCATGTTGAAAACGGACAATTGCGGTGACTTGCGCGCCAACGCAGAAGGCCGGGAAGTGACGCTGGCGGGATGGGTGCATCGCCGGC
>CAVOHP010000007.1:0-30019 GCA_963695715.1 uncultured Chloroflexia bacterium
ATAGCCCCGATGCGTTCGCGCGCCTCGCGCACGGGTTCCCCGTGCCGCTCATCACCGCCCCGGACCGCTACAGCAACGCCGGGCCGCTCGCCGGGCTGCATGCCGGGCTGAGCGCCATCCGCACCGAGTGGGCGTTCGCTGTGGCAACGGATATGCCATTCGTCAATCCGGACGTCATTCGCGGGATGCAGGCGCTTTCCACCGGCCATGACGCCGTTGTCCCCCGCATCACAGCATCGGGCAACACAGACCCGGAACCGGAACCGTTACATGCGCTCTATCATGCCCGTTGTCTGCCATTCATCGAGGCTCGCCTGGCCGCCGGCGAACGACGACTCGTCAGCTTCTTTCCAGATATTGACGTGATTTATGCCGAAGATCGCGCCATGCGCCCGCTGGATCCTCACTATCTCTCCTTCATGAATATCAATACTCCTGACGACTGGGAGCGCGCGCGCAGCCTGTCGGCGAATCAATAGCCCCAAACGCCGGTCATTGACCCGGCGGGACGATCTGGCGCAAACCTTTGCGCGTGGATTTGACACCGCGCTTCGCCCATGCTATACTGCTGCCCATGTGCGCAAACGATTGCACAATCAGGATTTCGAGTGAGCAGTAAAACGATCACGGATATCGCCAGGGCTGCCGGCGTCGCGCCTTCCACGGTGTCGCGCGCCCTGCAAGACCATCCCCGCATCAGCCCGGAACGCCGCGAGGAAATCAAGTCGTTGGCCGCCGAAATGGGCTATCGGCCCAGCCAGGTGGCGCGCAGCCTCGTCACCGGCCGGACATGCACCCTGGGCGTCGTCGTCACCGACGTGACCGACCCGTTCGTGGCGGAAGTGATGAGCGGGGCCGAGGCGACCAGCCGGGAGCTCGGATACACCCTCCTGTTCGCCATGTCACACAGCGATCCCAATCTCGAAATCGAAACTTTGCGCTTGCTGCTCGATCGCCAGGTTGACGGCTTGATCCTTGTCTCGGGCCGGGCGCGGACACAGTATGGCGCTTTGCGAAATGACATGCCGGGCGCGTGGCCGCTGGTCCTGGTCAACAAAGATGAGTCCGGCGAGAACATCTACAGCGTGCGCATGGACAACGAAGACGGGGCCGCCACGGCCGTGGCCTATCTCCAGTCTCTGGGGCATCGGCGCATCGCGTTCGTCGAAGGCCCGGTCAACGGCAAGAGCAGCCGCGAACGTCTGGCGGGCTTCCGGCGGGCGATGGCCGGTCACGCAGATGATCGCCTGATCTTTGGCGGCCAGGGCAGTCCCGAAGACGGAGCGCAGGCGCTGCGGCGCATCATTGAGCTGCCCGACGCGCCGACTGCCGTCCTGTGTTACAACGATCTCACCGCCCTCGGGCTGTTATCGGCGGCGGCGACGCTGGGCATCGCGGTGCCGGGCCGGTTGTCGGTCGTCGGCTTCGATGACATTCCCCTGAGCGCCTACAGCGTGCCCGGCCTGACGACCGTGCGCCAGCCGAAATCGGAGCTTGGCAGCGCCGCAGTCCGGATCTGTGTAGATGCGCTGACGGCCGGGCGCGCCGAAGATCGCATCCTCAGGGGCGATCTGGTCATCCGGGGTTCAACCGCCCCACTCGCATAAGGCAACCTCTCTCGTATTCCAGCGAGTTTTGTCCAATATACACACTTTTCAAGGAGAATGGTTCAAATGAGTCAGAAGGTTCGTGTCGCTATCGCCGGCGTGGGCAACTGCGCCAGCAGCCTGATCCAGGGCGTGCACTACTATCGCAGATGCCAAGGCCGAGGACACATGTCCCCGGCCTGATGCACGTCGATCTGGGCGGCTACCACGTCAGCGACCTCGAGTTCGTTGCGGCCTTCGACGTGGACGCCGACAAGGTCGGCAAGGACCTGAGCGAGGCCATCTTCTCGGGCCAGAACAACACCTACAAGTTCTCCGACGTGCCGTTCAACTGGGCGTGACCGTGCAGCGCGGCCCGACGCTGGACGGTCTGGGCAAATACCTGCGCCAGGTCATCACCGAATCGGACGCGCGAGCCGGTGGACGTGGCGCAGGTGCTCCGCGACACCAGGGCCGATGTGCTGATCAACTACCTGCCGGTGGGCAGCGAAGACGGCGCGCGCTTACTACGCCGAGCAGGCGCTCGCGGCCGGCGTCGGCTTCGTCAACTGCATCCCGGTGTTCATCGCCAAGCGACCCGGCCTGGCGGCAGCGCTTCGAGGCGGCCGGCGTGCCGATCATCGGCGACGACATCAAGAGCCAGGTCGGCGCCACCATCACGCACCGCGTGCTGACCCGCCTGTTCGAGGATCGCGGCGTGCGCATCGACCGCACCTACCAGCTCAACTTCGGCGGCAACACCGACTTCATGAACATGCTGGAGCGCGAGCGGCTGGAGAGCAAGAAGATCTCCAAGACCAACGCGGTCACCTCGCAGCTCGACGAGGAGATCGGACCCGAAGAACATCCACGTCGGCCCCAGCGACTACGTGCCGTGGCTCGACGACCGCAAGTGGTGCTACATCCGCATGGAAGGCACGACCTTCGGCGATGTGCCGCTGAACATGGAGGTCAAGGTCGAGGTGTGGGACAGCCCGAACAGCGCCGGCGTGGTGATCGATGCGGTGCGCTGCATCAAGCTGGCGCTGGACCGCGGCATCGGCGGCGCGCTGTTCGGCCCGTCCAGCTACTTCATGAAGAGCCCGCCCGAGCAGTACACGGACGACGTCGCCAAGGCCAGGACCGAAGACTTCATCGGCGGGTCAGACCATCATGGTCAGCCCGAGACGATGACCGAACTCGAAGCCCTCCCGACGATCTGAAGACTTTCGTAGCGAATCAAGAACGGCGTGACCGACCGCATATCGCGGCCGATCACGCCGTTTTTTGCATCAGGTGCAACAGCGCGGCGGCGTAGGCTTCATCCGCCTGCGTCGCGGCGAAGGCCAATCTCTCGTCCCGCACTTCAAAGCGACACGTGAACTGCCCATCCGCGTAGAGCAGATCGTAGACATGCGAGTCTTGCGCCATGAGGCGCTCGGCCACCATTTCCCGCAACTGCCCTTCCGACGGCAGCCAGACCGTCTCCCCAAGCCAGATGTAATCCAGCGCCCACTCCGGCGTGCCGTGAAACGTGACCACCGGAAGCCCCTGATAGCGCTCGATCATGGTCGCCATATCATTGATGACAAATGGCCGATTTTCGAAAGCGCTCTCCGGCACGGTGAACCGGTCGCCGTCTTGCGGCAGCCATTCCAGGCCCGCCTCTTTCAACGCCCTTGCAGTCTCAACACTTAGCATCTCAAGCTCCCAGAGTATGGATTGGGATTACAGTCCATTTCGCTGTATGATTGGCGCCTGACGGGAGTATAGCCGCGCGCCGCGCCGGTGTCAACCGTTCCTTTTCTCACAGATTGCCCTCCGACCAGAAGCTGGACTCCAGACAACTGGCCCGGACAGGGTTCATAATAGACAGCGCATCATAGTTAAGGGTCGCCAGGTCACGCAAGGAAAACCATGGTTCAGCAAAACGAAGAATTGGGTCTGCCCCGCAGCCTGAATATGTCCGACTTCATGGTGCTGTTCAAGGTGCGCATCGTGTTCTTGTTGTTGCTTTCGGCGCTGGGCGGCGCGTTTGTCGCAGCGCAGGGCGCACCCGGCGTCGGCCCACTGATCTTGTTGGTGATTACCGGTTCGCTGTCTGCGATGGGATCTTCCGCCATCAACGAGTATATCGAGCGGGAACGCGACGCGCAGATGCTGCGCACCAGGAAGCGCCCCCTGGCGAGCGGCGCGATCCGTCAACCGCAGTTGGTGCTGGCCGTCGCCGCAGGCATGATCCTGCTCGCGGTCGGCATTGCCTTTATCTTCAACCCGGCGCTCGCGTTCTTTCTGGCGCTCGGCGCGTTTATTTACGTCATCATCTATACGCTCTGGTTGAAGCCGCGAACCTCATTGAATATCGTGATCGGCGGCGCAGCGGGAAGTTGTGCGGTGCTCAGCGGCAGCGCGGCGGTGGGCGCGTGGAATGACCCCGGCGCGATCCTGTTGGCTCTGCTGCTGTTCTTCTGGACGCCGATCCATTTTTGGGCGCTCGCCATCGTCTATCGCGAAGACTACGCGCGCGCCGGCGTCCCCATGTTGCCGGTGACGACGACGCCGAAGACCGCGGCCTTTTGGGGGCTATTGCATGGCCTGGCGACGGGCGCCTGCGCGCTCCTGCTGGCGACTCGCCCGGGGCTCGGCCCCATCTATCTGCTCCCGGTCGCCGTCGCGACAACCCTGCTGATCCTTCAGGGCCTGCAACTGGTCAGAGAATCCACGTCGCGGCGCGCCTGGCGGCTCTTTCACACATCCAATATCTTCCTTGCCGTTGTGCTCGGTTTCGTCGTGATCAGTTCAGCGCTCACAGCGCTCCTGGGAGGATAACCTGATGCCTGCAACATCACCGATGCTGGTTGTGCATTCCACGCACGAGGCGGGGCTGAAGCTCGGCGGCATCGGCGCCGTCCTCGATGGCCTGCTCGAGCGCGCCCGGCTACACCGAAGCCGTTGACCGTACAATCGTCGCCGGGCCGATCAACACCTGGAACTCAGTGGAAATGGAGCGTCTGACCGCGCCATCGAACCGCTTGCAGATCATCTATTCCTCGATCCACGGGGTAGACGAAGCGTCCGCCGAACTCTCGACGGCGCTGCGCGCCATCGAAGCAACGATGCAGGTGCGCTTTCTCTACGGGCTGCGCAGCTTTGCGGGCGCGGAGCATGAGGTGCTTCTGGTGGATGCGGGCGGCATTGCGGGCGAGGTCATCAACGGGTACAAGTACTTCTTGTGGCAACGCTGGGGGCTGCCGGCGGCGCAGCACGAATCCACCTGGGAGTTCAGCTTCTATCTGAACGCCGGTGAACCGCTGTTCGCCGCGATCGAGGCGATCACCGGCGATATGGCGCCCGACACCCGGCGCTTCGTCATCGCGCACGAATGGTTGGGGCTGCCGTTGGTCTTCAGCGCCCTGTTGCGCGACCCCGACCGCTACAAGACGATCTTCTATGCCCACGAAGTGGCGACCGCGCGGCAACTGGTCGAATCGCACGAGGGTCACGACACACGTTTCTACAACGCGATGCGCCTGGGGCTGGAGCAGGGCTACACCCTGGATCAGGTCTTCGGCGACCAATCCTGGTTCTACAAGCACAGCATGTTGCAGCGCGCCGGCGTATGTCACCGGTTGTTCGCGGTGGGCGATCTCGTGCACGATGAGTTGAGATTTCTCGGCGGCGTGTTCCGCGACAAGCCGATTGACCTGGTCTACAACGGCATCCCGGCTTCGCGCGATAACGCTGGAACAGAAACTTCACAGCCGTTCGCTGCTACTTGACTATGCGCAAAACCTGTTGGGGTATCGGCCCGACTACGTTTTCACGCATGTCTCCCGTATGGTCACCAGCAAGGCGCTCTGGCGCGATCTGCGCGTGCTCGAACACCTTGAGTGGACCCTGGCCGCGCAGGGCAAACGCGCCGCGCATTTCATCGTCTCGACCGCCGCGCCAGGCGGGCGCAGCCCCTCCGACATCTACCGCTGGGAAGCGGAATACGGTTGGCCGATCACGCATCGCGCCGACAACGGCGACCTGGTAGACGCTGAGGCGCCTTTCTACTTCAACCAGATCGAGCCGTTCCAGTGGGGCCGGCAGGCGACGCGCGTGATCCTTGTCAATCAGTTCGGCTGGGACCGCGAACGTTGTGGCTGGCGGATGCCCGAGGAGATGCGCTTCACCGACCTGCGCATCGGCTCCGACCTGGAATTCGGGCAATCGATGTATGAGCCGTTCGGCATCGCGCAACTCGAGCCGCTCCACTCCGGCGTGCTGTGCGTTCTTTCGAGCGTCTGCGGCAGCCTCGGGTTCGTGAGTTCCGCGGCAGGCCCGGCGGGCGCGCCGACCGTCGCCGTCGGCGACTACGCCTACATCCCGCCGGAATGGTCGCTGGTCAGCCCGTGGGATGCCTTGCGCATTGACCGTTCGGTGCGTGAGGGATTGGAATTCAGGAACAGCCTGCAAGTCGCCCGGGGCATCGCCGCCGCGCTGCCCAAACATGACGAAGACCGGGCGGCGCTCCTCGCCGAAGGCGAACGCGTCGCATCCGGCATGAGCTGGGACGTCGTCGCCCGCGACCTCCTGCTGCCCGCCCTCAATCGCGCCTAGCGGATGGCCGCTGGTATGTAGCGGCCATCTGCATTGCCATCCGCCATCCGCTACCGATTCATCCCGTAGATCAGCCGCAGCCCTTCCAGCGTCAACCACGGATCCACATGCTGGATCACCGGCGTCTCGCGCGCGACCGTCTCCGCCAGCCCGCCGGTTGCGATCACCTTCATGTCTTCGCCAAGCTCCTGCCTGAAACGCGCCACCAATCCCTCGACCAGCGCCACGTAGCCCAGAAAAATGCCCGATTGCATCGCCATCGAGGTATTGGTCCCGATCACCCTGGCGGGCGGCGCGATCTCAACCCGATAGAGCTTCGACGCGCGTGAGAACAACGCATCTGCCGCAATGCCGATGCCCGGCGAAATCGCGCCGCCGAGATAGTCGCCCTCGCGCGAGATCGCATCGAACGTCGTCGCGGTGCCGAAATCTACCACGCACGCCGGGCCGCCATAACGCGCCTGCACCGCCGCGCAATCCACAATCCGATCGGCCCCGACTTCACGCGGATTCTCGTAGCGAATCCGCACCCCGGTCTTGACGCCCGCGTCCACAACCAGCGGGTCATGGCCCAGATACTCCTGGTTGACCTGTCGAAACACGTTGGTCAGCGCCGGCACAACGCTGGCCATGGCGACGCCCGTCACATCCGCCGGGCTAATCCCGTGATGTGCGAAAAGCTGCGTCATCAGGATGCCATACTCATCCGGCATCCGGTCATGCACCGTGGCAATGCGCCAGGTCTCGCCAAGCTCTTCGCCCCGAAACAACCCCAACGTGATGTTCGTATTCCCGATATCAATGGTCAACAGCATGATGACACTCCAGGATCAACAACAGATTGTGTCCGGCGCCGATGATTCTTCGCAGGGGCATGCTCCACAGCACGCTCAATCCCTTCCGAGCAACAGATTATCAATCAGGCGCGCCCTCCCGAAGCGAACGGCCAGCGAGAGGAGGACGCGATCCGCCACACCATCTATCTCCTCCAGCGTATCGGGGTCGGCCGCGCTGATGTATTCTACGTTGGCTTCGGGTTCTTCGTCTAGGATAGACTTTATGACTACGCGAAGATGATGTCCATCCCTCTCTCCTGCATCCCAGGCCGCCGCTGGCCGCGCTCAAAGCCCGATAGAGCGCGGGCGCGGCGCGGCGCTGTTCCGGAGTCAGATACACATTGCGCGACGACATCGCCAACCCATCCGGCTCGCGCAGCGTGGGGCCAACCACGATATCCACGGGGAAATCCAGGTCGCGCGTCATCCTCCGAATCACCACGACCTGCTGGGCATCCTTCTGCCCGAAGTAGGCGCGGTCGGGCTGGATCACATTGAACAGCTTGGCGACCACGGTCGCCACCCCGCGGAAATGCGTGGGGCGCGCCGCCCCTTCGAGCCGCTTCGTCACCTCTTCCACCACCACATAGGTCTGGTAGCCGGGAGGATAAAGATCCTCGACCGTCGGCGTCCACACCAGGTCAACCCTTGCCGCCTCCAGCAGTGCGAGATCGCGCGCGAGGTCGCGTGGATAGCTCGCCAGGTCCTCACCCGGCCCAAACTGCGTCGGGTTGACAAAAATAGAAACCGCGACGTGATCGTTCTCCCGCCGCGCCTGCGCCACAAGGCTGAGGTGGCCGGCATGAAGATACCCCATCGTGGGAACGAGACCCCACGAGCCTGCGGCGGCTGCCCGCGCCCGCCGCACATCAGGGATCGTTGTGACAACTTGCATATGATTCTCTGCCTTATGAAATATGGTTACGCCAGTCTCAAGCCACAGCGCGCGTGAGTTCCCAGACCACCCGATTGTATGGCGTCGGGACACCGAGACGGCGCCCCTCCTCAACGATCACTCCATTGATGCTGTCAATCTCCGTGGGCCGGCCCCGCTCGATATCCTGCAACATCGAAGAATGGTTGGTTGCGCTGACCTCACAGATCGCTGCAACCGCCGAGACCGGATCATCGAATGCCAGTTTCAGCCCCTTCGCAATAGCAACAGCGTATGCTTCATGCGCCAGATGAGACACAAGCGCACGTCGCTCGCTCGTCGCAAAGAGTTCACCGTTGGGCACGCGCCACAATGCGGTCAGCGGGTTGATGACCGCATTGATGACGGCTTTTTCCCACATGCGCGCTTCGATATCCGGGACCACCGATGTGCACAGGCCGGCGTCGGTGAGCAGGCTCGCAGCAGCAAGCGCGCGGTCGCGATGCGCCGGTTTTTCACCGATGTAACTGCGAAGCGATACGATGAACCTGACTTCGCCGGGGCCGAGGTTGGTCGCGCCCACGTAGTTCACACCGGCCGCCGAACGTTCGGCCCCCACGGCATGCGCCAACTTCGCTTCGTTATCCAGGCCGTTCTGCAGCGACACGGCAAGCCCATCCTCTTTCAATACGTGCGCAGCCCACCCCGCCGCGCGCTCAGTTTGATAGCTCTTGACGAGCAGCAGGGCCATGTCGCAGGGGGGCGCGACCGCAGGCGAAGTCACCGCGCCAGCGACCAGTACATCATGGATCGTCTCGTCATCCTCGTGGATGCGGACGCCCCGCTCGCTGATGGCCGCCACCGCCTCACTCCAGGTTCCCAGCACCCATACTTCCACCGTCGCTGCGAGGCGCGCGGCAAAGACGCAGCCCAGTGCGCCCGTTCCCAACACGGCAACCCGCATCACTCGCCGCCGATCCAGGCGGAATACTCGTCGTCATCGATGGTAAATGTGTGCTCCGCGCCGGGGAACGCGGCCTGACGCACCTCGGCGCGATAGTGGATCAGCGCCTGCTCGATCTGCCCGGAAAGGTCCGCATACTTTTTCGCGAAGCGCGGCGTGAACTGGTCGTAGAGACCGAGGACATCGTGCAACACCAGCACCTGCCCATCGCACCCCGGCCCAGCCCCGATCCCGATGGTCGGGATGCGCAATGCCTCCGAAATCCGGGAAGCCACCCGGTCGGGGACCATTTCGAGGACGATCATGGAGGCGCCGGCGTCTTCGAGCGCGCGTGCATCGTCCAGCAAGCGCTGCGCGTCCACCGCCGTGCGACCCTGCACCCGATACCCGCCCAGTTGCGTGGCCGACTGCGGGGTGAGCCCGACGTGCCCGACCACGATGACGCCGGCATCCACGATGGCCCGCACCGCCGGCGCGACCCGCCGGCCGCCTTCAACCTTCACGGCGTCCATCCCGGCTTCCTTCAGAAAGCGGCCGGCATTGCGTACGGCCTCCTCCAGCGAGGCCTGATACGACATGAATGGCATATCGCCGATCAAGAAAGCATATTTTGCGCCGCGGCTCACCGCGCGACAGTGATGAAGCATCTCTTCTATGGTCACCGGGACGGTCGAGTCATAGCCCAGAACCACCATGCCGAGCGAGTCTCCGACCAGGATCGTGTCCATCTCGGCCCGGTCCGCCAGGAGCGCCGAGGGATAATCGTAAGCGGTAATCATGGTGATCGGCTCGTGGAGTGGCTTCTTCTGCTGCAAGCCAAAAATCGTCGTCTTCTTCCGCATCACAGGGCGCCTCCCTTCCCCCCAAAAAAAGAAACCCCCGGAGACCGGGGGATCACGCGCTGGTACCAGCCCATATCCGCCGTCTCGGTCGCCATCGCGATCCAAGCGACTCACTCTTAGGTAGTGCGTCGTGCTGGCCGCCCTGCCCGGGTCGGCCGCTCACTGCGAGTATAGCAGGTCGCCGCCTCACGTCAAGCGCACCGGCTGTCTTTCGCTGCGTAGTGACGGCTTCAGCCATTGGGACAGGAGACAGTTGAAGCCGTCATAACAAAGCTGAACATCAGGATCGCTTACTCCGGTGCGACAGGCTTGAACCGGCTCGCCAGTTCCGCTTCCAACTGCGCCAGCGTGAGATCACGCGCCGCCAACAGCACGAAGCAGTGATACATCAAGTCCGCCATCTCCGACACGATCCGCTCATCCGACTCGCTCAACGCCGCGACCGCCGTCTCGACGCCCTCCTCACCGATCTTACGCGCAATCCTCGGCAGGCCCGCCTCGAAGAGGGCTGCCGTATATGAGCCGGGCGGCGGGGCCGCCTTACGCTGCAAGATCGTGCGCCACAGCATATCAAAGGTTTCGCTCATTGAGTCACACCTTCCTCCACTGACGGCTGGAAATGCCGGTAGAAACAACTGACTGCGCCGGTATGGCAGGCAGGGCCGGCAGGGAGAACACTCAAAAGTAGCGTGTCGCCGTCACAGTCTACCCGAATATCGGTCACCCGCTGAATGCTCCCGGAGGTCGCGCCCTTATGCCACAGTTCGCCCCGGCTGCGGCTCCAGAAGTGCGCCTCGCCGCTGTGCAGGGTCAGGCGCAGCGCCTCGCGGTTCATCCACGCGACCATCAGAACCTGCCCGGTCTGCGCATCCTGCACCACCGCCGGGATCAACCCGGTCGCGTCCCATTTGAGCGCGTCCCAATCCGCGTATTCAGCCATCGAGCGCCTCCTCCGTCAGCCGGACAGCAACTCCGCGGCCGGCGAGGTATCGCTTGACGGCCCCCACCGACAGTTCTTGATAATGGAACAACGAAGCGGCCAGCGCCGCATCCGCGCCGCCGGCAGACAGTGCGTCGAAGAAGTGTTCCGGTCGGCCCGCGCCCCCGGAAGCGATGACCGGCACCGATACGGCGTCAGACACGGCCCGCAGCATCGGAATATCATACCCGCCGCGCGTGCCGTCGGTGTCCATGCTGGTCAGCAGGATCTCGCCTGCCCCCAGGCCTTCGACGGTCCTGGCCCACGCGACCACCTCGCGCCCCGTGGGTATCCGCCCCCCGTTGATGAAGACCTCCCAGCGGTCGCCGGTCCACTTGCCGTCAATGGCGACGACGATGCACTGGCTGCCGAACCGCACCGCCCCTGCCGTAATCACCTCCGGCTGTCTGACCGCGGTGGAGTTGATGGACACCTTGTCGGCCCCCGCCATCAGCAACTCCCGGATATCGTCCGCCGTCCGGATGCCTCCGCCCACGGTGAACGGGATGAAGACTGTGTCGGCCACCCGGCGCACCATGTCAATGACGATATCGCGGCGCTCGTGGCTCGCAGTGATATCCAGAAACACGAGCTCATCCGCGCCCTCGCGGTCATACACTTGCGCCTGCTCCACCGGATCACCGGCGTCGCGCAACGAGACAAAGTTGACGCCCTTGACCACGCGGCCATCTTTGACATCCAGACAGGGAATGATTCGCTTGGCAAGCATATTCTTCTCGATCTCCAGACTGATTCGAGACTCACGTTACTGGGTTATAGCCTTATTTACTACACGAAGCACGTCGCGCAACGCCAGTTCGCCGGCATAAAGCGCCTGCCCGATGATCGCGCCCTCGATCCCGGCCGTCGAACGCCGCGCAAGCGCCGCAACCTGTTCGAGCGTGGCGACCCCGCCCGATGCAATCACCCCCAACCCGCCGACCGTCGCAAGCGCTTCGGTCGCCTCGATGTTCGGGCCGGACAACATCCCATCACGCGCCACATCCGTGAACAGCAACCGCAGAACCCCCAGGTCGCGCATCATCCGCGCCGCCTGTCCGGCTTCGATGGTCGTGCTCGTCTGCCAGCCCTCGACGGCGACGTACCCGTCTCGCGCATCCAACGCCACGACGATCGCTTCCGCGCCGAACTCCCTCACGGCGTCGCCCACGATCTCCGGTTGGCGCACGGCCACCGTGCCAAGCACCACACGCGTCGCGCCCAGTTGCAGGGCGCTCGCGATGTCGTCCAGCGTGCGAATCCCGCCCCCATACTGAATCGGCAGCGAGACGGCGCCCCGTATCTCGCGCAGACGCGCCAGGTTGATCGGCGTCTCGTCCGCCGGCGTCCCCCGCCCCAGCGCGCCGTCGAGATTCACCACGTGAAGCCACGCCGCGCCCTCCGCAGCCCAACGCTGCGCCGCCGCCGCCGGGTCATCCGAGAAGACCGTCGCCGCATCGGGGTCGCCCTGGCGCAGCCGCACCACCCGGCCATGCCGCAGGTCAATCGCCGGATAGATGATGAACTCGCGGCGATTCATCCTCGGAAGCTCCTTGAATCATCGGCAATCGTCAGGAAATTCCTGAGGATCCCCAACCCGACCGACTGGCTCTTCTCCGGGTGACACTGAATGCCCCAGACGGCGCCGGCCCGCACCACCGAGGCGTAATCCAGCCCGAAATTCGTGGTCGCCAGGATGTGCCCTGGCCTGTCGGGCGCGCAATAGTAGGAATGCACGAAATACGCATACGCGCCGTCCGCCACCCCTTCCAGCAGCGGGTCGCATCCATCATGATGCAGTTGATTCCAGCCGATCTGCGGCACTTTCAGGCTCCGCCCGTCCTCGCCGACCAGGCCCGCCGCAAAGCGCACCACCCGGCCCGGGATCACGCCCAGCCCCCGGTGCATCCCCATTTCCTCGCTCACATCGAAAAGCAGTTGCATTCCAACGCAAATCCCCAGCAGCGGGACGCCGGCGGCGATGGCCTCCAGCAGCGGTTGCTCGAAACCCGCCGATCTCAGGTTTGCAGCCGCGTCGCCGAACGCGCCCACCCCCGGCAGCACGATCGCCGCCGCCCCGCGCAACCCGTCAGGCTCGTTCACCACGGCCGGTCGCGCGCCGGCGGCTTCCAGCGCCTTGTACACGCTGCGCAAATTCCCCACGCCGTAATCCACGACCACGACTCGCGCATCCGCCCGTCGTCCCGCGCCGCTCATGCCAGCATCCCCTTGGTTGACGGGATCCCCGGCCGCCGCGGATCAATCCGCGTCGCCGCATCCAGTGCGCGCCCCAGCGCCTTGAAAATGGCCTCCGCCTGATGATGATCGTTCCTGCCGTAAAGGGATCGCGCATGGAGGTTCATGCGCGCGTGCGTCGCGAACGTCTCAAGGAAATGCCGGATCAAGTCCGCCTCGATCCCGCCGAGCAGCGGCGAGTTCCACGTTATGTCTATCACTGCATACGGCCTGCCGCTCAGATCAACCGCCACGAAACCCCAGCGCCTCATCCATCGGCACGTAGCTGTGCGCGGTGCGCACCAGCCCGGCGCGATTTCCCAGAGCGCGTTCCACTGCCTGGCCCAGGCAAATCGCCGTGTCCTCCACGGTATGGTGCGCGTCCACGTGCAAGTCGCCGGTCGCCCTGACTTCCAGATCAAAGAGGCCGTGGTATGCAAAGAGGTGCAGCATGTGATCGAGGAACCCGATGCCCGTCTGGACATCGGCGCGCCCGTTCCCATCCACTTCGAAGCGGACGAACACCTCCGTCTCGCCGGTCTTTCGTTCGACAACCGCATTTCGCATAGTTGAATCCCTCCTGAACTCCGCAACATGGCCCCGCAATTGACATTCTCGCTCGTATTGCCGACAATGTGACGATCAAACCACCGCAAGGAGCCTTCGTGACCCCGCTTGACCCCAAACCCGACATCATCATCTTCGACATTGACGGCACCCTGATTGATGTACGCGACTCGTATCGTGAGACGACGCCTCTTACCGCGAGCACGTATCTCAGGCTGTTGGGCCTGGAACCGCCGTCGCTCACCGGCGATGTCTATGACGCCTTCAAGCAGATGGGCGGCTTCAACGATGACTGGGATTTGACCTCCGGCATCCTTGAGATCATCCTCTCTGCGCTTCCCGAGACGCCCGCTTCACCGCCGCTTACGGATGCCGGGCTGAATGTGCTACTACTCAGGTTACAGGAGATCGCCGCGCCGCTGCGTCGCTCGACCATGCCGGCCCCCGATTGGAATGCGTGGATCGAGCCTGTCCGATCCGTTGGCGGCCGCACCGGGCTGCGCCGGTTGACCGGCGGCCGCAACGCGCACCTGATTTACAATTTCGGCGATCCGCGCACCACCGACCTCGTCCAGCGCATCTTCTCCGAACTCTATCTCGGCGCCGCTCTCTTCGAGGAATGCTACGGTTTTCCGGCGCATTTCGTCACCGGGCCGGGCATGCTCGAACGTGAGCGATTGCTGATCGGACGCGAAACCCTCGATGCGCTGGCGGCGCGCTATCGCCTCGGCGTCGCCACCGGACGCACCCGCTTCGAGGCCGCGCAAGCCATGCGCATCCACGCGCTCGACGCCTATTTCGGCGCGCTCGCCACCATGACCGACGCCCTGGAAGCGCAGACCGCCAACCAGATCAGCGGGCACAACACCCTGCTCAAACCCCATCCGTTTCTTTTGCAGCAAGCAGCCGATGCCCTCGACCCGCCTGCGCCGGCGCACGACCCCCTGCCGGCGATCTATATCGGAGACACGCCCGATGATATCCTTGCGGCCCGCCGCGCGGATGGCTCGCGTTCATGGCAGGCGATTGGCCTGGCCCCTGATGGTTCAGAGCTGCGCGCCCTGCAACTTCACTCCGGCGCACGCGCCGTCATCGAGCATCCCGACCAACTCATGCAATTGCTTTGAGCGCCTCCATCAATGCGTCCGTATGCTGCGGCAAGCCCGCGCTGACCCGGATGTAATTGGCAAGCCCGGGACGCGCGTAATGCCGGACGAGGATGCCCCGTTCGGCAAGCTGTCGCTTCAACTCCGCCGCGCCGCGCCCCTCGACGCGACACAGCACGTAATTCGCCCGGCTCAGATGCGGCCCCAGATAGGAAATGGCGCCCAGTTCGTCGTACAGGCGATCCCGCTCCCGAATCAGCGCCCGCACATCTTCCTGGATCGCTTCCCGATTCGCCAGCGCCGCCATCCCGGCCACCGCCGCCGTGACGCTGACATTGTAGGGCTGCTTGGCCTTCCACAGCGTGGGCATCAGCCAGCCGGGGAACACGCCATAGCCCAGCCGCAGACCCGCCATCCCGGCCCACTTGCTGAAAGTGCGCAGGACGATCAAGTTATCATGCCGCGCCGCCCACCCCACGACCGACTCCGCCAACCCCGCGAACTCGATGTACGCCTCGTCAAGCACCACCATCACCGGCAGCGCCAGCAGCGCCTCCAGATCGTCGCGCGCCAGCAGCCCTCCATCGGGGTTATTGGGCGAGGTAAGGAACAACAGCTTGGGCGCTGCCCCATCCGGATCATCCGAAAGCGCGCGTACCGTCTTGATCACCGTCCGAACGTCAACGCTGAAATCGCTCAGCCGGGGCACGGAGATGACCTGCGCGCCGACCAGCGAGGCGTCGAACCCGTACATGCCGAATGTGGGCGGGCAATCAATGATCGCATCGCCCGGCCCCGCAAAGACCCGGCTGACCAGATCAATCAGCTCGTCGGCCCCGTGCCCCGGCAAGATGTTCGCCGCCGGGACGCCCGTGTACCCCGCGAGCGCATCGCGTAACTCACGCTGTTCCGGGTCGGGATAGATGTTCAGGAACGGATAGCGCGCCAGCGCCTCGCGAATCGCAGGATGCGGCCCGTAGGGGTTCTCATTTGCGTCGAGCTTGATGATCTCCTTCGGGTCGCGCCCTAACTGCCGGCTCAACACCTCGAACGGCACGATCGGCGTATAAGGCTCCATCGCGATCACATTCCCGCGGAGCAGTTCGGCCGGGTTCACGCGCGCCTCATCTCGGCCGCCGCCGCATGCGCCGTCAATCCTTCGGCGCGCGCCAATTCCGCGGCCGCAGCCGACAGCCGGACGCCGGCCTCCGCGCTCAAGGCCACCAGGCTGATCCGCTTGACGAAATCGGCGACGCTCAACGGGCTGGCATAACGCGCCGTCCCCTCTGTCGGCATGACGTGGCTTGGCCCCGCCACGTAATCCCCCAGCACCTCGAATGAATAATCTCCCACGAAAATGCCGCCGGCGTTCTGAACCAGACCCACCAGGCTCCAGGGGTCGCGCACCGCCAGGCAAAGATGCTCCGGCCCATAGGCATTGCTCAATGCCACCGCCTCTGCGAGGTCACGCGTGATGATGATGCCCCCCCGGCCGCCCAGCGCCGCCGCGGCGATCTCCGCCCGGCTCAACGTCTCTAACTGCATCGCCAACTCTATCTGAACCCGCGCGGCCAGTGTCTCCGATGGCGTCAGCAGAAGCGGAGACGCCAGGACATCATGCTCGGCCTGCGCCAGTAAATCCGCGGCAACCCACGCCGCGTTCGCCGAGTCATCGGCAATCACCAGCGTTTCAGTTGGCCCATAGAATCCGTCAATCCCCACCGAGCCGATGACCTGCCGCTTCGCCAGGGTCACGAAGAGTCCGCCCGCGCCGACGATCTTGTCCACGGCGCGCAACGAGTCGGAGCCAAACGCCATCGCCGCAATCGCCTGCGCCCCGCCCAGCATGAAGAGCGCATCCACGTCGGCGCGATAGGCCGCCGCCAACACATAGTCGCTGACCGCGCCGTCCCTTCCCGGCGGCGTGCAACAGATCACCTCGCCCACGCCGGCGACCCGCGCCGGAATCGCGGCCATCAGCAACGACGATGGCAGCGGCGCCGTGCCGCCCGGCACATAGACGCCCACACGCGCCAACGGGCGCACCAACTGGCCGAGGACCCCATCCGGCCCCGCATCAACCCACGAATCGCGGGGTTGCTTCTCATGGAATGCCCGAATCCGCGTGACCGACAGGTCCAGCGCCTCACGCTGCGCAGGCGTCAAGCGCGATCGTATGCCGACTGCCACGCTTCTGCTTCGGAACCTCGAGGCGCGCCGGGCTTGAGCCGTCAATCCGTCGCGACCACTCGTGGAGCGCCGCGTCGCCCCGCGCCCGCACATCGTTGAGAATGACCGCAACGGCTTCCGATGGAGTCAGCGGTTGGCCGAAAATGCGCTCGATGCCCGCCAGCAACGCCTCCGGCATTGCCTGCGTCTCCCACGGCGAGCGCCGCAGGATCGTCTCCCTCGCCTCGTCCGCGGGATAGACCTTAACTACGCCCATGCTCTCTCACCCCTTCTCGATAGCGGCCACGGCATCAATCAACTCGCGCACCGGCCGAGATTTCAGCCGGTAGCTGGCGCGATTGGCGAGCAGCACCGCCTGGCTTTCGAGGACGATGCGCAACTCGACCAGCCCGTTCTCGCGCAGCGTCGTGCCGGTCTGCACCAGGTCCACGATCATATCCGCCAGCCCGACCAGCGGCGCGAGTTCCACGGAACCGGACATGATGATGATTTCGGGAGCCAGCCCGCGCTTGCGAAAGAACGCATCCGTCAGCCGCGGGAACTTGGTCGCGACCTTGGGGCTCTTTTCCAGCCGCAACGGACGGTCGGGCCGATCTTCCTTGCCGGCGACAACCAGACGGCAATAACCAAACGGCAGCCGCAGCGGCTCGTAGACATCCCGTTCCGCCTCGCGCACCACATCCAGCCCGGCGATCCCGACATCCGCCGCGCCATATTCCACGAAGACGGGCACATCCGACGGCTTGACCAGGATGAAGCGCAGCCGCCCATCCTCGCCGTCCACCACCAGCTTGCGCCCCCCATTCAGATCGCGCGGCATCCCGTATCCGGCGCGCGCCAGGTGCGCCAGCGCATCGTCCGTCAGCCGCCCCTTCGGCAGCGCGATTGTCAGCGGGCCATCATTCAGCGTGCTTGACGCCACGTTTCCATCTCCTCCCAATCATCCATCGCGACCCGTCGCACTCCCTCAGCGTCACGCATTTCGATCACGTCCCCCGCCCCAAACGTCAGGACGCGCTTCACGCCCCGCTCCTGCGCGGCGGCCCACAACTGATCGGGCGTCAGGCCGAGGGCATCCAGCTCAACCAGCAAGCCGCGCCGGCGCGCCGCAATCGCCCAGCGCAGCGCCCCCGGCGCAGGTTTCGCGGCGACAAGAACGTCGGCGGTCTGCGGGGTCGCGACGACGCCCTGTATTTCGCGCGCCAGGGCGAGCCGATCCAGGATCAGCGCCCACCCTACCGCAGGGAAAGACGGCCCGAAATGCCCGATCAAGTCATCATAGCGCCCGCCCGAGATCAGACTGAAGCCCAGCCCCGGCGCAAACCCTTCGAAAGTGATTCCGGTGTAATAGTCCAGATCACGCACCTCGGAGAGATCATAGTCAATCGCATCGGCCACCCCGTGCGCCTCCACCAGAGCCGAAAGTTCGACCAGTTCATCGAGCGCCGTCTGCATGAGCGGATTCAGCACGTGCTTTTGCGCCTCCGCAAGTACCCCCGCGTCGCCCGAAAGCAGCGGCAGCGCAAGAAGCGCCTCTCGCTCACGCGCGCCGAGTTGGCCGGCTTCCAACACCAGCGCGGCGAGCTCCGCCTCGGCCTTGCGGTCAATGGCGCTGCGCGTCAATTCTGCGTAGCGCTGCGGCAACCTCAAGGCGCCCATCAGCCCGCGAAAGAACGCGACATGGCCGACCGTGATGCGAAACTCAGGCAGGCCCGCGGCGCGCAAGGCGGCCACCGCCAACGCGATGGATTCCGCATCGGCCTCACGCGTGGACGCGCCGATCAGCTCGACGCCGGCCTGGGTGAATTCATGTTGGCGACCGGCGCGCGGCGCTTCATAACGAAATACGCTGCCGACATAAGCGATACGCAGCGGCAACGGCTGATCGTACAACCGGGTCCCCACCACACGCGCCGTGGGGATGGTCATATCGGGGCGAAGCGCCAGCGTGCTGCCGTGCCGATCGAAGAAGCGGTACATTTCCGCATCAATCCCTGCGCCCACGTCGGTTGCCAGCGTCTCCGCATATTCAAACGTGGGCAGGATGATCTCGCGATACCCCCACGCCTGCCAGCTCGTGCGCAGCGCCGCCTCCAGTTCGCGCCAGGTCGCCGCGTCCTCGAACAACAGGTCGCGCACGCCCTCGGGCAAAGGCCGCTCATTGGCCTGCGACAGCGCACTTGAGAACGCCCCGGTTAGTTGACTCGTCATGTGGCCCTTTCTTCCCCCGCATCACGCGATTGATTTAACAAAAAAGGACTGGTATCAACCAGTCCCGTGGGCAGGCGCAACCTGACGCTCAGCTAAGCTGACCGCCTGCCCCGTAATTCGTGATGATGATATCGCAGTCGCATCGCCTGGCTCTCCTGAAAGGATGAAAGGCAATGCAAGAACGGCGATATGCTATCATATCGAGGTAAGCGTGTCAAATCTCAATTTTTGCACGCACTCCTTGTCGCGAAGCGCGCATCAGGCTATACTAGGGCCAGATTCGAGATACCGCTCTCGATCAGGCAACCGTTCCGCGATGGAACCTCAGGTGAGACAGGAGCACGCTCATGCCGTTCACCGTATCTCCCGATCAACAAGACCGCATCATCCACGCGTCTCATCATAATCCTTTCGAGGTGCTCGGTCCGCATGAAGTGCGCGTGGACGGCGAAGACTTCATCGCCGTTCGTGCGTTCCTGCCGCCGGCCGAACACGTCTCCGTGCTGCCGCTGGATGACGCCGGGCGACCGGGCGCGCCGGTTCCGATGGCGCGCCTGGAGAATACCGATCTCTTCGAGGCGCTGTTGCCTCCCGGGGCGGGCGCCCTGAAGTATGCGCTATGGACGCTCGACAAGGACGGCCGCGAACGCCGGTTCCGTGACCCCTACAGCTTTCCGCCCGTGCTCAGCGATCTGGACCTGCAGCTTTTCAACGAAGGCAACCACTTCCGCACTTACGACAAGCTCGGCGCGCATCTGATGACGCTCGACGGCGTCGAGGGCGTCCTGTTTGCCGTCTGGGCGCCGAACGCCCTGCGCGTCAGCGTCATCGGCGACTTCAACCGCTGGGACGGGCGCAGCCACCCGATGCGCGTGCGCAAGCCTCCGGCATCTGGGAGCTCTTCATCCCCGGCCTGGGCGCAGGGCGCGCCTACAAGTACGAGATCAAGACCCGCAGTGACGCGATCTTGCTCAAAGACCGACCCGCAGGGCTTCTTTTCAGAGATGCGCCCCAAGACGGCGTCCGTCGTGTGGGACATCGGCGAGCTTCGCATGGCACGACGACGCCTGGCTCGCGCAGCGCGCAGCCACCGACTCCCTGCGCAAGCCGATGTCGATCTACGAGGTGCATCTCGGTTCCTGGATGCGCGTCCCCGAGACCAACGGGTACCTCACCTATCGCGATCTGGCCGATCGCCTGGCAGACTATGTTCAGGCAGCGAGGCTACACGCACGTCGAGCTGCTGCCCATCACCGAGCATCCGCTCGACGCCTCGTGGGGCTACCAGGTCACCGGCTACTTCGCGCCGACCAGCCGCTTCGGCACGCCGGATGAGTTCCAATACCTCGTGGACTATCTTCACCGGCACAACATCGGCGTCATCGTGGACTGGGTGCCGGCCCACTTCCCCAAAGAACGACTACGGCCTGATCGCCTTCGACGGCACGGCGCTCTACGAGTACGCGGACAACCGGGTCGGCGAGCACAAGACCTGGGGCACGAAGGTTTTCAACTACGCTCGCAACGAGGTGCACCAGTTCCTCATCAACAGCGCGCTCTTCTGGCTCGACAAGTATCACATCGACGGCCTGCGCGTCGACGCGGTCGCCTCGATGCTCTATCTGCGACTACGGCCGCACCGAATGGCTGCCCAACGAGTACGGCGGCCGCGAGAACCTGGAAGCGATCGCCTTCCTCCGCAAGCTCAATGAACTGGTGCATGCGCAGCTCCCCGGCGCGATCACCGCCGCCGAGGAATCTACCGCCTTTCCCGGCGTCAGCCGCCCGACGTACCTCGGCGGGCTGGGCTTCACCTTCAAGTGGAACATGGGCTGGATGCACGACACGCTGGATTACATCGCGAAGGACCCGATCTACCGCAAGTACCATCACCAGAAGCTCACCTTCGGCCTGATGTACGCGTTCAGCGAGAACTTCATCCTGCCCATCTCGCACGACGAGGTGGTGCATCTGAAGCATTCCATGCTCGACAAGATGCCCGGTGACTTCTGGCAGCGTTTCGCCAACCTGCGGCTCTACTACGGCTTCATGTGGACGCATCCCGGCAAGAAGCTGCTGTTCATGGGCCAGGACTTCGGCCAGTGGCGCGAGTGGAGCGAGGAACGCAGCCTGGACTGGCATCTGACGGAGTTCGAGCCGCACCAGAAGCTGGAGCGCTGGGTGACCGATCTGCACGCGCTCTACCGGGCCGAGCCGGCGCTCTACGAGCAGGATTACGACTGGAAAGGCTTCGAGTGGATCGACGCCAACGACTGGGAGCACAGCGTCCTGTCGTACATCCGCCGCGCCGCCGATCCGCAGGACTATCTCGTGGTCGTCGCCAACTTCACGCCGGTCGTGCGCGAGGGTTATCGCATCGGCGTGCCCGAGCTGGGCGTCTATCGCGAAGTGCTCAACAGCGACTCGGCGTACTACTTCGGCAGCAACGTCGGCAATGCGCTGGGTCTCGAAGCGCAGGACCTGCAGTGGCAGACGCAGCCCTACTCGATCGAGATGACCCTGCCTCCGCTCGCGGTGGTCATCTTGAAACCCGATAGGACGATCATCAGGAAACCGGCCAGCATCGCCACACCCCAGGCCCACAACGCCGATAACGCAAAGACATAAAAAGCTGAAGCGAGCCATTGCCATGACTCGCTTCAGCTTTGACAATTCCGACGTTCGTAGCGCGCCGTCCTCAGCGCCTCACGGCAAATAGACTCTCAAACAGACGCTGGGCTCCTTCGCAACGATCGCGTACTCTCCCATCGTCGCCGGCAGCAGCGCATACTGCACCGCGTCGAGCGCCAGCGGCTCGCCCGCCCACCGCACCTCGACCGCGCCCTTCATGCACCCCCAGATCTCCAGCGTCTCCCCTTCGCACCAGCCAGGATAACGCGCGCCCGGCAGGAAGGCCACTTCCTCGACCACGAAGTAATCGTTGCGCACCAACTCGAACGCCCGCACGCCTTCCAGATCATACAGCGGCGTCGGCAGCACGATCCCCGGCGGAATCTGGCCGAAGCTTGTCACGTCCATCGCGCGATCCAGATGCAACGGTCGCGACTTGCCATCCGCGCCCAGCCGGCCCCAATCGTGCACCCGATAGGTGGCGTCCGAGTTCTGCTGAATCTCCGTCACCACGAGTCCCGCTTTCAAGGCGTGTAGCGTGCCCGCCGGGACATCTATCGCTTGCCCGGCCTTCACCGGCAACGAACGCAGCACGCTCTCCGTGTCGCCGCTCGCCAGCGCCGCACGCAAATCCTCCGCCGTGACATCCGGCTCCAGGCCCAGGATCAGGTCCGCATCCGGGTCGGCGTACAGCACGTACCACATCTCCGTCTTACCCAGGTCATTATTGTGGGCCAGCGCGTATGCGTCGCCCGGATGCACCTGCAACGAGAGATCCTGATGCGCGTCCAGCAGCTTCACGAGCAGCGGGAAACGATCGCGCGCCAGCGCCCAGCCCGCGCGCGAACCGACCAACTGCTCACCCAGCTCGGCCAGGATGTCGGGCAAGAGACGACCGGCCCAATAACCGTTGGCGGCGGGCGTCGGCCCCGAAGGATGACCGGAGATTTCCCAGCTCTCGGCGATGATGCCCGGCGGCAACTCGCGGCCGTAGAGTGTTTCCAAACGCCGCCCGCCCCATATATAGTCCCGCAGCACAGGCGTAAAGGTCATCGGGTAGATTTTGATTTGAGACATGGCTTACTTGACAATCTCCCATAAGACAGGCATAATGATCTCATACCCGTGAGGGTAATAACTTCCTCGCCATCCCACGACCGAGGAGGTGATGCTAATGGACCAGTGTAGTACTAAGAATGGCGTCGTAGCATCACCTCGGTTGGATGGGTAATGCTACGGCGCCGACAAAATGAGGGACGGGAAACCGTTCCTCATTTTGTTTTCCATAGACACTCACGCAAAGACGTACTTGTCCCACACATCCTGCGTCCCTCGACAACAGCAGGAACGCCAGATAGTGCGGACGGCGGGGTCGCTTCGCCAGCAGCATCCCGGCCTCTTCCGGGGTGCGATCTCCCTTGCGCATGTTGCACGGCCGGCACGCCGCCACCACGTTCTCCCACGAGGTCTGCCCGCCGCGGCTGCGGGGCAACACGTGATCCAGCGTCAACCCGCCTCGCCCCGGCGCGTCGCCGCAATACTGGCAGGTGAAATTATCGCGCAGCAACACGCTGTTCCGCGAAGGCGCCAGCGTGACCTGGTGCGGGATGCGGACGTAATATACCAGGCGGATGACCAGCGGCACCGGGCAGGAAGTCGTTTCGGAGTGCAGCCGCTCCGCGGCAGCTTCGATCAGCTCTGCTTTCTCCTTCAGCAAGAGCACCATGGCCCGCTGCACGGAGACGATGCTCAGCGGCTCATAGGTCGCGTTGAGAACCAGCACGCGATGCATCCCACCCCTCCCACAAGGACACCCCGATTCGGTAACGCACACGGATTTTGCCGGCCAGAAAAAGCGAATGCCCGACCTTCTTGTCAAAGAAGTCGGGCATATCGCTTCGTCAGGGGTGGCCAGTGGGGCTTGAACCCACAACCTTCTGGGCCACAACCAGATGCTCTGCCTATTGAGCTATGGCCACCATACGAACTAGAACAGGGACAACGCGTCGCGACCAACAACCACGCGCCCAACTGCCCCTTACTCGGGGGCAGGGATTCGAACCCCGATACGCAGCTCCAAAGGCTGCTGTCCTGCCGTTGAACGACCCCCGAATGCCCGACCTATCGGAAGGTGCCGAGGCCCAGACTTGAACTGGGGACACCGCAATTTTCAGTCGCGTGCTCTACCAACTGAGCTACCTCGGCGCAAAAACCACAAATGGCTGATGGCAGACAGGCAAACTCAAGACCCGACTGGCATGACCCTTGAGCAATCTGCGATCAGCCACTCGGCACGCTGCATATAGAGCGGGCGATGGGATTCGAACCCATGACCTTCTCCTTGGCAAGGAGACGTTCTACCACTGAACTACACCCGCGACACTGATCCTACTGACAATGGTAGGGATTATACCGCATTTCACCGCGCCTGTCAAAATGGCGACCACCTTCAGAGTGGACCCGGCCGGATTCGAACCGGCGATCTTCTCCGTGCAAGGGAGACGCCTTCCCGCTAGGCCACGGGCCCAACTCTCAGCCCCGGGGGCCATCGCGCCGGACGCCGACGAGCGGCCCCGTCTGAGATCCGTTTGCTGCATCTATTGTACTCGACCGGCTACACTCTGCCAAATTCCGCGCCCTGAGATTCCATTGGCCCGTTTGCGCCGGGCAGATGGATAAACGCAAAAACCGCCGAAACCCCCGGTTTCGAACGGTCTTCCACCTTACTTCAAGCCAGATTAGTGCCGACGAGGGGATTTGAACCCCCACGCCCTGTCGGGCAGCAGATCCTAAGTCTGCAGCGTCTGCCATTCCGCCACGTCGGCCGTTTCATTTGTTCGCCGGATCATACCCCCGATTCTGTCCGGCCCGCAATGAGACTCAATGCCCATTGCGTCCTTGCCGTCATCCGTCTCGACCGGTTTGACCCGATCGGCCGCGCCTGGCCTGGCGGGTGTGACCCGCCTTCACCGGCTCTGCTGCGATGAGACCAAGCATGCCGTACTGCACATGCCCGGCCCACTCACCTTGCTCCCGGCCGCACGCTCGCCTAGCCGGCCGCATTGCTGCGGACCGCTGGTGGGCTCTTACCCCACCGTTTCAGCCCTCACCGGCGGCCCTGACAGGACCGTCAGGCGGGTATGCTTTCTGTTGCGGTTGTAGTCATCTCGACGATTGCTCTCGAGATGCCCCCACTTGCTGTTTCATGGGGCGGCTCTCCCCACGCGCCCTTGCGCTGGCGCGGGTGGGAGTCGGGAAGTTCCTCTCCACCTCTTTTCGGGAAGCAGAGCGACGGCTCACCGGCGAACCAAGTCCATTTTAACATGAGCGCCGGCCC
Organism: uncultured Chloroflexia bacterium; assembly: GCA_963695715.1. Lineage (GTDB taxonomy): Bacteria > Chloroflexota > Anaerolineae > CG2-30-64-16 > CG2-30-64-16 > JBBQRS01. Next base: position 24,964 of record CAVOHP010000007.1, read on the forward strand.
GTGTCAAAACATTGGCCGGCTGCGGGACGGCGATCATGCCGTCTGACGGCGTTATCTACTCTCGGCGATCTGCGGCCAGGGCATCCACGTCGACCAGCACGACCTTGCCGCGGCGGGTGCGGATCAGCTCCGCGCGGCGGAACTTGCTCATCACGCGGATCGCCGTCTCGACGGTCGTGCCCGTCATGTCGGCGACATCCTGCCGGGTCAGCGGCATCTCGATCACGCGGCCTTCCGGCGAGTCCGCGCCGGCCGTTTCGGCCGAGCTTGAGCAGCACGCGGGCGATGCGCTGCTCCACCCGCTCGACGGCCAGGCTGCGAATCTGCTCGGCGGAACTGCGCAGGCGCTGCCCATGTCGGAGATGATCGCCAGGGCAAAGACGGGAAATCGCGTCACCAGGGTCAGGCAATCGTTGCGCGCGATGACCAGCAGCGATACAATCCTCGATCACCTGCGCCGTGCCCGGATAGCCCGCCGCCGTCGAACACCGCGACCGTGCCCAGCAATTGCCCGGGACCGGCCACCCGCAAGCACGACGTCCTTGCCGTCCGTCGAATGCCGCAGCACCTTGACCTTGCCGGTTTTGACAACGTAAAGCGCTTCAGGCGCTTCGCCCTCCAGGAAGATGTAGTCGTCTTTCTGGTAGTGGCGTTCGCTGAAGAGGTCAACCACCTTTCCCAGTCGCGGTCAGACAGGCCCGCGAAGACGGGCAGCGCCATGAGGATGTCGCGGCGGTCCATTGCCCTCGCTGTCGGCGCATTGCGCCCGAAAAGTACACACCAACGTCCGACACGGAAACAGGTCGCGCCGGATGAGAAATGTGATAAAGATCATTGACGAGGCCTAATTCTAGCATACGCGGGGCAATCTGGCAACATTGTGGGGCATATCACGATTGAGAGGGTCAAGCGGCGCGTCCCCCGGCCGTAGACCTGGTGGGCCGGAGGAGCGCCGCTCCGCGGCGAGCAATCCCGTCAACAGATCGGTCTCCTGTCTGCGCTCAGGAGGCCGTGATACGGAACACCTTGTCGCCCAGCACGACGATCACCCTGTCGCCCAGCGCCAGGTAGCGGCCCAACTCGGGATACTGTCGCAGCAACTCGAAATAGCGGCGGCTGCCGAAAGCCACCGTCTCGGCGCGCATCACAGCTTCATCGAACCGGGTGTCGGTCCAGACCTCGCCGCGCAAGATGAACGTAGCGTCGCCGACGTGCTTCACTTGCTGCACCGACGACACGTCCCATTGATCGGCCACAGTGAGTTGCTTTTCGGTAATCGCCCGCTCGACCGCAGCAACCCCGGTGGACGGGGCCGCCGCCGCGCCGCCCGCCCCACCCGATACCGAAGCTCTGGGTCAACTCGCGCCGGCCTTCGCTGCTCAAGGCCAACTCCGGCTCCTCGACCAGGAAACTGGTGTAGGGCGTGACGATCCCATACCGCGTGCTCAGCTCGATCACTTCAGCGACCAATTCCTCGCTCGCCCCGTTCAACCTGATTTGCGAAAGCAGATAACCGATCTTACGCTGCGCCCAGAGCCGCGCGATGAAATCGGGGCCGCCCTCCTCCGTAAATACCAGGCCGGGATAGCGATACGTCGGCGCGCGGTCGCCCACACGCCCATCAATGGACAGATCGGCCGCGCCGGCGTCGCGATAGCGACCGAGGACGGCCAGTTGCGTACCCGCAAACAGATCGGGCATCGGATAGGGATACAGATCCTCGACGTCAACACCGGCGAAACCCAGACTGCACGTCCGTCAGCACCGGCGCTTCGACCTTCGCGAAAAACTCAGACACGGCCTCGTCAATGCGCTCGTCCGGGCGGACGTACCCGCTGGCGCCGTGCTGCCCATTGCTCAGCTTGTCGAGCAGCATCGTATCCACATCGTAGCCGACGCCGAACGCAAACAGCCGCACCGAATCGGGCAGCGACCGTTGGGCATTCGCCAGGATGCGTTCGGGGTCAATCTCACCCACGGTCGGCTGTCCATCGGTGAGCAAGATCAGGATGGTCGTGCGCTGCGGGTCGGCGCTTGCGGCGGCTTCCAGCACCGCGCGGTTGATGTCGGTCGAGCCACGCGCCACGAGGCTTGCGACGAAGTCTTGACCGCGTCGCCGTTCCGTCGCCGGCAGCAGCTTGCCCGACAACTTCTGCACCGCGCTGTTGAACGACACCACCCCGAAGCGATCCCCCTCGCGCAGACTGATCCAGGATGTACGCCGCCGCCAGTTTGGCCTGCACAAGCTTCTCGCCTTCCATGCTGCCCGACGTGTCGAGCACCATGATGACGTCTTTCGCGACCACATCGGTCGCGACGCTCTCGAGCGGCGGCGTGACCAACAGCAGGAAGAAGCCATCCTCGTCGGATGGTTTGTAGGTCAACAGATTGATATCAATGGCGTCGTCAGACACGGAATAATACAGATCGAAATCACGGTCGGGCAGCACGGCGGTCGCCTCATAGCTTGCCGTGATGGCGTTCTCCCCTTCCCGTTGCACCGCGATATCGAAGCCGGGCGAGTAGACGGCGCGTACCGGCAGCCGATCCTCGACCCTGACCGTGACGGCGACGCGTTGCAGTGGTCGAGCAGAAAACTTCTCGGTATTCAGGGGGTAGCGGTAGTGCACCAGGCCGGAGTTCTTGTCCAACACCTGCGTGTAGGTGAGCTCGATGCGCCGTTCGGCGCCCGGCGGGATGGGGAAGATGCTGGCCTGGAACGCGCCTCGCCCGACGTACTCCAGCAGGGCCGGGTCGCGCTGCTCGCGGACGATCCGCTCGTAGATCGCGCGGGCCTCCTCTTTGCCCAGCAGCTTGCCCTCGAGTTTCTTGCCGTCAACGGTCATGTCGAAGCTGTTGATCGCCGCGTCTTCGGGCAGGGGAAACAGATAGATGCCCTCGACGACGAACGCCGCGTCATTGACGAACACCTGATCAACGTGCGTCGTCGCGACCTGGTTTTCAATCGTGACGTCAACCTGATGGTACTTCACCGTCAGCGGCACGTCGCGCCACGACATGGGCCGGTCGGGGGGCGGGTTCGGGATGATGATCCCATCGGCGTGGGCCGGCCGGGCATCCAGCAAGAACACCGCGCAGACGGCCAACAGCAAGAAAGGAATTTTGAACAGGGTTCTGACGCTCATCGTTGCACGCTCCTGGTTGAAAAAGCTCGCCGGATACGCTATCTTGCAGACGATGACGACTTGCGTCGGGTTCCCTCAGCGCACAAAGGATTCTTCGCCTTGGAGTGACGGTTTCGAGCCGTAATACACCTTAACGGTTAAGCCGTCGCTCAAAGAAAAAATGACGAGGTTCAGCTACGGCGCGTCAGGCTCCAGGTTATAGGTCAGGCCGGTGATCCACCAGCGCCCCTCGCGACGCTCGAAGGTCCAGAGATCGCCCATCGGGGCCAACTTCATCGCCGATGGCCGTCGTCGCGGTGGCGGTCGCCGTGTCACCGGTGATGGTGAGCGCGACTTCCGTCGCGCCGGCGGTGGAGGGCGCGCCGGGGAACACCAGCACGACGTAGCGATCACGGATCGCGTCGCGCCCCTTCCAGCGCGCATCGTCAGCGGCGTCATCCGGCGTGTGCTTGGCGTCGGTGATCACCGCATCCTCCGCCCACAACCCCATCAGCCCTTCGAGGTCCTGGCTGACGATCCCCGCGCCCTCAAGACGGATCAATTCGCTGATCGCTTCGTCGTCGGTCGCCGGCTGCGCCGTCGGCGGGACGACCGGCGTCGGCGAGGGGCCGGGCTGCGGCGGGTTCACTGCGCTGCTCTGACAGGCAACGACCAACGCCATCAGTCATCATGGCCGGCCAAACCTGGACAATCCTTAACATCAATAATCTACTCCGGCAGTGTTTAGAACTTTTGGGCGCATCGCGCGGCGATTTGCGCGTTAGGTTGAGGGGGAGTATAATCGAACCTGTGACAGCCGTCTATCTAACGACGGCTCCATTTCATTGTACACGCCGTGTCTCGGAGCAAGTGGGGCATTTCGCCAAAATGTGGTCTGCAACCACAAGCGCGCCAACGGCGCTCTTTTTTTTGGCCGCCCGGCCGAGCGCAACGCGTCGTAGCACAAAAGGGGTAACAAAGGCAACACGGTAATGGAAGACGACAACGTAACCTATCTGACCGCCGACGGGATCAAGAAACTCCAGGAAGAGCTCGAGTATCTGACGAGCGTGCGCCGACCGGAAATCGCCCGGCAGATCGCCGACGCGAAGGCCGACGGCGACCTCTCCGAGAATGCCGGGTATGACGAGGCAAAGAACGCGCAGGCATTCGTCGAAGGACGCATCCTCACGATCAAGAACCTGCTGGGCACCGCCGTCGTGATCAGCGAAAACGGCCGAAACGACGTGGTGGATGTCGGGGCGAAGGTCACCATCCGCGACATCGAGTACGGCGATCAGGAAACGTATTCGATCGTCGGCTCCACGGAAGTGGACCCGACCGACGGTCGCATCTCGCATCGCAGCCCGATCGGGCGCGCCCTGATGGGCCATCGCCGCGGCGACCGCGTCGAGGTTGAAACGCCCGGAGGCAAGATCGGTTTCGAGATCGTTTCCATCTCATAAGGCAAGGCCGGTGCATGGACGAACACGAGCTCAACGAACAACAGTTGGTCCGCCGCGGCAAGCTCGCCGCGTTAGCGGCCGCAGGCATTGATCCCTATCCTCCCCGCCTGCCCTGGGAACGCACGCACACGGCCGCGGAAGCCATTGCGCAGTACACGGACGGCCAACTGCAACCGGGCGACGAGGTCGTCCTGGTGGGCCGGCTGATGACCCTGCGCATGATGGGCAAGGCCGCCTTCGGCCACATCGAAGACGGCAGCGGGCGGATTCAGATCTACGTCAAGCGCGATATCGTGGGCGAGACGTGGTATGACGGCGTCTTCAAGCCGCTGATTGACCTGGGCGACTTCATCGAGGTGCGCGGGGCCATGCTGACCACCCGCACCGGCGAGATCACGTGCGAGGCGCACGAGATCGCCCTCATCAGCAAGACGCTGAACCCCCTGCCCGACAAATATCACGGCC